>JAQGLY010000051.1 GCA_028292625.1 Herbaspirillum sp. | reverse complement strand
GCGACGAATGAATGCAGTCACACCGTTACTGTCCCCACTCACGTTCCTTCTGATTTGCCGAACCCTGTAAATCCCACGTAAAATGCCCCTCATGCGGGTGTAGTTCAATGGTAGAACGAAAGCTTCCCAAGCTCTGGACGAGGGTTCGTCACATCCGCAAGCACAACGGATTCCATCCCTGAATGCAATACTCTCCATCCGCCATCGACGGTAGGCAATTATGCCAACTGGTAGATGAATAGGTTATTTGCCAAGCGCTCGTTGTCGTTGAGGGGTGGCCGAGATTCCAGCTATGGGGCGATTCCGGTTCGGCGAGCGGGTCGCCCATCCTGAGAGCATAAAATTTTAAAGTGAATGTTCGGCCGGAGCGGTCGGTCATGCTGGTGATCTTCTCGCCTCAAATGTCCGTTGTTGGACAACCTCCAGATTCGGTTGGAATCGGCCATCGCTGCCTTCGCGAATACGCCTCAAGCAAGAGTAGTGGGACCTGCAAGGCTTTCAGCGCCGCGCGTAGCAGTGAATCCGTCGAAGGCGTGTTCCGCACGGATACGGCATAATGCGGCAACAAATATCTATCAAACTGCGGCGGCGGTATAGACCGCCGCAGTTTCCTTCATACCGGTCCCATGTCTACAAATCACAAGTCAACTCGTTCTCTCGTCATCGCTTCTGTAATGGCCTCTATGGTGATGGTCGCTCTTGAGGCGACCATCGTCGCGACCGCGATGCCGCAAATCGTCACGCAACTTGGAGGGCTCCATCTTTATAGCTGGGTCTTTTCGTCGTTTCTTCTCGCTCAGACCGCAATGACGGTCGTCTTCGGCAAACTTGCCGACCTCTATGGACGCAAGCCGGTGATGCTCGCGGGCATCTCGATCTTCCTGGTAGGCTCGGTACTTGCCGGCTTCGCGTGGTCGATGCCCGCAATGATCGTCTTCCGCCTCATACAGGGTGTAGGTGCAGGCGCCATTCAGCCCGTCTCGATGACGATCGTCGCGGATCTCTATCCTGCTCGGGAACGCGGAAAGGTTCAGGGCTATCTCGCGAGCGTTTGGGCGATTTCCGCCGTGCTCGGCCCGATGGTTGGCGGCTTGATTATCCGCGACATGTCGTGGGCATGGATCTTCTGGCTCAATGTGCCGATCGGACTCGCGTCCGCCGTTGGTTTTATGGCGTTTCTGCACGAAAAGGACAGGCACGAACGCCCTTCGCTCGATATTGCGGGCGCCGTACTGTTCACCGCTGCGATCGGTTCGCTGATGATGGCACTGACCGATGCGGGTACTTCCAACACGTCGCACGCATTGTTCGAGTCGGGCGTGTTCTGCGTGTGTGCGCTGCTGTTCGTGCTCCAGGAGAGGCGCGCAGTCGATCCGATGATGTCGTTCAACGTATGGGGCCAGCGACCGATTGCCGCTTCGAATTGCGTCACTGTGCTTTTGGGCATGGCGATGATGGGGTTGACGACGTTTTTGCCGATGTATGTGCAGGGCGTGCTGCAAGGTACGCCGGTCGTTGCCGGCCTCGCGCTCACGATGATGATGGTCGGCTGGCCGCTCGGTGCGACAGTGTCGGCGAAATCGCTTCATCGCTTCGGACTGAGGCAGCTCCTTGTGTTCGGCAGCGGTATAGTGCCGCTCGGCGCAATCGTCTTTGCACTGCTGACGCCCGATAGCACGGCGGTGCTTGCCGGATTAGGTTCGCTGATCATGGGTCTTGGAATGGGGATTACCAGTGTCAGTTCGATGGTACTCATCCAGGAGATCGTCGCTCCCGCTCAGCGTGGCAGTGGTACGGCATCGAACCTGTTCTCGCGCAATCTTGGCAACACGCTCGGCGCGACGCTGTTCGGCGCGGTGCTCAACTACGGCCTTGCGCATACGAAAAGCGCCGTAGCGATCACGGCTGACCAGATCAAGCAGCTTCTCGATGGTCAAGCTCATGGAGTTATTCAGAATTCGGTTGTGCGGCTCGCATTACATCAATCACTGCACATCACATTTCTAGCCATGTTCGTGATCTCGGTCGTTATGCTGCTCACCGCGATGCTGGTCCCGCCAGTCTCGCTCAAGCGAGTGTCTCAGGTGCCCACGCACGAAGCGCTTTGACGCGAAAAAGCGCTGCATTTGGGGAGCTTCTCAGCCAATGCGGCCACTGGGCAGAACCACGAATCAGGACCATGACGAGCGTCCGCCAACAAGGAAGCCGAACGCTCCCTCACTATTTGAGAACAGTTGGAATGTCACGTAAAATGCTGCTCACGCGGGTGTAGTTCAATGGTAGAACGAAAGCTTCCCAAGCTCCAGACGAAGGTCCGTCACAGTCGCAAGCACAACGGACCCCGTCCCCGAATGCGGTCCTCACCAATTGCAAATGCCACTGGTTTGATTAAGGGGATCGACCGGTATCGGCACCAGTCTGGCCTCATTCATTCCACTCCCGCAGTTCTTCCCACGGTCAAATCCTCGACCGCTCTCCTACTGCCCGAACACGGTTTTTACACCAATTCCCATTGCCAGAGCTACCGAAGCAGCTAACAGCTTCGTTTTTTTATTATAAGAAAGTGGAATCAGTTAGCTGCTTCACCCATTTTGGTTTCGCAGGAGGGAAATGCAAAACATATCCCGATCGAACCCGTTGCCCGCTTGCCAGTTTGGATGGATAGTACGCATAGTGGAACAGCATCCGGTTCGGTTAAACAGTTGATCCAACACTGCCATTAATTTATTCCACATCGTCATGGTGATGGTGCCCCTGGAGGCATTGATCCAGGTTCCAACGCTGGAATTCCCATCGACTTGCCATAAAAAATGGCCCACTTTGCGAGTGAGCCAGGTAACTGCTTGAATTACTGTGACGTTCACCGGTACGTCAGGAGCTTTGATACAACCGATGAGAGGATCGGAGGACGCATTATTCGTTGCGAATATTTATATGGACGTCATGCAGCGGTCATCCACAAAACTGGCTGGACTGCATCCCATATTTATGGGGATCCCATACACCAAGCACCTGCGCTCGCCACGTCTAACTCATAGTGCGGACCTTTCATCTCAGCTATGCCCATCGCATGTTTCGAATAAAATTTTCAAGCCGACCATAATTGAATCGAAGCGGTTAGAAAATCAGTGTGAATAATACCCATCGTGATCGCTGTACTGATCCTGGCGATATTGTATGGAACTGGCATGCGGTTAATGGAGTGCGCTCAGTTGAGGATCAAGGATTTGGATTTCTAACGAAGGGAGATTACGATCAGAGAGGGCAAAGGTTGCAAGGACCGGATGACGATGCTTCCCCTGTCGCTTGTGATGCCATTGCATGAACTGTATAAATCGTAAGATATGTAACGAGTTGATTCAATCAGGCCAGGAAAGTGAGAAGGGGCTTACATTAAATTGTTGCGTGGACTAAACGCTTTACATTTGAATAGGATCTCATCATGGCTGGCAATGAAATTATTTCATCATTGGTTATCGCTGGTGTTCTCACGGCGTCGGTTTCGACCGCAGCCCTCGCAGACGATCATCGCAATCGCGGAAACGGCGTTGCCATTGCGGCCGGGATTCTCGGTGCGGCAGTAATCGGGTCGCTCATTGCCAACTTGCAGTCAAGGTATGCGGCACCACAACCGTATTACCAGCCCCAGCCGTATGCGTACTATGAGGTTCAGCCACAAGCCTATTACCCGCCACAGCCGGCGTAGCAGGCTTATTATGAGCAGCCGCAGCAATATTGCGGGGCGCAGCCAGCCGCCTGCATTGGTGGAGGGAATCGTGAAACGAATGAACAGGAATGAATATTGTGCAGGAAGGTGAACCTATGCTTATCAACGGTACCAACATTTGGGGTGGAAAATGGCAGTTAGTTGATGCGCCAGCGGTTGAGCTCGCACATCATGCATACCCTGGGCAACTTCACAGATTCAGGTTATACGAGACAGAAAACAATGGAGAACTGCTTCGGTTCGCTGCTACAGAGGTATCCGCAAATGTGTGGGGATTTTATGTGCCCGCCTAACATTCAATTGAAATCGGACACGCGAGGGTGCCGGTTAACCAAGCGTTAAAGAAAATGGAAGACCCAGAACTTTCTGCTGTGATCGTTTCCTTCTTCGCCGGAGGCCTGTTACATTTCCTGATGCGAAGCTGGCTTGTTTCTATTGTCGTTCCACTGCTAGGTACCTTTTTCGTACTTGGCTATATCGATTCCAACCGCCCATACATAGGTGGAGGCGCGTCCTTTTATATATTCATTCAGGTGATTTTTACGATGTCCGCAGCTGGTGTTGCAGTAGCTGCTGTCCTAGTGATCGAAAAATTCTTCCCCGAATCCAAGCACAATGATCATTAACTATTCATTCAATTTGGATTCGCGAGCACATCGGTTAATGCTGCGTTAGGACGCAAATCTATGAGGGCTTTTTTGTAGAGCTGCGTTATTTATGTGCTTTGTTAGTTCAGCACACGCTACAAACGATGAAAAGTTTGAGACCTTTTTTAGCCACTTATGGCAGGCCGGTGGGGATTCCAGCATTTGAATCTGGATCAATGCCGCCAGGGACACTATCGCCATGGCGATGTGGAATAAATTACTGGCGGTGTTGGATCACTTGTTTAACCGAACCGGATGTTGTCCCACTGTGCTCACTCTCCATCCAAACCGGCAAGCGAGCAACGGGTTCGATCGGGATATGGTTTTGAATTTCCCGCCTGCGAACCCGAATGGGGGAAGCAGCTAACGGAATCCACTTTCTTATAATAAAAAATGAAGCTGTCAGCTGCTTGCGTCGCTCGGACCGTGGGAAGAGCTGCGGGATTCGAACGGACTGCAGGCAACCAGACTGGTGCCGTTACCGGTCGATCCCTTAAATCGAACCACCGGTGATGGGAGATGGAAAGAACATCTATTGGGGGATGGAATCCGTAGCGGTTCAATGTGGCCTCCGACCCTCATTCAGAGCTTGGGAAACTTTCGTTCTGCTATTGACTACTCCCACTGATCATTCCCACAGTTTGCCGAACCCCATAAAACGTGCGTAAAATGCCCGTCATGCAGGTGTAGTTCAATGGCAGAACGAAAGCTTCCCAATCTCTGAATGAGGGTGATTCTTTGCCGATACGCTTCCTGATATTCGTCTGGCTGCTCCTGATTCCGGCAATCAGGGAATCCTTTGCTCAATCGACGACCAATTCTCCATCATCCAACCGTTGCGGCGAAGTCGTAACGATCTCCACCCACAATGACACCACGACCCGCTACGCATTCACGTCTGTGCAGGGCGCACGGATTGCGCTGGTGCTGCTGGCAGGAGGCGGCGGGCATCTGAATCTTGACGACAAGGGTTGCCCGCGCGCGCTGAGGGGTAATTCGCTGGTGCGCATGTTGCCGGCGTTTCGCGACGCCGGCTTTGTTACTGCACTGGTCGATGCTCCGTCCGATATGCCCGGCGATGACGGATTGGCGGGATTTCGGATAGCGTCGCAGCATGCGGACGATCTGGGTAAGGTGATCGCCGATGTGCGCAGTCGTACCGGCGCGGCGATCTGGCTGGTGGGCACCAGCCGGGGCACCATTTCTGCCGTGAACGTCGCTACGCGACTGTCGGGGTCTTCCGCGCCCGACGGCCTGGTGCTGACATCAGCGCTGATGTCGGGCGATACCGCCGCGCGCAAGCGATGGATCGCGCACACAGTATTCAATCTGAATCTGGAAGCGATCAAGCTGCCATTGCTGGTGATCGGACATGCCGCCGACAACTGCCTGCGCTCGCCACCGACATCCATGCGCAACATCATGGCGCGGGTCCATAGCGTGCGCGAGCAGGTTGTTACCGTCACCGGCGGCCCCATCGAGCCCGGCATGCGACCGAGTCTTGAAGCCTGTTCGGGCAGCGCGCCGCATGGCTTTGTCGAGCAGGAAACGGAGGTCGCCGGTGGCATTGCCCGATTCATCAACGGCGGACGGTACTAGCGGGGTTTCCGGTTGCCGGATTCGATGGATCATTCCCATAGTCCCATAGTCGGCTTGGCTATGGGATGCGGAAAACAGGGGCAAGGTCAAGTCGTTGACCGCTCTCTCACTGCCTCGATCACGGTTTTTACACCGATTCCCACGGCCAGAACCACGGGAGAAGCTAACAGTGCCTTTAACCTTGAAACCCCCGCCGTTATTGAGAGTGCAAGGTATTTCAGGGGCGACTAGTGCTGGGACCTGAATGCTTGTGAATTTAATTTTCGCGGCGGGATGATTGCCAGCACCACATGAGAAGGGTAGGTGTCATTCAAGTATATTCGGTTAGTGGCCACCTTGGCAGCAAGTGCCCGTCCCTCCGGTTCGCCGGTATTTGGATTGAGATCGAAGTGAGGAAAATTGCTGCTTGAAATGTCGATCCTGATACGGTGTCCCCGTTGAAACAAATTACTGGTCGGGAAAGCGTCGATACTGATGAGATAAATTTTTCCCGGCGTCATGAGGGCCGGTTTTTCCCACGAATCCCTGTAACGGACTCTTAATATTCCATCGGTCAGATTCATCGCGTAGCCATTCGGATAATCGGGATTCGGCGGGTACACGTCGATCAGTTTGGCAGTGAAATCGGTGTCCAGGCAATTAGACGAGATCCATAGATGGACCGTGATCGGGCCGGTAACTTCCACGTCCTCCAAGAGCGGCGGCGTTTGGAAAACCAACACATCATGCCGTTCAGCCAAAGGGAGGTAAGGAGCTTTGGAGCCAAAGAATTGCGGTCCCTCCCGCTGGTCGAAGGCGCCGCCCACCATGACCGGTTTGCCGGACGTGATGGAACCACCGATCGTCGGCACCGGATTGCGGGGATCGTAATCATATTCGCGCCAGTTGGACGACACATCTGGTTTATCGTGGGATAACAAGCCGTTACGGTGAAAATAGTAAGGGGTCCAACGCGTATCGGGAATAGGCCAATCTTTTTCGGCACGCCAGCGACCGCCGTGATCCATTCTGCCCTCGGGATTCTTGCGCCCGCTGCCGCCACCCATAATGAATAAGCGCACGGTAGGTTCGGTATCCACGCCGTTCTTGATTTCCTTAAGCCAACGATCAAACCAGCGTAGGCGCATGGCGAGAAAATCTGTTTCGACATTGCCGTCAAAGATGGCCCGCGGGCCAAAATCGACATCTCCCGCATACGTGAGTTGACGGTCGCCATGCGTCCAGGGGCCCAATATCAGGCGCACCGGCCCTTGCTTGCGGCGGGAGAGCGCCATGTAGTTCTCGGTGGCTGTGCGCGGGTAAGGGTCGTACCAAGACGACATATGGACCATGGCGGCATCGCTATACTGATCATAGAAACCCGCGCCATAAATCCCCTGCTGCTTCCAGTAGCCGTCGAAGGCGCCATGTTCCCACTGGTCAAAAAAATACTCTTCATATTCGGGCGACATACTCAACGGTGACGCGCCCCGGTGCCAGGGCATGTGGCGAAACCAGTCCTTGATGTCGACGGCCTTCATGGCAGCCAATTTTGCCGGATCCTGTCGCACCTTCAGGCTTTCCAGTGCTTCGCTGTATGCCCAGGTGGCCTGTTTGAGTTCGAAAGCGCCGCCTTGACGGATGCCGCCTTGGTAGGCGTTCGAGAATCCGCCGGCATCGAGATACATCGCCTTTACCCCTGGTGCGTTGGCGCTGGCCAGGGCGCCTTGGGTATGGGCAGCATAGGAGAGCCCCATGGTGCCGATGCGGCCATTCGACCAAGCTTGCTGAACGATCCAGGCGCAGGTGTCATAACCATCCGTGCCGTCGCTCAGGTATTTGACGAATGCGCCTTCCGATTGATAGCGGCCGCGGCAGTCTTGGTAAATAAGGACGTACCCGCGGCGTACGAAGAATGCAGCCACCTCCGCGCGACTTTTGGGGAAGTAGTTCGTTGACGTGATTTCCGAGCGGCTGAACGCAGTTTTGTTATAGGGCGTGCGTTCGAGAATGACGGAAATTTTTGTGCCACCGGCTTGCCATCGCGTGCCGGATAATAGATGTCTGTGGCAAGCCTGACGCCATCGCGCATCACCACCATGACATCCTGTTGTACGACGACGTCGAACTCAGTGTCGATTTCCTCGGCTTCCGCAACACTTGAAACGGGAAGCAGCAGGAGACTCGTAGCCTTGAAGAGGGTTTCTCCGAATTCACGTCGCGTCAAGGACGGCAGGTTGTTTTCTTTCGTGATCGACTGCCGTATGAAATCCCATAAATTTTGATATTTTGTGAACATTTTCGCTCCCTGCTTTTATCAGACAACGAGTTGCTCCGGCCGCCAAGTGCCAAGCATCCGGCACCAAGACCAAAGGCATGGTGCGCGATATCGGCGAAGGCGTAGTAGTCTACGAGGCCAATTGCAGCAATCGTTACAATATTGTCTTTGGCTTCGGAATGCATATCGGCAAGACTAGCATTAGTTTTTCAAAAACAATAGAGAACCGTGGGCAGCGCGCGTAGGACGCACTGCCCGTTGGTTATTGCGATCTACGCGGGCTGGCTTGGCGCCCTGATCGGATATTCCAGCCGGACCACATGTTCCCGGGTTCGATTGTCTAATCTCTGTTGCTTCCTGTATCAGACCTGACCCCCGGATCGTGTGGTTTATGCAGGGAACGGTTCTCGCCATGCAGGCAATTCCTGCAAGCGCGCGTGCCAGCGCCGGATTGCCGGGAATTCGTCGAGCGGTATTTTCGCTGCATCGGCATACGGTAGCGTGACCGCCGTCGCGAAGTCCGCTATCGTCAGCGCATCGCCGACCAGGAATTTCCGCTTGCCGAGGTGCGCATCAAGTATCGCCGCATTGGTCCTGAAAAATGCGGTGGCGCTGTCCACCGCCGCCGCAACCGGTTCGCCCATGCCGATCATCGGCTTGATGATGTTCTCGAAGTAGAGCGTGCCGGCGTGGCGCGTGAAGTGGTGCGCATCCCAGCTAAGCCAGCGCATGATCTCGACCTGGCGCGGCGCATCCTGCGGCCACAGATGGGCGTCCGCCGCGTTGGACAGATGGCACATGATCGCGTTAGCCTCCCACAGCGTCATGTCCCCATCCTGCAGCACGGGGACTTTTCCGTTCGGATTGATCGCGAGGAACTCGGGCGTCTTGTGCTCGCCTTTGGCCAGGTTGACGCGGATGAATTCCACCGGCGAATTCAAGTAGCGCGCAACTGCGCAGGCCTTCCGCGGGTTCAGCGTTTCGCAGTAGTAGAGCTTCATTTGCCGACCTCCGCCAAATAGGCGTCGAGGCGCTCGAAGCTGCCGGTCCATCCGCCGCGATGCCCGTCGCGCGATTCCACCGATTCGAACCGGGCCTGATGGAAGGTCATTATCGTCTGCCCGGCATTGTCGGCGAAGGTCACGGTCACGAGGGTCTCGTTGCCCGGCTTGCCGGCCGCATCTTCCCACGCATGAGTGAAGACCAGCCGCTCCGGCTCGACGATTTCGCGGTAGACGCCTTGCACCCAATGCTCGGCGCCATCGGGAGCGCGCAAACAGGCGCGGTAGGCGCCGCCCGGCCGCGGGTCCATCGAATAGTGCGGCGTGGTGAAGCCGTGCGGGCCCGACCAGTGCGCCAGATGCTCGGGTGTGATCCAGGCCTTGAAGACCAGTGCGCGCGGCGCCTTGAAAATGCGTGTGATCAGCAGTTCCCGCTCCGCATTCGCGGCAATGTCATTTGCTTGGTTCATGTGAGTCTCCTGTGATTGAAGTTCCATCAGATAGCCGTCAAGCCGCTCAAAGCTCTGCTCCCAGAAATGGCGATATTTTTCGACCCACGCGGCCGCCTCCTTGAGCGGCGCCGCTTCGAGCCGGCACGGCCGCGACTGCGCCGCCCGCCCGCGGCTGATCAAGCCGGCGCTTTCGAGAACCTTGAGATGTTTCGAGATCGCCGGCTGGCTCATGTTGAAAGGTTGGCCGAGTTCCGTCACGTTGAGGTCGCCCGTCCCAAGCCGAGCCAGGATGGCGCGCCTTGTCGGGTCGGCGAGTGCGGAGAAGACGGCGCTGAGAGAGTCGGTTTGCATATATAACCATTTAGTTTTATAAGTAAATGGTTTTATACGCCTGGCTTGCAAGCCTGTCAAGCGTTGATGCGATTGACGGCTCGCTCGGGCTGGGGGTTCCCTATGTCAGGGCCGATATGGAGGGCGTTCGGGCAGGTATTCAAAAACGCTGACGAATAAAAAAGGCGGCGAATGGTTCGCCGCCTTTTTTGTTTCAATTTTTAGTCGCTATGC
This sequence comes from Herbaspirillum sp., assembly GCA_028292625.1. Taxonomy (GTDB): domain Bacteria; phylum Pseudomonadota; class Gammaproteobacteria; order Burkholderiales; family Burkholderiaceae_D; genus Herbaspirillum. The sequence continues at coordinate 35,503 of JAQGLY010000051.1, read as the reverse complement.
GCGCCGGATAAGCCGCAATAAAAACAGCAAGACCACAGCGCCCAAGGTCGCGGTGATGATCGACGCGATCATGCCGCCGCCGATACCGATGCCGAGTACACCCGCAAGCCAACCGCCGATAAACGCTCCAACGATACCGATCACGATATCGATCAGGACGCCAAAGCCGCCGCCTTTAACCAATACGCCGGCGAGCCAGCCCGCAATTGCGCCAATAATCAGCCAAGCAAGAATTCCGTGTTCCATGGTAGTCCTTTTTATTGTTTAAGCCCGATGACATCCAGGGCATTTTGAAAGATAACCGGCTACGTCAAGTGAAAAAGCTCGCCAAAGCGAGCCTTCGCAATCGTATGACATCATCAGTCCAGAGCTATCTGGAAAGTGACCGATGCCATCAATTCGGTATCAACGCTTGTTGGCGTCGTTTTTAACGGCTTCTTTTACGTCGCCATAACCTTTTTGCAAGGTGCCTTCAATTTCGCGGGCCGAGCCCTTCAGTTGTTGTTCTTTGCTGCCAGTGATTTCACCGGCCTTGCGTTGTACGGTACCGGCAGCTTCTTTCACTGCGCCTTTAACTTGATCCTTGTTCATATTCTCTCCTTATGGGATGGTTGAACCGTTTCCACTCACGCCGTGGCGTTGAATGGATGAGTTGATCATAACGAATGTATCGCTTGAGCAATATGGGAAGTAGGGCGCTTTCTCATGTAGGACATCATGCGGCGCACCGGCTGCTGCCAACAATGCGCGCTGTGTTGGGTTGCTACCTTTGTTCGCCTCCATCGGCAGTTTGCTTGACTGCTTACTTCACCCGGACAAACAATGCACCTGTGGCTTTCCGCTGGCGCTTGCCTGACTGGCTTAGCCACACCACCAGCGCAATAATGACGACGAGGAATACAACGCTTGTTATGATCGTGCCCCATCCCAGACCGCCGTACTCCCTGGATTGCGACAGCCAATCGCCGAGACACGCGCCCAGCGGGCGAGTCAAAATATAGGTGAGCCAGAACGTCAGCACGGGACTTGCGCCAAGACGATACGCCAGCGCGGCGGCGGCAATCAGCACGCCGAATGCCAACACGCCCAGCCTGAAGCCCAGGCCAAGCGCCTCGCTCGTCAGATCGCCGGCAGCGGTACCCAAGGCAAAGGTGAGCAGAATCGCAGCCCAATAGAAAAGCTCGCGCCGATGGGTGACGATGCTTTTGATCGAGAGAGTATGTTCGCTCCGGTACCAGATCGCAAAGAGCGCGGCCAGCATCAGGCTGAAAGTGGCGGTGCTGGCGTAAAGACTGACATTCAGGCCGTCGGTCAGCGCATCGGTTATCTGCGTGCCGGCTACGCTCAACAGCACCACGGTCATCCAGTAAATCCACGGCACATAGCGGTTCATTCGAAATTGCAATACCAACGCCGATATTAAAAGAGCCGTCATGATGGCGCCGGTAACGGCCGTTCCAAGGCCGACGTTAATCGCAAGATAGTCGGCGCCCGTTTCGCCTACGGTGGTCGACAGGATTTTGATGATCCAGAAAATGAGCGAAATCTGCGGCACCTTGTTGAGCATCCAGGCGCCGCCGCCGGCTGCCGGCAGGTCCGAAACGAGCAAGCCGGTATTCTTGATAAAAACAATGGACGGTTGCATTTGCGATCCTTAATTTGAGTTGGGGATGGCTACTGACTGTGGAATATTGTGATGTCGAATACTTAGCGCTCACTTAGATGCTCGCTAAAAATTTATCGGGTTCGCCGTATCCGGGAAGCCGATCGTGAGTGTGTTAAACGGGAGTTGTTTATGCCGATTCAGAAAGCATTAGCCCAACCTCTGGGGTTGGGCTAGATGTTTGCACGGCTCCTGGAGGGAAGCCTGTGCGGTGGACAAACCTGCCGCTTAAGGCGTCAGCGTTGGAAGGCGACGGTGCTTTGTGGCTTGTTCATAAGCATAAGCAATTTCAATCAGCTTCGGCTCACTCCATTGACGACCCATGAATTCAATTCCAACAGGAACCCCCAGCGCGGCATCGGCATTCGGCGTCGAGAAGCCACCGGGAACGGTAATGGCAGGCGTTTGAGCAATCGATGCAAGGATGCCGTTGCGACCGGGTTGTCCGCCGTCGGCGATCTTGGCAACCAGTACCTGCTGATGTGGATAAATCATGGCATCCAGCTTGTTGTCATCCATGGTTTTCTTGACCAGTACTCTTAGCGCGGCTCCGTTCTCCAGTGCTTTCTTGTAATTAGGGTCGCTCAAATTATTCGGCATCAGCGCCTGAGAATCGTTCATCAGCTTCTGAATCGATTTATCCAATGTGCCGGTTGCGATCAGCTCTGCGCTGCTATGGATCGGCGCGTTTGGCCCAAGCGTTTTGAAGTAGTCATCCAGATTCGGATTGCTTTCATAAACCTGCACGTCGCACTCTTTTGAAATTTTTCCGGCGTCGAAGTTTGGGTCCTGAATATAGATAATCTCCGCGCCTTGCGCTTTCAGATCGTCCAGCGCTTTATTAAAGACTTTGTTGACTTCGGGATCGGTACCGACAATGGCCTGCACCACGCCCAAGCGCTTGCCCTTCAGCCCGTTTTTCTTCAGAAATGCAGTGTAGTCCGCAGCGATATGGCCTCGTGCAGCCGCGGTAATCGCGTCCGTGGGATCGACCCCCGCCAATACATTCAACATCACTGCCGCATCGGCGACAGAGCGCGTAAGGGGGCCGGCCATGTCCTGAGTCAATGCGGCAGGAATGATTCCGCTGCGGCTTAACAGTCCATAAGTCGGCCGGAAGCCGACCAGGTTGACGGCGGACGCCGGCGAGCGCACCGAGTTGACCGTGTCCGATCCCATGCCCGCCACCGCGAAGTTAGCGGCCACGGCATCGGCGGTGCCGCCGCTCGAACCGCCGGGAGTCCTCGTCAGGTCGTACGGGTTCAGGGTTTGCCCGCCGCGGGAACTCATCGTCGTGCCGGCGCGGGCCAGCTCATGCAAATTGGTTTTGGCGATGATAATCGCGCCTGCATCGCGCAATTTTTTGGCGAGAAACGCATCCTTAGCGGGCTGGCTGTTTGCCATCGCCTTGTTGCCGCCGGAAGTCGGCATATCGAAGGTGTCGTAGTTATCCTTCAAAACAACAGGGATGCCATGCAGAGGCCCTCTGGGACCCTTGGTTCTTCTTTCCGTATCGAGGGCTTTCGCTTCTTCCAGCGCCTTGGGATTGAGCGTGATGACCGCATTGAGTTTGGGTCCTTGCTGGTCGTACTTGTCAATACGGGCCAGATAAAATTTCACCAGATCTTCGGACGAGATTTTTTTGGCGGCGAGGGCCTTTTGAATGCTCTGAATGTTGGCCTCCAGCATGTCAAATGTGCCGTTGGGCGACATCTTGTCCGTGACGGGTGCTTTATCTGCCGCACAAGCCGGTGTGCTACCGACCATTCCGACGATGGCCAAGGCAAGTAGAGGTCGTAAAGAAAGGAATTGGAACATGCGGTTTTTCTCCTGGTAGGACAATGGTTGATCCCGTGGTTTGACGGGCCATTGTAGCAAACGTAACTTGGTGTAACAGGAGAAAATGTCTATGGGGGCATCTACGCGGCTTTGACCGCCGCCCGGATCACAAACTATCGTCCGCAGCGGCCCACTGAATGGAAGGCCACAGCTTTTCCAGCTTTACCGCTGCCGCCTTGATTGCGTCGGCATAGCTTTCCAGGCGCTCCCGATTCATCCGGAAAGTCGGCCCCGCGATCGACAGCGCGCCTACCATGCGCCGTTCGGCCGCAACGGTCGCATAGACCACGCAGCCGAGCGCCGACACGCCTGGCACGCCTTCCTCGATTTCATACGCGATATCCCGCTCCCGGATGGCCTGCAGTTCGGCCAGCAGTTCCTTCTTTGTGCGTATCGCATGTTCGCCAAGTTCGCCGCTTTCCTTGCCCAGTCCTCCGGCTTGCGCCATGGCGATCGCATCCTTCGACGGCAGCGCGGCCAGCCACGCCTTGCCGGCGGCCGTCAAATGCAGTTCGACCGGACGGCCCGAGCGTGAATCGATACGCACACCCGAGTCGGCGCCCTGCGCCTTGTACAGCCATATCAGGCTATGGTCCGGATTGCCGATCGCGAGCCGCACGTGCTCCTTGCTGTGCCGCGCAAGCTCGTCGAGCACCGGCTGAAAAATATCGCTTATCCGCAAGCCGGACAGAAACCGGATGCCCAGACTGGGCAAGCTCAATGTGAGCCGGTACTCGCGCCCCGTCTGGGGTTGCATCACGATGCCGCGCGAGACCAGCGCCGTCAGCGCCCGATGCGTCGCGCTTTGCGGCATGGAGAGACGATGCGCGAGTTCGGTCACGGACAGACCGCCAGGCGCATCCGACAGGACTTCGAGCACATCGAAAATGCGCTCAACGGAGAAAGAGGCCGGCATATTTTTTATTGATAACGGAATTTAATTCCGCTATATTATCACGCACGAAACTCGTATTACGGAATGATATTCCGTAATCGGGAATTCCGTGGGGCGCAATGCGCGTCATTCAAAGCGATAGTTTTAGCAGGAGAAGCAGAGAACAGGCCAGCCTTGAGAACATGTCAATCAGCACCGCATAAAGCGTCTCATCGCGGTCGCGGCATTGCCACTCCTTTTGCATTGAAGAGATCATGGATTTCGATTTAGCGATTTTTTGGGAAGCGGTCCCGTCACTGCTGCAGGGCATGCTGGTGACCGCGAACATTGCGCTGCTGTCGGCGCTGCTGGGGTTTGCGTTGGGGATTTGCGGCGGTCTGGCGCGGGTTTCGTCACGTCCCTATCTTGCGGTGCCGGCGTTTTGCTATGTCACGCTGATGCGCGCCACTCCGGTGCTGGTGACACTGCTGTTCCTCTATTACGGTCTGCCCTCGGCGCATATTCTGTTAAGCGCGATGATGGTCGGCGTGATTGCGCTGGGCATGACGAACGGCGCGTATATGAGCGAGATCTTGCGCGGGGGAATCGTGTCGATCGATCCGGGACAAATGCGCGCCGCCCGAGCGCTCGGCATGTCTTACCCAATGGCGATGCGCCGCATTATCCTTCCCCAGGCATTGCGGCGCGTGCTGCCGCCGATGACGAATGAGTTGATCAGCCTGATAAAGAATACCTCGCTGGTCTCGACCATCGCGATCTCCGATCTGCTGCGCGCCGGCATCGATTTCATGAACTGGAAAGCGAACAGCTTCAGCCCGTTTGTCGGGGTGGCGCTGGGTTACCTGATTCTTACGCTGCCGCTGGTGGTCATCAACGCGTGGCTCGAAAAACGTTACAGGATGCATTGATGGCCAAGCCCATTCTCCGTATTACGAACCTGCATAAAAGCTACGGCCAGGTGGAGGTCTTGCACGGTGTCGATCTTGCCGTCGAAGCCGGCGAGGTGGTGGTGATCATCGGCCCGTCCGGCTCCGGCAAAAGTTCGCTGCTTTCCTGCATCAATTTTCTGGAGCCGTTCGAAGCGGGCGAAGTGGTGTTCGATTCCAAGCCGGTCGGCTTCGGCCCGGCCGGCGCCGCATCGCGAATGAGATTGCCCGAGCAGCATCTGAACGTGTTGCGGCGTGAGTTGGGCATGGTGTTCCAGCAGTTCAATTTGTTTCCGCACATGACCGTCTTGCAAAACATTACGGAGGCGCCGATACGGGTCAAAGGCGTCGCGCCGCAGCTGGCGATCGAACAGGCGCGCCGGTTGCTGAAAAAAGTCGGGCTGGAGGCCAAGGAAAAAAGCTATCCGCATTCGCTGTCGGGCGGCCAGCAGCAACGGATTGCGATTGCGCGCGCGCTGGCGATGGAGCCGAAACTGATGCTGTTCGACGAAGTCACTTCGGCACTCGATCCCGAGTTAAAGGGAGAAGTGCTGCGCGTCATGCGCGCGTTGGCCGAAGACGGGATGACGATGCTGGTGGTCACGCACGAACTCGGGTTCGCGCGCGAGATCGCGGACCGGGTGGTTTTCATGGAGAACGGCAGGATTGTCGAGGCCGGAACGCCGGAGCAGCTTTTCGAGCACCCCCGCAGCGAACGGACCAGACAGTTCCTCAGCTCCTTTCAAGCAGTTTAATGAAGAAAGATTGTATGGATATTCAACGCAAGGCAGGCGCAACGATGTTGGAAATTTCCGCGCCGCGGGAAGAAGACCAAAAGGGTGAAGGATTGGCCGCTCTGCGCGCACGCATTGGGCATGACCTGGATTGCCTGTCATACCCGAATCAGCAATGGGTAGTCGATCTGCCGGGCCAGCCGGCGGGCACCCTGGACTGCGCAGTGGTGGGCGGCGGACAATTCGGCCAGGCGCTTGCCTTCGGCTTAAAGCGCGAGCGGGTCGATCGCGTGACCGTCTTCGACCGCAATCCACTCGGACTGGCGGGACCGTGGATGACGTTTGCGCGGATGAACATGCTGCGCACGCCGAAAGACCTGACCGGGCCCGATCTCGGTATCGGCAGCCTGACTTTCCGCGCGTGGTATGAGGCGCAGCACGGCGCGGCCGGTTGGGCCGCGCTCGAACGCATTCCGCGCCCCGTGTGGCAAGGCTATCTGAACTGGCATAAAGATGTGACCGGGATTCGGGTGGAATCGAATGCGAACGTGATCGCTATCGAGCCGGTGCAACTGGGCCGGCATACGATTTTCAAACTCACTGTTGCACAAGGCGGCAACACCCAAGATGTCATGGCGCGCACGGTCATCCTGTCGTCGGGAGCCGAAGGCAGCGGCGCGCGCGTGGTGCCGTCCTTCATCCGGGAATCCTTGCCGTCCAGCCTGTATGCGCACTCCAACGATGACATCGATTTCGATGCGCTCAAGGGCAAGCGCGTAGGCATCCTGGGCGCCGGCGCAGCGGCATTCGATAACGCGGCGACCGCTCTGGAACACGGCGCCACGGAAGCCAGCCTGTGTTTCCGCCGTCCCGCCTTGCCTCAGGCAAATCCGCGGCGCTGGATGGAGTTTTCCGGCTATCTCGCCCATTACATCGATTTGCCCGATGCCGCCAAATGGGCGTACATGCATCAGTTGTACGACATCAGCCAACCGCCGCCGGAACCGACATTCAAGCGTGCGATCGCGCTCCCCGGTTTCCAGCTGCGGGCCGCCACGCCATGGGATGCGGTCGAGGCGACGCCGGCCGGCGCGGTGCTGGTGCGCTCCGGCCAGCGCTTGCTTGAATTCGATTTCATCATTGCCTCCACCGGGCTGGAGGTGGACCTGACGCTGCGGCCGGAACTTCATCGCATAGCGCCTTACGTCGCGCTGTGGGGCGAGCGCTACGCGCCGCCGGCCGAACTTTCAAAGCCGCTGCTCGCGAAATTTCCGTATCTGGGCCGTTACTGCGAATTCCAGGAAAAAACGCCGGGCAGCGCGCCATGGGCGTCGAAGCTCTTTACGATCACCCGTGGCGCGACGCTATCGGCCGGACCATCGTCGGCGTCGAACAGCAACATGAAATATACGGCGCCGCGCTTGATACAAGGGGTGACGCGCGCGTTGTTTCTCGATGCGCAGGAAGCGTATTTCGAACGCTTTATCTCTCATTCCCATCATGAGCTGCCCGACGAACTGGTCGCGCGGGTGGGCGGAGCGAAGGTGGCGGTGTAACCGTTTTTTTATTCATCTGTTTCGGGAGAACCATGGATACCAGGCATTCAGAATCTAGCGCTTCGGTGACGAGACGTTCGTTGCTGGCAACGCCGATTACCAGCGAAGCGTTTCGCTTATTCGGCGATTTGATGCCGCCCATGGAGGACGGCGTGCCCTTTGGAGAAAATGATGCGACGCTCGATCTTACCCACGGCATACCGCGTTTTTATGTGATGCGGCTCGATCACCGCGCGCACAGCTTTGCACGCATTACGCGGCATACCAGGGTGACTCAGTGCCTCGCCTCGGTCGGCGGCGAGCCATGGGTCATTGCGGTCGCGCCGCCCTATGGCGTGAACGATCCCGACGCCATGCCCGCCCTCGACGACATCCGGGCTTTCATCGTGCCGGGCAACGCTGCGATCAAGCTGCACAAGGGGACATGGCACGCCGGGCCTTTTTTCAACAGCGACGAAATGTCGTTCTTCAATCTGGAGCTGTCCGATACCAATCTGATCGACCATCACAATGCCTACCTGGACCGGCGCTATGGCATCGAATTCATACTCGTCTGACGCGTCGGGCCGGCTTGACGCCGGCCTGCCGGCGAATGTGCTTGCGGAGCTGGCGAGAATCGGTCCGATCTGGAAGCAGAACGTCCCGGCGCACGCGGCGCGCATGGTCGAGTTGTTCTCGCCGCTGCTGGCGTATTGTCCAAAAGGCGATGTGACGGTGTCGCGGGCGCTATCCTACGGGCCGCATGCGCGCCATCTGCTGGATGCATACCACCCGGCGCAGGCCCGGGGCGCGGCCGCCGTACTGTTCGTCGGCGGCGGCGGCTTCGTTGAAGAAGAGCGAAATCGCAGCGATGAAATTTACGCAAACGTTCTCTATTATTTCGCCCGTCACGGCGTCGTCGGGATCAACATGGGATACCGAGTGGCGCCCGAGGCGCAATGGCCGGAAGGGATCAGGGATGTCGAGGCCGCAATCGGCTGGATACGCGCTCACGCGGATGAACTCGGTATCGATGGCAACAGGATTTTCATCATCGGCCACTCGGCCGGCGCCGCGCATGCCGCAGGCTTTGCGTATGGCGCGGACGCGCCGCCGGTAGCGGGGCTGATCGTCATCAGCGGCAGGGTGCGGGCCGACAACCTCCCGGAAAACCCCAATGCCGGGAAAGTCGCCGCCTATTATGGAAGCGATCCCTCTTTGTACGAAGCGCGCTCTCCGGTCGCATTGGCGGGTCCGGAAAGCGTGCCGACGCTGATTGCGATTGCGGAATATGAAAGTCCGCTGATCGATGTCTATTGCCTGGAGCTCGCTTACCGTCTGGCCGAAGCAAAGCGCAAGGCCCCGCCGTTTCTGCAACTGCGCGGGCACAACCATATCTCCATCGTCGCGCATATCAACACGCCGGACGACACGCTGGGCAAGGCCATGCTGGCGTTCATCGGGGATCCTCACCGAAGTGCCGGGAAAGCCGACGCACTACTGTAAGTCATGCTGCGCCAGATCGGTGCGCGGCCCTTTTCGACACGACAATTTGGTCTGGTATCTTGCCTGATCCACCGTCTGCCAGCCCTGGCCTGCAAATTGCTGTTTCACGATTCATTCAATATGGCCAATCGCGTGCGATTGCCATAAGCGGGCAACCATTCATCAACGAGGAAGGCATCATGAATTTAAAAAAATGGATCCAGGCGGGCATTCTCAGTTGCGGCATCGCCGCGTCGGTCGTCGGCGCGGCGAGCGCCGATACGCTTGACGGCATCAAGCAGGCGGGCGTCATCGTCATGGCCAACGGCGGCAGCTTTCCGCCGTTCGGTTACGTCGAAAACGGAAAAATGGTCGGGTTCGACATCGATCTCGGTAATGAAATAGCCCGTCGCCTCGGCGTCAGGGCGCAATGGGAAAAAATCGATTTCACGGGACTGCTGCCGGCCTTGATTTCGAAGCGGGTCGATATGCTGCTGACCGCGATGACCTGGACCCCGGAGCGCGCGCAGCGCATCACCTTTTCCACGCCTTACTACAACTCTGGCATTGCCGGCGCGTTTCGTCCTGGGACAAAGATCACCGGGCCGGCCGATCTGGCCGGCAAGATCGTCGCGGTTCAGGTCGGCAGCGCCGGCGAAAACTTTGTGCGTACGCTCGGTACTGCGAAGGAAGTCAAAACCTATAACGATTTCTTGCTCGCCTTTTCCGACGTTGAAGCCGGTCGCGCCGATGTCGTGGTCAACACCTTGCCGGTGGTGAAATACAGCGCCATGCGCCGCAACAGCCATTTGACCGTATCGGATACCTGGGACAAGCGTGACGTGGGCGCCAATACCCGCCTGGAGGACAAAAAACTGCTGGAAGCGGTCAACGCGATCATCGCCGATCTGCAACGCGAAGGCTTCCTGGCGAAGCTTGACGCGAAATGGTTCAAGTAAACCGGCTATACCTCCCATCGCAAGCTGCTCTCTCTGAAAGGATGTTCGCTATGCAAATCAACGATCCCGCTACCCTGGCGGAAGTCAACGCCGCCTTCGACGCCTATGAACAAGCGCTGGTCGGCAACGACGTACCCGAGCTGGACCGGCTGTTCTGGGACAGCCCGCATACGCTGCGCTACGGCGCCGGCGAAAACCTGTATGGCATCGAGATGATCCGCGCCTTTCGCGCCGCGCGTCCCGGCAAAAATCTGCTGCGCGACATCATCGAGCGCTCGGTCACCACGTTCGGCAGCGATTTCGCGGTCGCCAACGTCGCCTTCCGTCGCGCGGGCGAACCGCGCATCGGCCGCCAGAGCCAGACCTGGGTCCGTCTCCAGGGCGATTGGCAAGTCGTGTCGGCGCATGTCAGCTGGGCAGACGCATGAGCGGCGCCGATGACGTCATGCCGGGCCTGCACGGCGCGTTCATGCGCGAGGGCTGCGGCCCAAGAGCGGACCTGGAACGAACCGAGTCCGGCCCGCTCGCCGGCTGCCGTTTGGCGGTCAAGGATGTATTCGACGTTATCGGCTTGCGAAGCGGCGCGGGCAATCCATCATGGCTTGCGGAACAAAAGCCTGCGGCCGCCAGCGCAGTGGCGGTGAGAGTGCTGCTGGCCGCCGGCGCGCAGTGGGTCGGCAAGACCGTGACCGACGAACTGACCTACAGCCTGGCCGGCATCAATGCACACTATGGCACGCCGCGGAATCCGGCAGCGCCCGAACGGCTGCCCGGCGGCTCCTCTTCCGGATCGGCAGTCGCCGTGGCGGCCGGCCATGCCGACATCGCGCTGGGGACCGACTGCGGCGGCTCGATCCGGCTGCCGGCCAGTTACTGCGGCATCTGGGGCATGCGTCCAACGCACGGCCGCATTGCGACCAACGGCTGTTTCACGTTGGCGCACAGCTTCGATACGGTCAGCTGGTTTGCCCGGACCGGCGCGCTGCTGAGCACTGTGTTCGAGCAACTGGCAGTGAGCAGCGTCTTGCCCAGGCCGGCGGCGCGACTGCTGGTAGCCGACGACACGCTGGAACTGCTCGACGCGCCGATCCGGGCGGCATTCGAACATGCGCTCGCCGGCCAGCCATCGGTGCGGCATATTCCCGCCGAGACCTTGCCCCTGTCCGCATGGGCCGCCGCCTTTCGCACCTTGCAGGCGGCAGAGATCTGGCAGCAGCATGGGGAATGGATTCGTACCGTCCGGCCGCCTCTCGGCCCGGACGTTGCGCAGCGCTTCGAAGCCGCGTCGCGCATCGTTCCGGCGCAGACCGCGGCGGCGCAGATGCAGCGGGTACAAGCCGCGGCAACGATGGCCAGGGTGTTCGACGCCGGCGGCATGCTGGTCATGCCGACCGTGCCGACCATCGCCCCGCGTCTCGATGCGGCCTTATCCGAGGTCGACGGCATCCGGGCGCGGTCGATGCAATTGCTCTGCGTGGCGGGAATGGCGGGTCTGCCGCAGGTCAGTTTCCCGTGGACGACGGTCGAAGGGGCGCCTGCCGGCCTGTCGGTCATAGGCCCGCGCGGAAGCGACGAAGCGGTGCTGTGCGCGGCATTGGAATTGCATGCATCGCTTGCAGGCCGATGCGCGACGGCTTGATTAGCGCTTCCGAACGCCGGTTTCTCGTAACCGCATGTAACTAAGGTCAACGCCCGTTGGGATCCTGGCGTTTATAGCCTCAGGACTCAAGATTCGCTTGAGCCGATTAAAACAAGGTATAGGAAAAAAAATGAATAAATTAATCGCTGCTCTGATCGCTGGCTTGTTTGCTACTTCTGCTTTTGCTCAATCCGCAGCGCCGGCCGCACCCGCGGCCCCAACTGCGAAGGTCGTCAAAGCCGAAGCGAAAGAAACCAAAGCCGACGTAAAAGCTGATGCAAAGGAATCGAAAACCGACGCCAAAGCCGATGCAAAGGTGACCGAAGCGAAGGCCGATGCCAAGGAAACGAAGGTAAAGGCTCACCACAAAGCGGCCAAGACCAAAGCGAAGGCCAAGCAAGCCACCGCGGATACCAAGTCGGATGCTAAAGAAGCCGCAACGAAGTAATCGGGTCCTTGACTGAAGTAAAGGCGGACAAACCCGCCTTTACTTGAACTTACTCAAATTATGAATGTCTTAAATTCTCGCTGGCTTCTTGTCGGTTAGATCCATCACAGCAGCAGTCGTACAGAATAGAAAAATATCGATTCTGCGCAGTAAATTTAAAACCAGGAGAACAATCATGAAAAAACATCTCGCCATTGCGGCAGGAATCGTCACGTGCGCTGCTTTGTTTATGTCTGCAACGCCGGCCATGGCGGCAGACATCGGTGTCGGGGTCAATATCGGTTTGCCCGGCGTTTATGTGCAGCAGCGCCCGGAGTATGTCAATCCGAGGTATGAAAACGACTGGCGCGAACGCCGCGAACGCGCGCGTCAATGGCGCGAGCAGCAGGCGCATGAACGCCGTGACGAGCATCGCGATGATCATCGCGACCGTGGCGAACACCGTGGTCATGACGATTAATTAAGACGCTGGTTTCCTGCACTGATGCCTGTTCTTCCATGAAGAATCGCCAGTGCGGGAAAGAATTTTTGCACGAATCCCGCTACTCGTAGCACAGCGCGCCCGCCGCGGTAAGCCTCGACTCCAGCCTCAACAACACCGTATAATCCGTCCCCATCGCATATGCAGCTTAACGCCGCAGTTAATTTGCAAGGGTCATGGACGATACGCGTTTGAAAAATAAATCCCCACTATATTTCTCTGCAAGGATGCGGCTTCAACGCATCGATTTTAACGATCCCGTACTTTTTTATAGGGCTTGCCTATTAGTCCCTGTATTTTTCGGTTTGGTCTCGGTTTGGCTGGGCGCGGATACGAATTGGGATTTGCTTAATTATCATGCGTATAACGCCTTTTCGCTATTGCATGGAAAGCTGAATATAGACCTGGCGCCGGCCAGCATGCCAAGTTATTTCAATCCCCTCCTGGATGTCCCTTATTATTTGATGACGATATATCTGCCGGGACCACTGGTGGGATTCATTATGGGGACTGTCCACGGATTGAGTTTCGTCTTGCTGGCCGGGATAGCACGCAAGGCGCTGCCGGGGCTTCCTGAAGAGGATCGTTATCGCATTCCGCTGATGCTGGCAAGCTTCGGTTGCCTGACTGGAAACTACCTGTCAGGCCTCGGGAACTCGATGGGCGACGATACGACATCGCTCTTCGTGCTGGCGTCCGTGCTTGTTGTCCTGGCTAATTGGTCCCAACTAACCACGAATGGAATCCGTGCGGCTTTCATTCTGCTGCTGGCCGGGGTCTGCGCCGGTTTTGGCGCCGGGCTCAAACTGACAAACGCCGTGTTCGCCGTCGCGCTGTGCGCCGGATTTTGTGTTGCTCCAGGCGGCTGGGCGCCGCGAATTCGAATGGCGTTTTTGTTTGGCATAGGCGTCTTGCTAGGAATCGCGCTTGCCAGCGGGTATTGGTTTTATGAAATGTGGCGGACTTTCGGCAATCCCTTGTTCCCCCAATTCAGTAATTTTTTCCCCAACTCGTTGACTTCGCCGATCCAGGTATCCGATATCCGCTGGCGCCCAAAAAGCTGGACTGAAACCGCGCTTTGGCCTTTTATCTTTTCATTCAATCCCCTGAGAGTAGGGGAGCTTAAACTGTATCAAATCATCTGGGCCGTCGCCTATACCGTTTTTTGGGGCTGGCTGCTTGCCGTCGTGTTCCGGCTAAAAGGCCGAAATGCATCGAGCGGCGTTCCGCCCACCGCAAAATATGTCATGGTCGCAGTGGTTGTCGGCTATCTGGTATGGATGAAGCTCTTTAGCATCCAGCGCTATCTGGTCGCGATCGAAATGTGTCTGCCGCTGATGATCTTTGTCCTCCTTGGGCAACTCCTGCCGTATCTGAAGGCGCGAAAAATCTCCATCCGGATCCTTGCAATTACAAGCGCGGTAGTTCTGCTGGGCGGTGTGTCCGCATGGGGTCATACGAGCTGGACCCAAAAAATGTATCGCGTTAATCTTCCAAAGCTCGATGATCCCGCACGAACGACTGTCTTGCTGGTGGGTGGAGACCCGCCGTTCGGATGGCTTGTCACGCAATTTCCCCCATCGGTCGCTTTCGTGCAGGTGGCGGGCAGTTTTCCTGAAGCGATGCCGGCGTTTGCTGAACGCATCCATGAAATTCAAGAACAGCGCGGCGGCCCGACATTTGCGTTGTTAAAAGCGGAAATGCCTAATTGGCGGCCCAAGCAAATTGCGAACGTTTCTGAAAAACTTTTCGGCCTTGGCGTTACCTCGAGCGACCGCGGTTGCCAGGCGCTGCGGTGGGCGGGCGCCAAATTAAAATTACCCGCGGTCGTCACCGCGCAGGACCCGATGATCAAAGAAGCGAAATGCGGTCTGGCTGCGCGGCCGTCCGACATCCGGGATGTCGAAGCGGAAAATCGTGCCGATGCCAAGCTTGCCGAAAAGACGCTTTCCCGCTACGGCTATACGCTCGATGCGGCGACTTGCAACGCGCATAGCGCCTATATCGGTGACAAGGAAGCGCCTTTTCAATGGTGCGCCATCTCCCGTATTCCCTAAACGGCGGCGCGGCTTCATCGAGCCCGGACGGCTACGGTTCGTCGGCCAGCAGCAGCTTCGGCTCGCAGGCCAGCGCCAGCGCGATCATCGCCCGTTGCCGCATGCCGCCGGAAGCTCGTGCGGATAGGCGTCGTAACGCGGCGCCGCCTGCTCCCGGCAGGCCGCGCACATGAGCAAGCTTATTTGCCGTCCTGTTTCTTTGGGGTTACGTCCGCGGCCGCATTTTCTGTACGCGTCAGGCTGTTTTGCTTATAGGTTTCCGCATTCACACGTGATTGTTCTGCGGCATGCTTAAGCGCCGATTCCTCAGCAGGCGAGCGTTCACAGCCGGATATGGCAAGCGCGCCGAACAGGACAGCTATGGATATTCTCGGGAACATTTTTTTGGGCGAGCGGGTGGCCACCGGATATTAGAACGGCGGATTATACCAATAATTCCCATGTGGAAATAAAAATTCATTGGCGCTGGCCCATCCTTGCCGCAGATGGCGGCTTCAGGAGAGGTGTGTCGCTGGCGTGACCATCCTCAGTTTCAGCCCTCAACAGTTGAAGGATAAGGGACCGCCACCCTGACGTATTGTCTGCGTGATTCTTTTATGAAAATCTACAGAAAATAGATTGTCGATGTGGAGCGTCGCACCTTTCCGGAAAATGCGCGTGTCAGGAAAAAAGCAGGGACTTGATCACGACCGGCACCACACCCGGCGGATCGAGCAATTCTCCGATGTCGACAAAGTCCAGCTCACGTAATTGTATGCCGTCGATCGAGACGATTTTGCCATCGAGATGAAGTTCATCGTGCAAAATCCGGCCGAGCGAGGCGCCGACGTCTCCATCGATCGTCAAGAAAAGCACTTCGTCCCGTTTCCCGGATGGCGCGGCAAATTGCATGATGGCCTGGGCCATTGCGAAGAGTCGCGCATGCTCCGGCGTACCGTCCCACGTAAATGCAAGCGCCAGGCGGGCGCTTGGCGCCAGATCGCGGATATCCGCATTTTTTCTGAAGGCGCCGACGATCGCATCGATGTCGATCCGATCGGAGATGTTCAGGCCGAGATGGATCACGGGGACGTTATGGACCGGCAACACGCCGGCGTCCGGCAGGTAGATGGTCTTGCCGCTGACCTGAACCGTAAATTGCGAGGCGCCGATGACCGTGGCGCGAATGCGTTCCATCGGTTCGATGATCGGAATCGAAATGCGGGTCTTGATTTGCCTGACGATTTCATTGGCAAGCAGCTGCGCGATGTCGCCGTGATCGGCGTTTTCGCGACCGAAAATATACTCGGCGACGCCCCCGGAAAACGTAATGAAATCCGGTTTCGACGTTCTCGATAGCGGCTCCGTCAGTTCAAGCGCGTGACCAAGCTGGTCGAGCGCATCGCCTGAGATCTGATCCACAACGATCGCCGCCAGGCGCCCGGCAATCGCCTGGCGCGCGGACGCGTCGGCAAAGCCGGCCGGTGAAGCCTCTATTCCCAGCTGCCTGGCGACCAGATGCGCGGAGTCGTCGATACGCGTCCATGCGCCGTGCGCATCTTGTGCGAGAAGACGGCCGCCGACGGCAAAAGCGGCCACGCTGATAATTTCGCCGCGATCGATCAATGCGAGCTTGGTGGTGCCGCCGCCGACATCGACATGGAGTCCGCAGGCGTTTTTACGTCTGGCCAGCGCGGTCGCGCCGGACCCGTGCGCCGCCAAAATGCATTCGAGCTTATGGCCGGCGGTGGCGCATACGAATTTGCCGGATTCCTCCGCAAAGATTTCGTCGATCGCCCGCGCATTTTTGCGTTTTATCGCTTCGCCGGTAAGGATCACCGCGCCGCTGTCGATATCGCCGCGGCGCAGACCGGCATCGTGGTATGCATGGTGTACAAAATGCTCCAGCTTGTGGGCATCGATGGTGCCGTCCGGTAAAAACGGCGTCAACATGATGGGAGAGCGCCATATCACCTGCCGGTCGATCACGATAAACCGGCTGGACAATCCCTCCGACAAGCGTTTGAGCGTGACGCGGGCGAACAGAAGATGCGAGGTGGAGCTGCCGATGTCGATGCCGACGGTGCGCAGCTCTATCGTTTCCTGTTCCCATATTGCCTGAGCAACCGCCGCACTGTCGGCTTCAGACAGCTGCTCATGTTCGTGATCAAGATCGATATCGTGCGGCATCCAGCATCACTCCCTAAATGGCCGGCCCGATGGATTGCGGCTGGCGTATGACGCCGGTCAATGCTTCGGGCGGCAATTCAAGAATCGCCGGCTCATTGAATATCTCACCCATTTCAGACGCCACGCCGGTTTCTCGCAATGCCTCCAGCCACTTGCGATGAATGCGCGGATCTTGATCCTCGTATTCCAGTTGGCGGCCGCCTTGCGAAATCGACAGCGATCCCGCGCCTTCGGCGCTTTTGCGCCGCAGCGAAATGAACGGATAGCGCCGGCTGCCGAGACTGCAGGCCAGATAACGCGCCGGACGCGGGCAGGTATTGAAGTGCTGATGGAACATCCAGAACGGCGGCGTATACATGAATCCATGCTTCCATGGAAATTCCTTGAATTCCGAATCGCCTTCATGCCACAACAGCGAATACCCTTCGCCATCGATGGCGTGCACATGGGTGCCCGCGGCATGACGATGGGCCTTCTTGTAACGACCCGACGGGATCTGCGACACGTGAGCATGCATGGTTCCGTCGGCAAGGATGAAGCTGACGTTGGTCGATCCCTTGCCCCGCTGTTCAAGCTCATACAGTTTAAAGCTTGTCAGATCGTGCACGAAATTCGTTTCCCACAGATTGCGCTTGACCGCATTCGGACCCTTCGTGTACGCGGTGTGATCGCCTTCGCCGTCAAAATACTTGGACTGGCCCGCGCGCTCAGGAAACGTGCATGGATTATTAAAGACGAAATCGAGATTGTGATAAAGATTAATCGTGATCGGCGCGTCGTTCGTGCATGAAATGCGGACCGGACTCAGGCTGGTACTGTTAAATATCTGGTATTGGCAATTCAGCGGGATCGCGAACATCGCCTTTGGGCCCCACTCAAATACCCGCGTCTCGCCATTCGGCAGCCAGACCTTGGTCGAGCCGTGGCCGGCCAGCACGAAACAGAAGACTTCATATAAATGCTTGACCGGACGGGTCTTGCCGCTGGGGGCAACCTCGAGCACGTAGTTGGCCATGAAATCTCCGGCGCCGTGAGTGTGCGCAAAGCAACCTTTCGCCTCGTACCGATCCCAGGTGCCGGTCTCCAGCTCGAGCAGGTTGTGGCCGAAGTCGAGATGTATCGGAATGCCTTCGCCTTCAGCCCAGTCGCGGTATGGATCGACCAGGACTCTGGATTCCTTGACCGGGCCGTCTTCATTCGCTGAGTGATTTTTCTCGCCGTTACTCGTCATTCCGGTGACCCCTTTTCGTAATAAGATCTACTATCTAGCGTTCTTTATCGTGGACAAATTATAAATTTAAGCCTCATACATGTAAATACAAATATTCCGTATATCAGAATCATGTCCCTTATAACAGAATGTTATGCGTCATGATCAAGCGCACTAAACTCTATGGATCAGACGTCCCGCCGCTCCCCAAAGCGGTAAAGGGAAGATCTGCCAAATTATCGAGAAAAATGACCGTCGAGCAGGCGTTCCAAGCTATTTCAGACAGTTGCATGGATCAGATCCAAGCGAATAAGGAGGCGGTCGCCCATGACCAGGATATCGAGAGCCTGCATCAAATGCGCGTCGGCTTGCGCCGATTGAAATCCGCGCTTAATTTATTTGGGGATTATCTTCGGACTCCCGATGACCTGCGGCAGGACCTGGACTGGCTGGGCGAGCAACTGGGGGAGGCGCGCGACTGGGATGTGTTGAGCGACTCGACGCTGCCGCGCGTGGCCGATGCGATAGTGGACAGGTTTCAACTGGACGGTATAAACATTGCGGCGGCGGTCAAGTCCGCGGAGAAACACGCGGCAGTCTCCCAGGCGGTGAATTCGCGTCGATACAAGCGATTGATGTTCTCTTTTGCCCGATGGGCGCACAGCGGCGATTGGCACGATACGATGCCGCCGAAGCGTCGTAAGCAATTAGCGATGCGGATTCCCAAGTTCGCGCGCGATCTCCTGTTGCATGAGCAGCATCGCCTCCTCAAGCGAGGCAGAAAATTGCATGACGCGAGCCCGGCAGCACGCCACAAAGTCAGAATCGCCGCCAAGAAGGCCCGTTACGCCGCCGAATTTTTTCAATCGCTGCTGCCGAAAACGAAACCCTACATCAAGTCGCTTTCACGCCTGCAGGATGAACTGGGCCGCCTTAACGATATGTCGGTCGCCGATCGTCTTTTGAAAGATCTGATGAACGAGCATGCCGAGTTGCAGGAAAGCGCGGGCGCCGTTCGGGTATATCTGGCGGCGTCCGCCGAAAACGATGTAAAAAAAATGAAGGATTTGTGGAAAAATTTTTCTAGCTTACGGCTACCGCATTAGCCTCAATTTCCGCATGCCATTGCATGACGATTTCCGCGACGGATGCGGGCGTGATCGCCTGCATGCAATCGCAGCTGATGGTCTTTTTTTGTTCGCATGCGCTGCAACCGACGGGCTGGCACAAAAACTGACCGCGAACGCCGATCGGCGCCCATCTGCCGGGATGCATGGGGCGCGTCGGCGGGAACAGACCCAGCGTGCGCTGCCCCAGCGCAGCCGACAGATGAAGCGGTCCGGTACCGCTGGCAATGAGCCCGTCCGCGGAGCGGATAAACGACATCAGACGGTCCAGCGTGAATTTTCCGCTCACATTGCTGACATTCGGCAAGCGCAACAGCCCGGCGGCATTTTGCTCCAGCCACTGTCCTTCGCCAGCGCTTCCGGTGGCCCATACATGGATATCTGGATGCGCGCTCAAATACTCCGCCAGCGCCTGGTAATGCTCGATGGGCCATTCGCGCCCGTGGCCGTTCGATTTGGTATGGATGATCAAATTGAACGGGTGCGGCCGAAGCAGGCGCTCTATCTCGTCGTCGCGGGGAACATTGAAATCGAACAAGGCCGGAATCGCCGCCAGTTCGGGAATATTGTCGAGGCCGAACGGACGTAAGAATTCAAAGTTGAACTGGGTTTCATGCAACGGCGAAATCCGCTTGGAGAAACGGATACGGCGATTGCAAAACAGCAGCAGATACAGCTTCTGGCGGGCATTGCCGATGCGATTGGGGATGCGCGCCTTGAACGCCTCCATCACCAATTGCCGATCCGGCTGCGCGAAGATGACGGTATCGATATCCGAGTTCGCGTAAAAAGCGGCCGGGTCGGATAGAAAACTTTCGACTTCAATGACATGATCGACTGTCGCGCAGCGCCGGGCCACGCTGGCCGCATAGGCGCGGCACATCAGAGAAATCTTGATGGACGGAAAGTGCTGCTTTAGCCAGGCGGTGATCGGGAGAGTGAGTACGATGTCACCGATATTATCGGTGCGGCATATCAGTACATGCGAGCTGATTATTTGCATTGAGTCATGTGTTTATTGAACGCAAACGAATTATGCGAAAGCGATATTCTAAACACTGTTTGCAACTAAGCCATGACAATAATACGAGAGGGTGTTAAATCCCTCAGTTTGGGGCTGTATTCATGTTAGGTACATCCGTTCGCACGTTAAGAATGGATATGACAATGTTGTCATTTTGATATCAGTGTGGGCTTATTTACATGTGTATGCCACGCAACCCGAAAGAGGCGGGAGGTTTATTAGCGTTCTTTTCCCTTTGTCCGCTCCCCTCTGACGCCAAAATCAAGCGGTATCCGACATCCGGGCTATTTTTTTAATAGGAATATGGAAGCGTTCCTCGGTCCCTATTGGAAAGGAAGACATCATGTCGGAAACCTCCACACTCCCCCCGCAAACACAGGAGCGCCAACCAGGTCTGGAAGCGCAAATGACGCCTAAGCCAGCGACGGCGCCACGTCCGATTCGCGAAGCGCAGAAACTGGCCGGAAAAGTGGCGCTGATTACCGGCGGCGACAGCGGCATTGGTCGCGCTGTCGCGCTTGCGTTCGCCGCCAGCGGCGCAAAAATCGCGATCGTCTATCTGGACGAACACGAAGACGCTCGCGAAACCCAGCGTCTGATTCAGGAAAACGGCGGCGAATGCGCGCTGATCGATGGCGATGTCGGATCGGAAGTCTTTTGCAAGGAAGCGGTTGCGAAAGTCATCTCGGCATTCGGCAAACTGGATATCCTGGTCAATAACGCCGGTCAGCAATTTGTTTGTGAAAGCATAGAGGAAATAAGCGAATCGCAACTGGAAAAGACCTTCCGCACCAATATTTTCTCGATGTTCTTCATGGTGAAAGCCGCGCTGCCCTACCTGGTATCCGGTTCCAGAATCATCAATACCGCTTCAGTGACGGCATATCGCGGAAGCCCCCATCTACTTGATTATTCGGCGACCAAAGGCGCCATCGTCGCCTTCACCAGGTCGCTGGCGCAGCAACTCGTCAAAAACAAAATCCATGTGAATGCGGTCGCGCCGGGACCGGTCTGGACGCCGCTGATTCCCGCGTCGTTTTCGGCGGAAGAGGTGGAGCGCTTCGGCAGCAAAGTGCCGATGGAAAGGCCGGGGCAGCCGGACGAGATCGCGCCCGCGTATCTATTCCTGGCGACCGAAGGCGCGTCCTATATGACCGGCCAGGTGCTGCATCCGAACGGCGGCGAAATCGTGAATAGTTGATCGCGGCCCCGCTGAATCCCTCCGCCACACGCGCCATCGGCGCAAGGCATCGCCGTTCCAATCGGCGATGCCCCTGCTGAATTTGCATACCAACGCCCCTCGCGGCATCCAGCAAAACGCTGTCCTGATACTCCAAACAGCAATGCGCAAGGCATGACAAAGCGGAAATCGTCGACCCGCATCGGGTCCGCCCTTATAATTCCGTTTCCGCAATACCCCCTTTCCATTGCCACGAAAGAGATAATTTGGCAGCCAGCATTGCAAGCAGGGCAGTTCGCTCGATCGTAGCGACCGTATTCATCGGGGTTTTGTGCGCGTGCGGCACATCGCCGACCGCCGGTTCCGCATCTGCCGGTTCTTACACGGTGCGGCCGGGAGACACCTTGTCCAGCATTGCGCGCCGCTTCGGGCAAAGCGTGTCCGGGCTGGAGCGATTGAACGGTCTGAAAAACGCGAACGAGATCAAAGTGGGCCAGGTGCTGCGGGTGAACTCGCGTCGCGGCTCCGCCGGCGCGGCCGCCGGACGCGCGCCGGAATCGGCGCCTGTCGAGGAGCAAGCCGAAGCGGCCGATGCCGGACCGGCGCCGCATGATTGGGTATGGCCGGCCGATGGTGCGCTGACCGCCGCTTTCGGCAAGAAAAAAGGCATGGAGATTTCCGGCGACAGCGGACAAACGGTGCGTGCAGCCAATGACGGCACGGTATCGTTCGTCGGCGGCGGCATCCGCGGTTACGGCAATCTGGTCATCGTCAAACACAGCGGCAATCTGTTGTCGGTATATGCACACAACAAGTCGGTCATCGTCAAAGAGGGGCAGACCGTCGTCAAAGGGCAAAAAATTGCGGAGATGGGCAACTCCGACAGCAATACGGTCAAGCTGTATTTCGAAATCCGGCGCAATGGCAAGCCGGTCAATCCTGCAGAGTATCTGCCGGCACGCTAGGCAAGCCCGCTTCCCGATAGCTCTCGGCTAAAATCTGCCGATTGTGCAATCAGCGCAAGATATCTCGTTGCCGATCTTTATTTCTGCTCTTTTCTCATTCTGCTTGCCGGGTATTCCTCCTATTGTCCGGCTCAATTCGCTTTGCGATTTCTCTTACATTCCACTACGCTGGCGGCCTTTCTTCGGTTGCGGCCGATCGGTCGGCATGGATCCGTCCTGAGCGGTAAAGGCGGTCGCGAAGATAATTTGCCAGTAAGAATAGGAGGAGCCATCCATGTTGAATTTTTCGATTATCGAGACGCTGGTGACGGCGTCCCTGGTATTGCTGCTGGGGCGCAAAATCGTCGAACGTGCTGCGTTATTACGCGCTTACAGCATTCCGGAGCCGGTGGCCGGCGGCCTGCTGATCGCGTTGCTGTTGTTCGGCCTGCATAGCGTGGGCAATATCGAGGTCCGTTTCGACACCGGCTTGCAGGCGCCACTGATGCTGGCGTTCTTCGCCACCATCGGTCTGAACGCCGATCTGGCGAGCTTGCGCAGCGGCGGCAAGACGCTGAGCGTATTTTTGGCGGTGGTATTGGGTTTGCTGATTTTGCAAAACGCGATAGGCCTCGGTTTGGCCAAGGTGATGGGACTGGATCCGTTGATCGGCTTGCTGGCCGGGTCGATTTCGCTGTCCGGCGGACATGGCACCGGCGCCGCATGGGCCAAGGTGTTTTCCGACCGCGGGGGCTTGGGGGTCGCGACTGAAATCGCGATGGCCTGCGCCACCTTCGGCCTGATTCTGGGAGGGCTGGTCGGCGGCCCGGTGGCGCGGATACTGATCAAGCGTGTCAAGCTACCGACCGATAAGCAAGTGCTGGAAGAAGAGCCGCACGGCTTCGAAGAGCCGAAAACGATGCGCCTGATTACACCGCAGGCATTCATCGAAACGCTGACGCTGATCGCGGTCAGCATCGCGGTCGGCACCGCGCTGGCCGAACGCATGGTCGGCACCGCCCTCGAATTGCCTACCTTCGTTTGTGTGTTGTTTACCGGCGTTCTGTTGCGCAACGGGCTGGCAGTGATTTTCGGTTACCACGTCTTCGAGCGCAGTATTTCGGTATTGGGAAATGTCAGCCTGTCACTGTTCCTGGCGCAGGCGCTGATGAGTTTGCGCTTGTGGGATCTGGCCTCGCTGGCGATGCCGGTGCTGATCATTCTTTTCCTGCAGGCGATTGCGATGGCGGCGTATGCGATCTTCGTCACCTTCCGGGTGATGGGCGCCAATTACGATGCGGCGGTTCTGGCGGCCGGGCACTGCGGTTTCGGTCTCGGCGCGACGCCCACCGCGATCGCCAATATGCAGGCGGTGACCGAGCGGTCGGGACCGTCTCCGCTGGCGTTTCTGGTAGTGCCGATGGTCAGCGCGTTCTTTATCGATATCGCCAATGCGATCGTGATCAAACTGTATTTGGCGTTGCCGATGTTCTCTTGAGCCGCGGCGGCGGAATGCAAAAATGCGCCGTGCGATGAACGTCGCACGGCGCATTTTTATTCCGGCAACTGCTGCGTCTGTTCCAGCTGAACCACCAGTTCTTCCACCAGATAACGCTGATGCGGCAGCAGATTTTGAATCTGCGTCGCCAACGCGATATTTTCCGGCGTCGGCTTGCCTTGATAGCGGGGCGCCGGCTGCTTGACTTGGGCGTTTGCGGCCGGCGACGGCCCGTATTCCAGCCAATGCACGTCGATGCCGCACCATTCGGCCAGCACTTCCAGCTTGTCTTTCTTCGGGATGGCGCGGCCCTTGAGCCACTTGTCGGCGGCTTGCGGGGTAATCGGAGAACCGGGATAGCGCAAGGTCATGTGCATCGCCAGCGCGGTGGGACCGTCGATGACTCGCTTCTCGCCATTTTTACCGGGCGGCAGTTTGATGCGCCTCAGCGCGAGATGCAAACGGGCGGCGAATGCCGCTTTTTCTTGAGGGGTAGGCATGCCGCATTCTGCTGCAATGCAGGATTAGTATTATCAACCCATTAGGATAGTCCTATCCTCGCTAGTTGTCATTTAGCTGGAATGGTTGAATAATCGATTTTGCTTTTTCAGTGCGGCCGCATAATCGATGCTGTCGCGAAACTGCATGGGCGAAACCCAGCCAAGTCCGCAAATTTCACGACAGCTTTTTTAGCATAAACGGTTGGTTTATTTTTTTGGGCGTCCGGCCTTCAAAGGTGTCAAGGTTGCCAGTATTACTTTCAGCGTACTGACGTCCAGACCGCTGATCAGCGACACGCCGATGCGCAGCAAATCGCTTTTCTTGATTTCGAAACCGGCCTTCAGGCAGGTCTTTTTTACTTGGGCGATGACTGCGTATTCCGGTTCCGGCATGGTGAAACTGTCGCGT
This sequence comes from Herbaspirillum sp., assembly GCA_028292625.1. Classification (GTDB taxonomy): domain Bacteria; phylum Pseudomonadota; class Gammaproteobacteria; order Burkholderiales; family Burkholderiaceae_D; genus Herbaspirillum. The sequence goes on along the minus strand of JAQGLY010000051.1, from coordinate 10,781 downwards.
ACCTGTTTGACTTTCTTGACCTTCGGCGCATCCGCCGTGGTCAGCTTGGCTGCCTTTGCCGCCGATTTTTTCACTTCGGGCATCTTCGGGGCCGGCTTTGCAGCGGCTGCCGGCAGGGTCTTCACGGTGTTGATCGCAGCCGCTTTTTTCGCTGGGGCCGCTGCGGCCTTGACCGTGCGCTTGACCGCCGGCTTGGCGACTTTTGCGGCCGGCTTGGCGGCGGCTCTTTTAACCGGTTTGGTCACGCTGGTGGCGGGTTTAGGTAATGGCATATCGGCGTCCTTATTAAAATAATATAAATAATATATCTAATTATTCATTCAATTGCAATAAATACAATGCTCGCTGCCGGGAAGGTAGCATCGCATAGTTTTATGACAAGCGTTATTTTTATGTCGATATCCGCATAATGTTAAGATCGCCGCTGACAAGAATGCGTGGGGCGGAGCCGAGCTTGAAATTATCTTGCAAATTAAGCAATTTTCTATGCGCGGCCGCGCTGCTATGCGCATCGGCGCCGGTCACGGCCACGCCAAACACGTTCGGGTCGGTGATCGGACAGGGTTTGTTGTGTCTGTCAGAACTCGACGCCGGCTATTTCTACAATTACCTGACCCAATCGTTCGGACCGCCGTACAAGCACGAAGGCAATGCATACTGGTTCAGGGTACAGGGCGCCTTGTGGGGCGCGCCGATCTCCGAGATATTGGTCAGCGATGCCGATAGTCCGCAACGCTTCCTGGCCGCGGTAGCAGATGTGGCGCCGGAAGTATTGGTCGGCAAGATCACCGACACGCTGCATATCCGCTTCACGCCGACCACGCAATACGTCAATCCGGTGCGGGTTTCCCAGGCGGGCAGCAAGATCATTTACTACAATCGGAAATCGAAAATCTATTGTGCGATAGCCAGGGCATTGTCGCCGGGGTGAGTTCCGTGGCCGGAGCCGGGCCGGTCGTTTGAATGACCCGATAGTCCGTGATGCGGTGCGCGCTCGTGTGCCGTGCGTCTTTCTCCCAATTCAAAAACGTCCTATTTTTTTTAGGATGAATCCGAATGCCTTTTAATCCTCATCTCTATATTATTTCGGCTCATTCATAAGACTGGCAGCCATGCGCATTGCCGTCATGCGGAAATCATCATGCGGAAAAACGTTGGGAAGAATATCGCCCCTGCTTTGTCACGGGCATTTGCCATGGCGCCGGCCTGCGGCGGACGGCGTTTGTTGGTCTGTTCATTTGCCGCATTGCTGACGATACTTGCATCGGCGGGACGGGAAGTGAACGCCGTGACGGCCGAGATCTATGAGCCGTTGGAAAACCGCGAATTCAACATCGATCAGGAAGTGTATATAAGGGGCCGCTGTAAACAAGGCGCGTTCGAAACCAGGAGGCCTTCGTGGATCAATATCAAAGGCGTGACGGACGATTTCGAACAAAATACGCCGTCAGCAACGGCGGCAACGGCGTCAATCAAGGCGCGCTGCAATCCATCGCCGCCACCCGCGATTTCGTCAAGGGCGAGCTGGTCTACAACGAAATGCTGCTCGCCCGCGTTTATACCGAGCAGAATCTGGCGCTATTGCCGACCGGCGTCGTCTTCGATGCAAAGACCCGGCAGCCGCTGGCCGATGTCCAGTTGTCGCTGACGGGGCCGGCATCGTTCGATCCGGCGCGTCACCTGGTGGGCGGCGTCGCGAACGTGCGCGCAACGAGCGATGCCAAGGGCCGGTTCAATTTCACGCTGACGCCGCAGGCGCCGGCCGGCGTCTATCGCTTTCAGACCGCGATGGACGGCTATCAGCCGCCGCGCGGCAAGGACCGGCTGCAACTCGTCGAGACCGCCGCGCCAGCCGGCCGTGCGCAGATGCTGTCGGTATACCGGGTCTTCGACACGCCGGAGATTCCAGCCCCGGACAGCTTCCCCTCCGGACACTCTGCCACGCGCACGCAGGAACGCGACAGCGGCTACCTGGCGCTGTCGCGCGTGGCCGGCGCGAAAAAGGTCGTCAACAATCACATCGGCCTGCATCCGCTGACGCCCGGCGCCGGACTGTATCTGGAAAAAACGGCCGACCGCAAAACGGTGGAAATCGTCGACATGTTTCATTACCGGGTCAAGGTGGGTCACCGCCGCGCGCTGGCGTTCGACGGCTTCGTGATCAACGACCATCTGCCGCGCGGTCTGCGCTATGTGTCCGGATCGGCGCGCTGGATGAACGGCGAGCATGCAACGCCGCTGCCCGACCCGTCGATGTCGAGCGATGACGGCGGGGGGGCGACAACCCTGCGTTTCGACTTTTCCGAACGCGTGCTGCAGCCGAATCTCCCATTTGAAATCAGCTACCGTATCGCCGTCGGCGCCAACGCCGCGGAAGGCGCGCGGCTGGTCAGCCACGCCGATGTCGCCGCCGGCAGCGAAACGGCCGACGGGTCGGCCACCGTGCGCGTGACCGGCGGCGTGTTTTCCAACGATGCGTTCGCGCTGGGCCGCGTATTCCTCGATTGCAACGGCGATCAGGTGCAGAACCACGACGAACCCGGCGTGCCCGGCGTGCGCATTTATCTGGAAGACGGTTCCTTTGCGGAAACCGACCGCAACGGCAATTACAGCCTGTACGGCCTGAAGCCCTTGACCCATGTGCTGAAAATGGACGCCACCACACTACCGGCAACGGCGCGCGCATTGGTGCTGTCGCAGCGTAACGCGGGACGCGGCGATTCGCGCTTCCTCGATCTGCGCAACGGTGAATTGGGGCGCGGCGACTTTGCGCTTTCCTGCAATCCCGAAATCCGCGCTGAAGTGGCGTACCGCCGCGAGCAATTGCGCGATGCCACTGATGAAATCGACGGCGCGCTGAAGCTGCGTTTCGACGCGGAGCCGGCCGTGGAAGACCGTCGCTCGGGCATTCAGGGCGACCGGTCCAGCGGCGTGATCGGCGAGCGCGCCGCGCCCCGCGTGGCCGATCAAACGGTCGTTGCGGCAGACAAACCGTCGCCGGCGGCAGGCGCAGCGGGCGGCGCGCCAAAAGCCGAACTCGACGCATTGCTGCGCGGCGATGCGGCGCTACGCATCGTCAATCTGCAAAACGGCCAGATCATGTCCGGCGAATTCGCCGACCTGAGCGTGATCGGACGCAATACCGAACCGTTCGCGCTGTACGTGAATGAGCAATTGATATCCGAGCAGCAGATCGGCCAACGCAGCGAATTGGCAAGCGCCGCCGCGGCAGTCTGGGAATACGTCGCCGTGCCGCTGCGCAGCGGCAAAAACACCATTGCGGTCGAGCAAGGCATAGGCGCCGCATCGCGCCGCCATCAGGTCGAAGTCGTCGTGCCGGGGCCTGCGGCGGAAATAAAAATTTCCGCGCCGCCGCAACTGTTTGCCGATGGAAAATCGGTGACGGCGCTGGGCATCGCGTTATACGACAAGGACGGCGTGCCGCCAAGCGCGGACAGCCTGGTCACGCTGCACATCGATCGCGGCGTCTGGATGACGCAGGATGCCAACCCCGACGCCGACGGATTGCAAGTGTTGCTCAAGAACGGCAAGGCCAGCGTATTACTGAAAGCGCCATCGGACGCCGGTCCCGCGACGCTGGCGGTCGAGCATGGCGTGCTGCGCCAGACCGCGCGCCTGTCGTTCCAGCCGGCGCTGCGGCCGATGATCGCGGCCGGCATCGCCGAAGGCAGGCTGAGCTTGAACAACGGCAAGATCGAAGCCGCCGGGGGCGGCAACAATGGCTTTGAGCGGGAATTGCGCACGTTTGCGCGCCGTTCGGCGGATGGCAGCCGCGAGGCGGCCGGCCGCGCCGCACTGTTCCTGAAAGGACGGGTCAAGGGCGAATATCTGCTGACCGCATCGTTCGACAGCGACAAGGACGGCAGGGAGCGCTTGTTCCGCGATATCGAGCCGGACAAATACTATCCGGTATACGGCGACGATTCGGTGCGCGGCTTCGATGCGCAGGCGGCCAGCAAATTGTATCTGCGCATCGACAAGCGGCGTTCGTATCTGGTCTACGGCGATTTCAATACCGCCGAGACCGGCGACATGCGCCGCCTGACCCAATACAGCCGCGCCGTCAACGGCGTGCGCCATCATATCGAACGGGACGCCGGGAGTGGCAACCTGATCGCCAACCTGTTCGCCAGCCGCGACAATATGCGCCAGCAGGTGCTCAGCTTCCGCGCGGAAAACACGCGCTTTTACCCCGGCAAGCTGCCGTTGGCGTATGTCGAAGGCAGCGAACGGGTGGAGTTGATTACCGCCGATCGCGCGCAATCGGCGATCGGGCAACGGGTCAAGCCGCTGTCGCGGCATATCGATTACACCATCGACGACCTGAGCGGCAGCTTGCGCGTGACCGAGGCGGTGAGCGCGATCGATCCGGCGACCGGCGGCGAGAACTTCTATCGCATCACTTTCGAGATCGAGGAAGGCGCGCGGCAATCCTGGCTGGTCGGCGGCGACGTCACGCTCAGTCCGACCGACAACACGCGCATAGGCGCCATGGCGGTCAACGACGCCAATCCGAATCAGCCGCGCCGTTTGCAGGGTGTATTCGGCCGCTGGCAACTGGGGCAGGGAACCGTCATCGACGGCGAATATGCGTGGACCTTTCTCGGCGAGAATCTGGCGCGCGGCGCGCAATCCGGCGTCATGGACGGCAGCGGCATGGGCTGGCGCGTCGGCGCCACGCATAACGACCGGCGTTGGCAATCCGAATTGGCGATCGTCAAAACCAGCCCTGCATTCGGCAATCTGAGCGCGCCGGTTTCCGGCGGCCGTTTCGAAGGGCGGGTCAAAGGCGTCTACCGCATCGACGATCGCGCCCGGATCAAATCGGAGGTCTTGCGCACCGGCGACAAGCTGGCGCGCAGCCCGGCCCGTTACGCCACGGAACTCGACAGAACCGCCGCTGCCAGCGCCGCGGACGGCATCGGCTACAACGGCATGCTGCTCGGCGTCGAGCGCGACCTGGGGGCGTCCGTGAAAGCCGAAATCGGCGCCCGCGTAGTGCGCGGCACAATAGACCGTGCCGGCATCGTCGGCCAGGAAGCGCAGGAAATCGATTTGCTGACCCTGCGTACGCGCATCGGCAGCGCCGTGCCGGGCCTGCCGCAAGCCAATGTGTACGGCGAATATGAGCAGGATATCCGGACCAGCGACAAGCGCGCGCTGGCGCTGGGCGCCGAATACGCATTGTCCGGCAAAGGACGGCTATATGGCCGCCACGAGCTGATTTCCAGCCTCGGCAGCGCGTATGAGATCGAAGAGAATGCGCGCAGCTTCCGCACCCTGATCGGCGTCGAAGGCGATTACATGGAAGGCGGCCGCGCGTTTTCCGAATATCGCGGCGCGCGTCCGCTGACCGAGCGCGGTCCGGAAACCGCTTACGGTACGCGCAATACCTGGCGCCTGAACGAGAAGCTCAGCATGCGCACCAGCGTCGAGCGCATCCGGTCATTGACGCGCAGCGGCGCGGACAGCCGCAGTTCGCAGGCCACCAGCGCGAGCACCACCTTCGAATACCGTCACAGCAGCCGGCTGAAAGGCGTCACCGGCCTGGACCTGCGTTACGGCGACGTCGACACCAGCTATCTGTACACGCTGGGCGTCGGATACCGCCTTGACGAAAACTGGACGATGCTGGGCAGGACGGCGCTGTATTCGGTACGCGGGCGCGGCGCCGCAGGCGAGCAGAATCGGCGCGATAGCTTGCGTTCGCGCCAGCGCATCGGGCTGGCGTATCGCCAGGCCCACGGCAACCGGCTCAATGCGCTGGGCTATTACGAACACCGCTCGGTGCGTGGCGGCGGCGAGCGGACGGTCGATGCGGAAACCGCGCACATCGTTTCGGCGCACGCCAACTTCCAGCCGCTGCCGAAGTGGACGTTGTCCGGCCGTTTTGCGGCGAAATATAAAACCATGAACGGCCTCAATGGCCATCATCGCCTGCACGGCAATCTGCTGTCGGGCCGGGTGCTGCGCGACTTCGGCAAGCGCTGGGACGTCGGCGTCGGCGCCTCGGTGTTCGCCGACAGCATGGGTCAGCGCAACAGGTTTACGGCCTGGAAGCCGGTTATCGGATCAGGGACGATGTCTGGGTATCGGCCGGCTACAACGCGATCGGCTTTAGCGATCGCGACTTCGCCGGCATGGCCGATACCGCGCAGGGCCTGTATTTCCGGATTCGAATGAAGTTCGACGAAAACAGCATCTGATCCCCGTTAGCCGGCGCACCGGGATTACGACGCCGCCTTCTGATCGAGCAGGCCCTGCTTGCGGATGAAATCGATCACCGCATCGACGCCTTCGCCGCTGCGCAGATTGGTCATCACGAAAGGGCGCTCGCCGCGCATGCGTTTGGCGTCCGCCGCCATCACGGCCAGGTCGGCGCCGACATACGGCGCCAGATCGATTTTATTGATGATCAGCAGATCGGAGCGGGTAATGCCGGGACCGCCCTTGCGCGGAATCTTTTCACCGCCGGCGACATCGATCACATACAGCGTCAGATCCGACAGTTCGGGGCTGAAGGTGGCGGCCAGATTATCGCCGCCGGATTCGATCAGGATCAGATCCAGATCGGGGAAATCGGCGCTCATTCGTGCGATCGCCTCCAGATTGATCGATGCGTCTTCACGGATCGCCGTATGCGGACAGCCGCCGGTTTCCACGCCCATCAGGCGTTCGGCCGGCAAGGCATCGGCGCGCAGCAGGATTTCCATGTCCTCCTTGGTATAGATGTCATTGGTGATGACCGCCATGTCGTAATGGTCGCGCATGCGTTTGCACAGCATTTCGCACAGGGCTGTCTTGCCGGAGCCGACCGGGCCGCCGATGCCGACGCGCAGGGGATTGGGGGTGGATGTGCTTGTCATTGGGGCGATGGGAAAGAGAGTAGGGTTTGCATGAATGTTATAGCGTTACGGTTGTTGCGCGGCCTTGGGAGATCCTTCGATACGGAGCGCCGCCCCTACTCAGGACGAACGGTTTTCTGTCAATTTGCCAAAGACCGTTCGTCCTGAGTAGATGCGCAGCATCGTATCGAAGGATACAGAGAACATCATGAGCGATACAAACGGCTGTACTGTACTTCATGTTGCATCGACAGCAGCGACAGTCCTGGCGACCAGTTCGACAGTGCATCGTCGCTCAGCGTTTGCGCCAGCTCCGCCGCGCTGGCCAGTTCCGGCTGCAGCGACAGCAGCAGCCGCTGTCCGGCGACCTGCCCAAGCGGCACCGACTTGACGCAGACCAGCACCTGATTCTCGGCCCACGAAAACAGCATGCCCAGCAGCGCTTCCGGCGCCGGGACCTGCAGCGCGACCGCGGCATAGGCCAATGCGGTCGGCAGCGGCAATTCCGGCTGCGCCTGCAGGATCGCCAGCAGCCCGGCGTCGCCGATGGCCAGTTCGGTCGCCAATTTACCCAGCGAATAGCCCATCTGGATCGTTTCGGCGCGGAATTCGGCGGTGTCGCGCGCGGCGATGAAGCGTTCGTTCCAGTCGCCGACCGCCTGCGCATCGCGGGCGGCGAAGGCTTGCATCAGACGCCAGAATATCGGCGCTTCGAAGCGGGCGACAACCTGATGCAGCGCCGCGACGATCCATGCGCGGGCGCCCGCGGCATCGCTGACCGTGCCGTTTTCCAGCGCCGTTTCCAGCCCTTGCGAATAGCTGTACGCGCCGATCGGCAGCGATGGGCTGACCAGTTGCAGCAAATGGAGCATGGAGCGGGCTTGCATCGCGGCGTTCCGGTCAGGCGTCCGGCTTGTCGCTCGGGCGATGGATGCGTTGGCGCAGAGGAATCGGCGCCAGCGGGTGGCCGCCATGCTGGTCGTCGCCGTGACGGTGGCCGCCGCCATAGGCGCCCGATTCCGGCTCGAATGCGGCTTGTTCCGCGCGCACCGTCGCGCCCAGGCCTTCCAGCATTTCCTTGAGCACCGCATCTTCGCGGATGCGCAGAAAGCCGTCGCCCAGTTGCGCCTGCGTATGGCGATTGCCCAGATGAAAGGCGCAGCGCAATAAGGAATGCGCATCGACGCATTCGACGCGGTAGGTCGCTTCGGCGGCGGCTTCGATGCGGATCACCCGGTCGTCGTTGCCGCGCAGCAGGTCGCCGTGGCGCAATACGGTGCCGCGGACCGTGAAGATCGCCACTTCTTCGCCGGAGCGCAGTGCGGCGCGCAGGCGGCTTTTTTCGCGCTGGTCGTAGCGCAGGATCAGTTCGCCGTCGACGGTGGCGGATTGGTCTATTTTGGTGGTGAGTGTCAGCATGGGATCAAAACAAGAAATACCGTTGCGCCAACGGCAACACATCCGCAGGTTCGCACACCAGCAATTCGCCGTCTGCGCGCACCTCATAGGTTTCCGGATCCACTTCCATCACCGGCGTCGCATCGTTATGAATCATGTCGCGCTTGCGCAAGGCGCGCATGTTCTTCACCGCCACCAGCGGCTTGTTCAATTTCAATTGCTCGCCGATGCCGGCGTCGAGCGCCGCCTGCGACACAAACGTCATCGAGGTCTTCAGCCCGCCGCCGTACGCGCCGAACATCATCCGGTAATGCACCGGCTGCGGCGTCGGAATCGATGCGTTCGGATCGCCCATCTGCGCCGCGGCGATCATGCCGCTCTTGAGGATCATCGACGGCTTGACGCCGAAAAACGCCGGCTTCCACAACACGATATCGGCGATTTTCCCCACTTCCAGCGAACCGACCACATGTGATATGCCGTGCGTGATGGCGGGGTTGATCGTGTATTTGGCGATGTAGCGCTTGACGCGGAAATTGTCGTTGCGGCTCGGGTCCTGGCTCAGCGAACCGCGCTGGCTCTTCATCTTGTGCGCGGTCTGCCAAGTGCGCATGATCATTTCGCCGACACGGCCCATGGCCTGCGAATCGGACGACATCATCGAGATCGCGCCGAGGTCGTGCAGGATGTCTTCGGCGGCGATGGTTTCGCGGCGGATGCGCGATTCGGCGAAGGCGATGTCTTCCGCAATCGCCGGATCCAGATGGTGGCAGACCATCAGCATGTCCAGATGCTCGTCCAGCGTATTGACGGTGTACGGACGGGTCGGATTGGTCGACGACGGCAGCACGTTGCTCTGGCCGACCGCGGCGATGATGTCCGGCGCGTGGCCGCCGCCGGCGCCTTCGGTGTGAAAGGTGTGGATGGTGCGATCCTTGAACGCAGCCAGCGTGTGCTCCAGGAAGCCGCCTTCGTTGAGCGTATCGCTGTGGATCGCGACCTGCACGTCCATGCGGTCGGCCACCGACAGGCAGTTGTCGATGGCGGCCGGGGTGGTGCCCCAGTCTTCATGCAGCTTGAGCCCGATCGCACCGGCGTTGATCTGCTCTTCCAGCGGCGTCGGCAGGCTGACGTTGCCTTTGCCGAGAAAGCCCAGATTCATCGGAAACGCATCGGCCGCCGACAGCATCGAATGGATGTGCCACGGGCCGGGGGTGCAGGTGGTGGCCGCGGTGCCGACCGCCGGACCGGTGCCGCCGCCGAGCATGGTGGTCACGCCGCTCATCAGCGCTTCTTCGATCTGCTGCGGACAAATGAAATGGATGTGGCTGTCGATGCCGCCGGCGGTGACGATCATGCCTTCGCCGGCGATGATTTCGGTGGCGCCGCCGATGATCATGGTGACATTGGGCTGGATGTCCGGATTGCCGGCCTTGCCGATGGCGGCGATCCTGCCGGTTTTCAGGCCGATGTCGGCCTTGACGATGCCCCAGTGGTCGACGATCAGCGCATTGGTGATCACGGTGTCCATCACATCGGCGTGGTTGCGCTGCGATTGGCCCATGCCGTCGCGGATGACTTTGCCGCCGCCGAATTTGACTTCTTCGCCGTAGGTGGTGAAATCCTTTTCCACCTCGATGAACAGACCGGTATCGGCCAGCCGCACGCGGTCGCCGACGGTGGGGCCGAACATCTCGGCATAGGCTTGACGCGATATTTTCATTATTTGTCCTTGCTGTGTGCGGCAGGCTGATCCAGCGCGCCCATGACCTTGCCGTTGAAACCGTATACGCGGCGTTCGCCGGCCAGCGCGACCAGCTCCACGCTGCGCTGCTGGCCCGGCTCGAAGCGCACCGCGGTGCCGGCGGCGATGTTCAGGCGCATGCCGTAAGCCGCCGGGCGGTCGAATTGCAGCGCCGGATTGGTTTCGTAAAAATGAAAGTGTGAGCCGACCTGGATCGGCCGGTCGCCGCTGTTGGCGACATTCACGGTGGCGGTGGCGCGGCCGACATTGAGTTCGATGTCGCCGGCTTCGATCAGCATTTCTCCTGGGATCATGACGGGGCTTTCCAATTCAGGGAATGGGGTGGTGGACGGTGACCAGCTTGGTGCCGTCGGGGAAGGTGGCTTCGACCTGGATGTCCGGAATCATTTCGGCGATGCCGTCCATGACGTCGGCGCGGCTCAGGATGGTGGCGCCGTACGACATCAGGTCGGCCACGCTCCTGCCGTCGCGCGCGCCTTCCATGATCGCGGCGCTGATCAACGCCACCGCTTCCGGATAATTCAGTTTCAGACCGCGCGCCTGCCGCCGCTCGGCCAGCAGCGCGGCGGTGAAGATCAGCAGCTTGTCTTTTTCGCGGGGGGTCAGTTCCATGGCTTGGTTCTCGTTTTTTTGATTGATAGGGTTCAGGTGTGCCAGATGCGCGGCGTCACCGCCTCGCGTCCCAGCAGTTCGGGCCGGATATGGCGCCAGCAGGCGCTCATCCAGGCGCGCGCCGCGGCGCTGGAATGCCC
>JAQGLY010000075.1 GCA_028292625.1 Herbaspirillum sp. | reverse complement strand
AGGAAGCCGAATTTCAGTTGCGCTTCCTCGTCGCCGATATTGAGCGCCCGGAATACTTTGCTCTGCACCTCGGCGCGATGGATACGCACCGAGCCGCCGCCCAGTTCCCAGCCGTTCAACACCAGATCGTAGGCTTTCGCAATTGCACGGCCGGGTTCGCTCGAAATGAAGTCTTCATGGCCGTCCTTCGGCGATGTAAACGGATGATGCAATGCGACCCAGCGCTGATTGTCTTCGTCGTATTCGAACATCGGGAAATCGACTACCCACAGCGGACGCCAGACGTCGTCGAACATGTCGTTTTTCTTGCCGAAATCGCTATGGCCGATTTTGACGCGCAATGCGCCAATGGCGTCATTGACGACTTTTTCCTTATCGGCGCCGAAGAAAATCAGATCGCCGTCCTGTGCGCCGGTCTGTGCGACGATTTGGGCCTAGGCCGCGTCATGCAGATTCTTGACGATCGGCGATTGCAAACCGTCGCGCCCCTTGGCCGCATCATTGACCTTGATGTAAGCCAGGCCCTTGGCGCCGTAGATGGCGACGAATTGCGTGTATGCATCGATTTCCGAACGCGGCATCGCGCCGCCGCCGGGGATGCGCAGGCCGACCACACGGCCGCCTTCCATATTGGCGGCGCCGGAGAAAACCTTGAAATCCACATCTCTCATCACTTCGGTCAAATCGGTGAACGCCAGCTTGACGCGCATGTCCGGTTTGTCCGAACCGTACAAATACATGGCCTTGGCCCAGTCCATCACCGGGAACGGATCCGGCAGATCGATGTTCAGGGTGTTTTTGAAGACCAGGCGGATCATGCCTTCGAACAGATCGCGGATCTCCTGTTCGTTCATGAACGAGGTTTCGCAATCGATCTGCGTGAATTCGGGCTGACGGTCGGCGCGCAGGTCCTCGTCGCGGAAGCATTTGGTGATCTGGTAATAACGGTCGAAGTTGGCCACCATCAGCAATTGCTTGAACAACTGCGGCGATTGCGGCAATGCGAAAAATTCGCCGGCGTTGACGCGCGACGGCACCAGATAATCGCGCGCGCCTTCCGGAGTCGATTTGGTCAGCATCGGCGTTTCGATATCGATGAACCCATTGGAGTCGAGGAATTTGCGCACTTCCATCGACACCTTGTAGCGCAGGCGCAGATTGTTCTGCATTTGCGGGCGGCGCAGGTCCAGCACGCGATGCGTCAGACGCGTGGTTTCCGACAGATTGTCGTCGTCCAGCTGGAACGGCGGCGTCACCGAAGGATTCAGCACTTCCAGTTGATGGCACAGCACTTCGATCTTGCCGGAGGCCAGATTGGCGTTGCCGGTGCCTTCGGGACGGTTGCGCACCACGCCGGTGATGCGCAGGCAGAATTCATTGCGCACGGATTCGGCGCTCTTGAACACATCCGCGCGGTCCGGATCGCAGACCACCTGCACCAGACCTTCGCGGTCGCGCAAATCGATGAAGATGACGCCGCCGTGATCGCGCCGCCGGTGCACCCAGCCGCACAGGCTGACGGTTTGACCAAGAAGCGCTTCGGTAGTGAGGCCGCAGTAATGAGTTCGCATGGACATAATCGAGTTCCGTTTTTACAGTTTTTTAATATGAGAGCCTGGCGTCGTCGCCGGCATGAGGCCGGCCCGGTGCGGGGTAAGCTAAAACGCGCATCAGCGATCGGTGGCGGCCGCATCCTTGGCCAGCACAAGCTTGGCTTCGGACGGTTCCGGCGCCACCACGCCCATCGATACGATGTACTTGAGCGCCTCGTCGACATTCATGTTCAGTTCGATGGTATCGGCGCGCGGCACCATCAGAAAAAAGCCGGAAGTCGGATTCGGCGTGGTCGGTACGTAGATACTGACGTAATCGCCCTGCAAATGATTGCGCACGTCGCCGCCGGGCGCACCGGTGACGAACGCGATGGTCCAGCTGCCGGCGCGCGGATACTCCACCAGCACCGCCTTGCGGAATGCATTGCCGGACGAGGAAAGCAGTGTATCGGAAACCTGCTTGACGCTGGAATAAATGGAGCTGACCACGGGGATCCGCGTGAGAACCGCTTCCCACAGCGTAAGCACCTGACGGCCGATGAAGTTGCCCGCGATCACGCCGGTCAGGAAAATGATCAGCAGCGTCAGGATGGAGCCCAGGCCGGGGATGGAAAAGCCGATCAGCGCTTCCGGCCGCCAGCGTTCCGGCAGCAGCAGCAGCGATTGATCCATGGTGCCGATGATCAGATTGAGCACCCACAGCGTGATCGCCAGTGGGACGAGAATCAGCAGACCTGTGATGAAATATTTACGCATCGTGTGTTCTTTTGTCAGATGACGCGCCGCCGACGCGTCTACCGCTGTCAGGCGGCCGTTTTGGGGCTGGCCGGCGCTGGCGCGGGGGTGGTGGATACGGGCGCGGGCGTGGCTGCCGGTGTCGTTGCGGGTGCGGCCGCGCTGCCGTCGCCGGACTGGGCGGCGCTGTCCTTACTGCCGTCGGCCGCCGCGGGCGCGGCCTTGCCGCCGTTACCGGCGTTGCCGTTGCGGAAATCGGTGACGTACCAGCCCGAACCCTTCAACTGAAAACCGGCCGCAGTGACCTGTTTGCGAAACGCGTCCTTGCTGCAAGAGGGGCAAATGGTCAATAAATCGGCGGACATCTTCTGCAGCACATCCTCGGCAAAACCACACGCTTCACAGCGATACGCATAAATCGGCATGACAAACTCCGCAAAAATCGTCCAAAACCCTGAATTATAAAGGTTTTTTTAGCAATTTAGCTGCCGGAGCAGGTCCCGCGACGGAAACAGGAACGAAACAGCCGAATTGATACGCTCGATGGCTTTATGCGGTCGAGCTGGCGTCGCCGATCGCAGGCATCTGCCGCACACGTTGCGGCAACAGGGAACCGCACACCATGCCGCCAAGGCTAGCCAGGACGCCCACCAGTTGCGGCGGCCAGGTGCCGTCCGGCGCCAGGTATTCCATCAGGATCCAGCTGCTCAGGCCCAGCAGCACCGCGGCCAGCGCCCCTTGCCGCGTGGCCCGCTTCCAGTACAGCCCGAACGCCAGCGGAATAAAGGCGGCGACCAGCGTGACCTTGTAGGCGTTTTCGACCATCTGGTAAATGCTCGATTTACTGTTCAGCGCCAGCAGCGTCACGATCACGGTGAAGATGAACACCACGATGCGCATGGTCAGCAGGAATTGCTTGTCGGTGCGCCAGGGCAGAATTTCCTTGACGATATTTTCGGTAAAGGTCACCGACGGCGCGAGCAGGGTTGCGCTGGCGCAACTCTTGATCGCCGACAGCAGCGCGCCGAAAAACATCACTTGCGCGAAAAGCGGCATTTTTTCCATGATCAGCGTCGGCAGGATCAATTGCGTGTCCTTGTCCATCAGACCGGCGACCATCCCCGGATCGATCAGGGTCGCCGAGTAGGCCAGGAAAATCGGGATGAAGACGAAACAGAAATAAATGCCGCCGCCAAGCATCGACGCGCGCGCCGCGATGTTTTCGGATTTCGACGACATCACCCGCTGGAAAATGTCCTGCTGCGGAATCGAACCGAGCATCATGGTGATCCAGGCGGCAAAGAACCAGAGCATTTCCTTCGGTGTCGGCGACGGCCAGAACGCGAATTTGCCGGCCTTGGCCGCGTGGTCCACCACGACGCCGACACCGCCCACCATGTCCGACACCTGCCAGCCGATATACAGCATGCCGATCACGATAATGATCATCTGCAGGAAGTCGGTCACCGCCACCGCCCACATCCCGCCCAGCAGCGTATACAGCAGCACGCTGGAGGCGCCGATAATCATGCCGGTCTCGACCGACAGGTAGCCGCCGGAAACCACATTGAACACCAGGCCCAGCGCCTTGATCTGCGCCGCCACCCAGCCCAGATAAGAAATCACGATGCAGATGGTGACGATCATCTCCACCAGGCGGCCGAAACGCTTTTTGTAATAATCGCCGATCGTCAGCAGATTCATCCGATATAGCGGGCGCGCAAAAAACAGCCCGACCAGGATCAAACAGAGCGAAGAACCGAAGGGATCGGCCACAATGCCGCTCAGCCCCTCCTTCAGGAAGGTCGACGAAATGCCGAGCACCGCCTCGGACCCGAACCAGGTCGCGAATACCGTTGCCGTCACCACCGACATCGGCAGCGCGCGTCCGGCCACCGCATAGTCTTTGGCACTGCTCACATATTTGGTGGTGTAAAGGCCGATGGCGACTGAAATTACCCAGTACAACACAACAAACCAGATCAGAGCATTCATGCGTTATCCCGTAAGGGTTGCGATAGATGGCGTTGGATGAGGTCAGCCAATGCAGACTGCCTCAGATGACCGAAAAACGCGAGAATTATAGCGGCAGAATTTGTCTTTTTGCGAAATCGCAACGCCATATCGGCCGGTATCCGGCAATATATTTTTCAGGCGATAAAAAACCGCATCGGCGGTAGCGGATACGGCGCGGAAAACAGGGGGGAACGCCCCAAAACGGCGCACCCCTTACTCGACAATATGCTCCAGCGCAAAGAGGTCGGCGGTCGCTTCGCGCCGGCGCACCAGATGCGCTTGGGCGCCGTCGACCATCACCTCGGCGGCGCGCGGACGGGTATTGTAATTGGACGCCATCGTCATGCCGTAGGCCCCGGCCGACATCAACGCCAGCAAATCGCCTTCTTCCAGCGCTAGCGTGCGGCTGCGCGCCAGCCAGTCGCCCGATTCGCATACCGGGCCGACCACGTCGTAGGTTTTGCCGGCGGCGGCGCTCTGCCGCAGCGGCTGCACGCCGTGGTAGGCCTCGTACAGGGCCGGACGCATCAGATCGTTCATTGCGGCGTCGACCACCGCGAAATTCTTTTCCGCGCCGTGCTTCAGATATTGCACTTCGGTCAGCAGCACGCCGGCGTTGCCGACGATAGAGCGGCCCGGCTCGAACAGGACCTTGATCGGCGCGCCCGAATACTTTTCGGCGCGCCACGCGTCGATGCGGGCGAACAGACGCTGCAGATATGCGCCGACCGCCACCGGCCGTTCCTCGTCATAGACAATGCCGATGCCGCCGCCGATGTCCAGGTGATGCAAGGCGATTCCCTCAATGGCCAGGCGGTCGACCAGTTCGATGACCTTGTCCAGCGCTTCCAGCAGCGGCGCATCGTCCAGCAATTGCGAACCGATATGGCAATCGATACCGACTACTTCAATATTCGGCAGCGCTGCCGCAGTGCGGTAACAATCCAGCGCATCCTCATAGGCGACGCCGAATTTGTTTTCTTTCAGGCCGGTGGAAATATATGGATGGGTTTTGGCATCGACGTTCGGATTGACGCGCAACGATACCCGCGCACGCTGTCCGGTTTCGCCTGCGATCGCATTGAGCCGATGCAATTCGGGAATCGATTCGACGTTAAAGCAGAGAATATCGTGCGACAACGCCAACCGCATTTCATCGCGGCCTTTGCCCACGCCCGAAAAGATCACTTTGCGCGGATCGCCGCCGGCGGCAATCACCCGCAGCAATTCGCCGCCGGAAACAATGTCAAAACCGG
>JAQGLY010000093.1 GCA_028292625.1 Herbaspirillum sp. | reverse complement strand
AGCGGTCGGCGCGGCTGCGGCTGGGTGAATCAGGCTGATTTGCGGAGATCCGTCCACGAAGACCTTGAGTTCCCCGGCGGCAAATTGCGTCCAGGTTTCGTTGTCGGTCAACGGTTGCGTGACGATGATCGCCACACGATCGTCCGTCGTGGTGACCTGCGAAAAATCGATGCTCAAATCGCTGTCGGACAAGGTGGCCGACGCAAACGGGTATTGCCGCACAATGTAGTAGAGATTTGTGGAACAGTGCGCGAACAGCGCGGAGCCGTCGGACAGCAGCATGTTGAAGGCGCCATGGCCGGCGATATAGGCGGTCAGTTCCTGCAGCGCGTCGGTGAGCGCGTCCAGCGGCGGCACTGTGTCGCCGAACCGCTCACGCAGCTCTTGCATCAAATAGCAGAACGCCCATTCGCTGTCGGTGGTGCCGACCGGCCGATAGGGGCCGTTCAGCTCCGGCTGGAAGTTTTTCAGATCGCCGTTATGCGCGAATACCCAATAACGCCCCCATAGCTCTCGCACAAATGGATGGCAGTTGGCCAGCGAGACGCGGCCCTGGGTCGCTTTGCGGATATGGGCGATCACATGTTGCGATTTGATCGGGCATTGTTTGATCAGCTCGGCCACCGGCGATGAGGTCGCCGCCTGGTAATCCACAAAATGCCGTACGCCGGAGCCTTCGAAGAAGGCGATGCCCCAGCCGTCGCTGTGATGATCGGTGATGCCGGCACGCGTAGAAAACCCGGTAAAGCTGAAAATGATATCGGTTGGAACATTGCAGTTCATTCCGAGCAGCTGGCACATGGCGGGGACGAAGCGATCAGGCTGTAATGGATAGGATGACTGTTACGGTATCACGCGGAAGTCAGCTTACAAAGAAATATTGCTGATGACCATTGAAAATAAAATGCCCCGCAGTGGAATTCTCGGGGCAGTGGGTCATTCGGTCGGCGATAGGTGGAGCATTGCGCGTATTTGCGGGCTGATCCTAATCCCTGGAGGCGAAATTACGCAGTTCGGCTGCGAGGTTCGGCTGACGCAGACTGTTCTCATCGGCCAGACGGTTTAATAGCAGGGCGCTTTTATAGCGACGACGTTCCAGCCGCTGTTCCAGCGTTTCACGCGGTTTGACGATAATGACCAGCGTTTGCCATAAACCGACAAATAAGGGACGAAACAACACGCCCACCGTCACAGCCGCACCGATACCGAGAGCCGGCCGCAGCAGCGTCGCAGCGGTGCTGAGCATCCCTTCCACCGCCGGAAGAGCCGATTCGATTGGTGCGAAAAATGACATAAAAGACATGATTTTTTTGTATAGATAAAAAATCGAGTTAAGCTACGGTAATAACTTGCGATAAAATTCGGTGATAACTGCTGCCAACCCAGCGCTCAATGCAGCGGAGCGGCAGTAGCTTGGCGGGTTTAGTTACGCGACGCAATAAAACGAAGCTCTGTCGCCAGATTCGGCTGCATGACTTCATATTTGTCGATCAGACATGCGATGGAACGGGTATCTTCGAGTCTTTGCCTGGCCTGAGCCTTTTCGGCGGCTCTGGTTTCGAAATAGTCGGCCAGGGCACGCAGCGCTGCCACCAGTTTCCGGGAAACCCGGCGACCATTGGTTTTTGAGAAATCTGCAGTAACGGCATTCATGGTGCTTCCTCCGGAGAGTATCGTTGTTGCATTGCAGTATAGTTACCCGCTCCGGACAATTCCAATTTCCTTTCGCGATACCAGTTATCCGATTCAAAAATATGATTATCAATTCTCATAAGAGATAAAAATGAGCTTTTTGACCCTGGATCTGAATTTGTTGCGCGTCTTCGACGCGATCATGACCGAACAAAACTTGACGCGCGCGTCCAATTTGTTGGCGATGACTCAGCCGGCCGTATCGAATGCGCTTAAACGTCTGCGCGATACGCTGGGCGATGAATTGGTGATTCGGACGGCCCACGGCGTTCGTCCCACTTCGCGCGCGGAAGAATTATGGCCGACGGTGCGCAAGGCGCTATCCGAGCTGGAAGCCGCGATTACGCCGGAATCATTCGACGTATCGAAAGCGCAAACCACTTTCCGGATGGCAATGGTCGACGCTACCGCGGCATTGTGGCTGCCGTCACTGATCCGTTCGATCATGAGCGATGCGCCGCGGATGAAAGTACGGATGATGCCGCTGACGACGCGCGATCCGCGCTCGATGCTGCTGCGCGGCGATATCGACCTCGCGATCGGCTTTTTCCCGGGCGTGACGGCGCAGCTTGCCGACGGCGCGGGAATGGCGAAATCGCAAATCAGCCATGAGCGCTTATATACCGGGCAATATGTGTGCGTCATGCACAAAAACCATCCGCTGGCCGATCAGGAGTTGTCGCTGGACACCTATTGTGCAGCGGATCACTTGTTGGTCAGCCTGTCCGGCAAACCGCACGCGGTGATCGACGACGTCTTGACCAGCCTGAATCGCGAACGGCGCATTCTGCTGACCGTGAACCAGTTTTTTACCGCCGGGCGGGTGGTAGCCAGCTCGGACCTGATTACGGTGCTGCCGCGCCATCTGATCGCCGCTACGGGGATGACGGAGGCATTGATCGTCAAGGAGCTGCCGTTCCAAACCCCTGACGAGCATGTCGACATGTTGTGGCACGAGCGTGACGCGCGTAATCCGGCGCACAAATGGCTGCGCGCGCATTTGATCGCGACGACGCACGATCAATTCGGCCGGATCAGTTTGAAATAAGCGCGGCCGATTACTGTCGAGTTTGTTTGAAATACGAACCGGGTCCCATAGTTCGATAGAGAAGCGTCTGAGGCTTAAAACCTCAGACGTTTTTTTTTGCGTCTTTACCGTTGCTGGGCCTTTTCCCGCGAGAATCACGGCTAAATGTTGATAAGACTGTTGATAAGTATTGAATAAAGTGGGCATAAGAGCCGCCGTTTTCACGGACCCGAAATCTATCCACAGACGCTCAGAAAACGATACAGGTTTTGCCAAGCGTTTATTCAAATCTTAAGCGCTTGTTTACATGAGGTTTTTATGACTTATCCACAGAAAACGCTTCCCTTTACTATTACTACTATTTATATATATACATTGCTATTAAGAAATATAAGAACTTGAAAACCTGAAATTCAAAACCGATTTAAAAAACAAAACCGCTTGTGGATAAGTCTTTGGATAAGGAGCGAATACTTTTGGGATAACTACCATTCCAACAATGAAAAATTTTTCATCCCCATACTGTTCTTTTTTCATACAGCGCTTGCCAAGCGTTTATGAATCTTGCAAGCCTTTGAAATAAAACGGGAATAGCGACTTATCCACAGAAAATCGCCCCGTTAACTACTATTACTATTTATATATATTGTTTTATGTAAGATAGAAGCATCGATTGCATGTTTTCAAAATAATTAGATACGGAGACCAACAATGGAATTCGCAGGAAAGTACGATTACATCATTATTGGTGCAGGGACAGCCGGCTGCGTGCTGGCGAATCGATTGACACGAAACCCTTCGAACCAGGTGCTGTTGATCGAGGCAGGCGGTAAAGACGATTACCTGTGGATTCACATTCCAGTTGGCTATTTGTATTGCATCAATAATCCACGTACCGATTGGTTATTCAAAACTGAAATCGATAGCGGTTTGAATAATCGGAGCCTAATTTATCCACGCGGCAAAGTTCTGGGCGGCAGTTCTTCGATCAACGGCATGATCTATATGCGTGGACAGACACAGGATTACCGGAAATGGGCCGATTTGACCGACGATGAGAGCTGGTCCTGGGAGAATGTATTGCCGTTGTTTAAAAAGAGCGAGGATTTTTATAAGGGGGCAGATGCGTTTCATGGGAGCGGCGGCGAATTGAGGGTGGAAAAGCAGCGCTTATCTTGGGATATTCTGGATGCGTTTCGCCAAGCGGCTGCCGAGACAGGCATTCCGAATAAGGATGATTTCAACCGCGGGGACAATGAAGGTTGCGGTTATTTCGATGTCACTCAAAAGCGCGGTATCCGCTGGAATGCGAGCAAGGCGTTTTTGAAAATAGCGGCAAAACGCAGCAATCTGGAAATCATGACCGGATGCCACGTAAAACGGCTGCGGACCGCGACCGGCGCCAATGGCGAGACGGTATGCACTGGCGTGGAATTTTTTGGCGGCAGTAAAGAATGGTTTGCGGAAGCGGATAGGGAAACCGTACTCGCGGCAGGAACTATCGGTTCACCGCAAATTTTGCAATTGTCGGGAATCGGTCCAGGCGCCTTATTGCAAAAATATAATGTGCCGCTGGTTCGCAACTTGCCCGGGGTCGGCGAAAATTTGCAGGATCATTTGCAGATTCGGATGTCGTTTCAGGTCAAAGGCGTGAAAACCTTGAATATGATGACGCGCAATTGGATCGGCAAAGCGCGTATCGGCATTGAATATGCACTGATGCAAAGCGGCCCGATGTCGATGGCGCCGTCGCAACTGGGTGCGTTTGCCAAATCGGACGCGGCGCAAGCGACGCCGAATCTTCAATATCATGTGCAGCCCTTGTCGCTGGATAAATTCGGCGAGCCGCTGCATACCTATCCTGCATTTACGGCGAGCGTTTGTAATGTAAGACCCACATCGCGTGGCTACGTCCGTATCGGGGACGGCGATCCGTTTGCCGCACCCAAAATCACCTTGAATTATCTGTCCACCGAAGCCGACCGGCGGATAGCGGCGGAATCGATACGATTGACACGCAAGATCGTGGCAGCACCGGCGCTGCAGAGGTATTCCCCGGAGGAAATCAAGCCTGGACCGCAATTTCAGAGTGAAGAAGAATTGGTGAGGGCCGCCGGAGAAATCGGCACCACCATTTTCCATCCGGTAGGGACATGCAAAATGGGGCGCCCCGACGATGCTTCCGCGGTGGTCGACAGCGAATTGCGTGTATTCGGCGTGAAGGGATTGCGGGTGGTGGACGGTTCGATCATGCCGGCAATTACCTCGGGCAATACCAATTCGCCGATTGTCATGATTGCTGAAAAGGCGGCGCTTTCGATGTTGTCCGACGCCGGTAAGCCGATTGAATAATTTTCTAAGGGAAGTGCGAAAAGAGCGGCGGCTTCCATGGCCGGGCGCGATAATAGGCGGCGCAAAGGCCAGCCATAAAATTATTCCACTTTTAAGCTGATTTTTCGCCAAGTTAAGCAAAGCCGGGCCGGTCCCGGCTTATTTATTGTCTGTTAGTTAAGAATCTTTTTACTGCTGAATTTATTTATGTTCGATTATTTGATTTTATGCGCGGGGGCGTTCCTGGCCGGTTTGATCGATGCAGTGGTTGGAGGAGGAGGCTTGATTCTGGTCCCCACCTTATTCAGCGTATTTCCCAATATGACGCCTGCGACTTTGTTCGGGACTAATAAGGTGGCCGGTGTATTCGGCACCTCCGCTGCGGCACTGACCTTTGCCAAAAGGATAAAGGTTGAATGGAGTGCCGCGATACCTGCTGCATTCGCCGCGTTTTTACTTTCATTTGCCGGCGCATGGACCGTTACCCATATACCTACCGATCTGGTCCGCAAGATCTTGCCGTTCGTACTGATTTTTGTCGCGCTATATACCTTGAAGAAAAAAGACTTGGGGCAGCATCATTTGCCACGGCATTCTGGCGCGAAGAATACGGTTATCGCTATTTTGATTGGGAGCGGGATAGGTTTTTATGATGGTGTGTTTGGACCGGGCACAGGAAGTTTTCTGGTGTTTCTGTTTGTTCGTGTTTTCGGGTTCAGCTTCTTGTCCGCCTCGGCAGTATCCAAGGTGGTGAACGTGGCGACGAATCTTGGCGCCTTGATTTGGTTTGGCGCAAGTGGGCACATTATTTGGCAGTTGGGTTTGATAATGGCGGTGTTTAATATTGTCGGCTCCACAGTTGGCAGCCGCTTGGCGATTCGTCATGGAAGCGGATTTGTCCGTAAATTATTTTTAGTAGTGGTCTTGGTGCTGATCATCAAAACTGGTTATGACGCATTCTTTAGTTGAGACTGTTTCACGTGAAACAATGATGAGGTTTTGGCGTTGAATTTAAAGCGCACGCTTTGTTTCACGTGAAACACAATAAGCAACTTGTATTACCGGCCTGCTTATAAAAGACTTTATAATCACGCCTCTTCCCTTTAAGTCAGTCAGAGCGTGCATCATGTTATTTCCCACAGAATTCGATGTGATTGTTGTTGGCGGAGGTCATGCCGGAACCGAGGCCGCGCTGGCGGCTGCTCGCATGGGGCAAAAAACATTACTGCTTTCTCATAACATCGAAACTTTGGGTCAGATGTCCTGCAATCCTTCTATTGGGGGGATTGGCAAAGGGCATTTGGTTAAGGAAGTCGACGCAATGGGCGGCGCGATGGCGATTGCTACCGATGAGGCGGGTATTCAGTTTCGTATTCTGAATTCCTCCAAGGGACCTGCGGTTCGGGCGACGCGTGCACAGGCTGACAGGATTTTGTACAAGCAAGCGATCCGCTCCCGTCTGGAAAATCAGCCTAATCTTTGGCTATTTCAACAAGCGGTCGACGATTTGATGGTCGAAGGCGACAGGGTGATCGGCGCTGTGACCCAGGCCGGAATCAAGTTTGCGGGTAGGGCGGTGGTATTGACGGCAGGCACTTTCCTCGATGGGAAAATCCATGTCGGTTTGAATAATTACTCTGCCGGCCGGGCCGGCGATCCGCCTGCGATTTCCTTGTCCGTTCGTTTGAAGGAATTGAAGCTGCCGCAAGGCCGTTTGAAAACCGGTACGCCGCCGCGCATCGATGGCCGGTCTATCGATTTTTCCGTCATGCAGGAACAGCCGGGCGACTTGGATCCAGTACCTGTGTTTTCGGTAATGGGATCGACCGCGATGCATCCGCGCCAGATGTCCTGCTTCATTACACATACCAATCAAAAAACCCACGATATCATCCGCGCCGGGCTGGATCGCAGTCCGATGTACACCGGCGTCATCGAAGGGGTAGGGCCGCGTTATTGCCCATCGATCGAGGATAAAATTCACCGCTTTGCCGGCAAGGATTCGCACCAGATATTTCTGGAGCCAGAAGGGTTGACGACCAACGAATATTATCCGAACGGCATTTCAACCAGTCTGCCTTTCGACGTGCAATTGGATCTGGTCCGTTCCATGACCGGGATGGAGAATGCGCATATTCTGCGTCCCGGCTATGCGATCGAATACGATTATTTCGATCCGCGCGGATTGAAGGCGTCATTGGAAACCAAGCAGATAAAAGGTCTGTTTTTTGCCGGCCAAATCAACGGCACCACGGGTTACGAAGAAGCCGCCGCGCAAGGTATGCTGGCGGGCCTGAATGCCGCATTGCAGACCCAGGAGCGGGATGCCTGGACGCCTGGGCGCGATCAGGCTTACCTGGGTGTGCTGGTGGACGATCTGATTACGCAAGGCGTGCAGGAACCGTATCGCATGTTCACCAGCCGCGCCGAATATCGCTTGAGCCTGCGCGAAGACAATGCGGATATGCGTTTGACGGAAATCGGCCGCGCGCTGGGTTGCGTAGGCGATGCGCAATGGGCCGCATTCGAACGTAAGCGGGAAGCGGTCGCCAAGGAATTGCAACGGCTGAAAAGTACCTGGGTCAATCCGCGGATTCTCGGGGCCGCCGAGGCCGAGCGCGTATTGGGTAAACCGATTGAGCGGGAATATACGCTGTCCGATCTGCTCGCGCGTCCGAATGTCGATTACGATCACTTGATGACGCTCAAAGGCATCGACGGTCAGGATCTGGCCGGGCCGGGCGTCGATGAAGAAGCGGTGAAAGAGCAATTGCAGATTCAATTGAAATACGCCGGTTACATCGACCGCCAGGCCAAGGAAATCGAGCGGCATGAAGGCAACGAAAATCTGCCCCTGCCCGCCGATCTGGACTACATGGAAGTGCAGGCGCTATCGATTGAAGCGCGGCAGAAACTGAATAAACATAAGCCCGAAACGCTGGGGCAAGCGTCACGGATCTCCGGTATTACGCCGGCCGCCTTGTCGCTGCTGCTGGTCCATCTGAAAAAGGGCAATCTGAAACGCGCCGCTGAGCATGGCGATCAGGCGGCTTGAATGAACGATGTCACGATACAGGATAATCTGACGCGGGAACTCAGAACCGGGGTGGAAAGCCTGGGTTTGAGCCTGAGCGAAAATCAGCATGAGAAATTGCTGGGATATCTGGCACTGCTTTCGAAGTGGAATAAAGTCTACAATTTGACCGCTCTGCGCGACCCAGGGCAGATGGTGACGCACCATTTGCTGGATTCGTTGGCCGCGGTGTCGGCCTTTGCCGGCATGCGCAATGTGCTGGACGTCGGCGCCGGCGGCGGTTTGCCCGGCATCGTACTGGCGATCTGGGCGGCGGAAGCGCAGCCGGAAATGCAGGTGTCGATGATCGATACGGTCCATAAAAAAACCGCTTTTCTGACCCAGGTAAAAGCCGAGTTGCAATTAAGCAATGTTTTGGTCTATACCGCGCGGGTCGAACAATTGCAATTAAAGCAACTACCCCAGCAGCGGGCATTCGACGCCATTACTTCGCGCGCCTTCGCCGAGCTCGGCGATTTCATCGAATGGTCGCAGCATTTGCTGGCGCCGGGCGGCCAATATATTGCGATGAAAGGTATTGCGCCCAATCACGAAATCGAACGTTTGCCGGGCGGCTGGACAGTGCGCGAAATTCGGCCGCTGGCGGTGCCGCAATTACAGGCGGAACGTCACCTTGTCTTTATCGAAAGAACGCTATGAAAGCCTTACCGCATCGACCGGCTTGCGGCTTCATGCAGCGCTTGGGGCTTGCCACCGGGGCCGTGATACTGCTCCAGGCGGCGATGCCGGCGCTGGCGCAGGAGGTCCGGACAGCCGCTTCCGTCGATCTGCCGCGCTATCTCGGACGCTGGTATGAAATCGCCAAATTTCCGAACAGATTTCAAAAGCAGTGTGTGCGCGAAACCTCCGCCGATTACCGTTTAATCGAAGACGGCAAAATCGAAGTGGCCAATCGTTGCAAGACCGCCGCCGGCGTGTTCGAGGTCGCAGTGGGCGAAGCGAAAGTCATCGATAAGACGAGCAACGCCAAATTGCAAGTCAGATTCGCGCCATCCTGGCTATCGTGGTTGCCGATGGTCTGGGGCGATTACTGGATCATCGAACGCGATGACGCTTATACGGTGGCGACGGTAGGCACACCCGATCGCGATCACCTGTGGATCCTGTCGCGTACGCCGAAACTGTCCAATGCCGTCTACGAAAACCTGGTCGACAACGCCACCAAGCAAGGCTTCGATACCGCGAAACTGGTCAAAACACCGCAATGAGCGACGCTCGCCCAACTAATAACGACAACCGGCAAACTATGGCAAAAATATTCTGTATCGCAAATCAAAAAGGGGGCGTCGGCAAAACCACTACGGCGGTTAATCTCGCAGCCGGTCTGGCGCAGATCGGTCAGCGCGTATTGCTGACCGATCTGGATCCCCAGGGGAATGCGACGATGGGCGCCGGCGTCAATAAGGCCGAGCTGAAGGCCTCGATTTATGAAGTCCTGCTGGGTCTGTCCGATATCGGCAGCGTACGGCAGCGTTCGGAAGCCGGGCAGTTCGACGTGTTGCCGGCCAATCGTGAACTGGCCGGGGCCGAAGTCGAAATGGTGGAGCTCGACAATCGCGAGAAACGGCTGAAGCTGGCGTTTGCGCAGGTGGCCGACGAATACGATTTCATCCTGATCGATTGTCCGCCGGCGCTGTCCCTGCTGACCCTTAACGGACTGTGCGCGGCCCACGGCGTGATCATTCCGATGCAGTGCGAATATTACGCGCTGGAAGGCTTGTCCGACCTGGTCAACACCATCAAGAAAGTGCACGCCAAACTGAATCCGGATCTGAAAATCATCGGCTTGTTGCGGGTCATGTTCGATCCGCGCATGACGCTGTCGCAACAGGTATCGGCGCAGTTGGAGCAGCACTTCGGCGACAAGGTATTCAAGACCGTCATCCCGCGCAACGTACGATTGGCCGAAGCGCCGTCGTACGGCATCCCGGGCGTCAATTTCGACGCGCCGTCCAAGGGTGCGCAGGCATATATCGCGTTCGGCGCCGAAATGGTCGAACGCATCAAAACATTGTAGGAAATATTATGGCGACAAAAAAATCGAAGGGTCTCGGCCGCGGTCTGGAAGCATTGTTGGGCGGCTCCAGCGACATCACGGAACTGGCGAATAATGCGCCCGGCACCATGTGCGCGATATCGATCGACGACCTGCAAGCCGGCAAGTATCAGCCGCGCACGCGCATGGACGAGGGCGCGTTGAACGAACTGGCCGATTCGATACGGGAGCAGGGGGTATTGCAACCGCTGCTGGTGCGTGCGGTGGTGTCGGCCAATGGCGCGGCGCGCTATGAAATCATCGCCGGCGAGCGCCGCTTTCGCGCCGCCAAACTGGCCGGCCTGGATATCGTGCCGGTGATCGTTACCGAAGCCGACGACCAAAGAACCGCGGCGATCGCGCTGATCGA
The DNA here is from genome assembly GCA_028292625.1 of Herbaspirillum sp. Lineage (GTDB taxonomy): Bacteria > Pseudomonadota > Gammaproteobacteria > Burkholderiales > Burkholderiaceae_D > Herbaspirillum. The sequence continues at coordinate 6,799 of JAQGLY010000093.1, read as the reverse complement.
AAACCTGCAGCGCGAAGATCTGAATCCGCTGGAAGAAGCGCAGGGCATACATCGCCTGCTGCAGGAATTCAATTTCACGCACGAACAGGCGGCGCTGGCAGTCAGCCGTTCGCGCAGCGCGGTGTCCAATCTGCTGCGCCTGATCAATCTGACCAAGCCGGTGCAGACCATGCTGATGGCCGGCGATATCGATATGGGGCATGCGCGTGCGCTGCTGGCGGTCGATGCCGGCAACCAGATCACGCTGGCCAATCAGATCGTGGCCAAGCGCATGTCGGTAAGAGAAGCGGAAAAGCTGGTCACGCGCACGATCGCGGAGCAATCGGCCGGCACCAAGTCGCGTGACGGCGGCGGACAGAAGGAAAAATCGCGCGATATCGCAAGACTGGAAGAAGAGCTGTCCGATTTGCTGGCGACGCAGGTGACGGTGAAAACCGGGGCGCGCAATAGGGGACAGCTGATTATCAACTTCGCGGATCTGGATGCGCTGGATGGGGTGATTGCGCGATTGCGGGCGGAGGTTTAAGACTGAGCGCTTCCTTCGATACGCCGCCAGCGGCTACTCAGACGAACGGAGTTTTTGTGGAAATTTAAAAGAAGCACCGTTCGTCCTGAGTAGCCGCTTTAGCGGCGTATCGAAGGAAGCGCTCTAAGCTCAAAATTCGAGAAAATTCCGCATCCGCCGCATCAAGCCCGCGCCAACTCCTCCACATCGTCGACTTCCTCACCCAAAAATCCACCGCTTTGATGCGCCCACAAGCGCATATACAAACCGCCATGCGCCAGCAACTCCGCATGCGATCCCTGTTCCACGATTTTGCCCTCATCCAGCACCACCAGCCGGTCCATCGCGGCGATCGTCGACAGCCGATGCGCGATCGCCAGCACGGTCTTGCCTTCCATCAGTTGATACAGGCTCGCTTGAATCGCCGCTTCCACTTCCGAATCCAGCGCGCTGGTCGCTTCGTCGAGCAGCAGAATCGGCGCGTCCTTCAGCATGACGCGAGCAATCGCGATGCGCTGCCGCTGGCCGCCGGACAGTTTGACGCCGCGTTCGCCGACATGCGCGTCATAGCCTTTGCGGCCGCGCATATCGGATAACGACGCAATAAAAACATCCGCTTGCGCGCGCGCGGCGGCCGCATGCATATCGCTGTCGCTGGCGTCGGGACGGCCATACAGAATGTTGTCCCGCACGGAACGATGCAATAGGGAAGTGTCCTGCGTCACCATGCCGATATGCTCGCGCAGGCTTTCCTGCGTGACGTGCGCGATGTCCTGGCCGTCGATCATGATGCGGCCTTGTTCGAGATCGTAGAAGCGCAGCAGTATATTGGTGAGCGTCGATTTGCCGGCGCCGGAGCGCCCGACCAGCCCGATCTTCTCGCCAGGCCGGATGGTCAGCGACAAACGCTCGATGACAGGCGCTTTGCCTTCGTATGCGAAGGTCACGTCTTCGAAGCGGATTTCGCCCTGTTTGACCTTAAGCGCCGGCGCATCGCCGCGATCACGCACGTCGTGCGCCTGGGACAGCGTATTGATGCCGTCCTGCACAGTGCCGATCTGTTCGAACAAGGTCGCCATTTCCCACATCGCCCAATGCGAAATGCCGTTCAGGCGCAAGGACATCGCGGTAGCCGCGGCCACCGCGCCGATGCCCAGCGCACCCTTGGTCCACAGCCACAGAGAGACACCGGCGGCGCTGCCGATCAACAGCATGCCCAGCAGATGATTGACGATTTCAAAGCCGCTGACCAGGCGCATCTGGCCATATACCGGGCGCAGGAAATCCTGCATCGCGCTGCGCGCATAAGCGGCTTCGCGGCCGGCATGCGAAAACAGTTTGACGGTTGAAATATTGGTATAGGCATCGGTGATGCGGCCGGTCATCAGCGATCGGCCGTCGGCCTGCGAGCGCGCGGTTTCCGTCAGGCGTGGCACAAAGAAAATCAGCGCCGCGATATAGGCTGCGATCCAGGTCAGAAACGGCAGCAGCATCCAGACGTTGAAACTGCCGACCACCGCCACCATGGTCACGATGTAGATGACCACGAAAACCAGGATATCGCCGACGACCATGAAGATGTCGCGCACGGCCAGCGCGGTTTGCATCACCTTGGCGGCGATGCGGCCTGCGAATTCGTCCTGATAGAAGCCCATGCTTTGATTGAGCATCAGGCGGTGAAAATTCCAGCGCAGCATCATAGGGAAATTACCGGCCAGCACCTGATGCTTGAACATGGTCTGCAACGCGACCAGCACCACGCTGCCGATCAGTATCGCCGCCAGCGCCAGCAATGCGTTTTGATGCTGCGACCAGAGCAGCGCCGGTTGAGATTTGCTCAGCAGGTCGACGATGCGGCCCATCGCGGCGAACAACAGCGCCTCGAAGGCGCCGATAGCCGCCGTAAACAGCGTCATCGCGACGATGTATTTGCGCACACCCCTGGTGCAGCTCCAGATGAACGGCAGTAATGTCGCCGGCGGCGGTTTGAACAGCGCATCCGGAAAGGGAGGCAGTAATTTTTCAAACAATCGGAACATAAAAAATCTCCAGACAAATCGGATACCACGATAAGGCAGGCCGTGCATTCTTTTTTTGCATAACCGGAAGGGATCGATTATGCAACAATCGAGGCCTAGCTTCTTCGAAGCTCCTAACCTTAGCGAATGCCACATTATGATTGATGATCCTTTGGTGTATCTGAACGGCGCAATAACGCCGATTTCCCAAGCAATGGTGCCGGTGCTCGATCGGGGCTTTATTTTCGGCGACGGCATTTACGAGGTCATTCCGGTTTACGGCGCCAAACCGTTTCGTGGCAAGGAACATCTGGCGCGTCTTTTCCGCAGCCTGGACAGCATCGGCATTCCGAATCCGCATGATGTCGCGCAATGGAATGCATTGATTCAAAATATTCTCGACGCCAACCCGGCCGGCGAGATGGCCGACCGAATGGTGTATATCCAGGTCACCCGCGGCGTGGCCAAGCGGGCGCATGCATTTCCGTCCGACGCGACGCCGACCGTTTTCATGATGGTCAATCCGATGGTATTGCCGAGCGCCGCCGTGCGCGCCAAAGGCGTCGCCTGCGTGAGTATGGACGACAAGCGCTGGCTGCGCTGCGAAATCAAATCGATTTCGCTGCTGGGCAATGTGCTGGCCGCGCAGCATGCGGCGGAAAGCCAGGTGACCGAAGCGATTCAATTCCGCGACGGCTATCTGACCGAGGCGTCCTCGTCGAACGTGTGGATCGTGAAAGACGGCACGCTGATGGCGCCGCCGAAGGACAATCTGATTCTGGAGGGCATACGTTATGGTCTGATCGAAGAGTTGTGCGCTGCCGGCGGTATCGCATTCCAAGCACGAAAGATCGCCCGCCACGAAGTGTTCGAAGCCGACGAGGTGATGCTGTCGTCGGCGTCCAAGGAAATTCTGCCGGTGGTCACGCTGGACGAACAGGTCATAGGCGGCGGCGTGCCGGGGCCCGTGTATGCAAAACTGTACGCGGCATACCAGGCGGCCAAAAATGCCTGACGGATTTTAATTCGTCGGCGGAACGGGGCGCGGGGAACGGAGCGGCGCTCGTCAATTTAATAGGCGTAAAATAGCGTCGCTTAAATACACTGGATGGCCGCCATGACCGATACCCCGCTATTTCCCGAAATACCCCCGGAACAAAGCCTGATCGAGTATCCCAGCAAATTTCCGATCAAGATCATGGGCTTGATGCACGACGATTTCGCGCAGACCATCATCGATCTGGTATTGCGCCACGATCCGACCTTCGACGCCGGAAAAATGGAAATGCGGCCGTCTTCGAAAGGCACCTATCTGGGTCTGACGGTGACGGTACTGGCGATCGATCGCGAACAACTGGATAATCTGTATCGCGAACTGTCGGCGCACCCGATGGTAAAAATGGTGTTGTAGCGATGACAGTGCGCATCGAAGCCTCCTGGAAGAAACAGCTTCAGTCGGAATTCGAAAAGCCGTACTGGGAAAAATTGACTGCCTTCGTCAAATCCGAATATGCCGCCGGGCTGTGCTGCCCCCAGGGAAAGAACATTTTCCGCGCCTTCGAGCTGACGCCATTCAATGACGTGAAAGCCGTCATCCTTGGGCAGGATCCCTACCATACGCCGGGCGCGGCAATGGGCCTGTGCTTTTCCGTTCCCGACGGTAATCGGCCGCAACCGAGCCTGCAAAATATCTTCCAGGAGATCGGTAACGATCTTGGCGTGACGCGCAGCAAAACCGATCTCTCGGACTGGGCCGGGCAGGGCGTATTCCTGCTCAACAGCGTATTGACGGTCCGGGCGCGCGAAGCCGGATCGCATGCCGGAAAAGGCTGGGAAACCTTCACCGACAGCGCGATCAAGCGGCTTTCGGAACAACGCGACAACCTGGTATTCATCCTTTGGGGCAGCTACGCGATGTCGAAGAAGGCGTTTATCGACTCCGCAAAACACTTCGTCATCACGTCGCCGCACCCTTCGCCGTTTTCGGCACACAAGGGATTTTTCGGAAGCAAACCGTTTTCGCGGACGAACGGATATCTGGTTTCAAAAGAAAAAACGCCTATCGATTGGGCGTGAGACGCCGCAGACCCGGGCATCGATTCGCATCAATATAGAAATTTCCCGGATAGCGGATTGTTCAGAGGCGTTATCGCCGCTTATTGACGCGTCTAGGCAAGATGATTAAGCGTAGCTGTGAACGATCAGGAGTTAACGAGATAAAGCGCCTGATTTAGTGCATATTCATCCAGAAGTTGACGAGACAAATATTAGAAATTATTGAGACAATTTAAGATATGTAGCGCAGATTTTAGGAGGCGAACGCCGGTCGGTCGCGATTTGCCAGCGTATCGTTTGTGCTCATAATCGCAAAACGAGCCTTGCATGTCTAATCCGAATGTAAGAATGCACGGGGCTGGCGCGAAAGTCATAGATGGGGTAGGATTAAATCCTATTTAATCCCTGCGAGGTTATTGTGCGCACAACCCAGCAATTCAGCATCACTTTGCCGAATGAGATGGCGGACGTTATTAGAACTAAAGTCGCAGCCGGTGAGTACGCCACCGAAAGCGAAGTTATCCGGGATGGGCTGCGTGCCTTGATGGCCCGTGATCGTGCTATGGATAATTGGTTACGACAAGAAGTGGGGCCGGCCTATGACGCCTTGAAAGCTGACCCAACACGTGCCGTTACGGCCGACCAGATACGGGCGACATTAGCGGCCGAACACAAAAAGGCCCGTGCAAAAGCGTAATGCAGTATGCCGTCATTTTCACACCAGAAGCACAGGAACAGCTAGCGGCGCTCTATCGCTACATTGCGGTCACTGCTTCGCCAGAAATCGCTCAGCGGTATACCAATGCAATCGTCACGTATTGCGAAGGCTTGCGGGACTTCCCGCATCGCGGCACCTGTCGTGATGATATTCGCCCTGGCTTACATATCACAAACTACAAGACGCGGACGGTGATCGCTTTCGCGGTGGACTCGGATCTGGTATCCATTATTGGCGTGTTTTACGGCGGTCAAGACTATGAAACTGTTCTGCAGTCTGACCTGGACTAACCACGACTTTTTTTTCTTAATCGTAATTCGTCGTTATCTGAACGGGAAATCAGTATTTGCAAGCTTGTTCGAAGTCGACTATTCAAATGAAATTGCGTGTGCGGTAAATTTATGCCGTCGTCACTATTTCAGGAGAGAGTATGAGATCGTATACATTCAGGAAAAACATGGAAACAGATGAATATCATCTGTTCGAAACGGACTCGGATAAGGACGCTAACATGTGTGCATCCGTGTCAGTATGCAAGAAGTTGCTTAAATCAAAATGCGCAGCGGATGCCTTTATGTGTGACGCGTCGAAGGCGCGGGTAATGGCCGCTGAATCGGGGCGCAATGTTTGTGGTGTATGTGTGAGTCATCTCTACGCAACGCAATAATTGTCCGCTAGTCCTTTGCTTACTACCTTGAGATGTTCAAGGATTTCTGCCATTCGCGCTTCGCGGCGCGTTTGGTGGCATACGGGCTATGCCCTTAACACCCATAGGCGGATATTGGTCGTAAAATCGACATGTATTGCCTTCGCCCCAACGTTCGATTTAAGCCATTCAGCATGATTGCGCGTTGCAGTCTACGTAGACAATCCGTCACGGTCTGGCCATGCCGCTATCAAAAAGTGACGTTTGACCTATGTGGGGAGGATCGGAACTGAATCCACTATTCTCCCCTGCCTACATTAGGCCCCGGCTTACGATTTCTTTGGAGGTTTATGTACTGGAAGCGTTGGATGCTTCGGTTTAGTTGGTGGGTTTACATGATGCCTTTGGTCATCTTTACCATCTTCTCGTTTTGGCTTTGGTCCGGGGTTAATGTGGTTTGACATGTTTTTCCTATTTAAAAAATATCGATTTTTTAATGGGTTGCCGAAACCAACCACATTAGGCCTGCGGCCGGTGACGCCTTTAACCGCCGATACTTGGGACAATTTAAAGAAGCCGGATCGCGCTCTCACAAGTTGATCCAGCTAGTTTTGAAAATCTTTAGAATTCCGGCAGGTCGTCCAAATTATCTACCGTTTTACCGTTATCGACTGTTTTTAAATATTCGGTTCCATTAATTTTAACGATATAAATGGACTGTCCTTTACTCGGTAATCCCCCCACAAAAAAGCATCAGTTGAAAGTAGAATTTTCTTAAATGAGATTTTGAGGAAGTTTTACATGAAGACATCACGCTATACGGAAAGTCAGATCATCAACATCTTGAAGCAGGCGGA
>JAQGLY010000070.1 GCA_028292625.1 Herbaspirillum sp. | reverse complement strand
TGACCGGCCAGGTGCGCAACATCGCCGATGTGACAACAGCGGTCGCCAACGGCGACTTGTCCAAGAAAATTACCGCCGACGCCAAAGGCGAAATTCTGGAATTGAAGAACACGATCAACGTGATGGTCGACCAGTTGAGCTCATTCGCGTCCGAGGTCACGCGTGTCGCGCGCGAAGTGGGAACGGAAGGCGAATTGGGCGGCCAGGCCAATGTGCCGGGCGTGGCCGGCACGTGGAAGGACCTGACCGACTCCGTCAATTCGATGGCCGGCAATCTGACCGGCCAGGTGCGCAATATCGCGGAAGTGACGACGGCGGTCGCCGACGGCGATCTGTCCAAGAAAATCACGGTGGACGTGAAAGGCGAGATTCTGGAACTCAAAAATACCATCAACGTGATGGTGGATCAGTTGAGTTCCTTTGCTTCGGAAGTGACGCGGGTGGCGCGCGAGGTGGGAACCGAAGGAAAACTCGGCGGACAGGCGCAGGTCAAGGGCGTCGGCGGCACCTGGAAGGATCTGACCGACAACGTCAACTTCATGGCGTCCAATTTGACGGGCCAGGTGCGTAACATCGCCGAAGTGACCACGGCGGTCGCCAATGGCGATCTGTCCAAAAAAATCACCGCCGACGTCAAGGGCGAAATTCTGGAACTGAAGAACACCATCAACGTGATGGTGGATCAGCTCAGTGCGTTCGCATCCGAAGTCACGCGCGTGGCGCGCGAAGTGGGTACCGAAGGTAAGCTGGGCGGGCAGGCCAATGTGCCGGGTGTGGCGGGGACCTGGAAAGATCTGACCGATTCGGTCAATTCGATGGCCGGGAATCTGACCTCCCAGGTGCGCAACATCGCCGATGTGACAACGGCGGTGGCCAACGGCGACTTGTCGAAAAAAATCACGGTTGACGTGCGAGGCGAAATTCTTCAGTTGAAGGATACGATCAATACGATGGTGGATCAGTTGCGCTCGTTTGCGTCCGAAGTGACCCGGGTGGCGCGCGAGGTCGGTACCGAAGGGCGTCTGGGCGGGCAGGCCAATGTGCCGGGCGCTTCGGGTACATGGAAGGATCTGACCGACAACGTCAATTTCATGGCGTCGAATCTGACAGGGCAGGTGCGCAATATCGCCGAAGTGACGACGGCGGTCGCCAACGGCGATCTGTCCAAAAAGATCACGGTCGACGTGAAGGGCGAGATTCTCGAGCTCAAGGACACCATTAACGTCATGGTGGACCAGTTGAGCTCCTTTGCGTCCGAGGTGACGCGGGTGGCGCGCGAAGTGGGCACCGAGGGTAAGCTCGGCGGCCAGGCGCAGGTCAAGGGCGTCGGCGGCACCTGGAAGGATCTGACCGAAAACGTCAATTTCATGGCGGCCAATCTGACCGCCCAGGTGCGGGGGATTGCCGGGGTCGTGACCGCAGTGGCGAATGGCGATCTGAAGAAAAAGCTGACCGTGGCGGCGCAGGGGGAAATCGCCTCGTTGGCCAATACCATCAACGAAATGACGGATACGCTGGCCGTCTTTGCCGACCAGGTGACCACGGTTGCGCGGGAAGTCGGCGTGGAAGGGAAGCTGGGCGGGCAGGCGAGCGTGCCGGGCGCATCGGGCACCTGGAAAGATCTGACCGAAAACGTCAACCAGCTGGCGGCCAACCTGAGCACGCAGGTGCGCGCCATCGCCGAGGTGGCGACGGCGGTCACCCGTGGAGATCTGTCGCGCTCGATTCAGGTGAAGGCCCGCGGCGAGGTGTCCGACCTGAAAGACAACATCAACGAGATGATCCGCAATCTCAAGGAAACGACGCAAAAAAATGCCGAGCAGGACTGGCTCAAAACCAATCTGGCGCGTTTTACCCAGTTGCTGCAAGGGCAGCGCGACCTCGATAATGTGACCAAACTGATTTTGTCCGAACTGGCGCCTCTGGTGATGGCGCATCATGGCGTGTTCTACATGATGGATACCCAGGATCGGGATCCGAGACTGAAGATCAGCGCCACTTACGGTTATCGTCCCAATAGCGATGTGCCGGTCGCGTTCGCGCCGGGCGAGGGCCTGGTCGGCCAATGCGCATTGGAAAAGACCCGCATCTGGCTGACCAACGTGCCGCGCGATTACATTCAGGTGTCGTCGGGCCTCGGATCGGCGCCGCCGACGAACATCGTGGTGTTGCCGATCCTGTTCGAACAGCATGTGATGGCGGTGATCGAAATCGCCTCCCTTGAGCGGTTCACCATGACGCATCTAGGCTTTCTGGACCAGTTGATGGAATCCATCGGCGTTGTGCTCAATACCATCGAGGCCAACAGCCGCACCGAAAGTCTGTTGACGCAGTCGCAGTCGCTGGCGCATGAGTTGCAGCAAACCAATCAGGAACTCGCGGAAAAGGCGCGGCTGCTGTCGGAACAAAACAGCGAGGTCGAACGCAAGAACCGCGAGGTCGAGCAAGCCAAGCTCGCCCTTGAAGAAAAAGCCACGCAGCTGACCTTGTCGTCGAAATACAAATCGGAATTCCTGGCCAATATGTCGCATGAGTTGCGCACGCCCTTGAATTCCTTGCTGATTCTGGCCCAGCAACTGGGTGACAATCCGAACCGCACTCTGTCTCCGAACGAAGTCGAATACGCGAAGACCATCCACGGTTCGGGCAGCGATCTACTCACGCTGATCAACGACATTCTGGATTTGTCGAAGATAGAGTCCGGTACCGTGACGCTGGAATTGAACGAGTCGCGCTTCTCGGTGCTGGCGGCATTTGTGGAACGCACCTTCCGTCACATGGCGCAAGCCAAGAATCTGGATTTCTCGATTGTGATGGACAACAGTCTGCCGCCCACGATGCTGACCGATACGACCCGTCTGCAACAGATTCTGAAAAATCTGCTGTCGAACGCATTCAAGTTCACCTTGCGGGGCCAGGTTCAGTTGAAACTGGGTTTGGCGACGGGCGGCTGGACGATCGATCACCCGCGGCTCGATGCCGCCGACGCTGTGGTTGCCTTCTCGGTCAGCGATAGTGGCGTCGGCATCCCGGACGATAAATTGCAATTGATCTTTGAGGCGTTCCAGCAAGCCGATGGCAGTACGGCGCGGCGCTACGGCGGCACCGGCCTGGGTCTTTCCATCAGCCGGGAGCTGGCGCGCTTGCTCGGTGGTGAAATCCGGGTATCGAGCACGGTCGGCCGCGGCAGCGTATTTACCCTGTATTTGCCTTACGATCGGGCTGGCTCTCTCGGCAATATGCCGGTGGACCAGATGCAATACCAGCCGCCGCCGCTGCTTGTCGATGCCGGACGACGCGATGCGGCTGCGTCGGCCTCGCGCAACTTGCCGGACATGCTTTCCCTCCCTGCCGGAGAGGAAGCGGCGCTTGCCGCCAAGGTATTGGATAAAGCCGATGCGGATGCCGGCTTCGATGACCGGCATCTTTTGTCGCCGGGCGATCCATCGATTCTGATTGTGGAGGACGACCCCCGTTTTGCCAAGATTCTTCTGTCCCACGCCCGGGAAAAAGGGTTCAAGGGGATCGTCACGCTGAGCGGCGAGGCCGCACAGACGCTGGCGCGCGATTATTTGCCGAGCGCAATCATGCTCGATATCCAGTTGCCCGACACCAACGGATTTACCGTGCTGGACCGCCTGAAACGCGATCCGGCCACGCGCCACATACCGGTGCATGTGCTGTCCGGTTCGGCCGAGCGTGAACGCGGACTGCGCCAGGGCGCCATTTCGTTCCTGGTCAAACCGCTCAAGCGCAAGCAGTTAGAGGCTGAATTTGCACGCGTGCGGATGAGTTTGTCCGATCAGCGGCGCAGCCTGCTGATCATCGAAGACGATGAAGTGCAACGCAAACACATTACCGACCTGATCGGTATGGACGGCATCGCGGTGACCATTGCAAAAGATGGCCAGGAGGCCCTGAAGGCGTTCAAGTCGCATCGTTTCGATTGCGTCATTCTGGATCTGACCTTGCCGGATATCGATGGCTTTACCCTTTTGGAGATGATCGGGGAAGATCCGGAACTGCGGGATACCCCTATTGTCGTGTACACAGCCAAGGAGCTCAGTCGCGCCGAAACCGCTAAATTGCGTCGCATTGCGAAGAGCATCGTCCTCAAGGATGCGCGTTCCCCGGGACGTCTGTTGGACGAGACGGCATTGTTTCTACACCGTGCGACGCACAGTTTGGCGGCTGAACAGCAGCGTTTGATCGAAGATGTACGTGCCAGCGAAAGCAGTCTGGCGGGGCGCAAAGTCCTGATCGTGGATGATGACCTGCGCAACATTTTTGCCCTGACGACAGTGCTGGAACGCCATCAGATGCACGTGGTTTTCGCTGAGAACGGACGCGACGGTATTGAACTGCTGCATAACGACCCGGCGATCGAAATTGTGCTGATGGATATCATGATGCCGGAAATGGATGGTTACGACACCATGCGCGCCATCCGGAATCTGACGCAATTCAAGACGCTCCCTATCATCACCTTGACAGCGAAGGCGATGAAAGGCGATCGTGAAAAATGCTTTGCGGCGGGCGCGTCGGACTACATCACCAAACCGGTCGATATCGCGCAGCTGGTTTCGCTGATGCGTGTCTGGCTTAATAAATAGCGGAAGAGGGAGGCCGTCATCGGAGCTGGATCATCGGCCGTTCACTCTTCTGAGCGCATGACTTCTTACGCCCTCCCTGAGGGCCATCCTGAGAGGCTTGGCAACAAGATGAATGGCGGAATGAATCACGATATGCTCCAGTTTGCTGGGCGGCTTGCGCTCTATTTTGGAAAAAGCCCATTCCGGTAAATTCATGAATCCCGCTTTTACCAGTAAATCGACGAAAGGTTTTTGTGCCGGCCTGCTTGGAAAATTTCCCAGTAAATCGATAACGGATTTCGCTCTTTGTCCATAGTGCAATTCTGCAAAGTAGCTTTCAATCGATCGCTCGGTTTCCAATCGGGACTGAGGCAGATCCCTGGCGCCTAATCGATTCCCGATAAGCGTCATTTGAGAAAAATACTGATCTTGCTGGTGCCTTGGAAGACGTGAGTTTTTGTAGTCTAGATACGACCGCATGAAGCTGCTGGTTTCCGTTAAATGAACCCAGGCCAGCAAATGCGGATCGTTGGCCGAATAAGGATGATTGAATTCATCGATGCCGGTCACTTTTTGATGAATGTTCACAACCCTCTCGATCGCCTTGTTGGCCATTTCTGTTGAGCCATATGTCGTGGCGGCAATGAAAAATGCCGTTCGCCCAAGGCGGCCTTTTAAATCTTCCCGAAAGCTTGAGTGATCCCATATCCCGGCTAAAGCGCCGGGATGCAACGCTTGCAGGATAAGCGAACTAATGCCGCCTATCATCATCGAGATGAAATCGGCATGAATTTCCCATGGCAAGGAATCGGGACCGAATAGTCCCGGATCACCGGCAGGAAGCAGGAATTGAATGGGCGGCCCGCTGCTGCCGACGATTTCCCGAACGTTACTTTGAATAAATGATTTCAGCATATTTTTTACCAATGTGCTCAGGTGTTTTGCACGCGTATATTGCTGTCGAGATAGAAGAGTGAGGCGTCTGCATGCACATCTTGATGGCGCGCACTTCTTTTCTAAAATGGCCGATAAAAAAACAGCATATCAGGCGCGAACTTTTTTATATTTTTACTCTCCTAAAAATTCGGTGTGCGCCTCTTCATTTCCAGTGTCGGGCCATTTTCCGTATCCGAAATATTTGCAGGGTACAGAGAATAAGCACGAAGAGGTTATGGTGCTGTTGAGAAAAAATCGATGAATTTCCCTAATGAGCAAGTTGCCCTGCATTTTAACAATCGACTCACCACGCTGGTCCGCTGTGCGGCGGCATATGACGCGGGAGACTACGCCCAAGCGACGCGTCTGGCGGGTTCCATCGCTAAGCTGACAGATGATCGGCCAGCCGTTGCTGAGGGGCAAGGCGATTTTATTTCTCTTGCGACCAGCTTCGGCGGCAAGCCCGCAAGCATGGTTGACCTCTCGATAAAAAATGTGATTGATCAACCTTACCTTCACGGGCCGGTTTGTATCATGGGATTTCATTTGGCCGGCGCCGTGGGCATGGTGCCGTTGCTGGATGGACTCCCGGCGCCGGAGCTTAAGCAGGCATCGATGCTTGAGTTCGACGAATGGTGGACCGCGCCGGTTCTGCGTGACGGTGCGGGAAATGAAATGTCCCGGCGGAAAATTCTTCAGACCATGAAGAACGAAGAAGATGCCCAGACAGCGGATGCGCTTGACGGAGACATCGGCATCCTCAACGTGGATCTCGATCCCACGCATCTGGACACGAACCCCCTGCGCGTCGCCACGCGGCAGATTGCGCACGAAGTCCTGCGCAGCTTTGTCCCCGATTTTCCCCCGATGTTCGCACGCACCAATAATCTCCCTGTTGAATTCATCCATCTACTGGAATTTCTTGAGTATGACGAAAAGGGAAATTCGTTTCAAATCAGCAATCACAAATCCGTGAATATCCAATTTGCAAACACCCGCGATGAGCATGTGTGGAGCTTTTGGAACCCGGCCGCGGGTTGCGCTCAGGGAAACAATGTGAAAGGCATGGCGCGGCCGGATCCGAGCGTTAGACCGGCCAATCCATTTAGATTCAGAATCGTTACGATGACGTTGGATCCCCTGAACACCGACAAGGTTGAAGCGCAGGTTGCCGTCGTAAAGAGGACGCTGGAAGGGGAAACCGAACCGCGTTCGATTTACAAAATAACATTGCGCCGCAATCATGGCCGCAGATAGCCGGTAAGCGGCTCGGACGTGCCGCCGTAGCCCTGCTCAAGCGACGGACGCCTTTCGTCAAGGTATGTGGTGCGTTCGGGCATCTGTCTCGCCGAACCGGACATCGTTCCTTCCTTTCTTGAGATTTCCCGAATTACTCGCGTCCTCTGTCGTCGCGACGCCGATCGTCGCGGGGTTGCTGTTCATGTTGCTGCTGGGTTTGCTGAGCACGCTGCCGCTGCTGTTCGAGTTGCTGCTGCTGTTGTTGTGGTTGACGCTGCTGCTGTTGCTGGCCCTCTTGCGCACGCTGCCGCTGCTGTTCGAGTTGCTGTTGCTGTTGTTGTAGTTGACGCTGCTGCTGTTGCTGCGACTGTTGAGCACGCTGCCGTTGTTGATCGAGCTGTTGCTCCTGTTGATGTTGCTGCTGGGTTTGCTGAGTACGCTGCCGCTGCTGTTCGAATTGCTGCTGTTGTTGATGTCGCTGCTGGATGTCCTGAGCATGCTGGCGCTGCTGTTCGAGCTGTTGTTGTGCGCGCTGCTGCTGCTCTTGCTGCGAACGCACCTGCTCTTGCATGCGTTCGGCTTGCTGCGCCGCGTTGCCACGCACAGGATTGGCTGGTAATACAGCCGGTCCGCCTGCCGGTGAACGCTGCTGCGCACCCGCGCGGTCGCCTTCCGGACGGGAAGCGCCGCCCGGACGCGGCTGCTCGTTCATCGGCTGCCCTCCCGGGCGCGCCCCTACCACGCCCGCGCCGCTAAACCGGCCGGGCCGGTTGGTCGCCGCAATCGGCGGTCTGCCATGATTGACCGAAGCCCACAATTCCTGATTGCCGCTCGCTGCATCCTGATGCTGCCTTTGCACCGGAGTCGGTCCGACATGCCGCTCATGCTCATAACGCTGCTGGCGCTCGTCGGGCCTGGCGCGGGTGCCGCCGTTGCCGCCGTTATAGCTGCTGTTGTCGGCGGTGTGGCGATTGACCACGGGCTTGTTGTAGAAATGCCTGATATGCCGGTTGCCGAAGTTGTTGATGGATCGGTTGTAATTAAACGCACCGTTAGCCCAATAGCCGCCCAGATAGCCGAAGCCGGTGTATCCATAGCCATAATTCACGCCGCCGTAGAAGCCCACTTGAGGCGCCCAATAACCGGGGTAGAACACGTATCTGTCGTCATTCCAGGCCCAGTAACCCGGCGTCCATAACAGGCCGGCCGCAGGCGGCCGGACCCAGGTGCCGGGAACCCAGTAATAGCCCTCCGGACCGTAGGCCCAATAACCCGGAGACCAGATATAACCTTCGTCCGGAATCGGCGGCTGCTCATACATCGGCAGCGGCGGCGGCTCATCCGTAATGGAAAGGTCTACATAGATTTGCGCCCATGCCGCTGCGGGCGAGATCAAACATGCGGCCAGTGCAATGCGTGCGAAGCGGGAGCGAAAACTGCACATGTGGACTCCTTGGTCTGATCTTGTCAGACGGGCAGTGAAGGCCAAAGTTTCGGCCTGCTGCGAGAGGCGCTTTCCTGAGCGAAAGCGTCCATGACCGGCCGGCGATGAGAAAGGCCTGGTCCACTCCTTGAATACATCAAGAAGACGCGCTTGCGTCGCTTACTCACCATCTATTACAAATTTAACTGGCCCGCCGGCAACAGCACATAACCGGATCAGTCCAGTGTAGCGCCGGAGTCTTGCACGATCTTGCCCCACTTGAGCGACTCGGCCGCAATGAATGTCCCGAAGGCGGCCGGATCCATATACAAAGGTTCGATGCCCATGTTCTGCAGGCGCTTGAACGAATCGCTCAGCATGGCTTTCTGCACCGCCGCGGCCAGTTTTTCAACGATCGGCTTGGGCAGATTGGCGGGCGCAAGCAAACCCCACCAGGCGGTCATTTCGTATTTGGGAAAACCCAATTCGATCGCGGTCGGCACGTCGGGCAATATGTTCAGGCGATGTTTGGACGCAATCGCAATGGCCTTCAGTTTTCCGCTCTTGATATACGGCAGTACGGACTGCACCGGATCGAACATCAGACTGATCTGTCCGCCCAGCAGATCCTGCACCGCCGGCCCGCTGCCTTTGTACGGCACGTGGGTGATCGGCGCGCCGGTTAGCATCTTGAAACTCTCGCCCGACAGGTGCCCGGGGGAGCCGTTGCCGGCGCTGCCGAAAGTCAGCGGCGGCGCTTTCGCCTTGTCCTTCGCAAGGGCCTTGGCGACTAGGCTCTTGATGCTGTCGATTCCCGCCGTGGGATTGGCGACGATGGCGACGGGGGCCGAGCCGATCAGCGCAATCGGGGTAAAGTCGGTGCGCGTATTGAACGGCAGTTTTTTATAGAGGGTGGGATTGATCGCCTGGGTGCCGACCGTGCCCAGGAACAGGGTGTAACCGTCGGGCGCGGACTTGGCCACGTTATCCGCCCCTATCGTTCCACCCGCGCCGCCGCGGTTGTCGACAACGATGGGTCTGCCGAGAATTTCCGACATTTCCTTGGCCAGCGGGCGGGCCACGATATCGGTGGGGCCGCCGGCCGGAAAAGGCACGACCAGCCGGATTACGTGTTGCGGATAGGGCGCATCGGCAGCTTGGGACGGACCCGCCCACAGGATGCCGATGGCGGCCGTCAGAACGATATTTATTCTTTTCATCGCTTTTCCTTTTTTTAGGGAACGACCTTGTTTTTGTGAAAGTCGTGAATCGCCGAGGTCACGGAAAGCGGTCCTTTGGCCTGCAGCCGAAATTCATAGCGTTCCGCCCGGATGTGGATTTCCGAGTATTCGCACATTGTTTTGTCACTTAGAAATGAGGCGCGGCGCAATAGCAGCAGGGGAGAGGTTTTTTTTATCTGGAGACTGCGGGCCAGGTTGGCGGTGGCGCTGACCGCGCGAATGCCGAGCTCCGCCGAACAGATGGCGCCGCCGAACGCGCGCGTCACCAGTCCCAGCACCGGATGTGTTTCAAGCAATTCGCGGGTGGGGACGGCATCGCTGGCGAACCATGCATGGATCTCGGCGAAGACCTGGGAATGTGTCTTATAGCGCCGGACGAATTCGATGACGTGCTTGCCGACGCCTTTCAGGCCGGCCGCCGCCGCCGGCAATTGCGCCGGATCGACGACGAAACTGAGCAGCTCGGTTTCCGGATCGACGCCCTGCATCCGGAGTTGATCGTAAAATCCCCTGAACTCGCCGAGTTCATGTTTGATGATCGGCGCCAGCACAAAGCTGCCCTTGCCCTGACGCGATGCAACGATGCCTTGCGCAATCAGATATTTGATGGCTAAACGGATCGTCACGCGGCTGGCCTGGTACAAGCTGATCAGCTCAAGTTCGGACGGCAGTTTGTCGTTCGGCTTGAGCAAGCCCGCGTCGATTTTCGCCCGCAGCGCATCGGCGATCTGTATGTACAGAGGCACCAGCGACTGCCGGGTAATCGGGGCGGTGGAGAAAGCGGGTTTATCCATGGGGCCGAACACACATATTAAGTTGTATTAACACGTCTTATTGCATGGTGATATGTGGCTATGCAGGATATGTTTTTATCAGAACGCTTGCCAGTCGCCGGCCGGGGCAGACGCGTTCGCGTTCGCGCTCGCACTCCCACTCCCACTCGTCACACGCTTGGGCGGATTTGCATGCACTTCCGGACGCCTGCGGATTGCTGCCGGCTTCGACGGCGCGGCAGCAAGCTGATGGATTTCATCGATCTTGAATACGCTGACCACCTGCACCATGTTGGCTGCCTGATCCTGTAGCGATGCGGCCGCGGCGGCGGCTTGCTCCACCAGTGCCGCATTTTGCTGCGTGACCTCGTCCATTTGCGCAATCGCCTGATTCACCTGTTCGATGCCGGTACTCTGTTCGCGGCTGGCGGCGGTGATCTCGTTCATCACGTCCGTCACGCGTTTGACGCTGTTCACGATTTCCTGCATGGTCGTGCCGGCCTGGCTCACCAGCTTGGTGCCGATGTCGACCTTGTTGACCGAATCGCCGATCAATTCCTTGATTTCCTTGGCGGCGGCGGCCGAGCGTTGCGCCAGACTGCGCACTTCGGAAGCCACTACCGCAAAACCGCGCCCCTGTTCTCCGGCGCGGGCGGCTTCGACCGCGGCGTTCAGCGCCAGAATGTTGGTCTGGAAGGCGATGCCGTCGATGACGCCGATGATGTCGACGATTTTTCTGGACGAGCTGTTGATCGAACCCATGGTGTCGACCACCTGCGACACCACCGCGCCGCCCTGGACCGCCACTTCGGAGGCGGAAGTGGCCAGTTGATTGGCCTGATGCGCATTGTCGGCATTCTGTTTCACGGTCGAAGTCAATTCTTCCATCGACGAAGCGGTTTCTTCCAGCGACGCGGCTTGTTGTTCGGTGCGGCTGGACAGATCCAGATTGCCGGCCGCGATCTGGCTGGAAGCGGTGGCGATGGCGTCGGTGCCGGTGCGCACTTCGCTGACGACTTTTAACAGGCTGTCGTTCATGTTTTTCAGCGTCTGCATCAACTGGCCGGTTTCGTCCCTGGATTTGACTTCGATATGGCTGGTCAGATCGCCGGCGGCGACGGTTTGCGCGACCTTGATCGCTTCGCCCAGCGGACGGGTGATGGAGCGCGTGATCAGGTACGCGCAAACAGTACCCAATGCCACCAGCAGCGCCCCCAGCAGCAGCATCAGCTTGAAGCTATCGCTATACAGCTGATTGATCTGACGGCTGGTCTCGTCGATGCTTTTTCTTTGCAGGGCAAGGAACTCGATGACCTTGGCCTGGAAGACTTTCGTATCCGGGACGAATTCGCTGTCGTACATGCGCGCTGCTTCCTCGGGCGTGCCCGTCATCTTGATTTTCATCGTCGCGACTTTGGACTGTTGGAACTTTTCGCGGAGCGCCTTCATCGCCTTGTACATCTCTTTTTCTTGGTCTGAGGTCAGCATCGGCTCAAGCGCATTTTGCAAGGCGCCGCCTTTTTTGACGCCGTCGGCGATCTCTTCCGCAAAGGTCGTGGCTAATGTGGTATCCGCGCTTTTAATGATGAACGAGGTGCGTATCGCCGCGGCATTGATGACGGCGTACCAGTCCGACATCATGCGTTCCTTTGCCAGCGGCGTTCCCATCATCCGTTGCGTCGATGCGGCGATCTGACGCATATTCCATATCCCGATGGCGGTTGACACGATGGAAAAAAAAAGAACAATGGCGAACCCCATCCCCAACCGCGTACCGACTTTAAGATTAACGATTTTCATATTTTTTCTTTGCAAGATTGCGATAAATAATTGCTGAAGAGGTGCATGCCGCGAACTTCTTCCATCCATTCCCGTTCGCGTTCGAGGTCGATTTAAATTCGTCAATCCACGTGAATCGCATGTTACGACATGTAATTGCCATTGACGAGAAATTTGTTGCAATTGGGAAATTGCGGGGCGACCTCGTTGTTGCGTAACACAAATCCGCGTTGATCTTGCCAAAAAAATTAAATTTATGACAATAAATAGGGGGCGCGATATGGATCGCCTCGCCGCCTATCCCGCCATAAAAAAGCCGCCTCGGAAAACCGGAGGCGGCCTTGTCACGCGGATGCTTTTAATGCATGAACAGCGCAATCAATATAATGATTGGAATGGGAATTCCCAACATCCATAGCAGAATCGAGCGCATGATTTTCTCCTAAATCGCTTTTGGGGCAGTGGTTGTTGAATAAGTGCTTGGCTTGGCGCTCACGTATTCGACCCGATCGCGCAGGCGGCCGCCGTATGTGGCCGAGAAGCTCGCAACGAACGCGCCGCACAGCAAAGCGACGAACATCCAGAGCGCGCCGTAAGCCGCTGCCTTGCGCGCCGTATCGGCGGCCTGCTTGGCTTTCGCCGTGGCATCGCTGACGGTCCTGGTATAAGACGCGTAGGCGTCGTCTACCCGCTTGGCGGCGTCGGCCTGGCTCATGCCGGTGCGCTGGGCGACGATTTGAGCGACGTAAGTCTTATCGGCATCGCCTAGCCTGCCGGTGCGCAGCGCATTGGCGAAAATGCGCGCCACCTCTGTGCGCTGCGCCGGAGTGACGGCGCCGCCGCGGTTACCGGTATCGGCGCTGGAGGCGATCGGATGCGCGTTGCCATTCGCCTCGGCGGCAGGCGCGGTGCTGCCGGCGGCCGCGTTCGGGCGGAACAGCGTATCGATGAAATAAGCCGACAAGCCATCCGTTGCGTCCGAACCGCTGCCGGAGTCGGCGCTCATCGCCGCAGCACCCGTCGTGGCGATGGCGGCGCCTGCCGCGCTGACGGCTTTCGCTCCGCCGGATACGACGCCGCCGATTGCGCTGCTCAACAATGCCGCGGCGGCCAGCGAAGCGACCGCCCAGGTCAGGAAGCCGTGCGCGGTATCGCGAAAATAGACTTCGTCGGTATGCATGCTGACCCACCGCACCCGCAGGCGCCCCGCCAGGTAACCGCCGACAGCGGAGGCGGCGATTTGCGTAAAGGTGATCCAAAGCACGGTGGAGATGCCAATGGTCTGCGCACTCGCACCGCTGCCGGACCATGGTGAGATGGCCGAGAAGCCCAGGCCGAAGCCGAGAATGATAAGAATGAACGACAAGGCCGCGGCCGCAAACGCTCCCGCGATGACGGCGCCCCAGGATACGCCGGACGCAGCGGCATCGCTTCCGCCGGACCGGTATTCATCAAGTGTGCTATTTACCATGTTGATCTCCTTTTTTTTTACCAAACGACGCAGGCGCCGATCGTGTCGGCCAACGCTTCGCTTGTAGGCCATCGAATGACGGCTTACCGAAATGTACCGGCGCATGAAAAGGTCATCCATAGGACTAGCGCGTGACGTTTTGTAGGAATTTTGGCTGTTATCGGCGCGGGATATAGCTTTGAGGGGTGTGGATAGCAGATCGACAGCGGAACGGAAACGCCTATTTGGGCGCCAGTAATTTCTTTACCTCGGCAAACAAGGTCTCGAACAAAAACGGTTTCCTCAAGAAGGCATCGTGAGCGGCCGTGGTCAGATTGTGGAACTGCGGCGCGCCGCTGCACAGAATAATCGGAATCGACTGGCCTTGAGGCAGCGCGCGCACCCGGTTGCAAAACTCCACCCCGTCCATTCCCGGCATCATGCAATCGGAAACGATGAGGTCCGGAGTTTGAATGGCCAGTTTGCTCAAGGCCTCCGCCCCGCTGGACGCTGTGATCGCATCGAAACCGCGCAATTCGAACAGCATCGAAAAGGTCTCGGTAATGTCGACCTCATCATCGACGATCAGAACGACCGGCCTTCTCGGTAGGGTAGTTTGTCCTTTGACGGTAGACATGATCATTGCCCATCGTTGCCGCGATTGCTTTGCTGGGCGCGCGTGGTCGCCTCGGTAGCCACGCCGTCGATTGAAATTCCCGAATCCGAAATGGTCATCAGCCTGGCCGCGCCGTCGTAGCCGTTTTCGCGCAGTTTCATGACCGAGATTTGGCGGTAATTGTTGTCCTGCAGGCTGACGTATTCCAGCAGAATCACGTTCTCATAGAGCTCTGAGGAAGTCGGATCGGCGCGTGGCCGGGATTCCTTGAAATAGGGGAGCTGTTCGGTAAAAAAGGTGGTCACGCCGCGAACGCGCAGTTCATTGGTCAGCGCCACCAGAAAGGAGCGATTGCGGCCGGGTTGCATGACGATATTGCGCAAGCCTTCCACGCCGTCGATCAGCAGGCGCGTCACGCCGCGCTGGGAAATATTGTCCAGCATCCGTTTCGCCAGGTCGTCGCCCAAGGCCTCGACCGGCAGTTGCCAGATTATCTCCAGATCGCCGCTGTCCATGGCGGCCGCGAGCTGAATGCCGGTTTTTTTGGCCTTCGCCAGCAGGCACTGCGGCGATTCGTAGAAGCCGACGATCAGGCACGGCTGCTTGTCTTTCAGCCCCTGTTCGATGAAATGCAGACCCATCAAGGTCTTGCCGGCGCCGGGACTGCCCAGCACGCAGCTGATGGAGCCGCTGACGATGCCGCCGCCGATATAAGGATCCCAGCTGGGAATGCCGAGGCTGACATAATGTTCGGAGGCGCCGGCCGCCATCTGCGAGCGGGCCGCGATCGCTTCGAGGCGCGGATAAATCACGACCCCGCTTTGGTTCATGTCGAATACATGTTTGCCGAGCAGATGGCGGGCGCCGCGAATTTTGAATATCTTGATTTCGCGAATCAGCTGCATGCCGTGTTCGTACTGGCCGAGTTCGATCAAGCCGTCGACCAGCGTGTTTTCGGAATCCGGCACATTGCCTTCCACCGGCGACAACAGAAGCGTGGTGCAGCCCATCGTAAACACCAGCGAATTGAGCGAATGCATGAATTCCGAAAGGTTCAGGTCGGAAGGGCTGGAATCCCTGACCGACCGGAAGCCGTCGATGACCAATATGCTGGGCTGATGTTCGCTGAGCGATGAGGTGATCAATTTCAATAGCCCGCGCAAGCCTTCGCTGGCGAGGCTGTTATAGCCGCTGAACAGGACCAATTGATTGCCGACGAACGATTCATCGAAAAACGAGAAGTTACTGACGTGGTTCAGCATCTTGGCATGCGATTCCGCGATCAGCGTGAGGATCATCACCTTCTTGCCGCGTTGCGCTTGCACGAATCCGATCTGACAGGCCAGCGTCGTCTTGCCGCTGCCGGCCAGGCCTTGGATCAGATACAGGCTGCCTTCCGGCAGTCCGCCGCCGAGAATATCGTCGAAACCTGGGATTCCTGTCGACAGCAATGGCACGCGGTTGGGTTTGTTAGACGCACCGGCAGCCGCTGATTCTCTATGCTTTTTGTACGTCATTGCTGGTCCAGCGCCTGGCTAAATTGTTGGTGGGGGGCTCATTTTTAATGGAATTATGTTTGTCATCAAATGAGAGCCTTTTCCAGGAAAAAGGTTGCAGATATCGGTTTGCGTCAATGCTGAAATGAATATTTCAAAAAAGAAATACTCTCTCCTGATTTTTACATATCATTGATCATCTGCTCATTCCCCGCCAATGCCGGTCTGCGACGGAGGACGAGTTGGCGTTGGAGAAGGCGGCGGCTTAAATCAAGCCGCCGCTTGCTTGTGGCTGAGTTGCTGTTGAAGTCAGAGCGCACCCCCTTCGATACGGCGCTGAAGCGCCTATTCAGGGCGAACGGTTTTTCCATGGGCAGCATCGCAACGCCGTTCGGCCTGAATAGCCGAAGGCGTATCGAAGGAAGCGCGCAGAACTCAAATCATTGTTTATCGTTCTTGATCAAAATGTTCTCGTACTCCTGAGTCCACTTGTCCTGCGTATCCAGCGCGCGGCCCGGATCGAGAATCTTCAACGGCACGTTGGTGAACGGCGTGACGATCTTTTTGGTCGTGACCACAAAATCCTGATCCGCCAGGATTTGCTGTCCTTCGTTCAGCATGAAGTCGTAAAACAGCATGGCCGCGTTCGGATGCGGCGCTTTCTTGACCATGGCCATCGTACTGAATTGCGCCAGTATCGGCTGCAGCAGCAGCGGCTCGACCGGCGCGCCTTTTTTCTTCATCGGCGGCACGGTCCAGCTGTAGAGCGACAAGCCGATCGGCACTTCGCCGGAAGAGACCATGGTCGCCAGCAGCGAATGCCCCTTGCGGAACGACATGCCGTTGGTCTTGACGATATCGCTGAACAATTTTTTCGATTGCGGTTCGCCCAGTTCCGACAGTAAATAACCGAACCACCCGTAATCGTTGGCTTCCACGCCCAGCTTGTTTTTGTATTTCGGATTGAGCAGGTCCTGATAGGTCTTGGGCAGGTCCTCTTTCTTGATCTTGTCGCTGTTGTAGGCGGCAGTCCATACGTCCAGCGTGATGCCGACCCATTCCTTATGCGCGGGGCTGGCGCCGGGGACCAGGTCTTTCAGATGCGGGGAATAGACTTCCTGCAGCAATTTCTCGCGGTGCAGGGCTTCCTGTTCCGGCGCATTGTTCTGCACGATATCGACGTCGAAGCGCGAACCGCGCGATTCGGTGATGACGCGCTGCAGAATGGCTTCGGATCCGGCGCGCCAGTTTTTGACCTTGATGCCGTATTTTTTGGTGAAAGCGGCTTCGACGCTATTGAGCGCCGGGTAGGCCTGATAGATCGATACTTCGCCTTCCTTCTTCGCCGCGGCGATCAACAGATCGTCGCGGTCGCCGCCCTGATACATGGCGACTTCGTCGACCGTGGTCGGCTTCTTGGGGGTTTGCGCGTCGGCAGGCAGGGCAAGGCAGCCGCCTGCCAATAATATGATGGATGCTGAAATACCGGTGAACGTCTTCATGCATGTCTCCTCGTTGTTATGGTTGGCATTTAAGTGCGTGCCTTTTTAAGTTTTACTACAGTCCTTCCTGCTCCCTTCAGTTTTTCAATGAGCGCAAGGCTTTGCGCCGCAGATAATCGAAATTCACCGTGTATTGCTCCGGCTTGACGATGGCGTCGTGCAGGGCCTGCACGTAATTGCCGCTGAATTCCTCGCCGATGCCGCCGGCGGCTTCGGCCAGCAACTGAATCCTGGCGGCGTTTTCCAGCATGATCGCCAGGATCACCGATTCTTCCAGCGTGGCGCCGACCACGGCCACGCCGTGATTGCGCATCAGCACCGCTTTGTGCGGCCCCAGCGCTTTTGCCACGCCGCTGCCCATTTCCCTGGTGCGGATCAGTTCGATGGTGCCGGTGTAGTACGGCAGGCCGTCGCTAAAGGCCGCGGCCGGCTGGCTGATCGGGCGCATCTTTTTGCCGGTGGCCGACAGCGCTACCGCATGGTCGGGGTGCGTGTGGATGATGCTGTGGACGTCGGGCCGCACCTTGTAGATTTCCGAATGGATGAACACTTCGCTGTGACGCCGTCCGCCGCCGGCGACTTTTTCGCCTTCGAGATTGCAGGTGACCAGGTTGTCCATCGTGATTTCATCGAAACCGTAGCTGTGCGGTTTCATGTAAAACAGCGATGGGTCGCCCGGCACGCGCACCGAGACGTGGCCGCGCGTCAGATCGCCCTGGCCCTCCAGCTCCAGGATCAGGCCGGAGTCGATCAGTTTCTGCTTCGCTTCATCCGAAGTCATAGGTACTCCTCAATGGGATACGGCGTTAAAAAGCTATTCGAAGATGGCGACCAGGTCCTGCGCGATCGGTGAGTACTTGGCATGCGTGCGCAGCATGAAGCTGGCGAAGCCGTCGCTGTTGTGATGCTTGTCCTTTTCGTTCGGCAGATCGATGCAGCGGTTCTTTTCCGCGTCGCGCACGATGCCCATCGGGTCTTCGCCGTTTTCGATTTTCTTGAGTTCGCGGCGCAGCACCTTGCGGTACATCGCCAGGCCCTTGTCGGACGCGCCCAGATTTTCCGCCGTGCGGTCGGCGATGGCGCCCTGCGTGATCCAGGCCATCATGTCCTGGCCGTCCACGTTGTCGACGATGAATTCGCCGTTGGCGTCCTTGAACGGTACCTCGTACTGATGCACGCGCTCGTACAGGTGCTTCGGCACTTTCGCGGTTTTCGGCGGGATGTAGGCGTTGTACCAGATATGCATGGTGTGCTCGTCGTCGACCGGCACGCGCATCTGGAACGAGTAATAGCGGTTTTTTTCGTTGCCGTTGCCGACCGCCAGGATATTCGGGAACACGATGGGATGGCCGATGCGCCAGTCGTCGGAGTCTTCCGAATGGCCCTCCAGCAGGCGGTGCTTGGTGATGCCGTATTCGAATTCGCGGAAATCGATTTTTTCATGCCGGGTGCTGATCGCGACCTTGACGCCTTCCTGTTCCTTCTGGAATTCGTAATGATGGCCGTGCAGCCATTCGGTGTGGATGGGATCGACCGAGTTTTCCATGATTTGCAGCCAGTTGATCGGCAGCAGAGCGCGGCCCATCATGCGGATCGCGCCTTCGGCGATAAAGCCGTCGAAACGCGGCAGCAGCGGCGCCGGCAGCGGACCCAGGTAGGCGAACAGCAATCCGCCCAGTTCTTCCACCGGATAGGCGGCGGTGGCGACCTTGTCGCGGAACGCCGGGTTATCCACTTCGTTCGGTTGACTCAGGCATTTGCCGGCGGCGTTGAATTCCCAGCCGTGATACGGGCAGCGGATGCCGTTTTCAGTCGGAATGCCGTGCGCGAACGATGCGCGGCGATGCGGGCACTGTTCCGCGATCAGACCGCGATTGCCTTGCCGGTCCCTGAACAGCACCAGATCCTCACCCAGCAGGCGCACGCGCTTGGTCCACGCGGTGTCGAGTTCGGCGGCGGCGGCGATCGGCTGCCAGTAGCGGCGCATCAAGTTGCCCATCGGGGTGCCCGGGCCGATGCGCGTCAGTGTCTCGTTGAGTTCGGTAGTGAGCATTCTGTATCCCTTGTTATTTGACGATCGAGTCTCCTTCGCCTGCCTCGGCCGGCGCCGGGCGGCAGCTTGCGTCCGGCTCGGGAGGCAAGTTGATCGAATATTATTCTTAGGCACCGAAGTTGTCAACGCATCGATATTGATTATTTTTATTGCCGCAGCGCAGCGGAAATTACCGCTAAAAGCGATAAAAAATGCCGATATATGCTATATTTTCATGCCTTCCCATGATTTACTGGAAGGAAGTAATAAGTGGCCCGTATGTAAATTAGGTGCCGAAGTTAATTTGTGGGGTTGATGAGCCAAGCCGTAAGCCATCCAGCCAGGAAGTGAAGAGGCATGAACCGTGAATACACCCGACAGCAAACTGAAAAACGATTCCCGCGCCGAAATGTCGGCGCTGATGCGCGAGGCCGAGCCGAACGAACGGATGGCGCATCTGATCAAGCTGGCGTTCCGCGGTCTGTCTCGCGGCTTGCAGGCGCGGCTGAAGAAACATTCGATCCTGTATGGCCATTGGACCTTGCTGCGCATTCTGTGGCGCATGGACGGGATGACGCAGCGCCAGCTCAGCGAACAGGCCGGCGTGACCGAACCCACCGCATTCGGCGCCTTGCAGGCGATGGAAAAGCTGGGCTTCATCACGCGCCAGAAAATGCCGAACAACGGCAAGCAGATCCGCATTTTCCTGACACCCAAGGGGGCGGCATTGAAGCCCTTGATCGTACCGCTGGCCGAGGAAGTCAATCGTCTCGCGCTCAACGGCGTATCTTCCGACAATCTGTCGATCACGCGGCGCACCTTGTTGACGGTGATCGAAAACCTGTGCGCCGACGAACTGCTGTTGGGCGACAGTGACGCGCTGGCGACCGCGGCGCAAGAAGATGCCGCCACGGCGGCAAGCGTGGAGGACGATGCATGAAAACGGCGTCCGACGCGGTGCGCATCGGCATCGTCGGCCTGGGCGCGGCTGGGCGCGCTTTTTTGCCGGCGATCCTGGGGCATGAAGGTTTCGATCTGGTCGCGGTGGCCGAACCGGTCGAGGCAGTGCGCATCGACGCGCTGGCCGGCCATCCCGCGGCTGCCTACGATTGCTTGCAGCGGATGCTGGCGCACCCGGGACTGGACGCGATCTACATTGCATCGCCTACCGATTTCCATCCCGAGCATGTGATGGCCGCGTGTGCCGCGGGCAAGCACGTGCTGGTCGAAAAGCCGATGGCGGCGCAACTGGCGCAGGCCAGGGCCATGGTTGAGGCGGCCGAGCGGGCGGCCGTCGTGCTGCTGGTCGGCCATTCGCACGGTTACGATCTGCCGATCCGGAAAATGCGCGAGATCATTGCCGGCGGCACGCTGGGGCGGGTGCAGATGGTCAATACCTGGTGCTTTACCGACTGGATCTATCGTCCGCGCCGCGCCGGCGAGCTGGATAACGCGCAGGGCGGCGGCGTGACCTACCGCCAGGGGTCGCATCAGTTCGACATTATCCGGCTGCTGTGCGGCGGCAAAACCCGCAGCGTGCGCGCCAAAACCTTCAATTGGGATCCGCAGCGCAGCGCCACCGGCGCGCATGTCGCGTATCTGGATTTCGAGGACGGCGCGGCGGCGACCGCGGTCTACAACGGTTACGGCCGTTTTTCCAGCATGGACCTGGGCTTCAATGTATCGGAATGGGGCTATCCGCAGCCGCCGGAGACCCGGCCGCCGCCGCATCGCTCCGTGGCCGCCGGGTCGCCGCAGGACGAATTGGCGGCCAAGCAGCGCCGCGCGAAGAATGCGATCCCCGGCAGCGCCCCGTTGCAGCCGTTTTTCGGCGTCACGCTGGTCAGTTGCGAACGCGGCGAGATGCGCCAATCGCCGCGGGGTTTGTTCATTTATACCGCCGAAGGCGAGCAGGAAATCGTGTTGCCGGCGGATCGGACGCCGCGCGATCTGGTGATGGATGAGTTTTACGACGCGATCACCAGCCGCGCGCTTCCCGTGCATAGCGGCCGATGGGGATTGGCGAATCTGGAAATCTGCGCGGCGGCGATCAGCTCGTCGGAAAGCGGCCGCGACGTCGCATTGCGCGAGCAGGTCGGGCTGCCGGCGCGCGGATAGGGATGGGATGTATTCGATGTATTTGTTAAGCGGCGGATCTGCCGGCAGGAGAGCGAAATGAGCATAACGGAAATGACCGGAACCACGGAACCCCGGCAGGCCGATGCGACGGCGATGTCGCTGGAAGTACTCGCCAAGACCGAGATCGCGCAAGACATCTTTCTGTTCGAACTGGCGCAATCGGATCGCTCCGACCTGCCGCCATTCGGCGCCGGATCGCATCTGCTGGTCACGGCGCCGAACGGCATGGCGCGCCGCTATTCGCTCTGCAATGCGCCGTCGGAACGCCGGCGTTATGCGATCGCGGTCAAGCGCGATGCGGCCGGCGGCGGCGGTTCGATCAGCATGGCCGACGAGGTCATGGCCGGCGATGTGCTGGAAGTTTCCGCGCCGATGAATTATTTTCCGCTGGCGGCCGAGGCCGACAGTCATCTGCTGATCGCCGGCGGCATCGGCATTACGCCGGCGCTGGCGATGATGCGCGAGTTGATGGAAAAGAACGCCGATTTCAAATTGATCTATTGCTCCCGTTCGCCGGAGACCACTGCGTTTCTCGACGAATTGTCCACGCCCGAACTGGAAGGGCGGGTGTTGATTCATCACGATTACGGTGAGCGCGGACGTTCGCTGGACATCGCTCCGCTGGTCGCCGAGCGCGGCGCAGCGACGCATCTGTATTGCTGCGGCCCGCGTGCGCTGATGGAGGGCGTGCGCCAACTGACCCGGCATTGGCCGCATGCGGCGGTGCATTTCGAGGATTTCGGCGCCGGCGCGCATGTTGCGCCTGACGGCGAGCGGGCGTTCAAGGTGCGGCTGGCGCGCAGCGGCGTGACGGTGGATGTGCCTGCCGGGGTCAGTATTCTCGGCGCGCTGCGCGATAGGGGGATTGAGACGCCGAGTTCTTGCGAGAGCGGCACCTGCGGCTCCTGCCGGACCGGGATGTTGTCCGGCGTGGCCGAGCATCGCGATTTCGTTTTGGATGACGACGAGCAGGGGAGCGAAATTATGATCTGCGTGTCGCGCGCGCGGTGCGATGAGCTGGTGTTGGATTTGTGATTTGAGGTCGGAGAGGGCCCTTCGATACGCCGCTGGCGCGGCTACTCAGGACGAACGGATTTTAGTGAATTTTAAAGAAAAACCGTTCGCCCTGAGTAGGGGCAAAGCCCCGTATCGAAGGGCCATCTCCAGAGCATGCGCTATTCCGCCAGACAAGTCTCCGCAGTCCACCCGAAAAGCCACTGCAGCGCATCATAAAACTGCTCCGGCGTCCGGTCTTTCCAAAGCGAATTGCGCACCAGCCGCTCCACCCCCTGCGCATGGTAAATCCGCCCCATTTCGCGCGCCGACAGCAGCACGCGCGCGGTGCGGGTGACGCGCGATTTTTCATACAGCTTCAGCGCCGCATCCAGATCGAAGCCGCAACGCTTGACCGCTTCGCCCAGCGTGACCGCATCTTCGATCGCCATGCACGCGCCTTGCGCCAGATACTGCAACATCGGATGCGCGGCGTCGCCCAGCAGCGCAACTCTGCCGCGCACCCAGTTGGCGATCGGATCGCGATCCGCGGTGCTCCAGCGTTTCCAGGACTTCGGCGCATCCAGCAATTGGCGCGGCCGGTCGCAAATGCCCTGGAAGTACGACAGCACTTCTTCCTTGCTGCCGTCGCGCACGCCCCACACCTCCTTCTCGCGGCTGTGAAAAGTGACCACCAGATTGAACTGCTGGCCGTCGCGCAACGGATAGTGCACCAGATGGCAATTCGGCCCGACCCAGATCGCCGCTTCGTTCCAGCGCAGATCGGCCGGCATTTCTTCCACCGGCACCACCGCGCGATACACCACGTGGCCGGATACGCGTGCTTCATCGCCGACCAGCCGTTCTCGGATCACCGATTTGACGCCGTCGCAGCCGAGCACGATATCGCCGCTGAAACGGCGGCCGCCGGTGTCGACCACCGTCGCCTGCCGGTCGCCTTCGATCAACTCCGCCACGCGGGCCGATGTGAAAAATTCGATCAGCGGCGATTTTTCCACCGCTTCGAAAATGGACGTATGAATGTCGGCGCGATGAATCACCGCGTACGGGTTGCGGAAACGATCGCGGAAGCGCCGATCGACCGGGAAGGTGCCGACTTCGTTGCCGTCGACCGCATCCATCATCACCAGCCGTTCGGTGAAAACCGCGCGGCTGCGCGAAGCCTGGCCGACGCCGAGTGCATCCAGCGCGGCGAACGCATTCGGCGCCAATTGAATGCCGGCGCCGATTTCGCCGATCTGCGCGCTTTGTTCCAGCAGCGTGATGCGGATGCCCAGCCGCGACAGCGCCAGCGCCGCCGCCATGCCGCCGATGCCGCCGCCGACAATCACGGCAGTCAACTCTTTGTCGGTGCTCATATCGATTCCTTTGGCGCTGCCGTTGGCGGTTTTTTTCAAGAGGCGTCCGGCTGACGCTCAGGGGAAGCGGCAGCGAACGCTTCCATCCGCAGGCAGTTGTCGTTGATGCGCATTAATGTCGGTATCCGCGCCAGCTCGCATTCGAAACGCCTGGCGTTGAATATCTGCGGCACCAGGCAGCAATCGGCGATGGTCGGCGTGTCGCCGTGGCAGAACTGGCCGGCCTTGCCGCTGTGGACCAGCGAGGTTTCGATGGCGTTCAGGCCGATTTCGGTCCAGTGCCGGTACCAGGCGTTTTTCTGGTCTTCGCTCACGCCGAGCGTGCCGGTCAGGTATTGCAATACGCGCAGATTGTTGATCGGGTGGATGTCGCAGGAAATCGCCAGCGCGATGCTGCGCACCTGCGCGCGCTCCAGTTCGTCGGCCGGCAGCAGCGGCACGGCGGGATGCAGGGCTTCCAGATACTCCAGGATCGCCAGCGATTGCGTCAGCGTGCTGCGGTCGTCGTCGACGAACACCGGCAGCAGGCCTTGCGGATTGAGTTCCTTGAACGCCGGCTGGTTCTGGCCGCCGCCGTCCTTGGACAAATGAATCGGCGCCGCTGCGTACGGCAGGCCTTTCAGGTTCAGCGCGATCCGCACCCGGTACGAGGCCGAGCTGCGGAAGAAAGTATAGAGTTCCATCAGGTCAACACGCCCTAGACCACTTTGACGGTGATCGTTTCCAGGCCGGCGACCTTGCCGACCATGGTCTGGCCCGGCTTGACCGCGCCCACGCCCTCCGGTGTGCCGCTGAAAATGAGGTCGCCCGGTTGCAGTTCGAACAGCGTCGAGAGATTGGCGATGGTTTCCGGCACCGACCAGATCAGATGCGTCAGATCGCTGTTTTGGCGCATGGCGCCGTCGACTTCCAGCGAAATCGCGCCGTTGGCGATATGCCCGCTCCTGGTGGCGGGATGGATGGGCCCGATCGGCGCCGAGTAATCGAAGGCCTTGCCGATTTCCCATGGGCGGCCCTGTTCGCGCATCCTGATCTGCAGATCGCGACGCGTCATGTCCAGGCCGACGGCGTAACCGTAGACGTGTTCGTTGGCGCGATCGGCCGGGATGTTCTTGCCGCCCTTGCCGATGGCGACCACCATTTCGATTTCATAGTGATAGTTCTCGGTCAGCGTCGGATAGGGCAGCTCGACCGCGACCCCGGCGGGGACCGGCACGATGGACATGTTGTCGTTGAATTTGCAGAAAAAGAACGGCGGTTCGCGGTCCGGATCGAAACCCATTTCGCGAGCGTGCGCGGCATAGTTGCGGCCTACGCAATAGACGCGGCGCACGGGAAATAGATCAATGGTGCCGACTACCGGCAGACCGACGATGGCGGGAGCGGGAATGACGAAGGACATGATGGCTCTCTCGGTGAAGGAAATTTCTAAAAAATATTCAAATTGATTTCGTCGGTTTTTTTTAATCTTCAAGGAAGACTTCGCGCAATACGCCCATCGCGTCCTGCACCGGGCGGTCGGAATAGCTGAACAGCACCACGTCGTCCCGCGCGTCCAACCGCAGCCTGGCCCACGAGGGGGCAACGAAGATGTCCTGCGGGCCGAACGCAAACGATAGTTCGCCGATATGCGCGGTGCCGCTGCCTTCGACCACGCAGTAGATGCCGCCGTCGGTGGAGCGCTGGGTCTTGCCGCGAAAGCCGGCCGGCAGCAATTGCAGGAAGGTGGCGATGGTCGGCATCGGATAGCCGCCGGTCACCGGGTTGGTGTAGCGCAGCTTGTAGCCCTGCCAGACGTCCATCGCCTCCTGTCTTTGCAACGTGTGCAGCGCTTCGCGGCTGCGGCTGTACGGATAATTGAAGATCGGCGACGTGCGCGACGTATGCGTATGCCGCACCGGCGCCATGTTGTAGCCGAAGCGGGCGTAGCTGTTGCCTTCCGGGCGTTCGACCTGCTGCGCATGGCGTTCGTCGTTTTCGGCGAAACCGGCGTCGAAGAAGCGCAGCAGCGGAATATCCAATCCGTCCAGCCACACCACCGGTTCGCTGACGCCTTCGAGGCCCTGGTTGCCGTGATCGTGCCAGTCCCAGGACGGCGTGATGATGAAGTCGCCGGGATACATCGTGGTGCGTTCGCCGCCCACGGTGGTATACGCGCCGCGGCCGTCGACGATGAAGCGCAGCGCGGATTGCACGTGGCGATGCGAGGGCGCCACTTCGCCCGGCATGATCAATTGCAGGCCGGCATACATGGATTGGGTAATCGCCGATTGTCCGGGCAGGCCGGGGTTTTCCAGGATCAGTACGCGGCGCACCGCTTCTTCCGCGGTGATCAGCTCGGCCGCCCGCATCAGATGCGGGCGAATCTCCCGATAGCGCCAGATCGCCGGCACGCAGGGCGGTGTCGGCTCGCGCGGCACCAGCGCGTGCAGCGATTCCCATAGCGGGTGCAGATGCAGGGGGGCGATGCGGTCGTAATAATCCTGTCGCTCGGTCTTGAGCGCGGCATTGGCGCTGTCGTTCATGGCGTCTCCTCGCAATGCATCCGGAATGACCAGCTTCCGTCCGGACGATGAATGCAGTTTTGCGCCAAACCATTATTGCGTCAAATCAGTTTTAGAATTTTAGGAATTGCGTTTTACAATAATGATCCTTGCGGCGGAAGACGGATGAATGGAGGGGCTCATGGCAAAGCTGGATCTCGAATGGCTGGCGGTGTTTGAAGAAATCTACAAAACCAATAGCGTGTCGCGCGCGGCCGAACGGCTGGGGTTGGCGCAGGCCACCGCCAGCATCGCGCTCAACAAACTGCGCGTGCATTTCGGCGACAAGCTATTCAGCCGCACCTCGAAGGGGATGATGCCGACGCCGCGCGCCGCGGCGCTGTATCCGGAATTGCGCGACATCACGCACAGGCTGGAAGTCGCGCGCGGCTTCCGCGCCGAATTCGTGCCTGCGCAATCGAACCGCGAGTTCCGCATTAGCATTACCGATATCAGCGAAATCGTGCTGCTGTCGGGCCTGCTCAATCATTTGCAGAAAGTCGCGCCGGGTATTCGGCTGGAAATAGAAAAAATCGGCGCCGACAGCGCCGGCCGGCTTGAAACTGGCGAGATCGATCTGGCGGTCGGCTTCATGCCGCATCTGGAAGCCGGGTTCCATCAGCAGATACTGTTCACCCAGAATTTCGTTTGTCTGGCGGCCAGGGACCATCCGCGCATCGGCGACAAGGTCAGCCGCGCCGCGTTCCTGAGAGAAGGGCATATCGTGGTCAAGACTTCCGGCACCGGCCACTGGATCGTCGACAAGGTCTTCGAGCGCAACGGCATGGAGCGCAAGGTGGTGCTGCGCCTGCCGAGTTTTCTGGGCGTGGCGCATATCGTGGCCGAAACCGAACTGCTGGTGATCGTGCCGCGCAAGCTGGGCGAAAAACTGGTATCGCAGGAAAACATCAAACTGCTGGCGCCGCCAGTGCCGTTGCCGTCGTTTTCGGTCAAGCAGCACTGGCACGAACGATTTCACGCGGATGCCGGCAATGTCTGGCTTAGAAGGACGATCGCGGAATTGTTTTCTACTTATGCGGGGGAGGGGTAAGACGGGTGCGGTCTTTCACATCGATCGGTTATTGCAAAATGCAGCCGGCGCTTCGATTCGTGCGGAGCTCGGCTTCACACGATCCTGCGCTGATGTCGGTATATTGCCTACGTTCAAACCAGAAGCCCGGCGATGGTTTCGTTGGTCCGTTCCGTATAGGGTGACGTTTGGGCTGCGGCCCATCGTAAACAGTGCGCGACGCCTCGGTTTCGGTTCGCGGGCGTCTGTTATGTGGCAGAAATATCTAACGGAGGCAACAAATGAAACATCCAATCGCAATGACCGTATTGCTGTCGGCGCTGGCCGGCGCGAGTACTTTTGTTTATGCGCAAAGTTCGCAGAGTCCGTCAAATACCTACGGCGGCGATAGCAATGCCGGCAGCGGGACCAATCAAAAACAAGGGTCGGGTATGAACCGCGACAAGAAGTCCAAAAGCAAATCGGGAGGGAGCTCGCAGACAGGTTCTCCCGGTAGCGGCGCCGGTGCCGGTGGG
Source organism: Herbaspirillum sp. (assembly GCA_028292625.1). Taxonomy (GTDB): domain Bacteria; phylum Pseudomonadota; class Gammaproteobacteria; order Burkholderiales; family Burkholderiaceae_D; genus Herbaspirillum. The sequence continues at coordinate 11,273 of JAQGLY010000070.1, read as the reverse complement.
TCGACCTCTACCGACAGCATAGATTCGTCAGGCGGGAAGTCAGGTTCCGGATCGAGCGGGATGTCAGGCTCCGGCGGTATGGGCTCCGGCTCGGGCGGTTCGGGCTCGGGCGGTATGGGCTCGGGCAGCGGCGGAGCCTCGGGTGGCGCGGGTGGCGCTGGCGGCGGGGCCGGACGCTAAACGGGAACGCCGATGACCGCCATCGGCATCTCGCAGGCGAGGTTGGGCGCGGGATCGATGGCGGCAACGCCGGTCAGGCAGGAAGTTGGTCGATCGCATCGACCCGATCGGGATAAAACGCGAGGTGATCCTTGATGGCGGCGACCGCCTCGAACGGCGCTTCGTAACTCCACACCGCATTGGTCGAACGGTCGCCGCCGGCCGCGATGCTGTAATAGCTGCAATCGCCCTTGTACGGGCAATACGTGGTGTGATCGCTGCGTTGCAGCAGCGACATGTCGGCATCACTGCGCGGAATGTATTGCACCGCCGGGTAGGACGCCTCTTGCAGCGTGAGGGCCGCGCGGGTGTCGGCTATCACGCGGCCGGCAACCGATACAGTGACGCGCCGCGGGTTCGGCAGGATCGTGATGGGATGGTCGGGGCCGGGGATTTTTTTGGCTTTGGTTTCCATGGTCTGCTCTCTTTCGATTTAGCTTGGCGCGCGTTCGGCGCGCAGACTGAACACCGCAAACTGCGGTGCCGCGCTGATCCATTCGCGATGCACCGTCCAGCCCGCCTGCGCCGCCAGCGCGGCGAACGATGCCGGTGTGAATTTGTGCGAATTTTCGGTATGCAGCCGTTCGCCGGCGCGGAAGGCAAATGCGTGGCCGTCGATACGGACGGTATGGTCGACGCGGCTGACCAGATGCATCTCCATCCGCTTGTGTTTGGCGTTCCATAGCGCCAGATGGTCGAAGGCGTCCAGATCGAAATCGCCGTCCAGTTCGCGATTAATGCGCACCAGCAGATTTTTGTTGAACGCCGCCGTGACGCCCTTGGCGTCGTCGTAAGCGGCCACCAGCGTCGCCGCATCCTTGACCAGATCCGCGCCGACGATCAGCAGCGCATCGTCACCCAGCAGTCTATGCACCGATTGCAAAAACTCGACCGCCTGCGTCGGCGTGAAATTGCCGATGGTCGAGCCGGGGAAAAATCCGACCTTGGGGCGGTCCCGGCCTTGCGCGGCGGCAGGCAATCGTATCGCATTGGTGAAATCGTCCACCAGCGGCACCACCGGCAATGTCGGATAACGTCGTTTCAAGCGCGCGGCGGCGTTGTTCAGCGCGTCTTCGCTGATATCGATCGGCACGTAGGCCGCGATGTGCGGCGCGGCGTCCAGGATCAGACGGGTTTTGTCGCTGGCGCCGCTGCCGAACTCGACCAGTACGGCGTTGGGGGGAATCTCGGCGGCGAGATCGGCGGCGATGCTGTGCAGCAGCGCGGTCTCGGTACGGGTCGGATAGTATTCGTCGAGCAGACAGATCTCTTCGAATAATGCCGAGCCGGCCGCATCGTAAAAATATTTGGGAGACAGCATTTTCTGTTGCAGCGACAGGCCTGCGATCACATCCGCCGCGAATTCGGAGTCGCCGGCGCCGGCCGCACTGGGCGCTACATCCCGCGCCAGGCGCACGCCGGAGCACATCCATCGCTGTTCCGCGCGGAAGAAATTGCGGTAAGTCGGCCGCGAATGACCGGCCGGCGTCATGCCGGCGCCGCCGCGCAACACCATCTGATTGATCATGAATTTGCCGTTGTATTCACCGATCGCGCTGGCGGCCGGCCGGAAGCCCGGATAGGGGGTATAGGCGCTTTGCGTCCATTGCCAGGCGACGTCGTCCATTTGTTCCAGCATGCCGGCCAGCGCCGCGGTTTCCCATTCGGCTTCGGTGGGCAGCCGCGCGCCGGCCCAGTGCGCATAGGCGGCCGCTTCGTAATAGCTGACATGCGTGACCGGCGCATCCGCGGCGACCGGCTGCACGCCGCGCAGGGTCAAATGACGCCAGCCTTCATCCGCGCGCTCCCAGTACAGCGGCGCTTCCCAGCCTTCCGCCAGCGCCGTTGCCCAGCCGTCGGCCAGCCACAGATCGGCGCGGCGGTAGCCGTCGTCGGCCATGAACGCCAGCCATTCGCCGTTGGTCACCAGACGGTCGCCGATGTCGCAGGTCTGAATCAGGGCGGTATGGCGCGGGCGTTCGTTGTCGAAGGCGAATTCGCTGTCGGCGTTGCCGATCTCGACCATGCCGCCGTTGAGCCGCTTGAAGTTGCCGCGCCGTCCGCCCGCGGGGGCCGGCCAGGCGCGGTCGTAGGCAGGCTTTAATGGCGATTTGCCGAACAGGTGAAGAATGTCCATCAACAGCAGTTCCTGATGCTGTTCTTCATGCGCCAGGCCGAGCCGGATCAGATCTTCGGTGGCTGCGGTCAAATTCGATTCCAGCAATGCACGCATATGTTCATCGACGTACCGGCGGTAGGCGATCACGTCCTTTATCGGAGGCCGGGTCAGCAACCCGCGTTGGGGCCGAGGCTGGCGCGGCCCCAATGCTTCATAGTAGGAATTGAATAAATAGCCGTAATCGGGATGGAATACCCGATAACCCGGCACCTGGCCGGACAGCAGAAACGTCTCGAAGAACCAGGTGGTGTGCGCCAGATGCCATTTGGCGGGGCTGGCGTCGGGCATGGATTGCACAACCATGTCTTCGTCGCTCAGCGGTGCGATCAGCGCGTGGCTGCGATCGCGCAATCGGGTATAGCGAATCAGTAAATCGTTGTGTGTCCGCATGTCCATAATGAGTCGCGCCTGCTTGGGGATGGATGGGAAAACGGCGAATGCGAAATCGTCGATCCGACCGGCTTTGGGAACAGCATATATGATTCTCGAATAAGCATATTTAATCATCGACCCGCCCTTGCGGAAGAATGTTCCGATGCAGGCGGACCGATTCGGTAAGTATGAAGAAATCCGCCGCAATTACTGTGCGGTGATAGAACACCGTGGTGCGTTCTCCCGATAACAGCGTATCGCATTTATTTTTTATTGACAGTCCTACTTGCAGTTGGTAAGTTGAAGTTCGTATATGCGGACCATTGTGCTACATATAAGAACGGTGGCCGAAAAAACGAAAAAACGCATGGACAAGCGGAGGGAAGGGCACGCCGCCAGCTCGGCGTTAGTCATGTCCGGAGAGAGCCTGCCGCTGCGAGCGCAAGCGGAGGGACAAGTCTTCGCCGGAACCGTGCAGCGCCGAAGCGCCATCCATTTTTGAGACGACCGATAATGAAAAGAGATACCGAGCATGCATAACTATGTCATCCCCGATTCCGTAAAGGAGCGCGTACTGCGCCGCAAGGGCAAGGCCATTTCCATCGATGCGTTCGATACCGCGCGCACGGCGCTGGTTGTCATCGATATGCAAAATCATTTCGTCGCACCAGGCTTTCCCGCGGAAGTGCCGCCTGCGCGCGATATCGTTCCGAATATCAATCGCATCGCCAAGGCCGTGCGCGATGCCGGCGGCACGGTGATCTGGGTGCAGACCACCGCCAACGGTGCGCTGGAATATTGGGGTAATCATCATAAATACGGTTTGCGGCCCGAAGGGGTGAAGCGGCGCCTGGACAGCCTGGCCGAGCACGCCGAGGGCTTCAAACTGTATCCTGCGCTGGAACCGGCCGACGGCGACTTGCGCGTCAAGAAAATCATGTTCAGCGCACTGATCCCGCATTCGTCGAATCTGCGGCAGCAGCTGACGCAGCGCAAAATCGATACGCTGCTGATCGTCGGCACTACCACCAATGTCTGCTGCGAATCGACCGCGCGCGACGCGATGATGCTCGATTATCGCGTCGCGATGCTGTCCGACGCCTGCGCCACGCGGCACGACGAGGAACACGCGGCGTCGCTGAACAATTTTCAGTCGTTCTTCGGGGATGTGATGACGATTGACGAGGCGATTGCCCGCCTGCCTGTGGGCGGATGAAATACATCGGGCCAAAGATATTTTAAAAGAGGGGAAAGTATGAAAAAGTTATTGCAGCAATGTTTGTTTATCGCCGCCGTCACGGTTTGCCTGGTATTGCCGGCTGCTGCGCAGCAAGCGGATGCGCGGCCCGATACCATCAGCGCGGACAGCATGGCCGGCATCGTCGCCGCCGCCAAAAAAGAGGGCAGTCTGACCTGGTACACCAGTATTACGCCCGCCGATTCGGCTCAGTTGATCAAGAAATTCGAGAGCAAATACGGCATCAAGGTGACGGTATGGCGCTCCGGCGACGATAACGTCCTGCAGCGCGTAATCGCTGAAACGAACGCCAAAACCTACAAGGCCGACGTAGCGCAAATCCAGACTTCCGACATGGAAGCGCTGGTGCATGAAAAGCTGCTGCTGCCGATTAATTCGTCGACCTTCAGCGATCTGGTGCCGGGTGCTGTGCCCAAGCATCGGGAGTGGGCGATGGCGCAGATTACCTTGTTCGTGATGGCCTACAACACCAATTTGGTCAAGAAGGAAGATCTGCCGCACAGTTTCAAGGATCTGCTCGATCCGAAATGGAAGGGCAAGCTCGGCATCGAAGGCACCGATAACGATTGGCTGTACACGATCGCCGATAATCTGGGCGGCGATGCCGGCTACAAGCTGTTCCGCCAGATCAAGCAAACCAACGGACTGTCGGTGCGCACCGGCCATTCGCTGCTGGCCAATCTGGTGGCCGCCGGCGAAGTGCCGCTGGCGCTGACCGTCTATCAATACAAGGCGGTGCAGCTCAAACGCGGCGGCGCGCCGATCGACTGGTTCACGATGGAGCCGGTGCTGGGGTATGCCACCGGGCTCGGCGTGCTCAATCACGCTGCGCATCCGAATGCGGCATTGCTGTTTTACGACTTCATGCTCAATGATGGACAAGCGGTGATGGCAAGCATCGACGACGTGCCGAGCAATACCAAAATCGCTTCGCCATTGAAAAACGGCAAGATGAAGTTTATCGATCCGGTGGCGGCGATGGAGCAGACCGATAAGCGGCAAAAGCTGTTTGAAGATACCATTGTGAAAAATTGATTCCTGTCCTCTATCCAGGAGCCATCGCATCCGAACGCCTGTTTTTTGCCGATGCGAGCCGTCCGTTTTTACGGGCGGCTTTTTTTTCGCGTTCGACGACGATCCGCAATACGTTCCTTGACGAAGTAGAATGACCGTTCCGGGAGGTGGCCAGGGAACACAAGCGAAAATTGCTGGATTTCCCGCGGCAGCCGGCCCGGCAGTACGGCGCCGAGACCGCAGTTCACAACCTGGAGATTGCCATGTCACCCGAAAACAATGTTCGTCCGCCGCTGCCGCCGTTCACCCGCGACAGCGCAATTCAAAAAATACGCATGGCCGAAGACGGCTGGAACAGCCGCGACCCGGCCAAAGTGGCGCTGGCGTACACTGTGGACACCAAATGGCGCAATCGCGCCGAATTCGTCTCCAATCGCGACGAAGCCAGGGCCTTCCTGGAGCGCAAATGGGCCAAGGAACTGGACTATCGGCTGATCAAGGAATTATGGGCGTTTACCGACAACCGCATCGCGGTGCGCTACGCGTATGAATGGCACGACGACGCGGGCAACTGGTTCCGCTCGTACGGCAACGAAAACTGGGAATTCAACGCGGACGGTTTGATGAGCAGCCGTTACGCCAGCATCAACGACAGGCCGATCCAGGCTTCGGATCGCAAGTTCCACTGGCCGCTGGGGCGTCGTCCGGACGATCATCCGGGTTTGTCCGATCTTGGTCTTTAAGCAAGCGGAGCAGTCTTTTCTGGCCGCGCCGCCTTTTTTTGAGACAATAGCGCGGTTTTCCGGATTTCCCGCCTCGGCGCCCGTGGTCGGGACGCGGCATGCGCCTGCTTCCGGATTGGATATTTGTTAAGGATATTAATATGTGCGGTATCGTCGGCATCGTTTCTCATGCGCCCGTCAATCAAATGATCTACGACGCGTTGTTGTTGCTGCAGCATCGCGGCCAGGATTCCGCCGGGATTGCGACCAGCGCCGACAACGGCATCTCGATGTACAAGGGCAACGGCTTGGTGCGCGACGTGTTCCGCACGCGCAACATGCGCCCGCTGACCGGCAATTGCGGTATCGGCCAGGTGCGCTATCCGACCGCCGGCGGCGCCGAGGTCGAGGAAGCGCAGCCGTTTTACGTCAATGCGCCGTTCGGCATCGTGCTGGCGCATAACGGCAATCTGACCAATGCGCAGCAGCTCAGCATCGATATCGCCACGCGCGACCGGCGGCATATCAATACCGGTTCCGATTCCGAAGCGCTGCTCAATGTGCTGGCGCATGAAATCGAGCAGACCGCGCATTCCGGCGCGCACGATCCGGAAAGCCTGTTCGAGGCGGTCGCCGCCGTGCATCGCCGCATTCGCGGTTCGTATGCGGTGGTGTCGTATATCGCCGGCTACGGTTTGCTGGCGTTCCGCGATCCGTTCGGCATCCGCCCTTTGTGCATCGGCGTCAATGAAACCGAAAGCGGTCCCGAATATATGGTGGCCAGCGAATCGGTCGCGCTGGAAGGACTGGGATTCCGGTTTTTGCGCGACGTGGCGCCGGGCGAGGCGGTGTTCATCGATATCGACGTCAATCTCTATACTCGGCAATGCGCGGAATTTTCGTCGCTGCATCCCTGCGCTTTCGAATTCGTTTATCTGGCGCGGCCGGATTCGGTGATGGACGGCGTGCCGGTGTATGCGGCGCGTCTGAAGATGGGCGAATGCCTGGCCGAAAAGATACGCCGCGAATACAGCGCCGGCGATATCGACGTGGTGATGCCTATCCCCGACTCGTCGCGGCCGGCGACGCTGCAGCTGGCGCTGAAGCTGGGCCTGCCGTATCGCGAAGGCTTCGTCAAGAATCGCTACATCGGCCGTACCTTCATGATGCCGGGCCAGGCCATTCGCCGAAAATCGGTGCGTCAGAAATTGAATGCGATCGGCGCCGAATTCAAGGGCAAGAGCGTGCTGCTGGTCGACGATTCCATCGTGCGCGGCACCACCAGCCGCGAGATCGTGCAGATGGCGCGCGAAGCCGGCGCGCGGCGCGTCATCTTTGCGTCGGCGGCGCCGCCGGTGCGATTTCCGAATGTCTACGGCATCGATATGCCGACCCGCGCCGAATTGATCGCCTACGGACTCAGCGATGAGGAAGTGCGGCGCGAGATCACCGCGGACGGGCTGATTTATCAGGATCTGGATGCGTTTACGCGCACGGTGCGGGACCTCAATCCGGCGCTGCAAAGCCTGGAGGCGTCCTGTTTCGACGGCTTTTATATTACCGGCGACATCACGCGCGAGTATCTGGATACGGTGGAGAGCGGGCGCGGCAAGAGAAAGGTGCTGGGAGAGGAAATCCCGCCGTCGGCGGGATATTGAAACAAGGCCGGGAACCTGCTGTCCCGGCGATACTTATTGCGGCGGGCGCAATCCGTAACCGGCCAGTTTGGCGCGTTCCGCCGGGCTGGTGATCAGCTTGGCGAAAGCCTTGGCCGCGGCAGGCGCATCGTTGTGCAGCCATAGCGAATAGGTGGTGGCCAGATCGTATTCCTTCGGAAACGCTCCCACCAGCGCATTTTTGTTCGCCTGCATCACTTCACTGAGCTGGGTCACGCCCAGATCCGCCTTGCCTTCCAGCACCAGATTCATGGTCTGGATGCCATCCACGGCCAGCGTGGATTTCTTCAGCACTTCATCCTTGATGCCGAGCGCTTCGATCACTTTCATGAAATGCGCGCCAACGGTGGCGCCGCGCGCCGGATCGGAGAACGCAATGCGCGGTGCGGCCAGCAGCGCCGCTTTCAGTTTCGCGGGCGTGGAAATGTCCGGTTTCGGTTGATCCGGAGGCGCGGCAAAACCGGCGACGGTATCGCCGACGATGCTGGTATCGCCGTTCTTCAGTTTGCCGTTTTTCTCGGAGGCCTTGATGCGACTGGCTCCGGTGATCAGGAGGGTCGCGTCCGGATCGGCAAGGAAGCGCTGTTCAGCGGCGCCGGCGGTGTCGAATATCAGGGTGATTTTCTGGCCGCTGGATTTTTCGAAATCCTCGGCCAATCTTTCCACCGGCGATTTGACGCCGGCCGCGGCGTACAGCTTCAGATCAGCTGCGAGCGTCGGCGCCGACAGGGTGGCGAATGCCGCGGCGCTTAAGCCGGCGCATAGGATTAAGGATAATTTTTTTTTCATGCGGAGTCTCCATTGCTTGGTTTGTTATTAAGTGCGGTTTTGAGTCGGTCGGGACTGAACGGATATTGCCGCAGTCGCGCGCCGGTGGCGTCGAAGATGGCGTTGCCGATGGCGGCCGCGACCGGGCAGGTGCTGGCTTCGCCGGCGCCGACCGACGGTTTGTCGAGGCGGTTGATCAGCTCGACCTGCACCACTTCCGGAATGTCTTCGAAGCGCGCGATCGGATAGGACGACCAGTCGGTCGATGTGACGCCGCCGCGGTTGAAGCTGACTTCTTCGAACAGGGCGCGGCTCATGCCCTGCACCAGGCAGCCTTCGACCTGATTGCGGGCGCCGTCCGGATTGACGACCAGTCCGCAATCGAAGGCTGCATACATATGCGTGACGCGGGTTTTGCCGGTGCTGCGATCGATTTCGACGTGGGCCACCACGGCGGCGTAGGCGTTTTCATTTTCGTACTGGCAGAAAGCGATGCCGCGGCCGCGCACCAGATTGGCGCTGCTGTCGATCTTGCCGGCGGAGGGACGGGCATCCCATTGCGCGGTCTTGGCGACAGTGGTGATGACGGCGCGCGCCCGTTCGTCTTTCAGATATCGCAGACGGAACGCGACCGGATCGGCATGGGCGTTGGTCGCCAGCTCATCCATGAAGGTTTCGTTGGCGAAGGTATGCGGATAGCCGGACAGGCCGCGCAGCGCCGACGCCCGTAACGGGCTGGAGTTGTGATAACGGATGCGGATGCGCTTGTCGGGCACCACATAAGTGATGTCGGCGTTGCGGCCGCCGTTGGACATCTCGAAATCCGGCGCATGGCCGGTGAAGACGCCGCCCAGCGTATTGCCGGAGTGGCCGCGCGGGCGCGAGCTGTGGGAGGCCGTGATGTTGATGAAATCCCAAGACTGGATGTTGCCGCTGGCGTCGACGCCGGCGGCGATATCGATCGCCATCGCCGGGCCTTTCGGTTCCCAGCCGTGCTCATCCTGGCGCATCCATTGCACCCGCACCGGTTTGCCGACCGCCTGCGACAGCAACGCGGCGTCGACCGCGGAATCGTCGGCGCCGTTGTGGCCGTAACAGCCGGACGCCTCGGTCCAGCTCACGCGCACCTTGTCGGCCGGAATGCCGATAGTCCCGGCGACCGCGCCGATCAGGCCGAAGCCGTGCTGCGTGCCGCACCAGACCCTGGCGCTGTCGCCGCGCACATCGGCGACGCTGCAGGAAGGCCCGATCGACCCGTGCATCTGGAACGGCGTCAGATAGGTCGCCTTGAATACTTTGGCGGCCTTGGGCAAAGCGGTGTCGACGTTGCCGGCGGCGGCGACGTTTTCGATTTTGCTCGGATAGGTGCGCAATTCCTTATGCGTATCGACGCTTTCGCCGGCGTTGGCCGGCATTTTCCATTCGACTTTCAACTGGCGCGCCGCGGCGATCGCGATTTCTTCGCGCGGCGCGACCACGCCGACGAAGTCGCCGCGCGTGACTACCCGTACGCCCGGCAGTTTTTTGATCGAGTCCTCATCGACGCGCACCAGCTTGGCGCCGATCGCCGCCGGCCGCACCACGCGGCCGTGCAACATGCCCGGCAAGCGGATGTTTTGCACATATTCGAACGAGGCGGTGGCCTTGGCCGGCAGATCGACGCGCGGCACCGGTTGGCCGACGATGGTGTAGTCGGCGATCGCCTTCAGTTTCGGATGTGCGCTGATCTTGCGGTTGAAGCGTTTGCCGCCCATCAGTTCGGCGAAATTCAGCCGCTTCTGCGGCGCGGCGCTGACGAACACCAGACCGTCGTGCACCGTCACTTCGGCGGGCGTCACGCCCAGCCGGGCGGCGCCGAGTTCGGCCAGCATGGCGCGAGCTTCGGCGGCGGCCTGGCGCAATGGCGGACTGCCCAGGGCGGTGGTTTTACTGCCGGTGGTGGTGCCCTGATCGGGACAGATGGCGGTATCGCCCATGATCATGGTGATGCGCGATACCGGGAAAGTGAGTTCTTCGGCGACCGCCTGCGACAGACTGGTCGTGACGCCGGTGCCCAGCTCCACTTTGCCGCAGTAGACGGTGACATCGCCGTTCTCGCCGATGGCCAGCCACGAATCGAGACCGGTGTAGAGCGCCAGTTTGTTTTTCGGCGTCGAGGTTTGGGCCGAAGCCAGCATTGGGAAGGCGAACGAGACCACGATGGCGCCGCCGGCTTGCAGAAAGCCGCGGCGGGATGGGCGATCGAGAACGTCGGTTGCGGCGTCGGTCTGACGGTTGTTCTTCATGCATGTTCTCCTTGCTTTTCGCCACGCATTTCGGCGGCGGCGCGTTTGACTGCGCGCAGGATGCGCACGTGCGTACCGCAGCGGCACAGATTGCCGTTCAGCGCCGCGCGGATTTCGGCATCGCTGGGATTCTTATTGGTGTTGAGCAGGGCGGTAGCGGACATCACCATGCCGTTCAGGCAATAGCCGCATTGGCCGGCCTGCTCGGCGATGAACGCGGCTTGCACCGGATGCAGCTTGTCGACATTGCCCAGGCCTTCGATGGTGGTGATTTTCTGGCCGACGATGCTGCTGACCGGCGTCACGCACGAGCGTCTCGGCGAGCCGTCGACATGCACGGTGCAGGCGCCGCATTGGGCCAGGCCGCAGCCGAATTTCGGTCCGTTGAGTTTGAGATCGTTGCGTAGCGCGTACAGCAGCGGCGTTTCTGGCGCCGTGTCTACCGTTTGCTGGTGGGAATTGACGTTAATGGTGTATTTCACCGTTTCCTCCTGGGGGTCGGTATGGATAAATGAACCGAATGATGTCTAACCGACTACTTCGTCCGCTTTACTTGGACTTGTGGCCGATGACCGAAAATATCGAGATATCTTCAGAGATCGGCCACATTACGGCATCCCTGGAGGGATGCCGGATGACTTATCGTCGCTTATGCCTTGACAGGCGCCGCAGGCTCTACCGCACCGCGCTTGCCCATCGCCAACTGCACGACGGACGCCACCGCGATATTGATCAGCAGCGCCAGCAATCCGGTGTAGGCGGTGTAGCTGTCGCCGCCGA
>JAQGLY010000005.1 GCA_028292625.1 Herbaspirillum sp. | reverse complement strand
CCTGGCCAAGAAGGGTTTCGACCCGCTGATGGGCGCGCGACAGATGGCGCGTCTGATCCAGGACATCATCCGCAAGGAGCTGGCCGACGAGCTGTTGTTCGGCCGTTTGATGAACGGCGGCAAGGTGACCGTCGATATGGACGAAAAGGATCAGGTAAAACTGACCTTCGACGGCAAGGAACCCGATCCCACATCGTCGTCGGGCGAACCTCAGGAATTGACGATCGAGTAAATCTCGAAAGCGTCGAAAGCCTCATAAGCTTTTTCACGCTCATAAAAAAGCCGGAACCGTGCATTTGCGGTTCCGGCTTTTTAGTTTCGCCTGACGCCGCTGATGCGGCGTTTCGCTAAGGCATCAGGGGTTTGCCGGCGGCCTGCTTGGCGGCGATGATTTGCGTCACCTTGCCGATCATCGCCAGCCGATACATGGTCGACGGATGGATGGCGGTGTAGCCGTTGGGCACCGATGCCGGATATGCCTCCGCCAGCCGACGCCAGAAGCGCGGTGCGTTGTCGATGCTGTATCCAGCGCGCACCAGCATGTACAGCGCCAGCGTATCGGCCGCCGCATCCATGTCCTGGTTGTACGGCAGAATGCCGGCGGTGCCGGCCAGGGTGCTCGGATCCGGTTGCGTGCGGGTCAGGTTGTCGATCACGCCGCCGATGGTCGCCACCATTTTCTGGCGGCCGGGTTGGCCGAGCGCGTTGTGCGCTATTTCCTTGGCGACCAGATACGCCAGCTCTTCATCGGTATGCACAAAATTCATCATGCCGCGTGTAATCAATACGCGCCGTCCATCGGAATAGGCGTTGACGATATCGGCATTGCCCAGTTCGATGCTGAATGAGCACGCCAGCGTCAGCGGCACATTGACCGTCATCGGCGTGGCGCCGCGCAACAGGCCGAGCTTGAGTGGAGTACGCTTGGCGACCATCGGCGTGAGCAACGCGGCGGCCTGCTGTTCGGCGTTGTCGCCCTGCGGCATCGGCTTGTCGCCGATGCTCTGCAAGATATCGCCGCGCCGCACATCGCTGCGCGCCGCGCCGCTGTTGGGCAACACGCCGGTCACCTGCAGGCGGTCGTCGAAGCCGAGACTGCGCGCCGCGTTCGTATATTGCGCCGAATACGAATACGCGTTCTTGGCGGTAAAGCCGAGCAGAGAGCGCGCATTGCCTTTGCACAGCGGCGCATTGCTGGTCAGCAGCGGCGCGGCGATTTTGTACAAGCGATCCTGCATCTCGATCATCTTGCGCAATACCGCCTGATCTGTGCTGGAGACCGGCGCGGATTGGGTCGGCGTGGCTTGCGGCGCCTGGCCGCCCGGCGCGCGCCCATCGGACGGCCCCGGCGGAACGGCGCAGGCGGCCAGCAGCGCTACCGGCAGCAGCAGCGCATGGCGCCGTAACGTCGCCGCACACTTTGCCACCGCGGTTTGCATCTTGCTGTTGTGCATCGCCGGCATGATATCGCTGCTGCTGCGGCGGGAGCGTACTGTCATGAAATTCTCCATCAATGTTTGCCGGTACTGCCGAAACCGTTGCCGCCGCGTTCGCTGGCGCCGAATTCATCCACCACATTGAACGCGACCTGCAGCACCGGCACGATCACCAGTTGCGCCAGTCTTTCCATCGGATTGAGGACGAAATCGGTCTGACCGCGGTTCCAGGTGGAGATCATCAATTCACCCTGATAATCCGAGTCGATCAGTCCGACCAGGTTACCCAGCACGATGCCGTGCTTGTGGCCCAGACCGCTGCGCGGCAGAATCATCGCCGCATATCCCGGATCGGCGATATGGATCGCCAGGCCGGTTGGAATCAGGTGGGTGCTGCCCGGCGCGATGATCAGCGGGGCGTCCAGACAGGCGCGCAGATCCAGGCCGGCGCTGCCGCCGGTGGCGTAGGCGGGCAATTGATCGCGCATGCGCTGGTCAATGATCTTGATGTCTATGGAATTCATGTTGCCTTATCCGAAATGAAAAATGAGAAGCGATGCATGAGAAGCGATGCGGCCGAAGCCGCCGGGCCTAAAGGCGATGCGCGATTTCCGCGATCAGCAGTGTGGCGAGTTCCTGTTTGTCGGCGCGCGGCAATTCGGTGTGGCCGCGTTCATCGAACAAGGTCAGGGTATTGCTGTCCTGTCCGAAAGCGGCATGGGCGATATTGCCGACCAGCAGCGGTATGTTTTTTCTGCGTCGCTTTTCTTCCGCATACGCCAGCAGGTTCTCCGATTCGGCGGCAAATCCGACGCAGAAGGGCCGCTTAGGCAATGCGGCGACCTCGGCCAGAATATCGGGATTGAGCCCGAACGCCAGCGCGGGGGAGGTGCCGTCGTTCTGCTTTTTCAGTTTTTGCGCACTGGTATTGACGATATGCCAGTCGGCCACCGCCGCGACGGCGATGAACACCTGCTGACCGGCGATGTGCGACATTACCGCGCTGTGCATTTCACGCGCCGTTTGCACTGCAATGCAATGCACGCCGTCCGGCGCTGTCAGCGCCACCGGGCCGCTGATCAGCGTGACGTCGGCGCCCGCATACAGCGCTGCGCGCGCCAAGGCGTAGCCCATTTTGCCCGACGACAAATTGGTGATGCCGCGCACCGGATCGATAGGTTCGAAGGTCGGCCCGGCGGTCAGCAACACGCGTTTTCCGGCCAGCAGCTTCGGCGTGAAGAAAGCGATCATGGATTCCAGCAGTTGCTGCGCTTCCAGCATCCGCCCCATGCCGATTTCGCCGCAAGCCTGCGGACCGGCATCGGGGCCCAGCAAATGAATGCCGTCGGCGCGCAATTGCGCCGCGTTGCGCTGGGTGGCGGCGTTTTGCCACATCTCGACATTCATCGCCGGCGCGATCAGCAGCGGCACCCCGGCCGGGCGCGCCAGGCACAGCGTCGACAGCAAATCGTCGCAGCCGCCATGCGCCAGCTTGGACATGAAATCGGCGGAGCAGGGCGCGATCAGGATGGCGTCGGCATCGCGCGTCAGATCGATATGCGGCATATTGTTGGCGATACGCGCATCCCACTGATCGGTGTACACCGTGTTGCCGGACAGCGCCTGCATCGTCACCGATGTAATGAAATGGGTGGCGCTCTCGGTCATCACCACTTGCACGGCGGCGCCGGCCTTGGTCAGCGCGCGCGTCAGTTCGGCAGCCTTATAGCAGGCGATGCCGCCGGTAAGCCCCAACACGATCTTTTTGCCTGTCAAATCCATCGCGCACTCCTGCAAAGAAGGAAGACCAACCAGGTCCGATTATTTTTTGACTCTTCTCAACTCATCCAGAATAAACAGCGCAGCGCCGATGCAGATGGCGCTGTCGGCGATATTGAACGCCGGCCAATGCCAGCGCCCGACATACACGTCCAGAAAGTCGATCACGTGACCGTGTATCACACGGTCGATCACATTGCCCAGCGCGCCGCCGAGAATCAATGCCAGCGCCCAGCAGAACAGACGCTGGCCGGCATGGCGCCTGAGCAGATAAATGATGAAGACGGCGGCGGCGATGCCGATGGCCGTCAGCAGATGCCGCTGCCAGCCGTCCTGGCTGGACAGAAAACTGAAGGCCGCGCCTTTGTTGTAAATCAGAACCAGATTGAAAAACGAGGTCACCGCCATCGATTCGCCGTAAGCGAACATCCTGCTGATGGATATTTTGGAAAGCTGGTCGATCAGGATGATGATCGCCGCCAGACATAGCCACGGCAGGATGCTGTTTTGAGAAGTGCCTGAAACGCGTTTTTTAGTAGCCATGAAGGTCTGAAGCAAAGTGAAAAAGGGCCAATCCCGATGAAGCCGGAAGACGGCGGCGGATGATCATCCGCCGCCGTCCCTGCATATGCAATTCTTGTTACGCAAACTTGCGTTTTTCTCCCGCGCCGAACAGATTGGCCACGCAACGGCCGCACAAACCCGGATGTTCGGTCACCGCGCCGACGTCCGCGCGATAGTGCCAGCAGCGTTCGCATTTGTCATGCGCCGATGGCGTCACCGTCACGCTTTCTTGCGCCGCGGTCGCCGCTTCCGTCACGGTGGCGGCGGACGTAATCAGCAAGAACTTCAGATCGTCGCCCAGTCCGTTGAGCGCGGTGAATTTGTCGCCATGGGCTTGCAAGGCCACTTCCGCCTGCAGCGACGAACCGATGCTGCCCGCGCCGCGCACCTCTTCCAGCTGCCGCGTCACATCGGCGCGCGCTTCGCGCAACACGCCGAATGTCGCCAGCAGAGCGGCGGCATCGTCCACCGCGGGCAACGTGTAATAGGTTTGCGTGAAGATCGTCTCGCCGCTGTCGGCAAATGCCTGCGCGCCGGCAAACGAGGCCCATGCTTCCTCGGCGGTGAACGACAGCATCGGCGCCATCAGCCGCAACAGCGACTGGCTCAAATGCCAGATCGCGGTTTGCGCCGAACGCCGCGCATGCGAACCGACCGCCGTGGTGTACAGCCGGTCCTTCAGAATATCCAGATAGAAACCGCCCAGATCTTCCGAGCAATACATCTGCAATTTGGACACTACCGGATGGAATTCATAAGCCTGGTAATGCGCCAGAATCTCGTCCTGCAAGCGCGCCATCGCGGCAATCGCGTAACGGTCGATGTCCAGCATGTCGGCCACCGCCACCGTATCGGCGGCGGGATCGAAATCCGATGTATTGGCCAGCAGGAAGCGCACGGTATTGCGGATGCGGCGATAGGCCTCGACCACGCGTTTGAGGATCTCGTCGGAGATCGACAGCTCGCCCGAATAATCGGTCGACGCCACCCATAGCCGCAGGATTTCCGCGCCCAGCGAATCGGACACCTTTTGCGGCGCGACCACATTGCCTTTCGACTTGGACATCTTCTTGCCCTCGCCGTCGACCACGAAGCCGTGTGTGAGCAGCGCCCTGTACGGTGCGCGGCCGTTGAGCATGGACGAGGTCAGCAGGGATGAATGGAACCAGCCGCGATGCTGATCCGAGCCTTCCAGATACAGGTCCGCCGGAAACGCCAACTGCTCCTTGTGCGAGCCGCGCAGCACGGTCTGATGGGTGGAGCCGGAATCGAACCAGACGTCCAGCGTGTCCCGGTTCTTTTCATACAGCGCCGCTTCGTCGCCCAGCAAATCCCTGGGCTCCAGCGCCTGCCAGGCTTCGATGCCTTCGCGTTCGATGCGTTGCGCGATCTGTTCGATCAATTCCGGCGTGCGCGGATGCAATTGGCCGGTTTCCTTGTGCACGAAGAACGCCATCGGCACGCCCCATTGCCGCTGGCGCGACAAGGTCCAGTCGGGCCGGTTGGCGATCATGCCGTGCAGCCGCGCCTTGCCCCATGCGGGGTAGAACACGGTCTCGTCGATCGCCTGCAGCGCGGTTTCGCGCAGCGACTTGCCGCCCGCTTTCGGCGTATCGTCCATGCTGGCGAACCATTGCGAGGTGGCGCGATAAATGATCGGCGTCTTGTGACGCCAGCAGTGCATATAGCTGTGATCGGACATCGCCAGTTTGAACAGCGCGCCGGTCTGTTCCAGCGCCGCGCAGATCGGCTTCGACGCTTCCCAGATGGTCATCCCGCCGAACAGCGCCAGCGACGGCACAAAACGGCCGTCGCCCATCACCGGGCTGAGGATGGCGTCGTCGGCCATGCCGTGCTGTTTGCAGGAAATGAAATCCTCGATGCCGTAAGCCGGCGCCGAATGCACGATGCCGGTGCCGCTGTCGGCGGTGACGTAATCGCCCAGATAGACCGGCGACAGGCGGTCGTAGGCGGCGTCGGCCTGCGCCAGCGGATGATGGAATTTGATCAGATTGAGCGCTTCGCCCTTGCAGGTGGCGACGATCTCGCCCTTCAGACCGTAGCGTTGCAGACAGGACTCCACCAGATCGGCGGCCAGGATCAGCAGCAGCGGCTTGCCGTTGCGCTCACTCCGCACCAGCGCATAGTCGAATTCCGGATGCACGTTCAGCGCCTGGTTCGACGGAATCGTCCACGGCGTGGTGGTCCAGATCACGATATAACCCTGAGCGGCCGGCAGCGCCGGCAGGCCGAACGCCGCCGCCACCTTTTCCGGCTCCGCAAAGGCGAAACCGACGTCGATGGCCGGATCGCGCTTGTCCTGATATTCGACTTCCGCCTCGGCCAGCGCCGAACCGCAATCGAAGCACCAGTTAACCGGCTTGAGCCCGCGATAGACATAGCCTTTTTCCAGGATCGTGCCGAGCGCGCGCAACTCGTCGGCCTCGTTGGAGAAATTCATGGTCTGGTAGGGATTGTCCCATTCGCCCAATACGCCGAGCCGGATGAAATCGGCTTTCTGCCGTTCGATCTGTTCGCCGGCATAGGCCCGCGCCTTGGCCTGCACCTCGGTGGCGGGCAGATTCTTGCCGTACAGTTTTTCGATCTGGATTTCGATCGGCATGCCATGGCAATCCCAGCCCGGCACGTATTGCGCATCGAAGCCGGCCATATTGCGGGCCTTGACGACCATGTCCTTCAGAACCTTATTGACGGCATGGCCGATATGGATGTCGCCGTTGGCGTAGGGCGGGCCGTCGTGCAGAATGAATTTGGGACGTCCCTTGGACGCCTTGCGGATGCGGTCGTAGATTTTCTTGTCCTGCCATTGCTTGACCCATTGCGGTTCGCGCTTGGCCAGGTCGCCGCGCATCGGGAACGCGGTTTCGGTCATGTTGACCGGATATTTGCTCTGAGGTTTTTCCTGCCGCTGCGGTTTGCCTTGCGGCTTGGACTGTTGCTTGGTTTGCAAGCCGGCGGCATTTTTCTGCGATTCTTGGTCGGACATATTTTTCAATCTGATTTATTAAATTCTGTCATTAGTTCGGCGGACCGCCGGCAATGCCGGCACTCCCGCCACGCTCAACGAGCTGTATGGTCGGCGCGCGTCAAATTCGATCGGTGGCGGAAACGGCGGCATTGTCCCGTTCGCGGAAAAAACGGCGCGCATTGTCGGCGTCGCGCTCGATGGCCGCGGTCAGCGTCGGCAAATCGACGTATTTTTCTTCGTCGCGCAGTTTTTTCAAAAATTCCACCCGCGCCAGCTTGCCGTAACAGCTTTGCGCGTAATCGAACAAATGTGTTTCCAGCAGAATCCTGCCGCTGTCGTCGACGGTAGGGCGCACACCCAGGCTGGCCACGCCGGGCAGCGGCCGTTCGGCCAGTCCGTGCACCTGCACCACGAAAATGCCGGACAGCGCCGGATGCCGGTGCGCCACGCGCATGTTCAGCGTCGGAAAGCCTATCGAGCGTCCCAGCTTGCGGCCGTGGACCACATGGCCGGAAATCGTGTACGGATGTCCCAGCAACTGCTGCGCATGCAGGAAATCGCCCGCTGCCAGCGCATGGCGCACAGCTGAGGACGACACGCGCACGCCGTCGTTGGTGACCGTCGGCATGGTCTCCACTTCGAAGCCGTAGCGGCGGCCGGCTTCGGTCAGCGTGTCGATATTGCCGGCGCGGCGTGCGCCGAAACAGAAATCCTCGCCGACCATCAGCCATTTGACGTGCAAACCCTGCACCAGCACTTTTTCGATGAAATCCTGCGGCGACAGCGCGGCAAAACCGGCGTTGAAGTGTTCCACGATCACGCGGTCGATGCCGGCTTCTGCCAGCGATTCCAGCTTGTCGCGCAGATTGGCGACCCGCGTCGGCGCCCGGGCCTGCGGATTGGCGGCCACGGCGCCGGTTTTTTGGGCGAAAAATTCGCGCGGATGCGGCTCGAAAGTCATGACGGCGGCGTCCAGCCCCAGGCGCGAGGCGGCGGCGCGCACTTGCGCCAGCAGCGCCTGATGGCCGCGATGCACACCGTCGAAATTGCCGATCGTCAATGCGCAGGGCGCACGCGATGCGGCGTTGGGGAGTCCTCGGAATACCTTCATCGATTCAGTTGGAGCCCATTGCCAAAAACTGGTCATTATAAGGGTTTTCGCCGGCAATCGACCGTTCCCGGCCCCGCCGCCGACCGGCCGCCGCGATTACATTTCCCCCCAGATGCCGTTGAGCGCCGCGACCGCCGCCAGCCCCGCGGTTTCGGTGCGCAAAACCCGCCGTCCGATCGTCAGCATCATGGCGCCCTTGGCGCAGGCCAGCGCCTCTTCGGCCTCGGTAAAGCCGCCTTCCGGGCCGATCAGCAGGGTCAGCGCCTGCGGCGGTTGATGGCGCGCCCAATCCGACAGGGATTGTTCGCCGCGTGGAGACAATAGCACCCGTTTATGCAGATCCTGCTGCGCCAGCCAATCGCCCAGCGTCGCCGGCGCGGCCAGCAGCGGCAGACGATTGCGGCCGCTCTGCTCGGCGGCGGCGACGATCACGCCTTGCCAATGGGCCTGCTTTTTCTCCGCCCGTTCGCTGTTCAGCCGCACCACGCAGCGCTGCGCGGACAGGGGCTGGATCGCGGCGGCGCCCAATTCCACCGATTTTTCGATGATCCAGTCCATTTTGCTCCCTTCCGGCAGGGCCTGCGCCAGCGTGATCGCGTACGGCAATTCGGCTTCGCGCGGCGAAAAAGCCTTCAATTCGACGCTGACGTGCTTTTTTTCGATCAGCGCCAGGCTGGCCGTGTATTCGCCGCCTTCGCCGTTGAACAGCGTCACCAGCTGGCCCGGCTGCAGGCGCAGTACCTGCACATGGTGTGCGACATGATCCGGCAGACGAAGGGTCTGCCCGACAGCGAGCGGGACGGGGCAAAAAAAACGCGGCATGACAAACTTCCTGTGATGAATACGGTCCGAGGACTGGTAAGCGCTTTTATCGACTCTGCGGGGCGGCAGCCTGAGGCCGTCAATTTTAATTGTTCAGCAATCTCTCTGGTAAAATACTTGGCTTCGCATCGGCGCGATTCCTTCTTCATGCTTCGCTTATCCTCCGCTATCCAAACATATGACCTCTACCATTCCAACCGACAAGACGGCTAGCTTTGCAGTGAATTCCGCGGCAGTCCCCATGGCCAACGCCATCCGAGCCCTCGCCATGGATGCGGTGCAAAAAGCCAATTCCGGCCATCCCGGCATGCCGATGGGCATGGCGGAAATCGCCGTGGCGTTCTGGAGCGGCCACTATCGCCATAATCCGGCCAATCCGAAATGGGCCAATCGCGATCGCTTCGTTTTGTCGAACGGACATGGCTCGCTGCTGCAGTACGCGCTGCTGCACCTGAGCGGTTACGACCTGACGATGGAAGACCTGAAGAATTTCCGGCAATTGCATTCGAAAACGCCGGGCCATCCCGAAATCGACGTGACCCCGGGCGTGGAAACCACCACCGGCCCGCTGGGCCAGGGCCTGAGCAACGCGGTGGGCATGGCTTTGGCGGAAAAACTGCTGGCCGAAGAATTCAATAAACCCGATCTGGCGGCGGTCGATCACCATACCTACGCCTTCGTCGGAGACGGCTGCCTGATGGAAGGCATTTCGCACGAGGCCTGTTCGCTGGCCGGCGCGCTGCGGCTGTCCAAGCTGATCGTGCTGTACGACGACAACGGCATTTCCATCGACGGCAAGGTCGAAGGCTGGTTCCGCGACGACACGCCGAAGCGTTTCGAAGCCTACGGCTGGAACGTGATCCCGGCCGTCGACGGTCACGACGTCGCCGCCGTCAGCGCCGCGATCGCCAAGGCCAAACTGGCCGACAAGCCGACGCTGATCTGCTGCAAAACCGTGATCGGCAAGGGTTCGCCGAATCTGGCCGGCACCGACAAGATCCATGGCGCCGCGCTGGGCGACGCCGAAATCGCCGCGGTACGCGAAGCGGTGAGCTGGCCGCATGTGCCGTTCCACGTCCCGGCCGAGGTTTACGCCGCATGGGACGCCAAGGCCTCCGGCGCCAAGCGCGAAGGCGAATGGAACAGCCTGTTCGACGCCTACCGCAAACAATACCCGCAGCAGGCGGCCGAACTGCAACGCCGCATCAAAGGCGAACTGCCGGCCGATTTTGACAAAACCGTCGCCGCGTACATCGCCGACTGCACCGGCAAAAAAGAAACCATCGCCACCCGCAAAGCCAGCCAGAACGCGATTCAGGCCTATGCGCAGGCGCTGCCCGAGTTCCTCGGCGGCTCCGCCGATCTGACCGGGTCGAATCTGACCAACTGGAAAGAATCGAAGGCCGTGCGCGCCCAACAGTGGGGCAATCACATCAATTACGGCGTGCGCGAATTCGGCATGAGCGCGATCATGAACGGCATCGCCCTGCACGGCGGTTACCTGCCGTTCGGCGCCACTTTCCTGACTTTCTCCGATTACAGCCGCAATGCGCTGCGCATGGCCGCGCTGATGAAGCTGCGTTCGATCTTCGTGTTTACCCACGATTCGATCGGCCTCGGTGAAGACGGCCCGACGCACCAGTCGGTGGAGCATGTGTCCAGCCTGCGCCTGATTCCGCACCTGGATAACTGGCGGCCGTGCGATACGGTCGAATCGGCCGTGGCATGGGAGCAGGCGATCAAGCGCAAGGACGGCCCAAGCACGCTGATCTTCTCGCGCCAGAACTTGCCGTTCCAGCAGCGCAACGACGCGCAGATCGCCAACATCCGGCGCGGCGGTTACATCCTGCGCGAGACGCCTAATGCGAAAGCGATCCTGATCGCCACCGGTTCCGAAATCGAATTGGCGATCAAGGCCGCCGACGCGCTGGCGCTCAAGGGCGTCCCGGTGCGCGTGGTGTCGATGCCGTGCACCGACGTATTCGATCGCCAGGACGCCGCCTATAAAGCCAGCGTTTTGCAGCGGGGCGTGCCGCGCATCGCGATCGAGGCCGGCGTGACTTCGTTCTGGTACAAATACGTCGGACTGGAAGGCGCCGTGGTCGGTATCGACAGCTTCGGCGAATCCGCGCCGGCCGGCGCGTTGTTCAAGCATTTCGGTTTCACCACCGAGAACGTGGTGGCCCAGGTGCAACTGGTGCTGGCCTGACATTCGCCTAATTCGCCTGAATTTGCCTGAAAAGTGACGCATTACGGATATTGACTTTTACTACCTATCGGAGACACCTATGACAATCAGAGTCGCAATCAACGGTTACGGCCGCATCGGCCGCAATATCCTTCGCGCCCATTACGAGGACGGCAAGAAACACGACATCGAAATCGTCGCGATCAACGACCTCGGCGATCCGAAGACCAATGCCCATCTGACGCAATACGATACGGCGCACGGCAAATTCCCGGGCACGGTCAAGGTCGACGGCGACTGCATCGTGGTCAACGGCGATCGCATCAAGGTGCTGGCGCAGCGCAATCCGGCCGAATTGCCATGGGGCGAGCTGGGCGTGGACGTGGTGCTGGAATGCACCGGCTTTTTCACCACCAAGGAAAAGGCCGGCGCGCACATCAAGGGCGGCGCCAAAAAAGTCATCATCTCGGCGCCGGGCGGCAAGGTCGTCGACGCGACCATCGTGTTCGTCGTCAACCACACTGTGCTCAAAGCCACCGACACCGTCATCTCCAACGCATCCTGCACCACCAACTGCCTGGCGCCGCTGGTCAAGCCGCTGCACGACAAGATCGGACTGGTCAACGGCCTGATGACCACCGTGCACTCCTATACCAACGACCAGGTGCTGACCGACGTGTATCACGAAGATCTGCGCCGTGCCCGTTCGGCGACGCATTCGATGATCCCGACCAAGACCGGCGCCGCTTCCGCCGTCGGCCTGGTGCTGCCGGAACTCAACGGCAAGCTGGACGGCTTCGCGATTCGCGTGCCGACCATCAACGTGTCGATCGTCGACCTGTCCTTCGTTGCCGCGCGCGACACCACGGTCGAAGAAGTCAACGCGATTCTGAAGGAAGCATCGGAAACCTCGCTCAAAGGCATCCTGGCTTATCAAACGGAACCGCTGGTGTCGGTCGACTTCAATCACGACCCTGCGTCGTCGACAGTCGACGCGGCGCTGACCAAAGTGTCGGGCCGTCTGGTGAAAGTGGCCTCGTGGTACGACAACGAATGGGGTTTTTCGAACCGCATGCTGGACACCACAGTGGCGTTGATGAACGCAAAATAAGCGTTCGGGCATCCGATAAAAACCTCGCCGCGGCGAGGTTTTTTTATGCCATCTGCGGCCACATGATCCCGGGCTGCTTTTGCCAGAACAGTTGATCGGCTTCGAACGCTTCCAGCAGCCAATGGCGAAATGCGACGACGCCGGGCGTGGCATGGTGCAGTTCTGGATATACCAGCCAGTACGACTGAGCGAGCGGCAGCAGATGCGGCAACGGAATCAGCAGCCGGTCTTGCATCAGGTCGTTGACCGCCAGCGACGCGCGCGCCAGCGCAATGCCTTGCGCATTGGCGGCGGCGTCGACCGCGGCGCTTTCCTGATTGAAGACGATGCCGCGCTCGGCCAGCGCGCGCGGCAGGCCGCGCGCTTCGAACCAGTCGGCCCAGGTGCGGCGATCATGGACGTGCAGCAAGGTCTGCTGCGCCAATTCGATCGCCGTCGTCATGCGGCCCAGCAGCGGTGAACAGACCGGCAGCAGGAACTCCCGGCCGAGCCGGATGCAGTGCAAGCCGGCCCATGGACCGTCGCCGTAACGGATCGCCAGATCGATTTCCTCGCTGATGAAGTTGACACGGTGTTGCTCCAGATCCAGCCGCAGCTGCGGTTCCGGATAACGCGCGGAAAATTGGCCCAGCCGCGGCACCAGCCATTTCGCCGCAAAATTCGGGGAGGTCGAAATCACCAGGCTTTGATTGTCGCGTTGCCGATGCAGATCCATGGTGCCGCTTTCGATGCGGTCGAATGCATCGCTGATGGTTTCCAGATAGACCAGCCCGCTTTCGGTCAGCCGCAACCGATTGTGCAGACGTTCGAACAGCTTGACGCCCAATTCTTCCTCCAGCGCTTTGACCTGATGGCTGACCGCCCCTTGCGTGACGTTCAGCTCCTCCGCCGCCAGCGTGAAGCTTTGATGGCGCGCCGAAACTTCGAAGGCACGCAGCGCATTGAGGGAAGGTAGTTTGCGCGCGGTCATGGCGGTTGAGAAATATTGGGCCTGGGGTGAATAAAGATGCTTTGCGGATGTGTGGATAACAAACTTATCATAAAACGGCTGCTCGTTATGCGTGCCGTCGGGTACGTAACGACCCTGCATTTCGATAAGGGAAAGTACCATGAATCTGGAACAACGCCTGGCCGAATTATCGATCGTTCTGCCGGTATCGTCGGCAGCCGGCGCGCAATACACGCCGGCCACGGTTTTCGACAACCTGGCCTGGGTCAGCGGCCAGTTGCCGCGCGAAGGCGAGCGCGTATTGGCAGTCGGCAAACTCGGCCGCGATGCATCGCTGGAGCAGGCGCAACTGGGTGCGCGCATCGCGCTGATCCGGGCGTTGGCCGCGTTGCGCGACACGCTGGGCGGCCTGGCGCGCGTGCGCCGGATCCTGAAGCTGAATGTCTTCGTCAACAGCAGCGACGATTTCACGCAGCACAGCGCGGTCGCCGATGGCGCATCGGAATTGATTTTCGCGTTGCTGGGGCCGGAATTCGGCAGGCACGCGCGCACCAGCGTGGGCGTCAGCCAGTTGCCGCGCAATGCCTGCGTCGAACTGGATCTGGTGGCAGCCTTGGCAGATCCCGTTGAATGAGCGACGGCGGTCGCCAATATTTTAGTTGCATAGCTAACTATATGGGTTTAGCATACGCCCATGTTCGATCATTGCCTGTATTTCAATACGACCGCCTTGGCCCGCGTGCTTGAGCGCGAATGGACCAAGGCGTTCAAGCCGTTCGGGCTGACGCCTTCGCAAGCTTTCATGCTGCGGGTGGTGTTGCAACGTCCCGGATTGCGGCAAAGCGAACTGGCCGACGCCATGGCGATTTCACGGTCGACTACCACGCGAACGCTGGACGGTTTGCAGAAAATGGCGTTGCTGGAGCGCAGGAATACCGGCATCGACGGCAGGCAATCGCAGATCGAACCGACGGCGCGGGCCGTGGCGCTGCATGCGCAGCTCGATGCCGCCAGCGGCGAGGTGACCAGACGCATGAAAAGGGAATTGGGTTTGGCGCATTTCGACGATACGGTCAGCAAGGTAAGAAGCACGCGCTCGACGCTGGGTTGAGCGTTTTTTTTAAACTGATAGTTGCATAGCTAACTAAATCGCATTTTTACAGGAGAAGAAAAATGCCCATACTCAACGTGAAAGTCAGCGCCGTCAAATCGCCCGAACTGACCAAGGAAATCGCCGAACTCTTGCTGGATCTGACCAGCGGTATTTTGCGAAAAAAGCGGGAAGTGACGGCCATCGCCATCGAGTACGTCGCGCACGATAGCTGGGTGGTCGGCGGTCACCTGCTCAGCGAACAGAACAAGAACAGCTTTTATTTCGATATCAAGATTACCGACGAGACCAATACCAAGGATGAAAAAGCGCGGTATATCAAGGAGGCGTTTGCCGGTTTCGAGCGGATTCTGGGCAATCTGCATGAGGAAAGTTACATCCATGTCGAGGACGTCAAAGCGGCGTCGTACGGTTACGGCGGCTACACGCAGGAGTACCGCTATCATCATTGAAGCGGCTGATCGATAGCCGCCGGAAAGGACCGGCCGGCGCGCTTTTGTCGCCGACAGGCCTACATCGCTATCAGCCTTTTTCCCATGGCGGCGCGCGCATCGTTTTCCTATCATGAATGCTCCGCCGCAACGCGGCGTGTTATTGAAAGGAGTCGATATGCCACAGTCAATGGGCAATAAACGCGAACGTCAATACGAACACATCAAGGACAGTGTGCTCAAGCGCGGCAGCTCGGAAAAACGGGCGGAGGAAATCGCCGGCCGTACCGTCAATAAGGTGCGCGCGCAAAAAGGCGAAGCGAAAACCGCCAGCAAGACTTCGCTCAACGATATGTCGCCGTCGCGGCGTGGCGGCCTGCGGTCGCACAGCGGCGCCGGCGGACGCACTTACGCGGAATTGTATGCGGAGGCGGCCGACAAACATATTCGCGGCAGGTCCAGCATGAATAAAGCCGAGTTGTTGAAAGCACTGGGATCCCGGCATTAGATCGCCGCTAAAAACATCGTTCTTTCAAAAGTCCCGCAGGGCCACGGCAGATGCCGCGGCCCTTTTTTATGCGTCCGCGCTATTTCCCGCCGGGTAGCAATGTTACACTTGCACCTATCGATTGCCGAACGGCAATAGTTTCGCCGGGCCGCCGCCACTCGTTGCCGACCGCTGCAAATTTCCGCCAACACAGCGCCCCGATCTCATTTTTTTCAAGTACCGTATCGTCACTGCGGCGCACGCGATCGTTCATTCCCTTCGTTTTTGCAAGGAGCACGTCTATGCCCCATCACACCCCCTTGATTGCCACCATCGTCGGCGGCCTGGTCCTCGCGTTCATATTCGGCGCGCTGGCCAATCGGCTGCGCATGCCGCCGCTGGTCGGTTATCTGGTGGCGGGTATCTGCGTCGGCCCGTTCACGCCGGGTTTCGTCGCCGACGCCGGCCTGGCGCAGGAATTGGCCGAGATCGGCGTGATCCTGCTGATGTTCGGCGTCGGCCTGCATTTTTCGCTGAAGGACCTGCTGTCGGTCAAAGCGATCGCGATCCCGGGCGCGCTGGCGCAGATCGCGATTGCGACGCTGATGGGCATGGGCTTGTCGTGGGCATTGGGATGGAGCTTCGGCGCGGGCCTGATCTTCGGCCTGTCGCTGTCGGTCGCCAGCACCGTGGTGCTGTTGACGGCCTTGCAGGAACGGCGTCTGATCGAAACGCGGCGCGGCCAGATCGCGATCGGCTGGCTGATCGTGGAGGACATCGTGATGGTGCTGGCGCTGGTGCTGATTCCGGCGCTCAGCGGCGTGCTCGGCGGCAGCGGCGAAACGCTGAGCACCGGCGCATTGCTGACGACGCTGGCGATCACGCTGGGCAAAGTGATCGCGTTTGTGGCGGTGATGCTGGTGTTCGGGCGCCGCCTGATCCCCTGGATTCTGGAACGCATCGCCGATACCGGATCGCGCGAGTTGTTCCGGCTGGCGGTGCTGGCGATCGCGCTGGGTTTCGCCTTGGGCGCGACGTATATTTTTGGGGTGTCGTTTGCGCTGGGGGCATTCTTCGCCGGCATGATTCTGTCGGAATCGGAACTCAGCCATCGGGCGGCGGAGGAATCGCTGCCGCTGCGCGACGCGTTCGCGGTGCTGTTTTTCGTGTCGGTCGGCATGCTGTTCGATCCATCGATCCTGATCCGTGAACCGCTGATGGTATTGGCGACGGTTTTCGTCATCGTGATCGGCAAGTCGCTGGCGGCGCTGGTGATCGTGCGCGGATTCAAATATCCGCTCGGCACCGCGCTGACGATTGCCGCCAGTCTGGCGCAGATCGGCGAATTCTCGTTCATTCTGGCGACGCTCGGTATTTCGCTGGGTTTGTTGTCGACGACCGCGCGCGATCTGATTCTGGGCGGCGCGATTTTGTCGATTCTGATCAATCCGCTGTTATTCGTTGCGCTGGAGCGTCTGAAGCCATGGCTGGCACGCCGCGAGCAGGAAGAGGCGCAGGTCGGCGGCGCGGCGCAGGACCATGGCGATCGGCCCGAGCCGTCGCTGCCGCAGCATTCGCACACCGTGCTGGTCGGTTTCGGGCGCGTCGGACATCTGGCCGCCGATGCGTTGCGGCTGCGGAATCAGCCCTTTATCGTGATCGAGCACCACGTCGATGCGGTGGAGGTCTTATCCGACGAAGGACCCCCGGCGATTTACGGCAACGCCGCCGCGCCCGGCATGCTGGATGCGGCGCATATCGCCAGCGCGCGTTATCTGCTGGTGGCGATTCCCGACGTGCTGGAAGCCGGACAGGTGATCGAGCATGCGCTGAAACTAAATCCCAAATTGCACGTGATCGCCCGCGCGTATTCGGCGGCCGAAATCGCACATCTGGAAAAACACGGCGCCGCCGATGTCATCCTGGGCGAGCAGGAAATCGCCAATTGCATGGTCGCGAAGGTATTGGCCGGCGCATCGCATCAGGGCGCGGGACATTAGTGACCTAGAAAGGGGGAGGGGGAAAAAAAGAGGGCGCTCCACAGCTTCCAACCGTGGCGCGCCTGTCTGCAACCATGCATATCCATTGCATGTGTTGCATGAGTACACAATAGCGGCTTTTTATGACGGGCGCATGACGAAAAGAGCCTGAAAATTAAGAGATTTGTTTCAAGCCGTAAGCTAGTGGACTGTACCAGTCCACTAGTGCGCCATCCTGTATCAAATGTAATAAATCAGTAAAGCCACAGCCAGAATCAAGCCGAATTTGGTCGCCCGATACACGTCGCGATTCCATTTCTTGAAACGGCGCCGGTATTGTCCGGCCGCCCAGACGAAACGAAACAGCTTGTTGATGCCGCCGGTCTGGTCGCCGGTGTCGTTCGGCGAGCTGGCCGCGGTCATCATGGTCTTGCCCAGCCACTTGTTGACGCTGCGCGTCCAGGCGAAGCGCAGCGGCCGTTCGACGTCGCAAAACAGGATGATGCGATTGGTGTCGGCGCCGTTCTTGGCCCAATGGATGAAGGTTTCGTCGAAGATCACGCTTTGCCCGTCGCGCCAGCTATAACGCTCGCCATCGACTTCGATAAAGCAGCGGTCGTCGTTCGGCGTGACCAGCCCCAGGTGATAACGCAGCGAACCGGCGAACGGATCGCGATGCGGATTGAGCATGCCTTCGGGCGGCAGTTCGGCGAACATCGCGGCTTTCACGCAGGGGATGCGCTTGAGCAGCGCGACCGTGTTCGGGCAGAATTCTTCGGCCGACGGATGGCTGGCGTCGTACCATTTCAGATAAAAGCGCTTCCAGCCGTTCTTGAAAAAGGAATTGAAACCGGCGTCGTCGTTATTTTCCGCCGCCTTGATTTTCGACATGGCCTGCATGTGCAGCCCTTCGTCGCGGATCATCTGCCAGTTTTCATCGAGTAAATGCAGGTTTTCAAAATGACCTGTTTTTACATATGGCTTCAATGGCGGCACCTTGGAAAAGGCGTACATGAACAGATTGATCGGCGCCATGATCGACGAATGGTCGAAAAACTGCCGCAAAAACGGCAGTCTGACGCGGCCTCGAAAGTGGATGAACAGAATGGAAAACAGATAAATGCCGACGATAAACCACTTCATGCGTGTGTCCTTAATGGTGCAGACAGGGCTGGGTCCCTGGCGGTGCTGCAACGGTGCGTGGCGGCTGTCTCTCGGCGAGTTGTCGTTGTAGGCGCAGCCCTGCGTCGTTGCGGTTGATTCAGTGCGCTGATTTTACACCAAGCGCCGTTGGCGGAGGGATGCCCGACCCGCCCCCTAATGGGGAGAGTGTTGCCGAACGGCATCGGCGCGCCGCATTCGAAAATGCGGCGCGCCCGGAAAAACAAAACCGACAGAGGAAGAAGTGAAGCGCCGCCCGCTCAGGCCGGCTGCTGGCGACTCAGGCTGCCGGATGGATCGCGGCGCGGTACGCCGGTGAATTTGAAATCCACGTCGGGCCGCAAGCCGGACACGATATCGGCGATGGCCCGGCCGGAGCCGGCGCCCATGGTCCATCCCAGCGTGCCATGGCCGCTGTTGATGAACAGATTGTCGATCATGGTTTTGCCGACATACGGCACATTCGACGGCGTCAGCGGACGCAAACCGGTCCAGTACAGCGGGTTTTCATAATCGCAAGCATCCGGAAACAGCTCGCGGGTGCGGCGCGTAATCGCTTCGCAACGAGTGGTGTTGAGTTCGCGGGTATAGCCATTCAGCTCGCAGGTGCCGGCCACGCGCAGACGGTCGCCCAGCCGCGACACCACCAGTTTGTAGCCGTCGTCGGTCAGCGACACGGTCGGCGCGCGCGCCGCGTCCAGGACCTTGTAGGTGGCCGAATAGCCTTTGCCCGGATAAATCATCAGTTTGATGCCCAGCGGCTGCAGCAATTGCACCGAAAAACTGCCCATCGCGACCACGAACGCGTCGGCGCGCAGCACTTCGTGCCGGCCCTCGGCATTGATCACTTCGACGCCGGTGACCCGGGCCGAGGCGCCGGCGCCTTCGGTCAGCAGACGGGTGATGGTGGTATTGAAACGGAAGTCGACGCCGGCGGCCGCGGCGCGCTCGGCCAGGCCGGTGGTCAGCTTGTAGACGTCGCCGGACTCGTCGGTTTCGGTATAGTCGCCGCCGGCGAGCTTGTGGCGGATGCTGGCCAGCGCCGGCTCGATGCGCACCACTTCGTCGGCATCGATCGATTTGCGTTCGCAACCCAGTTCCCTCATCAGCCGCGCCGCCGGCAGCGATGCCTGGAATTCCTTTTCGTCGGTGTAGAAGTGCAGAATGCCCCTGGTCAGGCAGTCGTACGGAATCCCGGTTTCGGCGCGCAGCGCCTTCAAGGTCAGGCGGCTGTATTCGCACAGCGCGACGATCTGGCGGATATTTTCATCGGTGCGGGCGGCGGTGCACTCGCGCAAAAAGCTCATCGCCCATTTCCATTGCAGCCATTCCGGACGGAAACGATACAACAGCGGCGCGTCTTCCTTGCCCAGCCATTTCAGGATTTTCATCGGCGCGGATGGATTGGACCAGGGCTCCGCATGCGATACCGAAATCTGGCCGCCGTTGGCGAAACTGGTTTCCCGCGCCGCGCCGGGCTGGCGGTCAAGCACGGTCACCTCGTGTCCCTGCTTGTTCAGGAACCATGCAGAACTGGTGCCGATAATGCCTGAACCCAATACGATGACTTTCATCGGAATCTCCGTTAGCGAATGTGACTATTCTAAAAAAATATGGATTATTTTGTCATGCAACATGACACACATATTTTTTATAAATGAACGTATATTTCTGATGGGTGTTTAAAAAACAAAATATTTTTTAGAATTCTTTGTTTTTCATCATTTTTGTTTTTTCGATTTCCTGCTCGACCGCGCGCAGCACGCTCTGCTGCAAGGCTTGCTCGATATTGCTGCGGATTTGTGCGGTCAGCTGGTGCACGATCGTCTCGAAGGCGATCGACATCTGCGACGCGATTTGCTGTTCCATGCGGCGATCGACCTCTTGCAGCAATTGCTGCAGCACGTGTTCCTGAATGTCTTGCGCCAATTGCCGCCAATGCGCTTCGACCTCGGCTGCCGATGGCGCCGCCGGGGCGGGCGCTCTTGGATCGAGATAAGGGGGGACGGTCGCCGGCGGCGCCGGCGCGGGGGTCAGTACTTCGGTCAGCAAGGGAATACTGCGATCGGATGGAGGAAGGTTCATACGGCCTGTGCGACGAAATGGGTCAGCGGATAACCGCGATCCTTGTAATAACGATAACGATCCCGGCCGGCGATCTTGTCTTCTTCATCGGCGGAAATGATTTCGAACATGCGTTCGAAGCGGGCGAAATGGGCCGGGGTGCGGCCCGACAGATTGATCAGCACATGATGATGCGGCACATCGGTGCTGTCGTCGGCGATCAGGATCACCGGCGTGGCGTCGGCATGCGGATGCGGCGCGGCCACGTGCGGCACAAAATCCGTCGCGGAAAACGTCCACAGCGCTTCATCCAGCGCGGCGGATTGCTCGGCGTCCCGGCTCAGCAATACGATCCGGCACTGCGCCGCCCGCGCCTTGCGCACCAGACGGCAGGTATAAGTCAGGCGGTCGGCGACGTTGCTATGGAAATCGATGCGGGTCATCGGCGCTCCTGTGTCTTGATAAGGTTTACGCGGCTGCCATGCCGCTATGCCGCAGCAGCGCATCGATACTGGGCTCGCGGCCGCGGAAGGCCTTGAACGACTCCAGCGCCGGCCGTGAGCCGCCGACGGCCAGGATTTCGTCGCGGAATTTCTTGCCGGTGGCGATGGAAATCACGTTGCCCTGCGCAGCGCCGGCCTCCTCGAACGCGCCGTACGCATCGGCGGATAGCACCTCGGCCCATTTATAACTGTAATACCCCGCAGCATAGCCGCCGGCAAAGATATGGCCGAATGCATTCTGGAAGCGATTGAACGCCGGCGTCTGCATCACGGAAAACTCGGCGCGCACGCGGTCCAGCACTTCCTGCACGCCGCCATGGGCGACCCCGGCAGGCTGGTCCGAACCCGCGGCCGGATCGTATTTGTCGTGCAGCAGCATGTCGAACAGCGACATTTCGACCTGCCGCAGCATCTGCATGCCGGACTGGAAATTCTTGGCGGCAATCATTTTGTCGAACAGCGCGCGCGGCAGCGGGGCGCCGGTATCCGCATGCGCCGTCATGTGCTCCAGCACATCCCATTCCCAGCAGAAGTTTTCCATGAACTGCGACGGCAGTTCGACCGCATCCCATTCCACGCCGGCAATGCCCGAGACGCCGACTTCGCCGACGCTGGTCAGCATGTGATGCAGGCCATGGCCGAATTCATGGAACAGGGTAATCACTTCGTCGTGCGTGAACAGCGCCGGCTTGACCACGCCGTCGACGGTCGCGGGCGCGGTGAAATTGCATGTCAGATAAGCGATCGGGGTTTGCACCGCGCCGGCGCTCAGCAGACGGCGCGAACGCGCCGAATCCATCCACGCGCCGCCCTGCTTGCCGGCACGGGCGTACAGATCCAGATAAAACTGCCCGACCAGCTGGCGGCCGCCGGACGCGTCCTTTTCGATCTTGTAGAAACGCACATCCGGATGCCAGACCGGCGCGCTGTCCTGCGTGATGCGCACGTCGAATAATTGCTGCACCAGATGAAACAGGCCGTCGACCACCTTGTGTTCGGGGAAATACTGTTTGACGTCCTGCTCGGAGAACGCATAACGCCGTTCACGCAGCTTTTCCGACGCATAGGCCAGATCCCAGGCTTCCAGCTGCTCCAGGCCGAGCTGCTCTTTGGCGAAGGCGCGCAATTCGGCCAGATCGTTTTCGGCGAACGGGCGGGCGCGATGGCCCAGGTCTTCGAGGAAGGTAACGACTTGCTGCGGGCTTTGCGCCATTTTCGGCACCAGCGACAATTGCGCATAGCTGTCGAAGTCCAGCATCAGCGCCTCTTCGCGGCGCAGGCGCAGGATCTGCTCGATATTGGCGGTGTTGTCCCACTCGGTGCGCTTGCTGAAATCCTCGCCCAGCAGCGACGCCTTGGTCACATTGGCGCGGTAGACGCGCGCGCGCAGAGCGCGGTTGTCCGCATATTGCAGAAGCGGGAAAAACGAGGGGAAATGCAGCGTGAATTTGAAACCGGTCTTGCCGGCGGCTTCGGCCGCGGCGCGCGCGGCCTGTTTGACGTCGGCCGGGATGCCGGCCAGCTCCGCCTCGTCCTCGACGAACAGCGCGTAATCGTTGGTGGCGTCCAGCACGTTTTCCGAAAAGCGCGTGGTCAGCGCCGCATGCTCTTCCTGAATGGCGGCGAAACGCTGCTTTTGCCCGTCCGGCAATTCCGCGCCGCCCAGGCGGAAATCGCGCAAGGCGTTTTCGATGACTTTCTTGCGCTCGTCCGACAGCGATGCGTATTGCGGACTGGCCTTGAGCGCCTTGTATTTATCGAACAGGGCCAGATTCTGGCCCACCGCGGTCCAGAATTCGACCAGCTTCGGTTCCGCCTCGTTGTAGGCGGCGCGCAGCTCCGGCGTATCCATCACGGCATTCAGATGGCCGACCATGCCCCAGGCGCGGCCCAGTTTTTCGGACGCGTCTTCCAGCGGCTCGACGAAATTTTCCCAGGTGATCTCAGGCATCGGCGCTTCCAGCGTCGCGACGACCGCGCGCGCTTGCGCCAGCAGGGTATCGACGGCCGGCGCCACATGCTCGGGACGCACGGCGGCGAATTGCGGCAGGCCCGAAAAATCGAGCAGCGGATTGGCGTTCAGCGAAGTAGGTGCGTTCATAGTTGCCTTTATTTGATTAATGCAGAACTGCCGCTTAGGTGACCTTGGTCGCGGCGGTTCTTTCGGCTGCTTCGATCGTGTTCACCAGCAGCATCGTAATGGTCATCGGCCCCACGCCGCCCGGCACCGGCGAAATATACGCGGCGATCGGCGCGACACCGGCAAAATCGACATCGCCGCACAGCTTGCCTTCCGCGTTGCGATTGATGCCGACGTCGATCACGATCGCGCCAGGCTTGATCATGTCGGCGGTCACGGTGTTGGCGCGTCCGACAGCGGCGACGACGATATCGGCCTGACGGGTGTGATAAGCCAGATCCGGGGTTCCGCTATGGCATATGGTGACGGTGGCGTTGGCTTGCAATAGCAGCAGGGCCATCGGTTTGCCGACGGTATTGCTGCGGCCGATCACCACCGCATGCTTGCCGCGCAGCGCGACGCCGGTGCTTTCTATCATCTTGATGCAGCCGTAGGGCGTGCAGGGGCGGAAACCGTCCAGGCCGGTCATCAGCTCGCCGGCGCTGAGCACCGAATAACCGTCGACATCCTTGTGCGTGGCGATTGATTCGATCACCTTGTCCGGATTAATATGTTTCGGCAGCGGCATCTGCACCAGAATGCCGTGAACGGCCGGATCGCGGTTCAGGGCGTCGATCCGCTTGAGCAGCTCCGTTTCGCTGATGGCAGCATCGTATTTTTCGAGCACCGAATGCACGCCCGCATCGCCGCAAGCCTTGACCTTGTTGCGGACATACACCTGGCTGGCCGGATCTTCGCCGACCAGGATGACGGCCAGGCCCGGCTGCCGGCCGGCGGCGGTCAGCGCCGCAGCCCGGCGCGCCACGTCGGCGCGCAGTGTTTTGGAGAGTTGATTTCCATCGATGAGGTGAGCGGTCATGAGATGCGGCGTCGGAACGCGAATGGCAAAAGATAGCGAATTATAAAGGCAGAGCGGCTTTCCTTACGCCAAAACGGCCGGTTACGGGAATCCCGGCGACGGCGACGCGCTTTTTGATTTTCGGTTATTCTCGCCGAACCAAATTTTCAAGGACGTTGCATGACCGACCTGCTGAACCGCCGCCTGAAGTTGCTCGCCGATGCCCAATATCGCCCGCTGTTAAGCAAGGGCTTGCGGGGTATCGAGCGGGAGACGTTGCGCGCGGACCGGTTCGGTGAACTGGCGCTGACCCCGCACCCGCCGGCGCTCGGCGCGGCGCTGACGCACGAGCAGATCACCACCGATTATTCTGAATCCCTGCTTGAATTCATCACACCGGCGGAACCCGACGTCGCGATTGCCCTTGCGCGGCTGGACCAGATCCACCGCTTCGCCTACAGCCGCCTGGGCGATGAGCTGTTGTGGAATCAGTCCATGCCTTGCCATCTGCCGGCGGAAGAAGAAATCCCGATCGCCTGGTACGGCAAGTCGCATATCGGCACGCTAAAGCATATTTACCGGCGCGGTCTGGCGCTGCGTTACGGCAAAACCATGCAATGCATCGCCGGCATTCACTACAATTTTTCGCTGAACGAAGGTATCTGGAAGCTGCTGCACCGAATTGAAGCGCCCCCCGACAGCGGGCTCGACGACCGCCGGTTCCAGTCCGAAAGCTATATCGCGCTGGTGCGCAATTTCCGCCGCTACAGCTGGTTGCTGATGTACCTGTTCGGCGCCTCGCCGGCGCTGTCGACCAATTTCCTGCGCGGCCGCCCCCATCAATTGCAGAAACTCAGCGAAGACACCTTGTACCTGCCGTACGCGACCAGCCTGCGCATGAGCGATCTGGGCTATCAGAGCAACGCTCAGGACGGGCTGACGCCGCACTATAACGATCTGCAAAGCTACATCGACAGTCTGGCGCACGCGGTCAGCGATCCGTATCCGCCGTATGCCGCGATGGGCACGCAGCGTGACGGCGAATGGATACAGATCAACACCAATGTGCTGCAGATTGAAAACGAGTATTACTCGTCGATCCGCCCCAAGCGGGTGATCAACAGCGGCGAACGGCCGATCCAGGCCTTGTCGGCGCGCGGCGTGCAATACGTCGAAGTGCGCTGCATGGATATCGACCCGTTCGAACCGCTGGGCATCGGCTTGCAGACTTCGCGTTTCCTGGATGTATTCCTGCATATGCTGGCGCTGGACGACAGCCCGCTGACCTCCCCAGCGGAAGGCGACGAAAACAAACATAACTTCAGCCTCGTGGTGAAGCAGGGCCGCATGCCGGATCTGCATTTGCAGCGCTGCGGCGAACGCATCGCGCTGAAGCAGTGGGGCGCCGAACTGCTGGACCGGATGGCGCCGATCGCCGCATTGCTGGACGCCGAAATGGGCGGCGACGCGCATGCTGTCGCATTGCAGGCGCAGCGCGTCAAGCTGAACGACGCCACGCTGACGCCATCGGCACGGGTGCTGGCCGGAATCCGCGCTGCCGGCGGTTCGTTTCTGGACTACACGCTGGAGCGCAGCAGCGCCGATGCGGCGTATTTCAAATCGCGCGCGCCGAATGCGGCGGAGCAGGCCGAATTCGAGGCGCTGGCCACGCAATCGATAGAAGCGCAGCGGCAGATGGAAGCCAGCCAGATCGGCGATTTCGATACCTTCATCGCCGCTTATCGCGCCAGTGCGCTGGGTAACATGAGTATCTGATTGCGATTTTCGCCTGCCTTTCTGTATATATTGTTTCTATATATTGCCAACTTATCGCCGATTCCCCGCCGGACCGATTCGTTCGGTCAGAAGGCTTGCGCTTCCGGCCGAGATGAGATTTTTTTCGGCCTCCAAAAAATATTTTTATTGCCAAATCGCAATTACTTGCCGAATGCCACACGACTTCGGCAAGTAATGATGCGTCGCACCAAAAATCCCGTTTGACCCCTCATTGGCGTTTTTCAAAATAGCATCAAGATAGCGATAAAAACGCGGAATTTATGGCGCTTTGCAGCATAATTTCACATTATAAAATCGCATATCGTAATTTGAAAATACAAAAAACACCTGATAGAATCTGGCGACCATAAGGCAAAAAGGCCTTACATTGGAAAAAAATTCAGCGATTCGGCAACGCGCCGGGTTATCTATTTAAACAGGAGACAGCATCATGTCAGCCCAACTCGATCAAATCATGGCCCAAGCCGCCAATGACCCCGACGTCATCGAAACCAAGGAGTGGCTCGACGCCCTCGAATCCGTCATCGAACAAGAGGGCCCCGATCGCGCCCACTATCTGATGGAGCGCATGATCGATCTGGCGCGGCGTCGCGGCGCCACGGTGCCGTTCTCCAGCAATACCGCTTACGTCAACACCATTCCCGCCCATGTCGGTGCCCATTGTCCCGGCGATCTGGAAATCGAAGAGCGGCTGCGCTCCTGGATGCGCTGGAACGCGATGGCGATGGTGGTCAAGGCCAACCGCGAAGACAGCAGCCTCGGCGGCCACTTGTCCAGTTTCGCCTCGCTGGCGAACATGCTCGGCATCGGCTTCAACCATTTCTGGCACGCCCCGACCGAAGGCCACGGCGGCGATCTGCTCTATATTCAAGGCCATTCCTCCCCCGGTGTTTACGCTCGCGCTTTCCTCGAAGGCCGCTTGAGCGAAGAACAACTGCTCAACTTCCGCCGCGAAGTCGGCGGCAAGGGCCTGTCCTCCTACCCGCATCCGAAACTGATGCCGGAATTCTGGCAGTTCCCGACCGTCTCGATGGGTCTCGGCCCGCTGATGGCGATCTATCAGGCGCGCGTCCTCAAATACCTGCATGCACGCAGCATCGCCGACACCGCCAACCGCAAGGTCTGGGTCTTCTGCGGCGACGGCGAAATGGACGAACCGGAATCGATGGGCGCCATCGGCATGGCCGCGCGCGAAAAGCTGGACAACCTGATCATGATCGTCAACTGCAACCTGCAACGCCTGGACGGTCCGGTGCGCGGCAACGGCAAGATCATCCAGGAACTGGAATCGGATTTCCGCGGCGCCGGCTGGAACGTCATCAAAGTGATCTGGGGCAGCGGCTGGGACGACCTGCTGGCGCGCGACAAGGAAGGCATCCTGCAAAAAGTGATGATGGAAACCGTCGACGGCGAATACCAGAATTACAAGGCCAAGGACGGCGCCTTCGTGCGCAAGCATTTCTTCGGCAAGCATCCGAAATTGCTGGAAATGGTCAGCCAGATGTCCGACGACGATATCTGGCACCTGACCCGCGGCGGCCACGACCCGCACAAGATCTACGCCGCATTCAAAATGGCGCAGGAACACAAGGGCCAGCCGACCGTGCTGCTGGTCAAGAGCATCAAGGGCTACGGCTTCGGCAAGTCCGGCGAAGCCCGCAACACCGCGCACAACACCAAGAAGCTCGACGACGAAGCAATCCGCGCCATGCGCGACCGCTTCCAGTTGCCGATCTCCGACGATGCGCTGCCGGGCATCCCGTTCTTCAAGCCGTCGGACGACACGCCCGAAATGAAATACCTGCATGAGCGCCGCGCGGCGCTGGGCGGCTACCTGCCGCATCGCCGCGTCAAGGCCGACGAAGT
Organism: Herbaspirillum sp.; assembly: GCA_028292625.1. Lineage (GTDB taxonomy): Bacteria > Pseudomonadota > Gammaproteobacteria > Burkholderiales > Burkholderiaceae_D > Herbaspirillum. The sequence goes on along the minus strand of JAQGLY010000005.1, from coordinate 9,110 downwards.
GCTGACCATCCCGCCGCTGGAAACCTTCAAGGCGATGCTGGAACCGACCGCCGAAGGCCGCGAAATCTCCACCACCTCCGCCTATGTGCGCGTGCTGACCACACTGCTGCGCGACGAAAGCCTGGGCAAGCGCATCGTGCCGATCCTGGTCGACGAATCCCGCACCTTCGGCATGGAGGGCCTGTTCCGGCAGATCGGTATTTTCAGCCAGGTCGGCCAATTGTACGAACCGGTCGACAAAGACCAGGTGATGTACTACCGCGAAGACAAGGAAGGCCAGATCCTGCAGGAAGGGATCAACGAAGCGGGCGGCATGAGCTCGTGGATCGCCGCGGCGACCTCGTACTCGACCAACAACCGCATCATGATTCCGTTCTTCACCTATTACTCGATGTTCGGTCTGCAGCGCATCGGCGATCTGGCCTGGGCTGCCGGCGACATGTGCTCGCGCGGCTTCATGATGGGCGGCACCGCCGGCCGCACCACGCTTAACGGCGAAGGCCTGCAGCACGAAGACGGCCACAGCCACGTACAGGCATCGGCGATTCCGAACTGCGTTCCTTACGATCCGACCTTCGCGCATGAAATCACCGTGATCCTGCACGACGGCCTGCGCCGCATGATCGGCAATCAGGAAAACGTGTTCTATTACATCACGATCATGAACGAGAACTACCCGCAGCCGGGCCTCAAGCCGGGCCAGGAAGAGGGCATTCTGAAGGGCATGTATCTGCTGCAAGAGGGCGCCAACAAAAAAGCCAAGCTCAAAGTGCAACTGATGGGCTCCGGCACCATCCTGCGCGAAGTCATCGCCGCCGCCGATCTGCTGCGCGACGACTGGGGCGTGGACGCCGATATCTGGTCGGCGCCATCGTTCACGCTGCTGGCCCGCGACGGCCAGGACGTCGAACGCTGGAACATGCTGCATCCGGCCGACAAGCAACGCGTGCCGTATGTCACCGCCTCGCTGGAAAAGACAGCCGGCCCGATCATCGCCGCATCCGACTACATGCGCACCTTCGCCGAACAGATCCGCGCGTTCATGCCCAAGGGCCGTACCTATAAAGTACTGGGCACCGACGGCTTCGGACGTTCCGACACCCGCGCCAAGCTGCGTGAATTCTTCGAAGTCGACCGTCACTACGTCACGATCGCCGCGCTGAAATCGCTGGCCGAAGACGGCGTCATCAAGAGTTCGGTAGTGGCCGACGCGATCGCGAAGTACAGCGTCAATCCGGAAAAACCGAATCCGGTCACTCAATAAAAAGCAAGCAAATGCCGAAACGGCATCGGACAAAACGCCGGCGGGTATCGTCCTCCGCACAGTCCCATCAGGGGTCCTGTGCAGGCGATACCCGCCGGCGTAGTACGATTGCCCCGGTCCCCAGCGAATAAACGGAGCGCAAGACATGAGTCAAATCGAAGTGAAAGTACCGGATATCGGCGATTTCGCGGAAGTCGAAGTCATCGAACTGCTGGTCAAAGTAGGCGACACGATCAAAGTGGATCAATCGCTGCTGACCGTGGAATCCGATAAGGCCAGTATGGAAATCCCGTCCACCCAGGCGGGCGTGGTCAAGGAACTGAAAGTCAAGATCGGCGATAAAGTCAAAGAAGGTTCGGTGGTACTGGTAGTGGAAGCCGACGGCGCCGCCGCAGCTGCCCCTGCCGCATCCGCGCCAGCCGCTGCTCCGGCGCCAGCTGCTACGCCGGCCGCCGCACCAGCGCCAGCCGCAGCGCCCGCAGCCGCCGGCGGCGGTTCGAAGGAAGTCACCGTGCCGGATATCGGCGATTTCGCCGAAGTCGAGGTCATCGAATTGATGGTCAAGGTCGGCGACACGATCAAAGTCGATCAATCGCTGCTGACCGTCGAATCGGACAAGGCCAGCATGGAAATCCCATCCAGCCAGGCCGGCGTGGTCAAGGAAATCAAGGTCAAGGTCGGCGATAAAGTCAAAGAAGGTTCGGTAGTCCTCGTGGTGGACGTCGCGGGCGGCGCGCCTGCCGCCGCTCCCGCTGCGCCTGCACCTGCTGCCGCGGCTTCCGCTCCTGCCGCCGCATCTGCTCCAGCCCCAGCGCCTGCCGCAGCGCCCGCGGAAGCAGCCGCGCCATCGACTCCCGTCGTCGACGAATCCGGCCGCAGCGCCCACGCGTCGCCGTCGGTGCGCAAATTTGCGCGCGAACTCGGCGTCGACCTGTCGCGCGTCGGCGGCACCGGCCCTAAAAACCGCGTGCTGCACGAAGACATCCAGAATTTCGTCAAGGCAGCGCTGGCCGGCAACACCGGCGCTGCAAAACCATCCGGCGCTCCCGTCGGATCGGGCAGCGGCCTGAACCTGCTGCCATGGCCATCGCTGGACTTCGCCAAATTCGGCGAAACCGAATTGCAGGCCCTGTCCCGCATCAAGAAAATCAGCGGCCCGAACCTGCATCGCAACTGGGTCATGATTCCGCACGTCACGCAATACGACGATGCCGACGTTACCGAGCTGGAAGAATTCCGCAAGAGCTCCAACGACGCGCTCGCCAAGGCCAAATCCGCCGTCAAGCTGACCATGCTGGCGTTCGTGATCAAAGCCTGTATCGCCGCGCTGAAGAAATATCCGGAATTCAATTCCTCGCTCGACGCCAACGGCGAAAACCTGATCCTCAAGCGCTACTACCACATCGGCTTCGCGGCCGACACGCCGAACGGCCTGGTGGTCCCGGTGGTCAAGGACGCCGACAAAAAGAGCGTCACCCAGATCGCGCAAGACATGGCCGACCTGTCGGCGCAAGCGCGCGAAGGCAAGCTCAAGCCGGCCGACATGCAGGGCGCCAGCTTCACCATCTCGTCGCTGGGCGGCATCGGCGGCACGCTGTTCACGCCCATCATCAATGCGCCTGAAGTCGCGATTCTCGGTTTATCCAAGACCACATTCAAACCGGTATGGGACGGCAAGCAATTCGTGCCGCGCCTGATACTGCCGCTGTCTCTGAGCTACGATCATCGCGTGATCGACGGCGCAATGGGCGCGCGCTTCACTACTTACCTGAGTGACGTGCTGTCCGACATGCGCAAGATCCTGTTGTAGTCATCAACGCCATTTACGGAGACGCAATGAGCCAAATCGAAGTGCAAGTACCCGACATCGGCGATTTTGACGAAGTCGAAGTCATCGAGCTGCTGGTCAAGGCAGGCGACACGATCAAAGTCGATCAATCGCTGCTGACCGTGGAATCCGACAAGGCCAGCATGGAAATCCCATCCAGCCATGCCGGCGTGGTCAAGGAAGTCAAAGTCAAAGTCGGCGACAAGGTCAAGCAGGGAACCACGGTTCTGCTGGTCGAAGCCGCAGCGGCCGCCGCCGCGCCCGCGCCGACCGCAGCAGCAGCCCCGGCGCCGGCGGCATCCGCACCGGCCGCACCCGCGGCAGCTGCTCCCGCCAAAGCCGCCGCACCGGGCAAGGCCCCGGAAGCCGCAAGCTTCTCCGGCAAAGCCGACATCGAATGCGACACGCTGGTGCTGGGCGCCGGCCCCGGCGGCTACACCGCCGCCTTCCGCGCCGCCGACCTGGGCCAGAAAGTGGTGCTGGTCGAACGCTACGCCGCGCTGGGCGGCGTCTGCCTGAACGTGGGCTGCATCCCCTCCAAGGCGATGCTGCATGCGGCCAAGGTCATCACCGAAGCCGAAGAAATGGCGCATTTCGGCGTCAAGCATTCCGCGCCGGAAATCGACATCAACGCCTTGCGCGGCTGGAAAGAAGGCGTCATCAAGCGCATGACCGGCGGCCTCGCCGGCCTGGCCAAGGCGCGCAAAGTGCAGGTCGTCACCGGCAAGGGTCTGTTCAGCTCGGCCAATAGCATGACCGTCGAAACCGCCGAAGGCAGCAAAGTCATCGCCTTCAAGAACGCCATCATCGCCGCCGGCTCGTCGGTTGCGCAAATCCCCGGCTTCCCGTACGACGACCCGCGCCTGATCGACTCGACCGGCGCGCTGGAACTGCGCCAGATTCCGAAGAAACTGCTGGTCATAGGCGGCGGCATCATCGGCCTCGAAATGGCCTGCGTCTATGACGCGCTGGGTTCCAAGGTCACCGTCGTCGAATTCGCCGACGGCCTGATCCCCGCAGCCGACCGCGACGTCGTCAAGCCATTGCAAAAGCGCATCGAAAAACGCTACGAAGCGATCCACCTGAAGACCAAGGTCACCAAACTGGAAGCCCTGAAGGAAGGCCTGCGCGCCACCTTCGAAGGCGCCGCAGGCAATGACGCCGCGCCCAAACAACCGATCGTCTACGACATGGTGCTGCTGGCCGTCGGCCGCCGCCCGAACGGCAAGGACATCGGCGCGGACAAGGCCGGCGTCATCGTCAACGAGCGCGGCTTCATCCCGGTCGACAAGCAACTGCGGACCAACGTCCCGCACATCTTCGCCATCGGCGACATCTGCGGCGACCCGATGCTGGCCCACAAAGCCACCAACGAAGCCAAGGTCGCCGCCGAAGTCATCGCCGGCCACAAGGCCGAGTTCGACGTCATGACGATCCCGTCGGTCGCGTACACCACGCCGGAAGTGGCATGGATGGGCCTGACCGAAAACGACGCCAAGGCCAACGGCATCGCCTATGAAAAAGCCAGCTTCCCCTGGGCCGCCAGCGGCCGCGCGGTATCGATGGGCGCCGAAGACGGCCTCACCAAACTGCTGTTCGACCCGAAGACCAAGCGCATTCTCGGCGCCGGCATCGTCGGCGTCAACGCGGGCGAAATCCTGGCCGAAACCGTCCTGGCGCTGGAAATGGGCGCCGATCTGGAAGACCTGGCGCTGACCGTGCATCCGCATCCGACCTTGTCGGAGACGCCGATGTTCGCGGCCGAAATGGGCTTGGGCATCATCACCGACCTGTACATACCGAAAAAGTAAAAACGCGTTTTTACTGTCGACGTCAACAAAAACCCCGCGGACGCAAGCCCGCGGGGTTTTTGTTTGATGCATCAAGCCGTCGTGCGTTATGCTAATGGTCTACCGAACAGGCGAACGCGCAGCACCGATAATGCCGGCGTGCAAGTGTAAGGACTCAGTAAGCGAATCAGCCTATGTTTCGCAGGAAACGCACAAAAGCAGGAGACGGAAAATGGCAAACATCGAAACATTCACCCACGAAAATCGCGTCTTCGAACCGGCCGCGGCCTTCGTCGGGCAAGCGAATATCTCCGGCATGGCGGCGTACCGCGCACTCTGCGACGAAGCCGCCAAAGATTACGAAGGATACTGGGCCCGGCTGGCCCGCGAAACCCTGCAATGGCAGCAACCGTTCAGCAAAGTCCTCAACGAAACCGACCCCCCGTTCTACAAGTGGTTCGAAGACGGCAAGCTCAACGTTTCGTACAACTGCCTGGATGTCAACCTGAGCAACGGCAACGCCGACAAAACCGCGATCATCTTCGAATCCGACGATGGCAAGGTCGCACCGATCACCTACCGCGCGCTCTACGAAAAAGTCTGCCAATTCGCCAACGGCCTGAAATCGCTGGGCATTAAAAAAGGCGACCGCGTCGTCATCTACATGCCGATGTCGGTCGAAGGCATCGTCGCCATGCAAGCCTGCGCCCGCATCGGCGCCACGCACTCCGTGGTATTCGGCGGCTTCTCCGCCAAATCGCTGCAGGAGCGCATCATCGACGCCGGCGCGGTCGCGGTCCTCACCGCCGACCATCAGATCCGCGGCGGCAAACAACTGCCACTGAAAGCCATCGTCGACGAAGCGCTGGCGATGGGCGGCTGCGACAGCGTCAAAAACGTCATCGTCTACCAACGCAGCGGCGCCGACATCGCCTGGAAAGAAGGCCGCGACCTGTGGCTGCACGACCTGGTCGCCAATCAGCCCGCCGAATGCGGGCCGGAATGGGTGGAATCCGAACACCCGCTGTTCATCCTGTACACCTCCGGCTCCACCGGCACGCCCAAAGGCGTGCAGCACGCATCGGCCGGCTACCTGCTGTGGGCCGCGCTGACGATGAAATGGAGTTTCGACCTCAAGCCGGACGACATCTACTGGTGCACTGCCGACATCGGCTGGATCACCGGCCACTCCTATATCGCCTACGGCCCGCTGGCCGTGGGCGCCACGCAAATCGTCTTCGAAGGCGTGCCGACCTATCCGAACGCCGGCCGTTTCTGGGACATGGTCCAGCGCCACAAAGCCACCATCTTCTACACCGCCCCGACCGCGATCCGTTCGCTGATCAAAGCCGCCGACGCCGACCCGAAAATCCACCCCGACCGTTACGACCTGTCATCGCTGCGCCTGCTGGGCACCGTCGGCGAACCGATCAATCCGGAAGCCTGGATGTGGTATCACAAAAGCATAGGCCGAGAAAACTGCCCCATCGTCGACACCTTCTGGCAAACCGAAACCGGCGGCCACGTGATCACCCCATTGCCCGGCGCGACGCCGCTGGTGCCCGGCTCCTGCACGCTGCCGCTGCCCGGCATCATGGCCGCCATCGTCGACGAAGCCGGCCACGACCTGCCGAACGGGGAAGGCGGCATCCTCGTCATCAAACGCCCATGGCCATCGATGATCCGCACCATCTGGAACGACCCGGCGCGTTTCAAGAAGAGTTATTTTCCGGAAGAGCTGGGCGGCACGATGTACCTCGCCGGCGACGGCGCGATCCGCAACAAGGACACCGGCTACTTCACGATCACCGGCCGCATCGACGACGTGCTGAACGTCTCCGGCCACCGCATGGGCACGATGGAAATCGAATCCGCGCTGGTCGCCAACCCGATGGTCGCCGAAGCCGCCGTGGTCGGCAAACCGGACGACACCACCGGCGAATCGATCTGCGCGTTCGTCGTACTGAAGCGTCCGCGCCCCACCGGCGACGAAGCCAAGCAGATCGCCAAGGAACTGCGCGACTGGGTCGCCAAGGAAATCGGACCGATCGCCAAGCCGAAGGAAATCCGTTTTGGGGACAATTTGCCGAAGACACGCTCCGGCAAGATCATGCGGCGCTTGCTGAGAATATTGGCGAAAGGCGATGAGATTACGCAGGACGTATCGACGCTGGAAAACCCGGCGATTCTGGAGCAGTTGAAGGAAGCGCAGTAGGGCGGCATGGCGATTTAGCCCCGCAGCGGCGGCTTAAAGCGGCAAAAACCTCTTTCCCGGCTGAAAATATTGCTATAATCAGCGGCTTCGCTCAAAGCGAACGAAATTCAGGAGAGATGGATGAGTGGTTTAAGTCGCACGCCTGGAAAGCGTGTGTAGGTTCATAGCCTACCGGGGGTTCGAATCCCCCTCTCTCCGCCAGAACGTAAGCGGTTGAATTCCAAGGAGAATTCAACCGCTTTTTTTATTTCCGGATCGTCTAAATTCATCTCGGGGATAGTTCGGGGACAATTTTGGAAATTGACGCTTCGATTTTCAGCATTTCTCTAGCGTCGTCTTCGCCATTAATCCACTTCGCATAGACTTTGAAAAACACTTCCAGTGAGTGACAAAGCTGTTTTGCCAAGAATGCCGGATTTACTCCGCTCATCAAGCCTATTGTTGCGTACGTATGCCGTTTGTTAGCGCAGATGACATGATTATTGAGAAACAGAAAGAAATGATGGGCGCTCATTTTGCGAGCCGCACGCGAAATGCAGAGCATAGATATACTGCTCGATTAACGCAATTTTTAAGTAAACCCGAATAGTCAAAGGATAGAAATAGCATGCAATACCGCCAGTTGGGACGCACCGACATCAAAATCAGCGAAATCACATTGGGCACCATGACCTGGGGCGAGCAGAACACCGAAGCCGAAGCGCATGCGCAAATCGACATGGCGCTGGCGCATGGCGTAAACATGATTGATACGGCAGAAATGTATCCGGTGCCTCCGCGTCCTGAAACCCAGGGCAAGACCGAACAATACATCGGCAGTTGGCTCAAGAAATCCGGCAAACGCGATCAGGTGCTGATCGCCACCAAAGCCACAGGTCCGGCGCGCAAGCCGCACAATCCGCGTCATATACGCGGCGGCGTCAACAATCTGGATAGAAAAGGCCTCACCGAAGCGCTGGATGGCAGCCTCAAGCGCCTGCAAACGGACTATGTCGATCTGTATCAAATGCACTGGCCGGATCGCAGCGTCAACAGCTTCGGTCAACTCAATTACGCGCATTTCCCGGATGAAGTCACCGTGCCGCCGGAGGAAACGCTGTCTGTGCTGGCCGAGTTCGTCAAGGCGGGCAAGATCCGCCACATCGGCCTGTCCAACGAGACTCCATGGGGCCTCGCGGCCTTTCTGCGCGCCGCCGAACAAGGCGCCGGCCCGCGTGTGGCGACGGTCCAGAATCCGTACAATCTGCTAAACCGGACATTCGAAATCGGCCTGTCCGAATTCTCTCATCGCGAACAAGTCGGCTTGCTGGCCTACTCGCCGCTGGCCTTCGGCATGCTGAGCGGGAAATACGCGAACGGCGCGCGTCCGGCAGACGGACGCCTGACCTTATTCGAACGTTTTGTACGCTACACCAACCCGCAGGCAATCCGTGCCACCGATGCTTATGTGGCGCTGGCTAAAAAACACGGCCTCGACCCGGCCCAAATGGCGCTGGCGTTCGTCACCAGCCGGCCGTTTGCGACCAGCAACATCATCGGCGCGACCACGCTGCAGCAACTGCAGAGCAATCTAGACAGTAGCAAGTTGAAGCTCAGCGAGGATGTGCTTGCAGCCATTGAACTGATTCATCAGCAGCAGTCCAATCCGGCGCCTTGATTTGCAACCGGATGCAGGCGCTCGGTTCCAAGCCCGACCGACGCCTGCATATCCCCTGCGATTTCCCCAAGACTTTTAATTCAATACGGCTATTTGGCGGCCGCTGCGACCGCCGCAGCCGTCGGTTTACGCACAGCATAACGGCCGGCCATCACCGCGCAAACCAGCAAAGATGCCGGCATCATCAAGGCCGATGCCAATCGGGCGCGCGGCGTTCCTGGGATGAACGGTTAGAACAGACCTGCGCGATAGTCTGTGAAGGCTTGCTCAATTTCCTCCTCGGTATTCATCACGAAAGGACCGCCGGCGGCGATAGGTTCGCGCAGCGGCTTGCCGGCGATCACAAGTAACCTCAA
>JAQGLY010000066.1 GCA_028292625.1 Herbaspirillum sp. | reverse complement strand
ACCCCGACCGAAAGCCTGTGCGAAATCATGGAACTGCCGCGCGACGGCGTCGACGGCCATCCATGGTATCTGGGCGTGCAATACCATCCCGAATTCAAGTCGACGCCGCGCGACGGCCATCCTCTGTTCATTTCGTTTATCAAGGCGGCGCTGGCCCATCAGGCGGCGCAGCGCGAAGTAAAGGAGACAGCATGAAGCTCTGCGGATTCGACATCGGCCTGGATCAGCCGTTTTTCCTGATCGCCGGTCCCTGCGTGATCGAGTCGCGGCAAATGGCGCTCGACACCGCCGGCATGCTCAAGGAAATCACCGGCGCGCTCGGCATCCCGTTCATTTACAAGTCGTCGTTCGACAAGGCCAATCGCTCCGCCGGCACATCGTTTCGCGGCCTGGGCATGGAAAAGGGCCTGGAGATCCTGGCCGACGTCAAAAGGCAGATCGGCGTCCCGGTGCTGACCGATATTCACGAGATCGACGAAGTCGCGCCCGTGGCCGCGGTGGTCGACGTGCTGCAGACGCCGGCTTTCCTGTGCCGCCAGACCGACTTCATCCACGCCTGCGCGCAATCCGGAAAACCGGTCAACATCAAGAAGGGCCAGTTCCTGGCGCCGCACGATATGGTGCACGTGATCGCCAAGGCGCGCGCCGCGGCCAAAGCCAAGGGCTTGCCGGAAGACAATTTCATGGCCTGCGAGCGCGGCGTTTCGTTCGGCTACAACAATCTGGTGTCCGACATGCGCAGCCTGGCGATCATGCGCGAAACCAATGCGCCGGTAGTGTTCGACGCCACCCATTCGGTGCAATTGCCGGGCGGGCAGGGTTCGACTTCCGGGGGCCAGCGCGAGTTCGTGCCGGTGCTGGCGCGCGCGGCGATCGCCGTCGGCATCGCCGGCCTGTTCATGGAGACGCACCCGAATCCGGCCGAAGCCATGTCGGACGGTCCGAACGCGGTGCCGCTGGCGCGCATGAAGGACTTGTTGGCGACGCTGCTGACGCTGGACCGCGCGGTCAAACAAACGGCTTTTCTGGAAAACGATTTCTCGTAAAAGCAGTCCTAAGGCTTTCGTGATGCTTTCGCAATATTTTCTTAAAATCCTTTATTAAAAAAACGACGGCCGGCGCATCGTATTCATGCGTCCTGGCCAAACTAAAAATCCATCGAATCAGGAGAAATGAATGAGTGCTATCGTTGACATCATCGGCCGTGAAGTGCTGGATTCGCGCGGTAACCCCACCGTGGAGTGCGACGTGTTGCTGGAGTCCGGCGTACTGGGCCGCGCGTCGGTGCCGTCGGGCGCGTCGACCGGTTCGCGCGAAGCGATCGAGCTGCGCGACGGCGACCAGAGCCGTTATTTCGGCAAGGGCGTATTAAAGGCCTGCGAGCATATCAATACCGAGATTTCCGAAGCGATCATGGGCCTGGATGCCAACGAACAAGCGTTTCTGGATCGTACGCTGATCGATCTGGACGGCACCGAAACCAAATCGCGCCTGGGCGCCAATGCGATGCTGGCCGTATCGATGGCGGTGGCCAAGGCCGCGGCCGAAGAAGCGGGCCTGCCTTTGTATCGTTATCTCGGCGGCAGCGGCGCGATGCAGATGCCGGTGCCGATGATGAACGTGATCAACGGCGGCGCGCATGCCGACAACAACCTGGACATGCAGGAATTCATGATCATCCCGGTCGGCGCACCCAGCTTCCGCGAAGCGCTGCGTTACGGCGCCGAAGTGTTTCACACACTGAAGAAAATTCTGCACGGCAAGGGCCTGGCCACATCGGTCGGCGACGAAGGCGGCTTCGCACCGTCGGTCAGCAGTCACGAAGAAGCGATCAAGCTGATTTTGCAAGCGATCGAGGAAGCCGGTTACGAGCCGGGCAAGCAAATCGCATTGGGCCTGGATTGCGCGGCCAGCGAATACTACAAGGACGGCAAATATCATCTGGCCGGCGAAAACATGGTGCTGACGGCCGAACAGATGACCGGCCTGCTGGTGACGTGGTGCGACAAATATCCGATCATCAGCATCGAAGATGCGATGGCCGAAGGCGATTGGGACGGCTGGAAGCTGCTGACCGAAGCGCTGGGCAAGAAAGTCCAGCTGGTCGGCGACGACCTGTTCGTGACCAACACCAAGATCCTGCGCGAAGGGATTCAAAAGAACATCGCCAATTCGATTCTGATCAAGATCAATCAGATCGGCACCCTGACCGAGACCTTCGCCGCGATCGAAATGGCCAAGCGCGCCGGTTACACCGCGGTGATTTCGCATCGCTCCGGCGAAACCGAGGATTCGACCATCGCCGATATCGCCGTCGGCACCAATGCGCTGCAGATCAAGACCGGTTCGATGTCGCGTTCCGACCGCATGGCGAAGTACAACCAGTTGTTGCGCATCGAGGAAGATCTGGGCGATATCGCCAGCTATCCCGGCCGCGACGCATTTTACAACCTGAAGTGATGACCGCATCCGCAACGGCCCATCCGTTGCGGATGCCTGGAAAACCTTCGACCCCAAGCCCCCGATGCGCCTGATTATCGTTTGCCTGACGGCTTTGCTCGTACTGATCCAATATCCGCTCTGGCTTGGCAAGGGCGGCTGGCTGACCGTACATAAACTCGATGGCCAGGTCACCCTGGCGCGCGCGAAAAACGAAGAGCTCAAGGCGCGCAACGCCAAGCTGGCGTCGGAAGTCAGCGACTTGAAGCAGGGCACCGGCGCCGTCGAGGAACGGGCGCGTTATGAGCTCGGGATGATTCGGCAGAATGAAATTTTTGTTCAGGTGCTCGACGCCAATGGCGCGCCCGTCGCGCCGGACGCCACGCCGCCGAAGGTGATGCCGGTGGCGCCAGGATCGGAACCGCCGCCCCCGGCCAAACGCTGAGTCGCTACGCCGGCGGATTCGCCATCACAATCCGGTTTTTCCCCGCATGCTTGGCTTGGTACAGGGCGGTATCGGCGCGTTTGATCAATTCGCTTTGCCCTTCGCCGTACGACAACAGCGCGATGCCGGCGCTGAACGTGATCAGCAGTTTTTCGCGGTTATGCATGAAGATGCGCTTGGTCAGTTCGCGCTGCACGCGAGTGATCGTCATCATCGCCTCCTTCGGCGATGTCTCCGGCAGCACGATCAGGAATTCTTCCCCGCCGAAACGCGCGATGACATCCAGTTTGCGCAAGGTATCCTTGACCACCTTGACCAGATGCACCAGCGCTTCGTCGCCGACGCTATGGCCGTGCGTATCGTTGAGACGCTTGAAGTCGTCCAGGTCCAGCAGCGCGATGCACAGGGGTGTATTGCGCCGGTTGGCGGCCGCGATTTCGCGCGATAGCGTATCGTCCAGCCCGCGCCGGTTCAGGCTGCCGGTCAGTTGATCTTCGCGCACCAGTTCGCTCATTTGCATCAACTGCGTTTCCAGCGACTGCACGCGGGCTTCGGCCTTTTGCACCTCTTGCCGCGCGTAAATCATTTCGTCGCGCGCCTTGAGCGCATCGTACTGCGCGGTGCGGGTCTCACGCATGACGTCGTTGAGCACCGTGTTCAGGTCGCCGATGTTGTCGGCGTTGGCGATCTTTTCGGAATAAGCGCCTATGGTTTCGTGATAATCGTTGGTGCTGGAGACGATCCTGCCCAGATGATCGACAAAATTGAGCATCAGGTTCTTGACCGTGTTTTTTTCTTCGACCAGCGTTTGCTTCAGCAATCCCTGCCGGTAAATCACTTCTTTCAAGCCGCGCGTGGCGTCGGCCAGCGAAGTCTGACTGATCGGTCCGGCGATCAGCTCCTGCACATTGGCGATCTGGCCGCTCAGCCATGAATCCTTGTCCAGCAGCGCATGGATATTTTCCAGCAGCAGTTGAAACAGCCGCATCAGCAAATCCTGCTGCTGCGCAATGTCGTCGCTTTTCAGTTCGATCTGAAAACTCAGCTGCTTGAGCCGCGCCGCCACTTCCATCACTGCCGCTTCGGAAAACGCATTCTTCAGGTCTTGCCCCAAGGCTTTGGATTCCTTGGCCAGTTCCGGCGCATCGACCAGAAACGACGCCAGATTGAAGGTCAGCACCCGCGACAGCAGTTCGCGCAGGATGGCGTCTTTCCTGGTGTCGTTGATGAATTCGCGATTATTTTCCAACGGCGCCATCGCGCCGACCTGTGCGCTGGTTTTGGACACCAGGTACTGATCGCCGAACGCATTAAGCACATTGCTGTAACCCGCCCAGTCGCGCGCATCGCTGGCTTGCGCCAGGCGCTGGCCCATGCGGCCTGCCTCGCCCGGCAGGCGGATCAGGGTCTGCGCGAAGCCGGCCAGCACCGATTCGGCTTCGACGCCACCCGATACCTCCGATATTTCCTCGTATGCCGCGCGGTAGGCGGCCGGGGTCGGGGCGACCTTGCGTGTCGCCAGATTCTGAAATGCTTCGCGTGCGATATCGACAGTGCTTCGTAGGGGTTTGTTCATGAAAAAATGTGCATATGCGTTTATTCATCCACCAGATGATTTTTAATAGCGTAATGCGTCAACTCCGCATTATGTCGCAATTTCATTTTTGTCAGTAGACGCGAACGATACATGCTGACGGTCTTGACCGATAAGGACAGCTCGCTGGCAATGTCGCTGACCGTCTTGCCGGACGCGATCATGATCAGCGTTTGATATTCCCGGTCGGACAGATCCTTGTGCAGCGGGGCTTCGTGATCCACGCCGATCTGATTGGCCAGTTCCTGCGCCAGCGACGGGCTGATGTATTTGCGGCCGCTGAGAATCATGCGCACGGCGTTGATCAGTTCGTCGGGCACCGCCTGTTTGTTCAGGAAACCGGCCGCGCCCGCCTTCAGGCAGCGGATGGCGTACTGTTCCTCGCGATGGACCGACAGCATCAAAATGGGGAGTTTCGGCAATTCCTTGCGCAATTGCTTGAGCACTTCGACGCCGCTGCGATCCGGCAGCGCAATATCGAGCAGCAATATATCGGCGCCGACCTTGCGGCACAGCTTGATGGCGTCGAGCCCGGTGGCCGCGACGCCCGCCACCGCCAGATCGCCGGCTTCGCCGCAAATGTGTTTCAGTCCTTCGATGACGATAGGGTGATCGTCGGCAATCAGCACTTTCAGGACGGCTGGAGGTTTTTTCATAGAGGTAGGGCGGCGTCCGGAAGAATTTGTTTGCGCAATGCCTGTTTATTGCCTATTTGAGTGGATCGAAATTCAGCTATTCCGACAGGGTATCAGCATAGCCCTGGATCGTGTGCATGCCATGGGACGGCGATGTGCAGATGGCGGCCCTCGTCGCGCCGTTCCAGCGTACCGCCCAGCGCTTCGACGCGGCGCCGGATACTGGCGCTGGCGGCCTGGCCCGGAGCGCAACCGTGGCCGTCGTCGATGATATCCAGCCACAGCGAAGCGGGCGCGGCGCCGGCCTCTTGCAGCGTCAAATGCAGCTCCACCCGCGTGGCGCCGGCGTGTTTGCCGATATTGGTCAGCGCTTCGCGGCAGATGCGCAGCAAATTCAGCGTGAGCGCCGCCGGCGCATCGATGTCCGGCCGATTCGACGCAAATCGGCAGGGCAGCATATTGGCCTGGCAATCGTCGGCGACTTGCTGCAGGGCGCCCACCAGTCCCAGCCCCAATTCCGGCGGCCGCAGGTCGTGCAATATGCGATACATCGCCTCCAGCGACTGATCGAGCAAGCGATCGGCCCGGCCGGCGGCGGCTTGCAGCACGGCGTCGTCGGCCGGCTGCCCTTGTGCGATCGGCCGCAGCGCCATTTTGACGGCGATCAGCAGATTGCCCAGGTCATCGTGCAAATCGTCGGCAATGCGCAGGCGTTCCTGCTCCACCGCATGTTCCGTGGCTGCCGGATCGGTGGATGGATAAGAGACGCCAGGTTTGGACATAGGAGAAGGAGGAGAAGGCGGTGGCGCTTAGCAATGGTGCCGTAAACGCCAATTATGACCGCTGGCGGCTGCACCGTGCGCAAAGTTGCATATTTTTGAATGAAGCATCTGTTTCACTATCGTTGATACCGGCGTAGATTAAGTGTACGCATTAATCCGTCAATGTGAAACAGTTTTTGCTGCGCAGTAAACTGCAACGGGCCAACAATGTAGATCGGCAGAAAAGCATTGTACGTAGTTTAAAAATCTCATAATATAAGACAAATAGTGCCAACCGCTAAGCGGGCCGAAAGCAACTTCAGGGAAGTTAAAAAAATCCACGGAGGGGACATATGGGGATCAGATTTTCCGGCGGTTCTTTGCGCCGAGCGCAACGCTTGTTTTTGTCGGGGCTGTTTTTATCGGCGGCCTGGTTTTCCTGGTCCGGCGCCGTCCATGCCGCACCGATCGCGGTGCGGGTCGGCACCACCAATGTCAGCAGCGATATCGGCTTCTTCATCGCCGATAAAAAAGGTTATTTCCGCGATGAGGGTCTCACCGTCGCGTTCACCACCTTCAACTCGGCAGCCAAAATGGTTGCGCCGCTCGGCGTCGGCCAGCTGGACGTGGGCGGCGGCACGGTGGCGGCCGGTCTCTACAACGCGGTCGGACGCGGCATCAATGTCAAAGTGGTGGCGGACAAGGGCTCGATCCAGCCCGGTTACGGCTTTTCGGCGCTGATGGTGCGCAAGGATCTGGTCGACAGCGGCCGCTACAAAAGCTTCAAGGATCTGAAAGGCATGACCGTAGCTATCGGCAGCGCCGGCACCGGCACCGCATCGGCGCTCAACGAAGCGCTGAAAAAAGGCGGTCTCAAATACAGCGACGTGAACGTCGTCGAACTGGGTTTCCCGGAACACCTGTTCGCGTTTACCAACAAGGCGGTCGACGCCAGCATCACCAACGAACCGACCGTCACCAAGGCCGTCAAGAACAATGTCGCGGTGCGCATCGCCGGCAACGACGTGATTTATCCGGGTCAGCAAACCGCGGTGGTGCTGTATTCCGGCGAATTCATCAAGAATCAGCCGGAGGCGGCGCAGAAATTCATGCGCGCCTATCTGAAAGGCGTGCGCGACTATAACGACGCGCTGAAAGACGGCCGCATCGCCGGCAAGAACGCCGACGAAATACTGTCCATCCTGACCGAATACACCGCCATCAAGGACAAGGAACTGTATCGCGCGATTATTCCGCAGGCCACCGATCCGGACGGCCGGCTGAATCTGGCCAGCCTGAAAAAAGATCTCGATTTCTTCAGGGAGCAGAAGCTCATTTCCGGCAACGCCACCGTCGACCAGGTGGTCGACAATTCCTTTGCCGACCTCGCCATGCGCGATCTGGGGCCGTATCGTCCCGACAAATGAGCACGGGCCCAAGGGCAGACCCGGATATGGACGACGAATTTATTCAGGAGGGTGACAATGGCAACAATCGAACAAAATAAAGTGTTGACCCAGACCGGCCGCAACACGCCGATGGGCGATTTGTTCCGGCGCTACTGGATTCCGGCGCTGCTGTCGGAAGAGATCCCGATGCCGGACTGCCCGCCGGTGCGCGTCAAGCTGTTGTCGGAAGCGCTGATCGCCTTTCGCGACACCGCTGGCAGGATCGGCCTGATCAGCGAATTCTGCGCGCACCGCCGCGTCTCGCTCTGGTTCGCCCGTAACGAAGAAAACGGACTGCGCTGTCCGTACCACGGCTGGAAATACGACGTCGCCGGCCAATGCATCGACATTCCATCCGAGGCGCCCGACAGCAAATTCTGCAACAAGGTCAAGCTGCCCGCCGCCTATCCCTGCGTCGAACGCGGCGGCGTGATCTGGACCTATATGGGACCGCCCGAGCATCAACCGCCGCTGCCGGAATTCGAATGGGCGATGGTTCCCGATTCGCACCGCTACGTCAGCAAGCGCCTGCAGGAAAGCAATTATCTGCAGGCGATGGAAGGCGGCATCGACGGCAGCCACGTCTCGTCGCTGCATAGCGGCGAACTGCACACCGATCCCTTGCACAAAGGCACCGAAGGCGCCAAATACCAGGCCGATCTGCGGCCGAAGTTCGAAGTCGCCAGTTCGCCCGGCGGCATGCTGATCAGCGCCAAGCGTCAGGCCGACGAAGGCAACAGCTATTGGCGCGTCACCCAATGGATCATGCCGTGGTACACGATGATTCCGCCGTACGGCGATCACGGCGTGCATGGCCATGCCTGGGTCCCGATCGACGATGAAAACTGTTTTGCATGGAGCATGACGCATCATCCGACGCGGCCCTTGACCGACCACGAACTGAACGCGATGCAAAACGGGCAGGGCATGTATGCGGAATTGATTCCAGGCACATACAAGACCGTCGCCAACAAGAGCAACGATTACCAGATGGACCGCGAAGGCCAGAAGACCGGCCGCTATTACAGCGGCGTCAAGGGCATCGGCATGCAGGACGCGTCGCTGCAGGAAAGCATGGGGCCTGTCGTCGACCGCTCGCTGGAAGTACTGGTCGCCACCGACCTGGCGATCGTGCAGGCGCGCCGGCGTCTGCTGGCCGCGGCCGAAGCGCTGACCAAGGGCGGCGTGCCGCCCGGCCTGGATCCCGACACGCATCGCGTGCGTTCCGCATCATTCGTGGGGCCATCCAATGTGCCGTTGACCGAATTTCAGGACCGGTTCGCGGCCAAGCTGGGCCAAGCCCACACCTCGATTTAAGGAGAACACGCATGCAAGGCAAAATAAGGGCATCGGTCGCGCTGCCGGACCGGCGCACGGAAGTGCGCGAATTCGACGCGCCGCGGATACCCGCCGCCGGCGGTTTGCTGAAGGTGGAAAAAACCGGCGTATGCGGCAGCGACTGGCCGTATTTTCTGAACTACCCGAAGAGCAAGGGGCCGATGATCCTGGGCCACGAGACGGTCGGTTTCGTGACCGAAATCGGGCCCGAGGCGGCAGCCCGCTGGGGCGTGCAGGAAGGCGATCGCGTCGCGCTGGAAGAATATCTGCCGTGCGGCCATTGCTTCTATTGCCGCACCGGCGATTTCCGCCTGTGCGACGAAACCGATACCCTGGTCGGCAACGGCGTGCGCTACGGATCGACGTCGATCAATGTGGCGCCGTCGCTATGGGGCGGGTACAGCCAGTATCAGTATCTGCATCCGAACGCGGTATTCCACAAAGTGCCGGCGCATGTGCCGGCGGTGCTGGCGACGCTGGCGCTGCCGCTGGGCAACGGCGTGGAATGGGCCAGCCTGGCGGGGCAGACCAAAATCGGCGAAGCGGTCGTGATCCAGGGGCCCGGGCAGCAGGGACTGGCCTGCGTCATCGCCGCCAGGGAAGCGGGCGCCGGCTGCATCATCGTCACCGGCCTGTCGGCCGACAGCCGCCGGCTGGCGCTGGCCAAGGAATTCGGCGCGCATCACACCATCGATATCGAACAATACGATCTGCTGGAAACGGTGGCCGAACTGACCGGCGGCCACATGGCGGACCTGGTGATCGATTGCGCATCCGGCGGACCGGCGACGGTGGTGTCGGCGATCCAGTTGGCGCGCAAAGCCGGCCGGGTCCTGCTGTGCGGACGCAAAGGCAAACCGATTCCGGAATTCGACAGCGATTACCTGTTTCGCAAAAACATCACCGTCAAAGGCATGCGCGGCCACAGCTATCAGGCGGTGGAAATGGCGATGCAACTGATCGCCTCCGGCCGTTATCCGCTGGAGAAGATGTGCACGCACATGTATGGCCTCGATAATGTGCACGATGCCTTGTTGACCGTGGGCGGCGAAGGCGAACGCGGCGCGATTCATTGTTGCGTGGATCCCTGGAAATGACGCAGCGGGTGATCCGGGAAGTTCCGATTATCCTGCTGACCGGCTTTCTCGGCAGCGGTAAAACCACGCTGCTGCGCCAGATGCTGACGCTGCCGGGCTGGTCCGATACGGTGGTGCTGGTCAACGAGCTGGGCACGGTCGGGCTGGATCATCATCTGCTGGGCACCGTCAGCGACGCCGTGGTGCTGATGGAAAACGGCTGCATTTGCTGCAGCGTGCGCGACGATCTGCTCGGCATGCTGGAAGAATTGTTCTGGAAAAGATTGCAGCGCCGGATGCCGCGCTTCACGCGCGTGGTGATCGAGACCACCGGTCTGGCCGACCCCGGCCCCATCATCGGCGCCTTGCGTTCGCATGCATTGATCGCGGAGCGTTACATACTCGATGGCGTGTTGTGCACGGTCGACGCGATCGCCGGCGCGGCGCAACTGGAACAGCATCCGGAATCGGTGGCGCAAGCGGCCGCCGCCGATGTCATTCTGATCACTAAAACCGATTGCGACGAAGCACGGGACAGTTCCGCGCTGGAAGCGACGCTGCGTAGTCTGAATCCGCTGGCCTTGCTGCAGCAGACGGTGCCGGGGCAATTATCGCCCGGCTTTCTGAACGCCTTGTCGACGCGCGACAGGACGCAGATGCCGGCCGCGCCGCACAGCGTTGTCCGGCGCACAGGCGCGATGCGCTATCTGCATCACGGCCGTGTGCAAACCACCACCTTGCGTTTCACGCGGCCATGGGAATGGAGCGAATTCGAACAGGCCTTGCGCGCCACCGTCGCGCAATACGGCGAGCGCTTGTTGCGCATCAAGGGATGGCTGGATGTCGCCGGAGAATCCGGCCCGGTGGTGGTGCAGGCCGTTGGGCAAACCGTCTTCCCGGTCGAGAAACTGGCTGCATGGCCGGCGCCCGGCAAGCGCGACAGTTTCGTGGTGTGCATCAGCACCGGGCTGACCGCCGACGCCGTTGCGGCGGCGTTTCGTTCGCACATGGCGCATTCGGGTGGCGCATAGGTATTTACGCAGACTTCCTTCGACACGCCTTCGGCTACTCAGGACGAACGGCTTTCCTGAACATTTCACCAAAACCCCGTTCGGCCCGAGTAGCCGAAGGCGTATCGAAGGCCGCGCGCCGACCGAATTGGCTTGACGAAACGGCCGCTCCTTTTTACTTGCGCCGCAGCCCCGCAGCCCGATCACGCAAAAACAACATGATTGACGGCAACATGACCGCTGTTGCAGCCAGAATACGGACAGATGCGGGACTTTTGTATATCATTACCCGCCTTTATCCAACAGGAAGTTGCATGGCAGATGCTTGCGGTATCGATTTCGGTACATCCAATTCCACGGTAGGCTGGAGC
>JAQGLY010000050.1 GCA_028292625.1 Herbaspirillum sp. | reverse complement strand
AGCATTTCGGCCGCGACGATCACCAGCCACGCTGTGCCGATCGACAGTCTGACGCCGGTCAACATGTACGGCAGCACCGCAGGGAACAGGATTTTGGTGAATATTTTCCATTCCGACAGATTCAATACCCGCGCCACATTCATGTAATCCTGCGGCACGCGCTGCACACCTACTGCGGTATTGATGATCATCGGCCAGATCGAGCAAATGAAAATCGACCAGATCGCTGCCGGGTTAGCCGATTTGAACACCAGCAGCCCGATCGGCAGCCAAGCCAGCGGCGACACCGGTTTCAGCACGCTGATGATCGGACCGAACATGCCCGACAAAAATTTGAAGCGGCCGATCATGAAGCCGAGCGGGATGCCGACGATGGCGGCCAGCCCGAAACCGATAGCCACCCGTTCCAGCGACGCCAGGATATTCCAGCCTATGCCCTGATCGTTCGGGCCGGTGCGATAAAACGGATCGGAAAACAGTTTGACGGCTTCGGTGAAGGTCACCATCGGCGTCGGAAAGTTGCTGTTCCTGACGGCGATAAATTGCCACACCAGCACCAGGAAAATCAGACCGGCCAGTGGCGGGACCAGCAGATTGATCAGCGTAACCAGACCTTTGCGTAACGAGAAACGGCGGCGAATTACTTTCGCCGGCGCCGGTGTTGCTGTCGTTGTCGTTGTCAATTCAACCGGCTTGGCTGCCGATGCTGCCGACACCGCTGCCGTACCGGTCTCTTTAGCGATACCGCCGGCGCCATCCATCGTTGCAGTATTTGTCAATGCGTTCATAAGTACTCCCAATTACGTGCGTTACTTATTTGACTTAAACGCGAACTTTAAATGACGCTGCGTATGCTTTCGGATTCTTGCCGTCCCAGACCGTACCGTCGAACAGCTTGGAAGTGCGCAGCGGATCTTTCGGAATCGGTGTCTTGGTCATGGTCGCAGCTTCCTTGTACAGATCGATCTGATTGACCTGTTTGGCGACGGCCAGATAATCCGGATCGTCTTTCAGCAAGCCCCAGCGGCGATGCTGTGTCATGAACCACATGCCGTCCGACAGGTAAGGGAAATTCACCGTGCCGTCGTTGTAGAACTTCATGTAATTCGGATCGTCCCAGGTCTTGCCCAGGCCGTTCTGGTAGCGCCCCATGATGCGTTGGTCGATCACGTCCTTGCTGGTGTTGACATACGATTTGTCGGCGATGACTTCGGCCATCTTGTTCTTGTTCGCCAACGACGCGTCTATCCATTTGCCGGCGTCCAGCACGGCTGCGATCAGCGCGCGGCAGGTGTTTGGATACTTGCCGGCGAAATCGGCCGTGGCGCCCAGCACCTTTTCCGGATGGTCTTTCCAGATGTCCTGGCTGGTGATCGCGGTGATGCCGACGCCGTCGACGATGGCGCGGTGATTCCACGGTTCGCCGACGCAGAAGCCGTCCATGTTGCCGACCCGCATATTGGCCACCATCTGCGGCGGCGGCACGGTGATGACGCGGGCATCCTTCATCGGATCGATGCCGTTGGCGGCCAGCCAGTAATACAGCCACATTGCGTGCGTGCCGGTAGGGAATGTCTGGGCGAACGTGTATTCGCGGCGTTCGCTGCGCATCAGCTTGGCCAGCGACGCGCCATCGACCGCGCCCTTGTCGGCCAGTTTTTTCGATAGCGAGATGGCCTGGCCGTTTTGGTTTAGGCCCATCAGCACCGCCATGTCTTTCTTTTGCCCGCCGATGCCCAGTTGCACGCCGTAGATCAGGCCGTACAACACATGCGCCGCGTCCAGTTCGCCGTTGGTCAGCTTGTCGCGCACGCCGGCCCAGGAGGCCTCCTTGCTGGGCACGATCTTGATGCCGTATTTTTTGTCGAAACCGAGCACCGACGCCATCACGATCGACGCGCAGTCGGTCAATGGGATGAAGCCGATCCGCACTTCTTCCTTTTCCGGTTTATCGGAGCCGGCCGCCCATGCGGTTCCGGGGGAGATTCCTACCATGCTCGCTCCTGCTGCAATTGCTGCGGTTTGTATCAACTGGCGACGTTTTCCATGTACTTTATCGGCGCCTGCTTCGGCATTGGCGATACCTGTCGCGCCGGCATTGCGACGCTCTTGTCCATTGTTTTCCATCGTCCGTTCCCCAATCGATTCGCCAATAAAAAAGGCGTCGTTCCATGCCGGAAAACCGGTATGAAAAGACACCTTTGTCTGGTTCGATCCGACCGCCGTTGGCCGAATCATGCAACGCAATCGTTGCGCTGTGCCGACATTTAAGCAAACAACGTGCCAATGCCTGGCCGAGGCCCGCGCCGCAGACGAGATTTCATAGGGAGGAGGGCGACGTTTCCGGCAGCGGAGTGGAAGCCGCTACAAAGCAAAACGCCCCCGAAAACTTGTCTTAATTGCACTGAACTCGTGCATTGCACCAAAGGAGATGCATCAATTCGGGCGGGCGCAGAGGCGCGTCCGCCT
Organism: Herbaspirillum sp.; assembly: GCA_028292625.1. Classification (GTDB taxonomy): domain Bacteria; phylum Pseudomonadota; class Gammaproteobacteria; order Burkholderiales; family Burkholderiaceae_D; genus Herbaspirillum. The sequence goes on along the minus strand of JAQGLY010000050.1, from coordinate 29,041 downwards.
GCGTTCAGCCCAGCAGGTCCTCCACATCGAGGATGCGCTGCGCGATGTCGGCCAGTTTCAGATTCTTGTTCATCGCGAGCGTGCGCAGTTTCTGGTAGGCCTGTTCTTCGGTCAGATTCTGGCGCGCCATCAGCAGGCCCTTGGCGCGGTCTATCAGTTTGCGTTCGGCCAGTTTGTGGCGGGTATCGTCGAGTTCGGCCAGCAGCTTTTGCTCCTGCCGGAAGCGCGCCAGCGCGACGTCCAGCACCGGCTTGACGCGCTCGCTCTGCAATCCGGCCACGATATAGGCCGATACGCCGGCTTCCATCGCCGCCTCCATGCTGGAAGTCTTGTCGTCCTCGGTGAACAGCACGATAGGGCGGCGTTCGTCGCGCGTCGCGATCACGATGTGCTCCAGCACGTCGCGGGCGTCGGACTCGGCGTCGATGATGATCATGTCCGGCTGCAACTGGGCGATGCGATCCGGCAGATAGAGATCGGCCGGCAGCGAAGCCACGATGTTATAGCCGGCCTGCAACAATCCTATGCGCAACGCGGCGCTGCGCGCGGACTGATGGCGCAGTGTGTCGTCGTCTTCCTGCCCGTCGTAGATGACGGTATTGACCACGACGATGCGGAGTTGGCGGCTGTTTGCATCCATGAAATGTTGCCCGCTGAATGCAGCTGGCGCAGGCAGGGTCTGTCCTCAATGGTTTTTGATCGGCTTTTATTTTGACATACATGCATTGGATGAGGGGATTTTGCGGTGGGGCTGCACAATACTCGGGGAGTCCACTAAATGGCTTCATGGTGAATTAGGCAGAAGTTTTACCAGCATGTTTAGCGTAAAATACCATCGTTGATATTTCTGGAGTAATCCATGCCAGCCCACGTCAAACAAGCAGCGCTTGCGGAAAAACCTGTGCGTAAGGAGTCCGCGGCAAAAACTATGCGCCCCAAATACGTCAAAACCATGTCGACCGTCAAATTCGGCGGTGTGTCTGTAAAAATGCGGACTCCGACTCCGACGGAAATCAAAAAACGCGTTGCGGAAAGCCGTGCGGCGGCAGGTCGGCTCATCAACGCGATCGCCACACCCGGCGTAAAGCTATCGCTGAAAAAAACCACGCCCATTTTTGTCGCAGATAGCAAAAATCCGAAGCTGGTTATTCGAAAGCTCGGCGGCGAACAAACCTTGGGTGAATTCCAGAATGGCATCTTCGTCGCAGTACGTTAATACAGCATGCCTTCAACGCCGATCGTCGATGCATTACATGATGCGTTAACGAATAAGGACAAGCCGCTCGCAGTTGTTCTCGCCGGGCACAACGGCTCTGGTAAAAGCACTTTGTGGTACCAGCATATCGTCGACGAAATGCAATTGCCCCTTATTAACGCGGATCGAATGATGTTATCGGTGCTTCCCGATTTCAATCAAAGCAGGCGCTTGCCGCCGTGGGCCGAGAACTTGAGAGACAACAATCAATTGTGGATGGGCATATCGCAAAAAGGAGTGGCGGCTTTTGTTGCTCAATGCATGTCCGCCAAAGCCGCATTTGCAATGGAAACGGTGTTCTCGCACTGGAAGCGTAGACCGGATGGAACGTACGAAAGCAAAATCGATATGATTCGGGCGCTGCAAAAAGCGGGATATTTTGTGCTTTTGCTGTTTGTCGGATTATCCGACGTCAATCTCTCAATTGGACGTGTCGCTACAAGAAGAAGCGAAGGCGGCCATGATGTCGACTTTAACAAGTTACAGACCCGATTTCCCCGCACGCAAAAAGCAGTTCGCATGGCTGCGGAGGTTGCCGATGCGACGATATTATTCGACAACAGCCGGGACAAGAAGCTCGCCTTTACGCCGGTTCAGATACGCAAAAAGAAGATGATCGTATTCGATATTCGTGCCAGCAATCGACCAGCGCCAATGGCGATCAGTGCATGGCTTGAGAAAGTCTCTCCATTGGAGTCCGTGAGCAGCAAATAATATTTCTAAGCGCGCACCGCACTCCTCACCGTAAACCCAATCGTCGTCGCCCCATCCCGGCTGGCGGCAAATGCTTGCCCGCCATGCATGCTGGCGATCGCCTTCACAATCGCCAGTCCCAGCCCATGGCCGTGCATTTGGTCGTGGTCGTGCCGCGCCGCATCGATGCGGTAAAAACGGTCGAACAAGCGCGGCAGATGCACGTCGAGAACTCCCGCGCCCGGATTGGATACCGCGATCGATACTGCATCGTCGGTCTGCGCGATCTCCACACAAAGTTGCGCGCCGGGACTCGAATGCTGGATCGCGTTTTGCAGAAGATTGGTCAGCGCGCGGCGGAATAGCGCGGTTTCGATCATCGCGACGGCATCGGTGGCGCCGACCACGTTGACACTCATTTGCATGTCATCGAGCACGAATTCGAAAAACTCGATGGTCTTTTGCACTTCGCTGGCGATCAGTGTATGCGTCAGGCTGGTGGCGGCTTCGCCCTGGTCCGAACGGGCCAGGAACAGCATGTCGTTGATGATCGAGCGCAGCCGGTCGAGATCTTCCAGATTCGATTGCAGCACGGTCTGGAATTCCGGCGCGCTGCGCTCCCGCGACAGGGCCACCTGGGTCTCGCCGATCAGATTGGCCAGCGGCGTGCGCAATTCATGCGCGACGTCGGCGTTGAAGGATTCCAGTTGCGTATACGCGTTTTCCATCCGGTCCAGCGCGCCGTTGAAGGCGGTCGCCAGATCCGATAATTCGTTGGGCAGGGCAGATACTTCCAGCCGCTCCGACAAGGTTTTCGGGCTCAGCGTCTGCGCCGTCAGGGACATCTGCTTTAATGGGCGCAGACCGGCGCGCGCGATCCAGTACCCGAAAAACACCACCAGCAACGTGCCGACCAGCGAGACGCCGAGCATCGCCAGCAGGAACATGTGCAGCGTTTCGTAATACGGTTCGGTGTCGACGCCAATGGTCAGGCGCACCGCCGGCCGGTCCTGATATGGCGCCAGCACTTTGGTCAGCGTATGCATCGGGTATAGGCGGCCGCGTATGCTGAGTTTGCCGATATTGCCGCGGTCGTAATCGAAATCGTGCAGATCGACCAGGTCCTTGCCGTAGCTGTAATTCGGATCGTCGCTGAACACCCAGTAACGCACCTTACCGTCGGGCGGGGTAATCGAATCGAGTTTGATGCGCACGCGTTTCCAGCGCTCGGCGGTGCCGATGCGGTCTATCATGTACTGGATGTCGTTGAACGTGGTGTACAGGCCGTCGCGCTCATGGCGCTCCAATTCGCCCTTGATCACGCAGTACAGGACGCCGCCGATGGCCAGGAACACGATCAGCGCCGCCATCGCGAACATCAGCATCAGACGCGCGACAATCGATTGCTTCATGCATCGCCTCCGTCGGGCGCGGCGTCCTTGCGCAGTTCGAGCACATAACCCATGCCGCGTATCGTATGCAGCAGCTTTTGGGGGAAGGGCGCGTCGATCTTGCCGCGCAGGCGTTTGATGGCGACTTCGACCACATTGGTGTTGCTGTCGAAATTCATGTCCCAAACCAGTTCGGCGATGGCGGTTTTCGACAGGATTTCGCCCTGGCGGCGTCCCATCACGGCCAGCAGCGCAAACTCCTTGGCGGTCAGGTCGATGCGCACGCCGCCGCGATAGGCTTTACGACCGAGCAGATCGATTTGCAGGTCGCCGATGCGCAGTTGCGCCGGTTCCTGCACCCGGCCGCGCCGGGTCAGGGCCTGCAGGCGGGCCAGCAATTCCAGGAAAGAAAACGGTTTGATCAGATAATCGTCGGCGCCGTCGTGCAGTCCCTTGATGCGGTCTTCAATGCGGTCGCGCGCGGTCAGCATGATCACCGGCGTTTGTTTGATGGTGCGCAGCGTGCGCAATACCGAAAAGCCATCCAGACCCGGCAGCATGACGTCCAGCACGATCACGTCGTAGTCGTTTTCAAGGGCCAGATGCTGTCCGTCCACGCCGTTGGCGGCCAGATCGACCGCGCAGCCCTGTTCGGTCAAGCCCTTGAACAGGTAGTCGGCTGTCTTTTGCTCATCTTCGACGATCAGGATTTTCATTACCTCTCCGGCTGGACCCCGCATGCGCTTTGTATATCGCTGCAAGCGTCGTCGAAACGGCGTTTGCAGCGGTATCACGCTAACTTACTTGGCAATTTTTTACTAGCCGAGCGGTCAATTTTTTGCGGGTGCTGCGACAAATAAATCCTAGTGGGCGATAACAGTTGAATCAGGAGTGAAGGGGGCGTCCTTGACGCAAAGGGCAAGGCGCAAAGCGCAGCAATAGCGGGACTATTGCGAGCATTTGCGACGCCGCCCTCTGCGTCATGGGCGTGACAGGCACTACTGATTCAACTGTTGCAGTCCACTAGTGCGATTCCAGCGGTGTAGGTGGCGGCAGGCCTTTTCTCGCGGCCTTGCGCGCCATCCGCGCTTCCTTGCGCCGGAGATACCAATAGTGCGCGCGATCGAGATACAGATAGACCACCGGCGTCGTAAAGAGTGTCAGCGCCTGCGACAAAATCAAGCCGCCGACCATCGCGTAACCCAGCGGACGGCGCAGTTCCGAACCTTCGCCGTGTCCCAGCATCAGCGGCAGGCCGCTCAGCAACGCGCACATGGTGGTCATCATGATCGGGCGGAAGCGCAGCAGGCAGGCCTGGTAGATCGCCTCTTCCGGTTTCATTCCCTTTTCCCGCTCGGCGGTCAGTGCAAAGTCGATCATCATGATGCCGTTTTTCTTGACGATGCCGATCAGCAGAATGATGCCGATCAGCGCGATCACGCTGAGGTCGTAACCGCCCGCCATCAGGATCAGCAGCGCGCCCACGCCGGCCGACGGCAGTGTCGACAGAATGGTCAACGGATGGATAAAGCTTTCATACAGCAGCCCCAGCACGATATACACCGCGATCAGCGCCGCGGCGATCAGATACGGCTGCGACGCCAGCGAATCGCTGAAGGCCTTGGCGGTACCCTGGAACGAGCCGCTCACCGTCTGCGGCACGTTCATGTTCGCCTCCGCCTGGTTGATCGCGTCGACCGCTTCGCCCAGCGCCGTGCCTGCGGCCAGATTGAACGAAATGGTCACCGCGGGGAACTGGCTCTGATGGCTGATCGACAGATACGCGGTCTTGGTGGTATCGATCTTGACGAAGGTCGACAGCGGAATCTGCTGTCCGTTGAGCGGCGAGGTGATGTAGAGCTTGTCAAACAGCGCAGGATCGGTCTGCAATTGCGGCGTGACTTCCAACACCACGTGATAGCTGTTGATCTGCGTGAAATACTGCGCGACCTGGCGCTGGCCGATGGCGTCGTAGATGGTGGCGTCGATCATCGTCGGTGTGATGCCGAAGCTCGATGCGCGCGCGCGATCGATGGTCAGCGTCGCGGTCGCCGCTTCATTCTGCTGGTCGGTCGCCACGTCGCGCAATTGCGGCAATTGTCGGAAACGCGCCATCAGCCTCGGCGACCAGGTATTCAATTCGTCGAGATTGGAATCGGTCACCGTGTATTGATACTGCGTGCGCGACGAGCGGCCGCCGACCCGGATATCCTGATTCGCCTGCAGGAACAGATTGATGCCTTGCACTTTCGCCAGCTGCGGACGCAGCCGCGCGATGATCTGATCGGCGCTGGCGGTGCGGCCGTCGGCCTTGGACTTGAGCGAGATGAAGAAGTTGCCGGTGTTGTATGTGGTGGTGCCGGCCGCCATCCCGAAACTGGTGATGTCGGGATCCTTGCGCACGATATCGGCCACCTGCAGCATGCGCCGCTTCATCGAATCCGACGACGAATCCTGCGCCGATTCGGCAATGCCGGAAATGCCGCCGTTATCCTGTTGCGGGAAAAATCCTTTCGGAATCACGATGAACAGCGCGACCGTCGCCGCCACCGTCGCCAGGAACACCAGCAGTGTGATGAACTGGTACCGCAACACGATGTTCAAACCGCGCTTGTAGCCGTTGAGCAGCATATCGAAGCCGCGCTCGAAAAACTGATACATGCGGCCGTGCGGCTCGTTGTGGGTATTTTTCAGGAAACGCGAGCACAGCATCGGCGTCAGGGTCAGCGAAATAACGACCGATACGGCGATGGTCAGGGTCACCGTCACCGCGAATTCGCGGAACAGCCGGCCGACGATGCCGCCCATCAGCAGCAGCGGAATGAACACCGCCACCAGCGATACCGAAATCGAAATAATGGTGAAGCCGATTTCGCCCGCGCCCTTGAACGCCGCTTCGCGCGGCGTCATGCCTTCTTCGACGTAGCGGTAAATGTTTTCCAGCATCACGATCGCATCGTCGACCACGAAGCCGACCGCGATCGTCAATGCCATCAGAGACAGATTGTCCAGACTGAAACCGAGCAGATACATCACCGCCGCGGTGCCCATCAGCGCCAGCGGCACCGTGATGCTCGGAATCAGCGTGGCGGCGACGTTGCGCAGGAAAACGAAGATCACCATCACCACCAGCGCAATGGTCAATATCAGCGTGAATTCGACGTCGGAGACCGACGCGCGGATGGTTTCGGTGCGGTCGCTGAGAGTATTGATATGCACGGCGGCCGGAATGGCGGCGCGCAGCGCCGGCATTCTCTGCTTGATCAGATTCACCGTGTCGATCACGTTGGCGCCGGGTTGTTTGCTGATGGCCAGCAGGATGGCTTTGCCGTTGGTCAGATCGGAACCCGCAGGTTCGGCCGCGCCGCCGTAGGCCCAGGCCGACAGTTTCGCGTTTTCCGGCCCGTCGATGGCGACGCCGACATCGCGCACGCGGATCGGCGCGCCGTTCTTGTACGCCAGGATCATATCGTTCCACGGCTTGGCGCTGAGCAATTGATCGTTGGTGTACACGGTGAAGCTTTGATTGGCGCCGTCGACCGTGCCTTTCGGCGCGTTCACGGTGGTGGTGGCGATGACGCCGCGGATGTCTTCCAGGCTCATGCCCAGCGTGGCGATCTTGGCCGGATCGATCTGAATCCGCACCGCCGGTTTCTGCTGTCCATGCAAGGTCACCAGACCCACGCCCGAGATCTGCGAAATCTGCTGCGCCAGAATGTTGTCGGCGAAATCGTTGACCTGCGTCATCGGCATGCTATCCGACTGCGCCGCCAGGATCATGATCGGCGCATCGGCCGGGTTCACCTTGCGGAAGGTCGGCGGATTGGGCAAGCCGGCCGGCAACTGGCCGCTGGACGCATTGATCGCCGCCTGCACATCCAGCGCGGCGGCGTCGATATTGCGGTTCAGATCGAACTGCAGCGTGATCTGGGTGCTGCCCAGCGAGCTTTGCGAGGTCATCTGCGACAGCCCGGCGATCAGCGAGAACTGGCGCTCCAGCGGTTGCGCCACGTTCGACGCCATGGTCTCGGGATTGGCCCCCGGCAGCGAGGCCGATACCTGAATGGTAGGGAAATCGACCTGCGGCAACGGCGCCACCGGCAGCAGCGGCCAGGCCGCGATGCCGATCAGCAGGATCGCGCACGCCAGCAGCGTGGTGCCGATAGGGCGTTTGATGAAGGCGGCTGATACGCTCACTTGGCCGATCCTTTCGCTGCTGCGGTTTGCCGTTCCACGACGCGCGCGCCCGGTTTCAATTTATATTGTCCGTCGACGACCACGCGCTGATCGGCTTGCAGGCCTTTCGCGATCACCGCCACGCCGTCCTGTATCCGCGCCACTTGCACCTGCTGTATCTTGGCGTTTTCCTGGTCGTCGATCAGATATACGTAAGTGCCGTCCTGGCTGCGCTGAATTGCCGCGGCCGGCACCGTCAACGCCTGTTCGTTTTCGTCAAGCAGCAATTTGACGTTGACGTATTGCCCCGGCCATAACTGATGCTTGCCGTTCGGGAAACGGCCTTTGAGCTGCACCGTGCCGTTGGTGGTGTCGATCTGGTTGTTCAGCAGAATCAGCTTGCCGTCGGCCAGCGGTTGTTCATTGTTGCGCGCCAACGCCACGACTTTCAGCGCGGCGCCGTTGCCGATGGCGCGATTGATCGCCGGCACCGATTCTTCCGGCAGCGTAAACAAGACGGTGATCGGATCGATCTGGTTGATCACCACCAAGCCGGTGGCGTTGGCCGCATGCACGATATTGCCGGCGTCGACCATCCGCACCCCGGCGCGGCCGCTGATCGGCGCGGTGATGGTGGTATAGCTCAGTTGCACCTGGGCGTAGTTGATTTGCGCGTCGTCGGTTTTGACCGCCGCATCCAGTTGCGCGACCAGCGCCTTCTGCGTGTCGACCTGCTGCTGCGTGGCGGCATCCTGTTGCAGCAGCGTGGTGTAGCGCCCCAGATCGGCCTTGGCGTTAATCAGTTGCGCCTGGTCGCGCGCCTTTTGCGCCTGCATCTGCGCCAGTTGCGCCTGCAGCGCGCGCGGATCGATCTGCGCCAGCAATTGCCCGGCTTTCACATCCTGGCCTTCGATGAATCCAACTTTCTGCAACTCGCCGTCCACGCGCGGCTGCACCAGCACGCTGGCGTTGGCGGTCACGGTGCCGACACCCTCCAGATACAGCGGCACGTTCTGCTTTTTGGCGAGCGCGGTGCTGACCGAAATGGCATTGGCTTTCGGATCCGGCGCGGGAGCCGATTCGGCGCGATGGCTGAGACTGAAGCCTGCGCCCAGCAGCAATACGGCAACGGCGCCGCCGATTAAAAGGGTCGAGCGTTTTGCGGGAAGGGAGGTGATCATGCGTGAACTCATTAACTGATTAGTTGGAGTAATGCTTGGAATGGATTAATTCGCTGCGCCGTGAACCGGGGCGGCAGCGGAAGGAGCGGCGGCCGAAGCCATCACCGGCTTGTCGCCGACCTGCCAGCCGCCGCCGGTCGCCTTGATCAGCGCCACGCTGGCCACCAATTGACGGCCCAGCAGTTGCACCGCGGTGCGCTGGTTGCTCAACGCCGCGGTCTGCGTGGTGACCACGGTCAGATAGGTGGTGGTGCCGGCGCGGTACTGGCTCAAGGCCAGTTGTTCGGCCAGTTGCGCCGCTTCGACCGCGCGCGCCTGCACCTGGCTTTCCTGATCCAGCACGCGCAGCGTCGACAGATTGTCCTCGACTTCCTGGAAGCCGCCGAGCACGGTTTGCTTATACTGGGCCACCGAGCCGTCGAATGCCGCCACCGCCTGCGCCGTGCGCGCGCGGCGCGCGCCGCCGTCGAACAGGACGCCGGCCAGATCGGCGCCCAGCGACCAGACCCGGCCCGGCGTATTGAATAACTGACTGACCGCGGCGGCGGAATAACCGCCGCTGGCGCTCAGGCTCAGCGAAGGAAAATACGCCGCCTTGGCGATGCCGATAAAGGCGTTGGCCGCCGCGGCCAGCCGTTCGGCGCTGGCGATGTCGGGGCGGCGCTCCAGCAGGTCGGACGGCAGACCGCTCGGTATCTGCGGCATGTTCGCCTGCAGCGGGCCGCTCGCCGGCGGCAATGAGAATGCGGACGGCGCCTTGCCGATCAGAATCGCGATCGCATGTTCCAGCTGACTGCGCGTGGCGTCCAGATCGATCATCTGGGCCTGCGCCGACAGCAGCTGCGTTTCCGCTTGCGCCACATCGGAGCGCAGCGCAACGCCGGCCTGATATTGGTGGCGGGTCAATTCCAGCGAACGGGTGTAGGCGGCGACCGAGCGCGCAAACAAGTCGCTTTGCAGGTCGGTGGTGCGCAATTGCAGGTAATCCTGCGCCAGCGTGGCCTGAATGCTCAGCCGCGCCGCGGCCAGGTCGGCGGCGAACGCCGCGTCGGTGGCATCGCCTGCTTCGACCGCGCGCCGCACCGTGCCCCAGATATCGGCTTCCCAGGAAACGTCCAGGCCGGTGCTATACGTGTTGCCCAGCGCGGGGCCGCTATTGCCGTTGGTGCGCGCACGCTGGGCGCCGGCCGAGATCCCGACCTGCGGCCAGAATGAGGCGCGCGCAATCTGCGCGGCGGCCTGCGCCTGGCGATACTGGGCCTCGGCGAAACGGATATTCTGATTGGCCGCGTTGGCCTGCTCGATCAGATCGTTGAGCACCGGGTCGCCGTAGGCTTCCCACCATTGCTGCTTATCGTCGATTTTTCCGGGTTCGGCGGTTTTCCACGGGCCTTGCTCTTTATAAGCGGCGGGCACGTCGATTTGCGGCCGGACGTAGTCGGGACCCACCGCACATCCTCCCAGCAGCATGGCGACTGCGGAACAGACGACGGTTTTGCGGGCACGCGGCAGGGAAAAGAAAAGGGAAGGGAATCGATCAGATGACATAGATGACATAAAAAGCAGCGACTTGCATTCGAGCTACCATCCGGCTGGCGGTCCATGAAAAAAATGCCGGCGCGCACTACATGCAGACCTGCCGACATTGACGTTCATCGCACTCTAACGCGATATGGTCGTCCGCATGCTGACGCAAATATGACAATTCTGTCAGTTTCGACCTGAGAAAAGCGACGCGGCGCACACGCCCGCCACGCCCGTACAGCAGCGCCCCGCCGGACTGTCTCGCTTTTGCCAAAGAAATAGATTCCTTACTTTTCTGACAAGCAAATGCGCTAGTATGTAAGCATCCGAAACGCACAACGGTCGGTTAAACCACCGGTCGCACGGTCGAGCTGAACAGTCGTGCGCCTGTGTCGGCAACGAGTCTTCCAGACGAGCTAATTGTGAGCATACACATGCGGTCTGCCAAGTTCATCATCTCGGCTGCGATCCTGTTAGCGATAGCGGCGGCGGCCTGGCTGGTCGCGCAAGAATTGCGCACCTCGCACTGGCAGGCGCATTATCTGGCGCGCCTCGGCAGACAATTGAGTTTCCATGTCGAACCCGGACCCAGTCCGTCCATCCCTTATCCCAGCGCCGCGCCGTACGACTGGCGCATGGGTTATGCCCAACTTCCGGATTATCTGCAGCGCCTGAACGCGCGCGGCTACCTGATCAGCGCCCAGGCGCGCATCTCGCCGCGCATGGCGCAATTGCTGCAGCATGGGCTGTATGCGCCTTATCTGGAAAAGAACGGCGCCGGTCTGAGCATCCTGGACTGCGAAGGCCGGCTGTTGTACGACCGGCGCTATCCGCAACGCACGTATGCCGGTTTCGACGCGGTGCCGCCGTTGCTTACCGACGCGCTGTTATATATCGAAAACAAGGCCTTGCTGGATCCGACTGAGTCGCGGCGCAACCCGGCCATCGAGTGGCGCCGCTTGAGCCACGCCGCATGGGACCGCAGCCTGCATCTGTTCAATTCCGGCCACGAGTCTCCCGGCGGCAGCACGCTGGCTACCCAGATCGAAAAATACCGCCATTCGCCGGAAGGGCGCACCGGTTCGGCGGGCGAGAAGTTGCGGCAGATGGCGTCGGCGTCGGTGCGCGCTTATCTGCGCGGCGAAGACACCATGCCAGCGCGGCGGCAGCTGGTGGTCGACTATTTGAATACCGTGCCGCTGGGCGCGCGCGCCGGCTATGGCGAAGTCAATGGCATCGGCGATGGGCTGTGGGCCTGGTATGGCCGCGATTTCGCGCAGATCAACGGTCTGCTGGCACCAGATTCCACGGCGCCGCTGCCGCAGCGCGCGCTGGCCTACAAAGAGGCGCTTAGCCTGCTCATTTCGCAGCGCCGGCCTTCGTACTATCTGGCGCGTATCGATGAACTGGAGGCGATGACCAATTCCTATATCCGCCTGATGGCCGATAACGGCGTCATTGCGCCGTCGTTGCGCGATGCGGCGCTGGGGCAATCGATCCGGCAACAGAAACGCAGCACGCCGCCGCCGCAGCAGCCATCGTCCGAGCGCAAGGGCGTCAATGCAATGCGGGCCGAAGCGGCGGCCTTGCTGGGCGTGCCGCGCATGTACGACCTGGATCGGCTTGACCTGACGGTGGACGGCACGCTGGACGCCCCGCTGCAACAGCAAGTCGCCGACCAATTGCGCGCATTGCGGCGACCGGAACGGGCCGCGGCGGCCGGCCTGATCGATCGCCAGTTATTGGAACACGGCGATCCGAGCGGCCTGACCTACAGTTTTACCTTGTTCGAGCGCACACCCGGCGGCAATCGCGTGCGGGTGCAGGCAGACAACTTCGACCAGCCGCTGGATATCAACAAGGGCATCAAGCTGGATTTGGGCTCGACCGCGAAACTGCGCACGATGATCACTTATCTGGAAATCGTCGCCGATCTGCATAAGCAGTACGCCGACAGCGATCCGCGCTCGCTGAAACAGGTCGAGGTGGCGCGGCAGGATACGATCAAGCTCTGGGCGCTCGATTATCTGGCGCGCGCGAAGGGGGTCGATCGCAGTTTGCCGGCGATGCTGAACGCGGCGCTGGAACGTCGTTACTCCGGCAGTCCGGGCGAATGGTTCGCCACCGGCGGCGGCATGCAGCGCTTCGCGAATTTCGAGAAATCCGAGAACTTCAAGATGTTCAGCGTGCGCGAAGGCCTGCGCTATTCGGTCAATCTGGTGTTCGTGCGGCTGATGCGCGATGTGGTGCATTACTACATGTATCAAACGCCGGACACCAGCGCGCGCCTGCTGGAGGACGGGGATGATCCGCAGCGCCAGGCTTATCTGCAATACTTCGCCGATCGCGAAGGGAAGGTATTCGTCAGTCGCTTCTACCGCAAATATCACGGCAAGAGCGCCGCCGCCGCCGAGCGGGCGCTGATGCAGGACGTGCGCCGTCCGACGCCGGCCCGGCTGGCGGTGATTTTCCGGAGCATCGCGCCGGACGCCGGACCGGACGAGCTCGGCAAATTCATCGCCGCTTATCTGCCGGCGGCCGATCCGGACCAGGACGAGCTCGATGCGCTGTATCGCAAGTATTCGCCGCAGAGCTTCGACTTGCCGGACCGGGGCTATCTGGCCGGCGTGCATCCGCTGGAGTTGTGGACGGCGGCTTATCTGCGCGTGCATCCGTCGGCCACGCTGGCGCAGGTATTCGAGGCCAGCAGCGCACAACGGCAGGAGGTCTATCGCTGGCTGTTCAAGACCCGGCGCAAACACGCCCAGGATAAGCGCATCCGGCAACTGTTCGAAATCAAGGGTTTTCAGAAAATTCATCAGGCGTGGCAGCGAATGGGGTATCCCTTCGATTCGCTGGTGCCGTCGTACGGCACGGCGATCGGCGCGTCGGCCGACCGCCCGGACGCCTTGGCCCAGCTGATGGGCATCCTACAAAACGACGGCGTCCGCTTGCCGTCGATACGCATCGATACGCTGCATTTCGCTGCCGCCACGCCTTATGAAACCGTGCTCACGCATCAGGTGGGGGCCGGGGTGCGGGTATTGCCGCCGGAAATTGCGCAAGCGGTGCGGCCGGTATTGGCGGAAGTGGTGCAAATGGGAACGGCGAAACGGATCGCCACCGCGTTCACGCTACCCGACGGCACACGCATCGCCATCGGCGGTAAAACCGGCACCGGCGACAATCGCTTCAAGACCTTCTCCAAGGGCGGCGGACTGCTGTCCGAAAAGGTGGTCAGCCGCTCCGGCGCTTTCGTGTTTTATCTCGGCGATCGTTATTTCGGTACGGTGGTGGCGTATGTGGCCGGGCCGAAAGCGGCGCAATACCAATTCACCAGCGCGCTGACGGTGCAGATTCTGAAAGTGCTGGCGCCGACGCTGATGCGCGGCCTGTATGGCGACGGCGGACATCGGCTGGCATGTGCCGCGCCACGCGAAGGCGCTCCGGCGCTGCCGGCGTCACCGCCGCCGGCTATCCGGCGTATGCCTGTTGCGGATCAGCGATAAGGCCGGCGGGCGATTTGCCGCTTGGGAATATCCGCGGCGATCTCAGCCGCGGACGGGATGACGCGGCCGGACGGCCGCTTGTTTCAATGAACCAGAAACACCAGCGACAACACCGAAAAACCGAGCAGCATCGTGACCAGCATGCCGAGCACGACTTTCAGCGGGGTGTGAATATCGCGATCGTTTAAATCGGTCATATCAACCTCCATGAAAATGCAGGATGTATGAAAAGTCTATTCCGATGCGAGGGCGCCTTGTGTCGGCGCATCGCTTATAGAGATGTCAGAAAACACGTGAGGGCGAGGCAGGTGCGCCGACGGTCACCATCCGCTGCCGAAGCGCCACCACAGAACGCCGGCCAGTGCGGATCCCAGCACCACGATGGTCGGTTCCAGATTGCGCCAGCCGACCAATACCGCGATCGCTACGATAGCTGCGATTTCATACGCATTCAGGGTCAGCGGCGCCAGCATGTCCCACGCGGCCGCCGCGATCATGCCGGCGACCACGAAACCGGTCGGCAGCGCCACCGCCATGATGACCGGCCGCAATCTGGCATAGGCATAGGCCACGGCAGCGGAGCCGGCGCAGGTCGGCACGATGATGCCGGCCATCGCGATCATCGCGCCGGGCAGGCCGTACATGTAATAGCCGACCGCCGCCAGAAAACCGGATTTCGGACCCGGGCACAGATAGCCGAGTGCGAGCGACCAGGCGAACAGGCTCTGCGGCAGCAGGCCGTGGCTGACCCAATGATCCTGAATCATCGCGGTCTGGCCGCCGCCGCCGCCGATGGATAGCAGGCTGCTGAGAAAAACGACGGTGAAGATTTCCGAAAGACTGACGGCGCCGGCGCCCATGGCTATTTCTTCTTGCCGTCGCGCAGCAGCAGCGCACCGATCACGATGCCGGCCAATGCCGCGGCCATCAGCGGCAAACCGGCCATGCTGGCGCCGGTGACGCCGGCGGCGACGAGAAAGCCGACGACCTTTTTACCGTTGCCGGCCTTGACGCTTTTCAATTGCTGCACCGCATTGCCCAGCAGCAAGCCGATCACGCCGATTTCGACGGCTCGCCGTATCGGCACCAACGGCTCGCCGATGACGGTCGGATTGAGGAGAATCGCGCACAGCAACACGAACACCGTGCCAGGGGCGACCAGCGCGACCACGCCCAGCACGCTGCCGATCCACCCACGCAGGCGATATCCGACCAGACCGCCGAAGGCCAGGAATTTCGGCGCCGGAATCAGTGTGGCGGCGATCATCAGCGCCTCCACGTCGTTTTCGCCCAGCCAGCGCTTCTTGCGGACCAGGATCGCTTCCATTTTTTGCGTCGCGGCCCACATGCCGCCGAACGTGGTCGCGCCCAAATACAGGAAAACCAGAATAATTTCGGCGTAACTTGCCGGCGATTCATGGATGGCGAGCGTGGCGGAAGGATCGCTTGGAACAGGAGGTGTCATGAGCGGCTATGGATAGGATCGGTTAAAACGCGAAAAACGGCTGGCAGCATTGTGCCCCGATTCTTTCGTGCGAAGCACGGCGATTTGGCCGACGCCCGCATCTTTTTGCATATGTTCCATCGAGCGGAAAAACCGGATTGGCCGAATGCCCGCGGACGCGTTCGGGCGGGCGCAGCTTACATTGCTCCGGCGATCCAGCCGTCGATGCTCGCCACCAGCGGCAAATGATCCGAGGCCATGCGCGCCAGCGGACTGGCGTGGGCTTGCACCTTCAACAGGCGCTGGCGGGGGCGAATCCAGATCCGGTCCAGCGCAAACAGCGGCCAGCGCGATGGAAAGGTGCGCGGCGCCGGCGCCGCTTCGAAATGCGAGACCAGCCGCTGCAACGCGCGCCCCCAGACGAACCATTCGTTGATGTCGCCCATCAGGATCACCGCCATATCGTCCGTATCGAAAGCCTGCAGCAAGCGCCCGATCTGATGGCGCCGCTCCGCCGGATGCAAGCCCAGATGCGTGGCCACCACGCGCACCAGATCGCCGTCGCAATCGATATCGGCGTCCAGCGCGCCGCGCGCTTCGCGGCTTCCGAATGACAGATCGATGGTGCGCGCCGCGCACACAGGGTAACGGCTCAGCACCGCATTGCCGTAGCGCCGCGCGGCGGTATTCTCGGTGAGCCCCTCGACCGCGTGATAGCCGGTGACTTCCCGCAGCAGCGCCAGCACGTCGGTGCAGCCGGACCCGCCCAGCGGCACTTCCTGCAGCGCGATGATGTCGGCATCCATTTCCAGCAATACGCCGGCCACGCGCTCGGGGGCGAAGCGGCCGTCGGCGCCGATGGCGCTGTGAATGTTGTAAGTGGCCACGGTCAGGGGCCAGGGATTGCGCCGCGGCAGGAGGCGATTTTCGAACGCCGTCCGGCTCTTCATTGCGCGTCCGCATCCTTGCGCGGCTTGAACAGGCGCTGCAGCCCCAACGCGACTCCGATCAGCAGCGCGGTCAGCAGCACCAATACCGCGATCGTCTTGAGATCCGGGTGACGCACGGCTTCGGCCAGGTTATGCGAAAAAGTGGCCGTCAACAGGATGCCCGGCAAGAGACCGAAAAAGGTGCCGATCAGGTAATCGCGCAGACCGATGTGCGAAGCGCCCGCCACCATGTTGACGATCGTGAACGGCGCCACCGGCAGCAGCCGGACCACCACCATCGCCATGATGCCGCGCTGGGCGAGGCGTTTGCTCAGCGCGTTGATGCGGTGGCCCAGCACTTGGTGCAGCGCCTCGCGTCCGAGCCAGGCGCCGAGCCCGAATCCCAGCGCGGCGCTCAGCATGGCGCCGATCATCGCATACAGCGCGCCGTAGACCGCCCCGTAAACGATGCCCGACACGGCGATCAGCAGCGTGACCGGAATCATCAGCATGCCGGCCGCGACGAACCCGCCGATCACGATCAACGGAGCGAACGGCAGCTCCTTCAAATTGCGGGCGAAGGCGATCAGCGAGGTGAGATTGACCCATTCGCGCAGCGGCGTAAAGCGCCACGCCAGCGCCAGCATCACCAGCAGGATCGCCAGCATGCCCAGCCCGATCAGACGGCGCGGTATCGGCCGGCGGGCATGCGACGGCACGAACTGCTCGACCAACTGATCCGCATCGATCGGCCGTTCCGGATCGAATACGGCATTGTCGGACGTCAAGGCTTCCAACTCCGGCAGCACGACGGGGTCTAGCGCCGCCAGCGTGCGGCCGTCGCGCTGCAACGCGGAAATCGCGGCGTGCAAGCCGCGCTGGCGCTCGATGGCGTCGGCCACCGCCTGCGGCGTCGTTGCCAGGTGTTCGCCCAGCAAGCGGTTGCGCATGTCGGCGACGGCTTGCCGGATGCGCGTCTGCTGCGCCGGGCCGCCTTGCGCTTCGATGACCAGATTGCATTCGGTATCGAAGTTCATCGAACGGTTGCTCATGTTCGCCGAGCCGACGCAAAACAGGCTGTCGTCCATCGCAAACACTTTGCTGTGCACATTGAGGCATGCCTCTTTCAAGCCGGGAATCTGGGGGCAATACAGGCGATAGCGGCCGCCGCGGTCGGCGCTTTTGAGGCGCTGATGCACGCGAGCGCGCAGATTGCCCATCGTGGCCTGTTCCAGCCAACCGCTTTGCGTTCGCGGCGAGATCACCGCCACGTCCGGCGCGTCGTCGTCGGCCAGCCGCGCAGCCAGCGCGTTGCACAGGACGTTCGACGTGAAGTACTGGTTTTCGAAAAACAGATGGCGCCGCGCACTGGCGATCGCGTCCAGGTACAGCTGGCGGATCTCATAAATACCGGCGGCGCCGGCGAAGGCCGGTTCGGTGCGGGCGATGGCGATGTTGAAATCGCTCAGGTCCGGCGCACAGTCGGGCGGCCAAGGATCGCCGGCGTCTTCGTCGACAGCGGGCGCACACGCGGCCGGCACGGCGCCGGAACGTTCCCAGCGCTGGCGCGCCAGTTCTCCCAGCGCCCGGGCGGCGTCGCCGTCGAGCATCGCATGCACATCGTGAAACGGCGCATAAGCCACGCCGTCCGGATCGCGTCGCAGCGGATTGTCGCAGGCATGATCCGGCGTATCCCAGCGGCAGCGGGTCAGGTCCATGCCGCCGACGAAGGCGAGGGTGTCGTCGATGACCACGACCTTTTGATGATGGGAAGCGCCGACCGGATGGCGCGCATCCATGCGGAACGCCAGCCGCCGCTGCTTGTGCCAGCCCAGCTTGTAGACCGGCAGCCATTCCCGTTCCAGCGCATACAGCATCGCGAAATCCCAGTTCAACACATGGATATTCAGACCCTCGTGCGCTTCGGCCATCGCATGCAGAAAATCGCCCAGCGGCTCCGGATAGCCATCGTCAGCCCCAGCGGGCGCTAGGCGGGTGCGGCTGTCGATATCCCAGCCCAGGATGAAAATACTGTGCCGCGCCTGTCTGATCGCCGCTCGTACCGCGGTGAAATACGCATCGCCGTCGATCAGCAGCTTGAAACGCCGGGTGTGTTCGATGCGCCAGCAATTGCGGCCGGGGGAAAGAATAAGAGGCGAAAGGGTTTCCGCTGGCATGGATGCATTTCCGAAGTCGAGTTTCTTCGATGGAAATCCAGCGGAAAGGTTCTGCCAACTAAAATTAAAGTAATTTCTTATCTAAACAATATAAGTATTTGATTTAATTTAATTAATTAAATTTCATATGGATTAAGCCGCAGAAAACGCCGACTCGGAAATGGCGGAATCACTTCGCCGTGCGTTTGCGCAGGTAGCGCAGATACCATTTCAGGCTTTGCAGCGGCTTGCCCTGCCGGAACAGGAAGCGCGAATGCATCCGGAGTTCCTTGGTGTTTTTCGGTTCCTGGTCCAGCGGGACGTCGGCCCAGGGCGACAACAGCAGATATTTGCGGAACAGATGGCGCGCGTCATGGCCGCTCCAGTCGGTCCACGGCTTGACCGCGCCGGCGAAGTGAATGAACACCGCCTTGCCGACCGGGCGCAGCGCGGTCTTGTTGACATTCAGGTCGTGAATCAGGTCGTACAGGTAATTCCAGCGCGGCGAGATATAGCGGGCGCGGCCGTTGAGGACAATGTTGAGCGCATCCTGGTCGGCGAAGCGCAAATGCTGCTGGCTGTTGAGCAATGTATCCAGTACCTGCGCGGTGATCTCGTTGTCGTTCCATTTCTGGAGGTTAATCAAAATCACGCCGCTGTTGAAATATTCGGCATGCGGCAGTTTCAACGCTTCGACGCGGCGCTGCGTGGTCACCGGCGCATCCGGCACCACCACGGCGATGTCGTCGGCGATGTCCATGGCGATCATCTCGTCGAGCTTGCCGACGCACAGGATGTCGGCGTCCAGATACAGCACGCGGTCGGTGCGGCCTTGCAGCACAGACGGGATCATCAGGCGCGTGAAAATCGACAGCGAATAATGCGAGTGGCCGAGGAAGTGCGAAAACTGCGCGAACGAGGCCAGATCCAGCAAATGCAGTTCGGTGCTGACCTGGTACATGCTTTCGAATCGCTGCAGGCGCTCGCGATGCGAGTCCGATACTTCAAATGCCAGCACATGGAAGGTAAAGTGCTGGCCGGGATTATTGGCGATGATCGATGCGATGGTCGCGGCCATCGCCCGAAAATAATGGTTGTCGACGCAAAAAGCGATATGAAAGGAGGGGGCCGCCATGGGGGCGCTTGCCGCCGGCTGCGTCGCTTCGGTCGTGCCCATCGTTGTCGCCGTATCGCTCATCGCATTGCTTTCATCACTTGCTCGACCGAAACCGCCTTGACCCAATCGCGGCGTCGCGGGGCGGTAATGACCGTGCTGTTGGCCTTGTCTATCGGCGTCCATTCGGGATTTTTCTGGCGCATCAGCGCGATCACCGGCACATGCACCGCATTGGCCAGATGCATGACGGCGGTTTCGACCGAGACGATCAGATCGCATTGCTCCAGCATCGCCGGCAACTGGAAGAAATTCTCGTCGGCGCTGAACAGTTCGGTGCGTTCCAGGCCGTAGCTGCCGATGACGCGGCGTGCATGCTCCAGGTCCTGCGGCGCCGCATTGACGATGAAGGCGGCGTCGCGCCATGCGGGCTGTTGCCGCATGGCGGCGATCAGCTCGGCGACGCGCTCCAGCGGCCAGCAGCGTTTTTTGGTTTTGGCGAACGGGTTGATGAAGATCAGCGGGTCCCTGCGCGGCGCGGTATCGTTGGGCGCAGGATCTTTGGGCGCCATGCGCCACTGCGCCAGTTGCCGCCGCACATGGTCTTGCCACTGCTGCGGTATGCGCACGAACGGAAAGCGCGCCGCGGCCGGGATGTCGAGACCGCTCAATTGCCGGAACCAGTCGGCATACACGCCGCTGATGTGCTGCGGATCGCCGCGGTCGACTTTATACGGCGCGATCGCGGCGTCCAGCTTGCGATAGGCCGCCGCATGATGCGGTTGAAACCATTTGACCGCTTTGCGCATGCCGATCACCAGCCCGTTCGGGCTGATGTCGCGCGCCAGGCCGGCGTACAGATGCGGGCGCAGCGTGGCCAGCGAGACCACGACGGGGTAGCGCTCGCGCTGTGCCTCTGCGATCGATTCACGGTACAGCGCGGGACTGTAGGTACGGGTATAGACCTTGTCGAAAAACGGACAGGCCGCGGTCCAGTCGTATAGCGAGTACTTTTTCAGATGCTCCCATTGCCTGGCGTCGCCGGTGCGGCGCACCTCGTCCACCCACAGATGCACCTTGAGATGCGGGTAGGCCCGCGCGAACGCCTCGAAACAATTCTGCAGATAGGTGAAATCGCCCAGCGCCAGATGGGCGATGAACAGAATCTTGTCGGACTTCTGCAGCAGTTCTGCCGGGATCAGGGTCTGGGTCATGGGAATAGGGGGCGGTAGGAGGCGTGGACGGCTCGATGACGGGAACCGGCCGCGTTCAGACCGCTTCCCGAGAAAACTGCAAACGGTGCAGATTAGCGTATACGCCTTCGTTTTCCAGCAATTGCCGATGGGTGCCGACTTCGGCGATCTCGCCATGCGACAGCACGACGATGCGGTCGGCGCGTTCGATGGTCGACAGCCGGTGCGCGATGACGAAGGTGGTGCGGCCCTGCATCAGCTTGTCGAGCGCGGCCTGCACCGCGCGCTCGGATTCGGTGTCCAGCGCGGAGGTGGCTTCGTCCAGAATCAGGATCGGGGCGTTTTTATAGATGGCGCGGGCGATGGCGACGCGCTGGCGCTGGCCGCCGGACAGGCGCGAACCGTTGTCGCCGATGCGCGTCTGCAAACCGTCCGACAGGCCGTCCACGACATCGGTCAGATGGGCCGCCACCACGGCGTCTTCGACGCGGCGCGGATCCGGATGGTCGTCGCCGTAGGCGATGTTGGCCGCCAGGGTATCGTCGAACAGCACCACGTTCTGGCTGACCATCGCGATCTGGCTGCGCAGGCTGGTCAGCGAAATGTCTTCTATCGTCTCGCCGTCGAGCAGAATCGCGCCGCCGGTGGCCGAGTAAAAACCGGGAATCAGGCTGACCAGCGTGGATTTGCCGCCCCCGGACATGCCGACGAATGCAACGGTTTCGCCCGGCTCCACGCTCAGCGTGATGTGTTGCAGCGCCAATTGCCGGTGCCCCGGATACGAAAAGCTGACGTCGACGAAATCGACTTTTCCGGTGCTGCGCTGCGCCAGCATCTTGCCGCCCTGGCGTTCCGGGGTCTTGTCGATCAGTTGGAATACCGCGGCGGCGGCGGCCATTCCGCGTTGCAGCGGGCCGTTGACTTCCGCCAGTTGCTTCAGCGGCGCCAGCAGCATCAGCATCGCCGTAATGAACGAGACGAAACCGCCGACGGTGATGTGGCCGTTGCCGGACTGGATCAGCGCCATCACGATCACCACCGCCACCGCACAGGCGGTCATCAGCTGCGTGATCGGCACGGTCATCGCGAAGGTGCCGCTCATGCGCATGGTATAGCGGCGCAGGTTCTCGGCGCGCTGGTGGAAACGCGCTTTTTCATAGGACTGGCCGCCGAAAATCTTGATGACCTGCTGCGCACGAGTGGTTTCCTCGATCAGCTGCGTCATTTCCGCGTTGACGTCCAGCGAATCCTGGTTCAACTGCTTCAGGCGCTTGCCGGTGGTGCGCACCACGATCGTGATCAGCGGCAACAGCACCAGCGTGACGATGGTCAGCGTCCAGTTCAAATACAGCAGCCATGCCAGCAGGCCGAGCACGGTCAGCGCCGAACGCACCATGGAGGTCAGCACCTTGGTCACCATGTCGATGATCTGCTGGACCTCGAACATGATCGAATTGATCACCTTGCCGACCGTGTTGGTCGCGTAGAAATCGATCGACAAATCCAGCATGCGTTCGAACATCTGCCGCCGCAATTCGTTGAGCACCCGCGTCGAGACCCAGGTCATCAAATAGGAGCTGGTGAAAGTCGCTATGCCGCGAATCAAAAAAATACCGATCACCGCGGCCGGCACCAGCCACAGCGAAAACTTCGGATGGCCGACAAAGCCCTTGTCCAGCAATACCTGAAAGATATACGGGACCACCGGCTCGGTCGCCGCGGTCACGGTCATGGCCAGGAACGCCCAAAGCAGGCGTTGCTTATACGGTTGATGCAGCGCGAGCAGCCTTTTCATCAAGGGCGGCAAAAACATGTTGTTCCTTACGTTACTACTGTGCGGTTAGCCAAAAGCGGCATGATCTCTGCGCGGATGTGTTCGAGGTTTTTTATCCGGCAATCGCCTTCGGTTGCCCCTCGGCGCGCCCTTTTTATCGGGAAGTCGCACATTGTAATCGAAAGCGGCGGAGAAATCGGCTGCGGATTGAACCGAATCCCTGGCCAGGGGTCGACGGCGCCAGCCGCAAGGGAGGCGGCTCAGGCAAGCCGGCCGGCGGCTTGCCCGCGATGGCGCAGCGATTCCCGCAGCATGCCCCAGATAATGGCCATCGAAAAAGCGAAGGTCATCACGCCGATGACGTGCGACAGGAAGACCTGGGTCAGGCCGAAGCCGAAATAACTGACGATCAGCAGCACGCCGCACAAGGCGTAGGGCCGTGCCGCCGGGACGCCCGCCCGCAGATGCCGGCAGAAAATGAACAGCGGAACCAAATACAGCGCCAGCGCCGCGGCCAGTCCGGGAATGCCGCGTTTTGCGGTCGCATCCAGCCATTCGTTGTGCAGATGGTTGAAGCCCGCCGCCGCCGGCGCGACCGCATGCTGCCGGATCATTTCGGCCTTGCGCGCGACCAGACCGTCTTTCCCCCATCCCAGCAGAGGGCGCTGTTCAATCAGCGAGACGCCGAAACGCCAGAGCTCCAAGCGGATGCCAATGGACGAGTCCGCATTGCCATTGCTTACATAATCCTGCGCTTCCTCAATCGCCATTTGCCCGCGTTGCTGAACTTCGCTATGCGGCATGGCATAAATGACGCCAAACAGAATCGACAGCCCGGCCAGACTGCCGGCCACCTGCCGGCGGCGGAACGCGGCGCGATGCCCGATGCAAAGCAACAGCAAGCAAACCGGCAGGCTTATCCAGCTCCCGCGGCTGCCGGTAAACATCGCGCCAAGCAGTCCCAGTACGCCGCCGGCAAGCAGGCAAAAGATCCAGGTTCGCGCATGGCGCTGCAGTCGCGCCCAGCTCAGGCCGGCAAAACACAGCACGCCCAATACGAAACTGACGTTGCCGTACTGGATAGGATTGGTATGACCGCCGGCGCGCGGTATCTGTTCGATCAGATTCTGCCAGCCGGTGTAGAAGCCGCCCAAAGCGCCGCCCACCGCCAGACCCGCCCAAAAAAAAGCCGGCGCGGGCGGATAGGCCATCAATAACAGCAATGCCGGAATCGCCAGCAGAAAGCGCAAGGGCATGTCGTATTCCTTGAGCGGTTCGCGGTGCAGCAACAGCAAAATGACGGTCCCCGCGAAATAGAACAGAAACACCGCGAGCAGCGCCTTATCCTCGCCGCTCAGCGCCGGCAGCCGCCTGGGGCGCAGCAACGGGATCCCGGTCAGCACCAATAAGGCGGCGCCAACGGAAAAGCCGCTGGGAACAATCAGCGAAATGGCGAAAAACAGAAATGCAGCAAAAGAACTGTATCGAATCATTCAATCCCCGCAGAGCAGAAATCGCGCAACATTACGCTTAAATCGGCAGCAAGTGGACAGTGCGCGGCATTAGCTGTTTTTAATAACCGTGAAGAAAGATTCCGCACAGCGAACGCGTCTTTCGAAGATCAGCAAGTCTCCAATTGCAATCCACCGGGGACGGCTTTACTATAAGCGCAACCAGGAGGTTGCCTATATGACAGACCGGATTGAAAAGAGTATTCATCTAAACGCCCCTATCGACAGGGTGTGGCGCGCATTGACCGATCATACCGAGTTCGGCGCGTGGTTCCGGGTCAAGCTGGATGGTCCGTTCTCGCCGGGGCAGGCCAGCACCGGCCGGATGACTTATCCGGGCTACGAACATATCGAATGGCGGGCCACGGTCCAGAAGATGGAAGCGCCGCGGCTGTTTTCGTTTACATGGCATCCGTATGCGATCGATCCGACGCTCGATTATTCGCAGGAAACGCCGACGCTGGTCGAATTCCTGCTTGAGGCGGTCGCGGATGGAACCCATTTGCGCATCGTCGAATCCGGATTCGACGCCTTGCCCGCTCATCGGACAGCGGATGCATTGCGCATGAACAGCGGCGGATGGGATCAACAAATGGAGAACATCAAGAAACATGTTCACGGATAGCGCAGCGCCGCGCGAGCGGGATCCGGCGCCGTTGTTCGCGGCGCTCGGCGACCGCACCCGCCTGTCGCTGCTGAACCGGCTCAGCGACGGAAGGACGCGATCGATCGCCGGATTGTCGGCCGATACCCGACTCACGCGGCAGGCGATCACCAAGCATCTGCGGGTGCTGGAAAACGCCGGCCTGGTCAGCAGCCACCGCGTCGGCCGTGAAAGCCGTTTTACCTTGCGGCCCGAGCCGATAGCCGAAGTGCGGGCCTATCTGGACGGCGTTTCGCAGCAATGGGATGCGGCGCTGTCGCGGCTGCGCTCGTTTGTGGAGGACCGCCCGGACGAATAGGCAAACCGGAAAGCCAACACATCGATAGGCGCGCGTCCCAAGCAAGGCACGCGCCTATTTTTTGCCTGTGAATTTCGTTTCTATATGCGGGACATCATTCCGTTAAATTGCAAAATCTCGAATACATTGTTATAAGTCGCCTACGCATGGCGCGTCATGCGATCACATACAACTAGGGAGAAATCGATGTTTCGACGCTTTTTACTGCTGTCCTCGGTATATCTGACTTGCGGGCATGCGCTGGCAGCCGACTGGAAATTACCGCCTGATAAGGGCCTGGTGGACAGCAAGGAGGTCGCCGCCATCCTCGCCAGCAACGACTATCCGGAAACCGGCGGCTATCGCAAACAGGTCGACTACATCGATTTCGATTCGCACGGCCAGCAGTACACGCAGGTGGTGGTCACGCTGACGCCGGACCATCCGCGCCTGCACAAGGGACGCAAGATCGTCGTGGTCGGCGGCGAGCCAGGCAGCGAATATGCAATGGATTTCCTGCAGACGCCGGAAGGCAAGGAAGGGCCTGCGGTGTGGCTGGCCAAACGCGGCGTGACGTTTATCGCGCTGACCCGCGTCGGTCGCTGGAATTTCTTCGCCAAGGACGGCAGCGGTTCGTGGAAGGACATTCCCATCGGCATCCGCATGCCGATTTTCAATCGCGCGCAAAAGGCGCCGTGGACAGCCGACGATTTCGACGTGAAAACTGAAGCGGGCAAGCCGGCCACTTCCGGCGACAGCAATGTCTATCGTTTTCCCAAGGAAGGCACGCTACTGTATAAGCAGATGCTGGCCGCCACGCCGATGACCTATCTGACCGGCTACAGCAAGGCGGTCAACCACGCCTTGCCGCCGGCCGAGCGCGCCAAGTCTTACCTGCTGTACTGGGGCATGTCGACCGGCGGCGCATTCATGTACCCGCTGGCCGCCACCAACCCGCCGGACGGTTATCTGAACTGGGGCACCAGCACCACCGGCCTGGCGTATGTCTATCGCAAGGCCAAGCAGGGCGATTTCACAACGCCGTATACGCATACGGCATTGCGCCTGCGCGAGCGCGGCTTGGACGATTTCGATTACTACACCGAAAATATCGATGAAAAAACCAAGGCGCAATGGTGGGAAGGCGCATTGAACGATCCGCGCTTCAAAAGCGGCGAAGATGCGATCATGCAGTTCAACTCCGGTGCGCTGACCGAAACGGCGCTGCGGCTGTGGCTGTCCGACTGGCTGCCGGCCTCGGACCGGAAAAAGGGATTTTCGGCATTCATGCACGCGATGTTCGAACCCAGCTATCCGCCGCCGGCGTTAAAGAAGATCGCGATACTGGAAATGAACGGCACCGAGGACGAAGCGATGTCGCCGAAAGTGGTCGATTCGCATCGCGAAATCATGGAGCCTGAGGCGCGCAAGTTCAAGGTAGTGCGGGTGCAGGATTTCCATCACTACTTGTTTACGCAGGATGCGATCAAGGTGGTCGGCAATTTGTGGCTGCGGCACATCGATACGAATTATTTCGACACGCATTGAGCCGCGTCCGTAACGCGACGCAGTAAAGCCTTAAACGAAAACGCCGCTGACAAAGCGGCGTTTTTTTGTCGATGCGCCGTATCCTGTCGGAACGGCGCCGGCGCAACGCTTATTTCATTTTTTTGATGATGATGTCTTCGTACAATTTGGTCCATTTTTCGCTTTCATCCAGCACCACTTTGTGGTCCATGAACTGCAGCGGCAATTTGCTCAGCGGCGTGGGGACCTTGGTGCTGGTCGGCATGTAGAAATGCTTCGCCAGAATAGGTTGCGCATCGGACAGCATGAAATCGTAAAACAGCACCGCGGCGTTCGGATGCGGCGCATTGCGCGCGACGGCGACGCCGTTCAGTTGGGCCACCGCGGGCGCAATGATGAACCAGTCGATCGGTCCTCCGTTGTGCTTGAATTGTTCAGCCTTGAAATTGTGCACGGTCAGCGCCAGCGGTACTTCGCCGGAAGCCACCAGATTGGCCAGCAAAGTATGCCCCTTGCGCGCCGAGATGCCGTTGGTGGCGACGATGTCGCGGAATAATTGCAGGCCCCGGGCTTCGCCCAATCCCTTCACCACATAGGCAAACCAGTCGGCATCCTCGGCTTCGATGCCGAGTTTGCCCTTCCATTTAGGGTCCAGCAAATCTTCCCATTTTTTCGGCAGATCGGCTTTTTTGACCAGATTGGTGTTGTATGCCAGCGTGAAAATATTCACGCGCGCGGCGACCCACTCGCGGTGCGGCGGCACTGCCTGCGGAATCAGATCGGCGATGTACGGCGATTTGACCTCCTGCAGCAATTTTTCGCGGTGCAGCGCTTCCAGATTGCTGCCGTCGGCCTCGATCGCATCCACACTGTAGCGGTGCGCGTGTCCTTCGGTCACGATCCGCTGCAGCACCTGGTCGGAGCCGGAGCGCCACAGCTTGACCTTGATGCCGTATTTCTTTTCGAAGGCGTCGACCACGGCCGCTATTTCATCCGGCGGCGTGGACGAGTAGAGTTGCAATTCGCCTTCTTTCTTGGCGGCTTCGATCAGGCGCTGCTGGCGATCGGCGCCTTGATACAGCGCGACTTGCGCAGTCGGCGTCGCGCTTTGCGCCATCGCGGCGCCGGTGGCGAAAGAGAGTATCGCGGAGATGGAGACGGCGCATGCAAGCGAGGCAAGCGAAGCAGTACTGCTGAAGAAGAAACGGCCGAGCGGACGCTCTTCATGATGCGTGAAGTTCATTGATTCCCCTGGTGGTTTATATTTCGATATCCGGAACGATGGTCTGTATGGAAGTACGGATTGAAATTTACGGTGCCGCGAAATGGATGTCAATTGAAATCCGGCCTGGCGTTCCGATGCCGATATGACGTCATGGCCTGCGGCGCAACCCGCATCATATTTTACGCATGACATCCATTTTCGAACATGCTATATTCGACATAAATTGAAACAGCGTTCCGTATAATGGAATTGTGAATTTAAAATCGAAGTATCTGCCTGGCTCCGTCGGAGAGATGGCATTGCAAAAAAGGGGAAATACGCATGAACGGGAAGTTTGCATTGCTGTTGGCAAGTTCGCTGGCAATCGGCCTGTCCGCCGGCGCCGCAATGGCCCAGGCAGCGAAGGGAGTCGCTGAATTATCCAACTACAGCGCGCCGGATCGTCAACAGGTATTGGTCGACGGTGCGAAGAAAGAGGGCGGCCTGACTCTCTACACATCTCAACAATTGAGCGACACCAACCCGCTGGTCGAAGCGTTCGAAAAAAAATACGGTCTGAAGGTCACGGTCTGGCGTTCCGGTCCCGATAATGTGGTGCCGCGCATCGTCAACGAAGCGAAAAGCAAGCGCTTCGTATTCGACGTGGTCGAGACCGAAGGCCAGGCGCTCGAGGCATTGCAACATGAACAACAATTGCAGGCGGTGCATTCGCCTTATCTGAAGGGCTTGCTGCCGCTGGCGCTGCGTCCGCACGGCGAGTGGGTCGGCGACCGCATGCTGGTTTTCGCACAGTCCTACAATACCAATCTGATCAAGAAAGCCGATCTCCCGAAAACCTGGCAAGAGCTGGCCGATCCGAAGTGGAAGGGCAAGCTGGGCCTCGAGGCCAAGGACGACGAATGGTTCTATGCGTTGTCGCATGAATTGGGCGAAGACAAAAACGTGAAGCTGTTCCGCGACATTGCAGCGACCAACGGTTTCTCGGTGCGCACCGGCCATTCGCTGCTGACCAATCTGGTGGCTTCCGGTGAAGTGCCGATGGCGCTGAACTCCTACAACTCCAGAGTGCAGCAGTTGAAGGACAAGGGCGCGCCGATCGACTGGTTCATCATCCCGCCGGCCATCGTGCAGTTGAACGGCGTGGCGGTATCGCGGCAGGCGCGCCATCCGTATTCGGCGCTGCTGTTCTTCGACTTCGTCTTGTCGGAAGGGCAACGCATTCTGTCCCAGCGCGGCGTGGTGTCGGTCAGCAAGGCATATCAATCGCCGCTGTCGAATTTCCCGCTGAAGGAAACCGATCCCGCGAAACTGCTCGATCCCAACCAGAAGTGGACGCAGACATTCCAGGACATCACATTGATCAAGCCGCGCTGATACCGCTGCGCCATACCGGCAGCAGCAGACCGCATATACCAGGAGACCCACACATGGCAATCGATACGCTCATTCCGTCGCGCACCGCAGTGCTTTTCTTCGACATGCTGAACGGGCATATCAA
>JAQGLY010000042.1 GCA_028292625.1 Herbaspirillum sp. | reverse complement strand
CCGCGCATGAACGCCTGGTGGACAATCCGCCATGGCTGTATGTGGTGCACGATCTGACTCCGCGCGCGATGAGCAAAAAGGTGCACGGCTTCGTTCCGGCGCAGTCCTGGCTGCTCGATCTGAGCCTGATCAGCATGCATTAGAACAAGATATGAACGACGATCTTTTCCTCTCTCCCGCGCATATCCTGTCGCAAGACATCGCGGCGCGGCGTTTCTCGCCGGTCGATCTGATAGATGCACTACTGGCGCGGATCGCGACACACGATCCGAAGCTGCATGCCTTCGTTGACGTCTATGCCCCGCAAGCGCGGCTGGAGGCGCAGGCCGCGGATAAGGCCATACGCGCGGGCCATGCGCTCGGCCCCTGGCACGGCATTCCGATCGCGATCAAAGACATCATCGACATCGAAGGGCAGATCACGACCGGCGGTTCGGCCAGCAGATTGGGCCATCGCGCGACGACCACTGCGACGGTCGTGCGCCGGCTGATCAGCCGGGGAATGATTGTGCTGGGCAAGACGCAGACGGTGGAATTCGCCTGCGGCGCCTGGGGGACCAACCAGCATATGGGCACGCCGTGGAATCCATGGGACGCCAACACGCCGCATACGCCGGGCGGATCGAGCAGCGGCTCCGGCGTCGCGGTTGCGGCGCGACTTGCCCCTTGGGCGCTTGGCACCGATACCGGAGGTTCGATCCGCATGCCCGCATCCTGGTGCGGCATCACCGGCCTGAAAACCACCATCGGCCGCATCAGCACGTACGGCATCCTGCCGCTCAGCCCCACCCTCGACACGCCGGGCCCGATGGCGCGTACGGTGCGCGATGTGGCGCTGCTTTACGATCTGCTGCAAGGGCCGGACCTGCTGGATCCGGTCACGCGCGGCCATCTGGCGAACAATCCGATGCCGACGCTGGAACATGGCGTGCAGGCGCTGCGGCTGGCGCGTCTGCCGACGGCGGAGCGGGTGGGCGTCGAACCGAATGTACTGGAAGCCTATGACCGTTCGCTCGCGGTGCTGGCCGGACTCGGCGCGGAAATCGTCGACATCGCTCTGCCGTTCCGGCTGGCCGATTTTGTGTCGATGTCACACATCATGCAGGCCGAGTCGTATGCCTTGCGCCGCGAGACCATCACGGATCGCAGTCTGCCGCTCGACGAAGCGGTGCGCAGCCGGTTGCTGGCCGGCGCCGGCGTCACGACCGCTGATTACCTGGCGGCCTTGCGTCAGCGGGACGAGATGAAACAGATGATGGACGCCGCCCTGGCCGGCGTGCACGCATTTCTGACGCCATCCACGGCAACGGCAGCGATGCCCTTGTCGGAGGTGGATCAGAACACGACGCCGACCCGCTTTATGCGCTTCGCCAACATTCTCGAAATGTGCGCGCTGTCGCTGCCGAACGGCTTCAACGCCGAGGGCATGCCGACCTCGCTGCAAATCGTCTGCCGCGGTTATCAGGAAGCGCTGGCCTTGCGCATCGGCCACGCCTATCAGCAGGCCACGGACTGGCATGACCGCCGGCCGCCCGCGTTTGCATAAGATCCGGATACAGCCTCGAGTCACTCACAGAATACTCATGAAATCACAATACATCGATCTTTACAGCGATACCCAAACCCGTCCGACGCCGGGCATGCGCGCGGCCATGGCGCAAGCGGTAGTCGGCGATGAACAATCCGACGATGACCCGACCACATTGCAACTGTGCGAGCGGGTAGCGGAGCTGCTGGGCCAGGAGGCCGGCGTGTTCATGCCATCCGGCACCATGTGCAATCTGGCGGCCATCCTCACCCATACCCGGCCGGGCGATGAAATGATTTGCGATCATCAATCGCATATCTACTGTACCGAAGCGGCGGGGGCCTCCGCGCTGGCCGGTGTATCGGTCTGGCCGCTGCAGTCGCCGCATGGCATCTTTGAAGTGCAGCAGGTCGTCGACGCCGTACGGCCGCGTACCAGAACCGCGCCGCGTTCGGCCCTGCTCACGGTCGAACAGACCACGAACTTTTCGGGCGGCGCGATCTGGCCCTTGCCGCAGTTGCGGGCGGTACGCGATGCGGCCCGTTCACACGGCTTGAAATGCCATATGGACGGCGCGCGGCTATTGAACGCGACCGCAGCCACTGGCGTCTCCGCCGCGGACTACGCCAGCGGCTGGGACAGCGCATGGGTCGACCT
The DNA here is from genome assembly GCA_028292625.1 of Herbaspirillum sp. GTDB lineage: Bacteria > Pseudomonadota > Gammaproteobacteria > Burkholderiales > Burkholderiaceae_D > Herbaspirillum. Next base: position 12,274 of record JAQGLY010000042.1, on the reverse strand, counting down.
CAGCAAAGGGCTGGGCTGCCCTGTCGGAGCGGTATTGTGCGGCAGCGCCGACTTTATACATGAAGCCTGGCAATGGAAGTACCGCCTCGGCGGCGCAATGCGGCAATCCGGCGTACTGGCCGCCGCGGGTCTGTATGCATTGGAGCACCACACCGAGCAACTCAAAATCGACAATGTGAACGCGCAATCGATCTGGAATACGCTGTCGGCCTCCGATCTGTTCCGCTTCGACCCGGTGCAACCAAGTTCAAATATCCTGCGCTTTACGTTCAACTCTGAACTCATTACAGCGGAAACCTTCGCCAAGCGCTGCCTGGCCGAAGGAGTGCGGATACGCGCCCTCGGCGGCAACTTCATCCGCGCCACCACGCACCTTGACGTCAGCGCACAAGAGGCAGAGACAGCAGCGCAAACCATGCTGTCTATCGCACAGGAGATGGCCAAGCGCGATTGATGGGCTTGGCCATCGCTGCATCAGCAAACCGGGAGCGGCCGCCGGCCCCGCGCCGGCAATCACTTATACCTATAAATCACTTGCGAGAAAAATCAATGACACCACCTCTCAAAAAAACAATATCTCTTCTCCTTAACATATCGCCATTGCTGATCGCGGCATTGCCATTCGCTGCTCATGCCCAGACCGCGGCAAATAAAGCCAAACCCTTCGTTCTCGAAGAGGCCACCATTCAGAGCATCCACGCCGCGTTCGCGAATAAAACGCTTACTTGCAGCGCGTTGGTCAAAGGCTATCTGGACCGCATCGAAGCCTATGACAAGCAAGGGCCGTCCTTGCGTTCCATCATTACCATCAACCCTGAAGCCCTGAACATCGCGGCAGAGAAGGATCGGCAATACGGCAAAAGCCCGGCCGGTTCCCTGTATTGCATTCCGATCATCCTCAAGGATAATTACAATACGTTCGACATGCCGACCTCAGGCGGCAACGTGGCGATGAAAAATTCGGTGCCGCCGGCCGATGCCTTTACAGTCAACAAAATGCGCCAAGCCGGCGCCATCATTCTGGCCAAAACCAACTTGCAGGAATTCGCACGCGGGGGCGTGACCATCAGCAGTCTCGGCGGCCAGACTTTGAACCCGTATGACCTGACGCGTACGCCGGGCGGCTCCAGCGGTGGAACCGGTGCTGCAATTGCTTCCAATTTCGCTACCTTGGGAACGGGCAGCGACACGGGTCAATCGGTGCGTTCCCCGGCATCGGCCAACAGTCTGGTCGGCATACGTCCGACCAGAGGCCTGGTCAGCCGCAACGGCGTTATCCCGAACAGCTTTACGCAAGATGAACTCGGGCCGCTCGCCCGTACGGTGACCGATGCAGCGCATCTGCTCGACGTCATGGTGGGCTATGATCCCAAGGATCCGATCACCTCGTTCGGCATCGGCAAGCCACCGGCAAGTTATGCCGCCGGCTTGAATGCGAATGCATTGAAAGGCGCGCGCATCGGCGTGATGACCAATCTGTACGGTAAAGAAGCACGCCATGCAGAGGTCAATAAAGTGATGGAGCAAGTGATCCGGACCATGGAAGCCAAGGGCGCGACCGTGGTCCGCTTCTCGCTGCCGGAATATGACAAGCTGGCGCCGACCGTCGCCACCAGCCAGTGGGAAGGCCGTCCAGCCATGGATAAGTATTTTGCCGACCTCGGTCCCGGCGTGCCCGTCACCAGTTACCGTCAGTTGGTGGACAGCCACAGCGCGTCGCCTGATGTCCAGAAAACGCTGGAATCCGAAATCGCGGAAGTGGATGGCATGAACAATCCGAAATATAAGGATCGCACACTGAGCCGCGAGCAACTGCGTCTGGCGGTATCCGCGAAAATGGCTGAACTCAAGCTCGATGCCATTCTCTATCCGCTGCAGCAGATCCTCGTCGTGCCGGCCGGCGACCGCGACCAGCCTGAGCGCAACGGTGCATTGTCCTACGGCACCGGCTTCCCTGCCGTGACCTTCCCGGGCGGTTACTCGACGCCGACCGCCAGCGCACCGCTGGGCGTTCCTGTTGGCGCGGAATTACTCGGCCGCGAGTACAGCGAAGCCCATTTGCTTTCGCTGGCTTACGCAGTCGAGCAAGCGGCGAAAACGCGCAAGGCTCCGCTAAGCGTTCCGCCGCTTAAGTAAGAAGAATCTGGGGAAGGCCGGCACATGCATCGATGTGCCGGCAGAACGGGATTGAATATGCTCTGCGAACGTCTGTCCGGTTGAGACAGCATCGCAGAGTATCTTGCCCCGGCGGAGACGCCGGTCAGAATCCGATCGGGTAGCCGTCCTTGCGGTGATCGGATGCCGCCATATAGGCGCCGGTGTCCATGCGCATGGCCGCCTGGGCGCTGCCGAACTCTACATCGAAGCGTTCTGCGATCGTGATCGGATGCCCGAGCGCGGTCAATCCTGCGATCGTCGCGGGCGGCATATTCCATTCAACGGCGACGCCATGGTTGTCGTCGAGCACGCGCCAGCGTGGCGCATCGCTCGCGGTCTGCGGGTTCAGCCCTTGATCGACCATACGGGACACCAGTTGCAGATGGCCCTGCGCCTGCATGGATCCGCCCATCACACCGAAACTCATCAACGGCGCGCCATTCCTGGTCAGGAAGCCGGGGATGATCGTGTGGAACGGACGCTTTCCGGGCGCCACTTCATTCAGATGCCCTTCACGCAGATTGAAACCCCAGCCGCGATTTTGCAAGGCGATGCCGGTATTGGGCACGACCACGCCCGAACCGAAGCCCTTGAAGTTGGACTGGATAAACGACACCATCATACCGTTGCGATCCGCGGTGGACAGGTAAACCGTGCCGCCGGTATGCGGTTCGCCGGGCCGGGTCGGCGCTGCGCGCTTGGGATCGATCAGCTTGGCGCGTTTGGCCAGATAGGCGGGGTTGAGCAGGTCGGCGGCCTTTACTTTTGTCATATGATCGACATCGCCCACATATTCGTGCAGATCGGCGAACGCCAGCTTCATTGCCTCGATCTTCAGGTGCATCGCCGGCGCGCCGTCATGGTCCATATTCTTGAAATCGAAATTCTCCAGCATGCCCAGCGCCATCTGCGCCGCGATGCCTTGACCGTTAGGCCCGATCTCATGCAGTTCGACGTCCCGGTAACGGATGCTGATCGGCTCGACCCATTCGGACTTGTGCGCGGCGAGGTCGGCTTCGGTGAGCGCGCCGCCGGTGTTGCGCGCGTGCTGCGCAATCGCACGGGCCAGATCGCCATGATAAAAGTCATCGCCCTTGGTGCGCGCGATCCGCTCCAGCGTATCGGCCTGTCCCGGGCAAATGAAACGCTCGCCCTGCAGCGGTGCGCGCCCGGTTGGGGCAAACGCCTCGCGATAGCCAGGGTGAACGATGAGTTCGTCGACCTGCTTTTGCCATTGATTGTGAACATTGTGCGAAACGATATAGCCTTCACGCGCATAGCGCAGCGCCGGCTCGAACAGGTCTTCGAACGGCAGGCTGCCGAAGCGCTCCCAGGTGGCGCGCCATGCTGAAACGGTGCCCGGTACGGTGACCGAGTCCCAGCCCCGCTTCGGCATTTCCTTGTATTTCGAAAAATACTCGCGCGTCCATGCGGCCGGTGCGCGGCCGGATCCATTCAGGCCGTGCAATTTTTTGCCATCCCAGATCAAAGCGAACACGTCGCCGCCGATGCCGTTATTGCATGGCTCCACCACGGTCAGCGCGATTGCCGTGGCCAGCGCCGCATCCACGGCATTGCCGCCGCGCATCAGCATCTGCATGCCGGCCGACGCGCCAAGCGGCTGCGACGTCGTCACGACATTGTCGGCCATCAGCGGCAAACGCTGCGATGTGTAGGGGAAGGTCCAGAAAGGGTTTTGGTTCGATTCCATGATCTCTCGATGTAAATGGCGGCCGGCGCGAAGCCGGCTGCGGCAAGCCGTTCAGGTGAAATACGGCGTTGGTTGGAAAAGCGTGGATGCGGTCAGATGCCTCCACGAGAAGCTTATTTGTGACGGGGATCGAACGCGTCGCGCAATCCATCGCCCAGCAGGTTGAGCGATATGACCAGCAAGAAGATCGACATCCCCGGCCAGATCGCCATCCACGGCGCGCTGTCGACGTAATTTTTAGCCGTATTAAGCATGCTGCCCCAGCTTGGCGCCGGCGGTTGCAGGCCCAGGCCCAGAAACGACAGGCTGGCTTCGGCGATGATGGCTGCCGCGATCGCCAGCGTCGATTGTACGATCAACGGCGGCAGGACGTTGGGCAGCACATGCCGCAAGGCGATGCGCCAGTGCGGATTGCCGACGGCGCGCGCGGCTTCGACGAAATCTTCGACCTTCACCGCCAACACTTGCGCGCGGGTCAGACGGATGAAGACCGGCGTTGCGGACACGCCGACCGCAATCATGACATTCGTGAGATTCGGGCCGAGAAACGCCGCCATCGCAATCGCCAGAATCAGAAACGGCACCGCCAGCATGGCGTCGGTCAGACGGGAAATGATGCCGTCGGTCCAGCCGCCGACATACCCGGCCAGCAGTCCGATCGGCACCCCCAGCATCATCGAAATGCAGACCGATGACGCCCCTACCAGCAGCGACGCGCGCGAACCCCATATGACGCGCGAAAATACATCACGTCCGAGTTCATCGGTGCCGAACAGAAAAGCCGACGAAGGCGCCTTGCGGATTGCGCTCCAACTCGTGGCAAGCGGGTCGTAGGGCGCGATCCAGGGTGCGCACAATGCAATGACCACAAACAGCACCACGATGCCCAGGCCCAGCATCGCCCCCCGTCGCCGTGCCAAACGCCGCAGCGCGCGCTGGGCCGGTGTCGCTTCGCGCGGCGTCGCCGCCTGCTTGACTGCGGTGCTTACGGCGGGCGCGAGTCCCATATCGATCTGTTTCATGGACTAACCCCGCAGCCGTGGATTGACAAAGAAATAGGCGAAGTCCGCCAGCAAATTCAACAGGATGTAGACGGTCGATGTAAACAACACCACGCCTTGCACCACCGCATAATCGCGATTAAAAACCGCATCGACGATCAGCTTCCCGAAACCCGGAATCGAAAATACCTGTTCAGTCAACACCGCCCCCGACAACAGCGAGCCGAATTCCAGCGCACCCAAGGTGATGATCGGCGTGAGCGCATTACGAAAAGCGTGTTTCAGCACAACTGTACGCTCATTGAGCCCCTTGGCCCGGGCGGTACGCACGTAATCGGCGCTCAATACCTGCAGCATGGCGCTGCGGGTGTGGCGCATCAGCACCGCGGAAATGGCGTTGCCCAGCACGAAGGCCGGCATGATCATCCCCGCCAGATTGGCGCGCAGGTCTTCGAACGGACTGATATAGCCGGACGCAGGCAGCCAGCCGAGAGAGACGGAAAACAGCAGGATCAATAAAATGCCGAGCCAGAAGTTCGGCGTCGACAAGCCCCATAAGGCCACCGCATTGGCCAGGTAATCCCAGACCGAATTCTTGGTCACGGCCGAGACGATGCCGGCCGGAATGCCGATGATCAGGGCGACCAGCATCGACAGCACCGCCAACTCGGCAGTCACCGGCAATTTTGCCTTGATCAGTTGCAGCACGGGGCTTTGGATGCGCATCGACTCACCCAGATCGCCGTGCGCGACGTCGCGCATCCAATAGGCGTAACGCACCGGCAGCGGTTCATCGAGATGCATTTTCTTGTGCAGATAGGCCACCACAGCCGGGTCCTGGTCTTCACCGGCCAACACGACGGCGGGATCGCCGGGAAGCAATTGCTGCAGACAGAAGATGATGATCGTGACGAGAAAAACCGTCGGAATCACCGCAGCGAGTCGTTTTATGAAGTAAGCGAGCATGGATAATTTTTCTGAATCGATTTGGGCAAATACAGCCCCAGTCGCCGGCACACCTTATCGCTGCGCCGGCATGGATAAACCTTACATCTTCAAACCTTGGACCCGGATCAGGCCATCGGGAATGGTGCGCACGCCGGTCAGTTTCTTGTTATAGGCCCACAGCCAATCGCGATGGTACAGATAGACGATCGGCTGCGCCGGGATGATGATGTCGGCAACCTCGTCGTACAGCTTGCGGCGCTGCGCAATATCCACCGTGGCGCGCGCCTGGTTCAGCAGGTCGTCGACTTTCGGATTGCAGTAGCCGGGATAATTCATCGACTGCTTGCAAGCGTAGAAGTTGTACAGATTGCCGTCCGGATCCGGGCGGCCGCTCCAGTTCTTTACGTATCCCTCGTACTGCCCTGAATCGGCATATTGGTAGGAGGTCGCAAATTCGGTCGATTGGATTTTAATATCGAAGCCGGCCTCCTTCGCCATCGCCTGCACGACCTGTGCGACTTTCTGGCCGTCGGAATTGGTCGGCGTCATCAAGGAAAAGCTTGGGTTGGGGACGCCGGCCGCTTTCAACAACGCTTTGGCGCGAGCGATATCGCGTTTAGGGAGCGGATGCTGCTTGGCGTAAAACGGGTTCGATGACGACACCCATTGGTTGCCGGGCTCACCCTGGCCATCCGCGGCGACTTGCACGATGCCGGCGCGATCGAGCGACAGTTCGAACGCTTCGCGCACGCGCGGATCGCGTCCGAGCGGATTCTTCGCCATCTCGCCTTTACCGGTATTGATGGTGATGCCGACGTAACCGAGTTCGGGGAAGCGCGCGAGGGCGAACTTGTTTTCCGATTTCAATCCCGCGACATCGGAAGTGGCGACGCGTTCGATGATGTCGAGCTGTCCCGAGCGCAAGTTCGCCAGCCGCACCGTGGCGTCGACGATCGGCTGATAAATCACTTTATCGAAGTGGATCGCGTCCTTGTTCCAGTAATTGGCGTAGCGCTCCAGCACGATGTGATCCTGCGCCACGCGCTCCTGGAACTTGAATGGTCCTGAGCACACCGGGTGGGTTGCGAAGTTGGTCGGATTGGCCTTTGCCGCCTTCGGCGACACCATCATGCCGGCGCGGTCGGCCAGCACGCTGAGCAATGGCGCAAAGGGGGTGGTGAGGATCAGCTTGACGGTATAGTCGTCGACCACCTGGACGCTCGTGACCGGCGCCAGTTCGCCTTTACGGCTCGATCCCGGCAGGGTTTTATCGCGCTCGATATTGTACTTTACCGCGGCGGCATCGAATTTTTCACCGTCCTGGAAAGTGACGCCGTGACGCAATTTCAAGGTCAATACCTTGTTGTCGGGCGACCATTCGTAGGAAGTCGCCAGTTGCGGGACGATGTTCAGTTTTTCATCGATGTCGACCAGCTTGTCGCACAGCGAAGCGAAGACAAAGCGGCCGACCATGCTGCGCGCCAGTGCCGGATCGAGCGCATCGGGGTCTTCCGCCAGGCCGATGCGCAGTGTTTGCGCGCTGGCGATCGTCATCGCGCTCAACGCGAGCGTGGCGGCAACGACGCGCGTCACGCGGCGGGAGGATAAACAGGAGCGTAAAAAATTGCGCATGTGGCTATCTCTTTTAGGTGAAAGGATTGCGGGACGGATGGATTGGTCAAATGTAAATGCGGGATCAGGCATATTGCGCATTCTTTGGCAGGAATGCCGCCTGCAATTGCTCCAGGCGCCGGTTTGGCTCCCGTACGGCGGTCGCCGGCTGCAATGCTTGCGGCAATGCGATGTCGCGCCAGAAGTGGCAGGCCACGGTATGTCCTGCCTCGCCGCTGAGGACCGGCGCTTCGTCGGCGCAGCGCTGTTGTGCATGCGGGCAGCGGGTGTGGAAGCGGCAGCCAGACGGAGGAGAAATGGGATTCGGCACATCGCCCTGCAACAACTCCCGGGTCAGTACCCGTCCCGGTTCCGGTATCGGAATCGCCGATAGCAGCGCATGCGTGTATGGATGGCGCGGCCGCGAAAAGAGGCTGTCCTTTTCGGCGTATTCGACGATCTGCCCCAGGTACATGACGGCGACATGCGACGCAATGTGCTTGACCACCGCCAGGTCATGCGCAATGAATACGTAAGTCAGGCCGAAGCGCCGCTGGATATCCTGCAGCAGGTTCACCACTTGCGCCTGAATCGACACGTCCAGTGCCGACACCGGTTCATCGCAGACAATGAGGCGCGGCTCGACGGCCAGCGCGCGGGCGATGCCGATGCGCTGCCGCTGGCCGCCGGAAAATTCATGCGGATAGCGCTGCAGATATTGCGGCGCCAGGCCGACCAGGTCGAGCAGTTCGGCAGCGCGTTCATGCCGCCGGCCCACCGCCAGGCCATGCAGGTGCATTGGCTCGGTCAGGGTTTGTTCGACCGTCATGCGCGGATTGAGCGACGAATAGGGGTCTTGAAAAATCATTTGCAGCTCGCGCCGCCGCTCCCGCATCAGGGCTTCCGGCAATAGCGTCAAATCCTTGCCGTTGAACCATACCTGCCCGGACGTTGCTTCCAGCAGGCGCAGCAGTAAGCGCCCGACGGTCGATTTGCCGCAACCGGATTCGCCGACCAAGGCCATGGTTTCGCCGGCGGCCAGGCTGAAATTGACCCCGTCGACCGCGTGCACGACCGCGCGGTTGCGTTGGAACAATCCGCGCGGCAGGGGAAAATGTTTAACCAGGTTGTCTACCCGCAGTAACGGCGGCATCGGCGCCGGCTTCTCGGTGTTGGTATCGCTATGCATCGTCATGCTGCCTGCTCCCATGCCAGCGGCGCTTTCCAGCAAGCGGCGAAATGACCGGGCGTTTGTTCGGTTAAAGGTGGTGCGGCCGTCGCGCAGTGCGCGTCGGCAAACGGACAGCGCGGCGCGAAGCGGCACCCGGCCATGACCGTCATCGGCGTGGGCACTTGCCCCTCGATGGCGGCCAGACGGGTTTGCGCCAGATGCAGTTTCGGGATCGAGCCAAGCAAGCCGATGGTGTATGGATGCTGGGGTTCGGCGAACAGGCGTTCGACACTGGCCCGCTCCACCACGCGGCCGGCATACATGACCGCGACTTCATCAGCCAATTCTGCAATCACGCCCAAATCGTGGGTAATCAAAATGATGGCGGTCCCGGTATCCGCGCGCAAGGCGCGCATCAATTCCAGCACCTGCGCCTGAATCGTGACATCCAGCGCGGTGGTCGGCTCATCGGCGATCAGCAATCGCGGCTCGCACGCCAGCGCCATCGCAATCATCACCCGCTGGCGCATGCCGCCGGAGAGTTTATGCGGGTAAGCGTCGATGCGTTTTTCAGGCGATGGAATGCGCACGCGCCGCAGCATCTCGATGGCATGAGCGCGTGCTTCAGCGTGACTGATATCCCGATGGCAGCGAATCGCCTCGATGAGCTGGTCGCCGACCGTGAAGGCAGGATTCATCGACGTCATCGGTTCCTGAAAAATCATTGCAAGACGGTTGCCGCGCATCGCGCGCAGCGCCGGCTCCGACAGTTTTGTCAGATCGACGCCGTCGAACATGATGGAGCCGGACGCGATCCGTCCTTGCCCCTTCGGCAGCAAGCCCATGATCGATAGCGAAGTAACGCTTTTACCGCAGCCGGATTCACCGACGATGCCCAGCGTGTGTCCCGCCTCCACCGAAAAACTGATGCTGTCGATGGCGGTGAATTCGCCGCCGTCGACTTTGAAGCAGGTTGTCAGGTCCCGCACTTCCAGCAATGCACTCATGCGATGAACTACCTTGTGGTGGGCGGCGCGAAGGCGCCGCCGAGTTGAACGATCAAAACGCCCCTGACGTTAAGCCAGCCATGCGCTTCTTCCTGGATTTCGCGCAACGTGCACCGTGGCTCCAACGCCGGTGCGCTTCCCTCTCAATTTGCGCAATTTAATGCACTGAAATGGGGCGCGAAATCCCTATATGATTTAATCCAATATTCAATTCCGATTAATGCAATATTCAAGCCAAGCGTCGCTCGAACGACGATAGCCATTCCCGATAGCCCATCGCCCTCGGAGTACTACAGGCGCCGCGGCGGCGCCTGTTCTTGCTTATGCAGCCTGACGTAAGGAAGGGACCTTCTGGGCGGACAGAGCATCCATTGCGGCCAGAACGCCGCTGCCGGCCAATGGCACGCCGGCGAGCTTCAATCCCATTTCACAGCCGGCAAGCGTTGCCATCAAGGTAAGATCGCTGGCCTCTCCGAGATGGCCTATGCGGAACATGCGGCCCTTCATTTTGCCGAGACCGGTTCCCAACGACATGTTGAAGTTTTCATAGATCACTTTGCGGATAAGGTCCGCATCGAAACCGGCGGGTGTCATCACTCCGGTGAGCACCGGCGAGTAAACGGCAGGATCCGCGCATTGAATTTCCAGGCCCCAGGTATTGACCGCCGCCCGGCATGCCTCAGCCAGCCGCTGATGCCGCGCGAATACATTGTCCAGGCCCTCGCCCAGGATCATGTCGAGCGCTTCGTACAGGCCATACAAAAGATTGGTGTTCGGGGTATACGGCCAGTAGCCGCTCTTATTCATTTCAACGATGTCGGTCCAGTCCCAAAAAGCGCGCGGCAGCTTGGCACTCTTGCTAGCCGCCATGGCTTTTTCGGAAATGGCGTTGAAGCTGATGCCGGGCGGCAGCATCAAGCCTTTTTGCGATCCAGAGACGGTGACGTCGACGCCCCAGTCATCATGTTTATATTCGGCCGACGCCAGGCCCGAAATCGTGTCGACTAACAGCAGCGCCGGATGACCAGCTGCGTCGATCGCTTTGCGCACCGCGGCAATATCGGAAGTGACGCCGGTCGACGTTTCGTTGTGCACCACGCAAACGGCTTTGATAAGGTGGTGGGCATCTTTGCGCAGGCGTTCTTCGATCAGATCCGCCTGAACCCCATACCGCCACCCCTCGATGCCGGGCAATCCCAGGAATTCCGGTTTCAAACCCAGCGCCTCGGCCATTTTTTTCCAGAGCGTGGCGAAGTGGCCCGTTTCATACATCAGCACCGTATCGCCAGGGCTGAGCGTATTGCTCAATGCCGCTTCCCAGGCGCCGGTACCGGATGCCGGATAGATCACCACTGGTTGCTCGGTTTTGAAAATCTTTTTGATGCCCTCCAAAACCTGCAAGCCCAAGGCGCCGAATTCAGGGCCGCGATGATCGATCGTCGGGCGACTAATTGCATTCAATATTCGATCTGGAACTGGGCTTGGTCCTGGAATTTGTAGAAAATGACGGCCTGCCGGGTGAAAATCTAGTTTTAACATCTTATTTCCCTAAATAATTTCACCGAATTGTATATTAAATTCCAAAATGAAAGAAAACCGATAAATGTAAAACGCCAGATTTAATTTGTTTTCACCAAAAACGTGCGTTCGTGCAATCCTGAAGTGCAATTTCTTCACGGCGCCCCCATTAACGGGCTTTATGGTTGCCGCTTACCCGGGGTTCCGGTGCTTGCGTCGGTCTTTTTAATTAGGGGAGATGGTTTGCGCGGCCGAAAGGGTGCCGCTCAGATTGATTTTGATGCTGCCCGGCCAAATCTCAATGAGGCCACGGCGGGTTGAACTGATAAGAAAATCCGGAATGTGAATACATTCGCAATAGCAGGAGGGTTCTCGGGAAGAGAAGGCTGCAGCCGCCTTATTTTTGGTGGTCTTTTTTAATGACGGTAAGTAAGGTTGTCCATGCGGACAAGCGTCGGCAATTTGATTTTGCGATCAAGCTGCCATACAAGGTCGATGCCGATCGCTATTGCATGTCCGATTGCAGAGGGCCACTGACGGGAGCAAGCGGATTGATCAATACCGCATCGCGCTTTTCCAATAGATGGCGGCGCAGGATTTCGGCCAGCCGTTTGCCGTCGCGCGTTTCCAGCGCCTTGATCATTTCATCGTGGTCATGCGCGGCCCGCTCCCATTTATCGAGATGGAAATTGGATCGGAAACGCAGGGCCTGCAATCTGCGGTTCAACGACAAATAAGTGTGCGTCAACACCGAATTACGGGCGGCTTCGTTGATCTTGCTGTGTATTGCCTGGTTGCGGTTGTAATAGCCGGGCAGATCGTTTTGCGCCTTGCAGGCCAGCATCGCGTAGTGGAGAGCCTTGATTTCCGCCAGTTCCAGCGCCGTAATTCGCTCGCAGGCCAGCTCGCCGGACAGCGCTTCCAGCCCGCTCATCAGCTCGAAGGTTTCCCAGATCTCTATGTCCGACAGCTTGGAAACCGAGGCCCCGCGATTCGGCGCTATTTCGATCAGGCCTTCGGCGGCGAGCACTTTCAGCGCTTCCCGCAGCGGCGTGCGGGATATCCCGAGGGTTTCGCATAACTCGCGTTCGTTTAACTTGGTCCCGGGCGGCAGGACCGCTTCGACAATCAAATTCCGCAAGTGCTCGAC
>JAQGLY010000038.1 GCA_028292625.1 Herbaspirillum sp. | reverse complement strand
CACCATCCATCAGCATTTCAACGCCGATCCGGACCGTCCGGTGCGTCTGATCTCCGCGATCAACCGCATCTATGAGAAATTCGGCCTGAACGATCTGGAACAGCTGGAAGATGCTCCCGAATACCGTCCCGGCGTGATCCTGACGCCTGAACTGGTGGCCGAGTATTTGAAAAAGAAAGTCGTGGAACCGGCATAAACTGTTCGAATCGTCACACAACTATTAAACGATTAACAGCTCGGCAATTCATGTAATAAACTCCCCGGCAGCGGTCGCCAACACCGCCGCCGGCGCCAGCATGCAAATCGGCAAAGAACCGATGGACGGGCAAACGCAGTACTCATAATCAAAAAAGTGGAGACCCTCATGGCTATTACATCCCTGATCCGACGACTGTGCATGACGCTGGCCATCGGCGCCATCGCCGCCGCTGCGCCAGTCGCCGGCTTTGCGCAGGACATGTCCTTATTGAATTACACCGGCGCGGACCGCGCGCAGAAACTGGAGGCCGCCGCAAAAAAAGAAGGCGGGCTGCTGCTCTACACCTCTTTCGCGGAAAAGGATTTGCCTCCGCTGATCTCCGGTTTCGAAAAAAAATACGGCATCAAGGTCACTGTATGGCGCTCCGGCAGCGATAAGGTATTGCAACGCTCCCTGACGGAAACCGCGGCCAAGCGCTATGAAGTCGATGCGATTCACATCGGCGCGCCGGAAATGGAAGCGCTGCATCGCGAACAGGTGCTGCAGCCGGTCACTTCGCCAGCGTTCAAGGATTTGTTGCCGAATGCCGTCCCCAAGCACCGCGAATGGGCGTCGACCTTGCTGACCGTATGGGTGCAGGCCTACAACACCAATCTGATCAAGAAAGCCGATCTGCCGAAGAGCTATCGGGACCTGCTGGATCCCAAGTGGAAAGGCAAGCTGGGCATCGAAGCGGACGATTTCGACTGGTTTGCCGAAGCGGTGGCCCAGGTGGGGCAACCGCAGGGTCTGAAGCTGTTCCAGGATATCGTCGCCCAAAACGGCATTTCGGTACGCAAGGGGCATACCTTGCTGACCAATCTGGTGGCGGCCGGCGAGGTGCCGCTGGCGCTGACGACTTACAACTACATGCCGGTGGCGGCCAAACGCAAGGGTGCGCCGGTCGAGTGGTTCGTGATCGAACCTGCGATCGCCCGCGCCAATGCCATCGGCATCGCGCGCCATGCTCCGCATCCGGCGGCGGCAATGCTGTTTTACGACTATATGCTCGGGGCCGAGGGCCAAACCATCATGGCCGGGCTGGATTATGTGCCGTCCAATACGACGGTGACGTCACCGATGAAGGGGATCAAGATCAAGCTGGAAGATCCCGTCACGACGCTGGATCAAATGGAAAAATGGACCAAAATCTATAACGACACGCTGCAGGGCAAGAAATAAGCCGCAGCAAGTGTCGGCACAAAGAAACGGCGATAAGCGCAGGCTTGTCGCCGTTTTTCCTTTCACGGAGTGCATGGACGAGACAGTCCTACAAATTGGCATGCTATCTTCCTACTTGCCCCTGCACCGGCCGTCCCCATGTAGAAAGCTATGACACTCTCCTGCCCCGTCGAGGTCCTGGACGGCTTCCATCCCGCGGTGGCCGCCTGGTTCCGCGGCGCCTTCCCCGCGGCGACGCAAGCCCAGCAACAAGCCTGGCCGACCATCCGCAGCGGCCGCCCCACGCTGGTCGCCGCGCCTACCGGGTCCGGCAAAACCCTGACTGCCTTTCTGGCCGCCATCGACCGGCTGGTGCGCGCCAGCATCGCGCACGATGGCCTGCTGCCGGACGCCACCACCGTGATTTACGTTTCTCCGCTGAAAGCCTTGTCCAACGACATCCGCATCAATCTGCAGGCGCCGCTGGAGGGCATCTCGGCCGAACTGGCGCGGATGGGCCTGCCCGATCACGGCATCCGCACCGCGGTGCGCACCGGCGATACGCCGCAACAGGAACGGCAGGCGATGCGCAAGCGGGCGCCGCACATCCTGGTCACCACGCCGGAATCGCTGTATGTGCTGCTCGGCTCGGACAGCGGGCGCACGATGCTGGCCGATACGCGCACAGTCATCGTCGATGAAATCCACGCAGTGGCCGGCGGCAAGCGCGGCAGCCATCTCGCGCTCAGCCTGGAACGGCTGGATGCCTTGTGCGCGCAACGGCCGGTGCGCATCGGCCTGTCGGCCACGCAAAAGCCGCTGGACGCGGTGGCGCGATTCCTGGTCGGAACAGGCGACGGCAGCGCCGGCGGCGGCGATTGCGCCATCGTCGATATTGGCCATGTGCGGCGCCGCGATCTGGCGCTGGAATTGCCGCCCGTGCCGATGGAAGCGGTAATGTCCAACGAGGTATGGGAACGGGTCTACGACCGAATGGCGGAACTGGCGGTATTGCACCGTACCACGCTGATTTTTGTGAATACGCGGCGCATGGCCGAACGCATTGCGCGGCATCTGGGCGAGCGGCTGGGCACGCCGGCGGTCGCCGCGCATCACGGCAGTCTGGCCAAGGAGTACCGGCTGGATGCCGAACAGCGGCTCAAGCGCGGCGACCTGCAGGTATTGATCGCCACCGCTTCGCTGGAGCTGGGCATCGATATCGGCGACGTCGATCTGGTCTGCCAGGTCGGTTCGCCGCGCAGCATCGCGGCGCTGCTGCAGCGCGTGGGACGTTCCGGACACCAGGTGGGCGGCACGCCGAAGGGACGCTTGTTTCCGACTTCGCGCGACGACCTGATCGAATGCGCGGCGCTGCTCGATTGCGTCCGCCGCGGCGAGCTCGACCTGCTGCGGATTCCGCGCGCGCCGCTGGACGTGCTGGCGCAGCAGATCGTGGCCGAGGTCGCCTGCCGCGAATGGAGCGAAGACGCGCTGTTCGCGCTGGTGCGTCGCGCCGAGCCTTACGCGCAACTCGACCGCGCGCATTACGACGCGGTCCTGCGGATGCTGGCCGAGGGCTATGCCGGGCGCTACGGCGTGCGCGGCGCCTATCTGCACCGCGATACAGTGGCCGGCGTATTGCGCTGCAGACGCGGCGCAAAACTGACCGCGGTGACGTCCGGCGGCACGATTCCGGACAACGCCGACTATGCGGTGATCCTGGAGCCGCAAGGGCAATCCATCGGCACCGTCAATGAAGACTTCGCCGTCGAAAGCCTGGCCGGCGACGTGTTCCAGCTGGGGAATACTTCTTATCGCATCCTGCGCGTCGAAACCGGCCGCGTACGCGTCGAAGATGCGCATGGCGCGGCGCCGAACATCCCGTTCTGGCTGGGCGAAGCGCCGGGCCGCAGCGACGAATTGTCGGCGGGCGTGGCGCGGCTGCGCAAGCAGATCGATCTGCTGCTCGGCGCCGGCAAGGCGCCGGCGCTGGACGCCGCCATTGCCTGGCTGGTGGCGCATGTCGGCATCGACGACGAAGCGGCGCGCCAGATCGTCGAATACCTGGCGCAAACCCGCGCCGCGCTCGGCGTGCTGCCGACCCAGGACACGCTGGCGATGGAGCGCTTCTTCGACGAATCCGGCGGCATGCAACTGGTGCTGCATTCGCCGTTCGGCAGCCGCATCAATCGCGCTTGGGGGCTGGCCTTGCGCAAGCGCTTTTGCCGCACCTTCAATTTCGAATTGCAGGCCGCGGCCACCGAGGATGCCATCGTGTTGTCGCTGTCGACCGGCCATAGTTTCCCGCTGGACGAAGTCTGGCGCTATCTGCGCTCGGCCACGGCCGAACAGGTGCTGATCCAGGCCTTGCTCAATGCCCCGCTGTTCAATGTGCGCTGGCGCTGGAACGCCACCACCGCACTGGCGCTGCCGCGCTATGCCGGCGGCCGCAAGGTCGCGCCGCAATTGCAGCGCATGAAAAGCGACGATCTGCTGGCGGCGGTGTTTCCGGATCAGGCGGCCTGCCAGGAAAACGTCGGCGGCGAACGCGAATTGCCGTCGCATCCGCTGGTCGAGCAAACGCTGGACGACTGCCTGCACGAAGCGATGGACAGCGAAGGCTGGCTGGCGCTGCTCAGGCGCATAGAAGCAGGAAGCATCGCGCTGATTGCGCGCGATCTGCCGGCGCCGTCGCCGCTGGCGATGGAAATTCTGAATGCGCGGCCGTACGCGTATCTCGACGACGCGCCGCTGGAAGAACGCCGCACGCAGGCAGTGATGAACCGGCGCTGGACCGATCCCGCCGCCGGCGACGATCTGGGCGCGCTGGACGTGGAGGCGATCGCCGCGGTCCGCGCGGAAGCGTGGCCGGATGCGCGCAACGTCGACGAAATGCATGAGGCGCTGATGACGCTGGCTTGCATAACGGAAAGCGAAGCGCAGGCGCCAGCCGGCCCGGAAGCGGATTGGCCGGCATGGCTGGCGGCGCTGGCGCGCGGCGGCCGCGCGACGCGGGTGCGGACGGCGGCGGGCGGCGTTTTATGGACCCCTGTCGAGCGGCTGACCTGTCTGCAGGCAGTGTATCCGCAAGCCGAGCCGGTACCGGTCTTGCAAATTCCGGAAGACTATCGCGGCGTGTGGGAAAGCGACGACGCGATCGTCGAGATCGTGCGCGCCAGGCTGAGCGGATTGGGACCGCAGACCCTGCCGGCCATCGCGCAAACGCTGGGGCTGCCGGACAGCGCCGTGATGTCCGCCCTGGTCCGCCTGGAAACCGAAGGCTATGTGATGCGCGGCCGTTTCACGCCGGGCGCCGGCGTGGAAGAATGGTGCGAGCGGCATCTGCTGGCGCGCATCCACCGCTATACGATCAAGCGCCTGCGCCGTGAAGTCGAACCGGTGGAACGCCGCGATTTCATGCGCTTTCTGTTCGACTGGCAGCATTTGACGCCCGACGCGCAGCGGCGCGGCCCGGATGCGCTGCCGGACATTCTGGCCCAGCTGGAAGGATTCGAAACCGCCGCCGGCGCGTGGGAAAGCGACGTGCTGCCGGCCAGACTGAGCGATTATTCGCCGTCGTGGCTGGACGATCTGTGCCGCGCCGGCAAAGTGGTCTGGACGCGCATCGCAAAACAGCCGCGCGCCGGGGGCGGCCCGGTGCGCTCCACGCCGATCGTCCTGCTGCCGCGACGGCACTTGAACATCTGGAATGCACTGCCGAATTCGGACCAGGCGATCGAGCTGTCGGCGCGCACGCGCCGCGTGTACGACGCGCTATTGCGCGACGGCGCGATGTTCTTCGATGAATTGCTGACGGAGTCGCGCCTGCTGCAGACGGAACTGGAAAACGCATTGGGCGAGCTGGTATCGGCCGGGCTGGTCAACGCCGACGGCTTTGCCGGGCTGCGTGCGCTATTGTTGCCGGCGGCCAAACGCGCCACGCACGAGCGCCATCGGCGGCGCGGCAGAGCCGTCCCCGCCAGCATGGAGGAAACCGGCCGCTGGGCGCCGCTGCGGCGCGGCGATAACCCGGACGGCAATGCCGCCGGCGCTGCCGATACCGCGGCATCGCCGGCGCCCGGCAGGAAATCGCGCACCGATCCGCAGGTGCTGGAACATATCGCGCGGACCTTGCTGCGCCGTTACGGCGTGGTCTTCTGGCGCTTGCTGGAACGGGAGCCGGAATGGCTGCCGCCCTGGCGCGAGCTACTGCCGGTGTTTCACCGGCTGGAGGCGCGCGGCGATATTCGCGGCGGACGTTTCGTCACCGGTCTGTCCGGCGAACAATTCGCGTTGCCGGAAGCGATTCCGCTGCTGCGCGAAGTGCGGCGGCGGCCCGACGATGGCAGTCTGGTCTGCATTTCGGGCGTCGATCCGCTGAATCTGGCCGGCACGCTGCTGCCCGGGGACAAAGTCCCGGCGCTGGCAGGTAACCGGATAGTGTTTCTCGATGGGATTGCGGTCGCGACCATGATCGCGGGCAAGACGCACCCTGCGGTCGAACTGAAGGCCGGCGACAGGGAGCGGGTGCGCGCGGCGCTCGTCCGCAATCAAGGCAGATAAGCGCCGGCTATAAGGCCGCCGCGATGTGGCGTCACTTCAGAAAAAACACCGCCGTATAAAACAGCGCCACCGCCAGCATCAACAGATATGGATTGATCTTGGTGAAATAAAGCAGCAGCGCCGACGCCAGCGTCGAACACCATCCGAGCACGCCGATATGAATCGCCTGCAACACCACGATCGCACTGGCGAAAATCAGCCCTACCGCAATCGGCGCCAGACCACGCTCTATCGCGATGCGCCAGCGCGAACCATGATGGCGGTGCCACAGGCTGGTGGTGATCACGAACACGGTCGACGAAGGGATATACATCGCCAGCGTCGCCACTATCGCGCCGATAAAACCGCTGATCTGGTAGCCGATCAGCGACGAAATCAGGGTGCTCGGGCCGGGCGCGGCGCGCGAAATGGCGAACAGATCGGCAAACTGCTGGTTGGTGAGCCAGTGATGCACCTGGACCGTCTGCAATTGAATATCGGACACGATCACCTGGCCGCCGCCGAACGACAGCACCGACAACGGCGCAAATACCAGAACCAGTTTCCACAACAGGCTATCCATATCCATGCTCAGCTCCACAAAGCCAGAATCACACTTACCGGCGCCAGTACGGCCACCACCGGCACCATCGGCCAATGCAGCAATCCGACCGCCACGAATGCCGCTCCCGCCATCACATAACGCAACCAATGGCGCTCCATCCGCGAACCTACCTTGACGCCGGCCGCGAACGTCGCCCCGACGCCGGCGGTAGCCACGCCGAACAACAGGAAATGCGTCAGCGGAAATCCCGACAGCTGCGCATACACCAGCCCCATGATCATCACCACGCAAAACGCCGGCATCACCATGCCGAGCGCCGCCGCCAGCGCGCCGGGCCAGCCGCGCACCATCTGTCCCACATACAGGGAGATATTGACCGGATTGGCGCCGGGCAGAATTTGCGATACAGCCGTGCAGGACAGGAATTCCTCATCGTTGAGCCAGCCCCTTTGTTCGACAATGGCGCGGTACACCCAGGCCTGGGTACTGCCGCCGAACGAGGTCAATCCGACGCGGACGAAGGTGGTAAACAGCTCCCGCAACGGCACCTTCGGTTGACTGTTCACGGGGGAAACAGAGGGTGGTGACGCTTCGGAAGAGGCGACGGTTTCTTCTATGGGCTGCATCATGAATCCTACTGGCAGGAAGGTGGTCTCAATGGTTCCGGTATACGAAACCGCGTTCTTAATTTCAAAATACTTGTACCATGCCGCGCCGGAATCGACAAGATGCCGGGGCTGCGATTGGACTCAAAAACCGGCGTCCTCCCTGGCAATCGTTCTGTATGGCGGTATCGATTTGACGGCGCTTGTTTGCGGCCGGAGATTTCATGCGGGCAGCCCAAAAAGGTAAATTCATGTAAAGACGCCAATTCAACTGTTACGGTCCGCTAGGGCCGAACGGCGTCAAATCGCATTTCAGCCCCAACTTGTCGATCAGTCTGCGCGCATCGAACGGCGCCTTGACCTTGATGTCGTTATCGAAATAGCAATAGACATCACGGCTGCCGCGCTTCGGCGGCTCGGCGTCGGAAATCCGTTCGGCGTCCGCCGGTTGCGATCCCTCGCTCCACGCGCGGATGCGGTCGGCCCAGCGGGCCAGGGACTGCTCGGTATAACCGCTGGCATACAACTCCTTCTCGCCATGCAGGCGCAAGTACATGAAATCCGAGGTCACGTCTTCCCGGTACGGCCATTTTCCGGCTGTGTCCGCCACCACCAGCGCCACCTTGTATTTGCGTAACAGCCGGATGAAAGATTCGTCGATGAAACTGTCGTTGCGGATTTCCATCGCGTGGCGCAGCTTGCGCTTCTTGTCGATGTCCAGCGCGCTGTGATTTTTTATGCGCGGCTCGCAATGGCGCGCCAGTTCCAGCGCCTGCTCCGTATCGGGCGGCAGCAGACTCAGAAAATGCTCTGTCAGCTCGGCGTCGTAACGAAAGCTGGGCGGGAATTGCCACAGGAACGGACCGAGTTTTTCGCGCAGATTGAAGACGCCGGACGCGAATACGTTCGCCAGCGGCCCTTCGATATCGCGCAGGCGCTTGATATGGGTAATGTAGCGATTGCCTTTATGACTGAAGACGAAGCCCGGCGGCGTGGCCTCATACCAGGCGGCGTAGCTTTCCGGCCGCTGCAGCGCGTAAAACGAGCCGTTGAGTTCGATCGTCGGCAATGCGCGCGACGCGAACGCCAGCTCGTCCGCCTGCCGCAAGTCATCCGGATAAAACACCCCGCGCCATGGCGCATAACGCCAGCCGGAGATGCCGATGTAGATGTTTGCCATAGATCATTTTCCAGGGTTGAAACCTGATCGACAGCGCTATCGGCAATTCGTTTTATCGCGCCGGCGACGTTCATCCCGCCAAAGTGTTGATCTCTCCTTGCACGCGACGGTACAGCCCGGCATCTTCCTCGAACACCACCTTAAAGATTTTTTCCACGTCGATTACCTGAATCATCAAATTGCGATTCCCGGTTTTAATCAGATTGCAGATGTAATTTTTCTGATTGATCAGCTTCAGCGGCGGTTCGATTTGATCGTCGCCGAACTCCAGCACATCGAGCAGGCTGCCGATCAATAAGCCCAGCTTGTGCCTGCCGCGCCGCACAATCACGATTTCGCCCAGTTCGCTGGAATGCCGGGAGTTCGGATTCATCAGGTAACGCAAATCGACCACGGGCACGAATGCGGTCGGTTGGCCGCTCGTATCCTGATAGTTCAATATGCCCGCGATCAGCGGCTTCAGGGTCGAAGCGGAATGCATGCGGCCTGCTTCGATGGCCTCGACCACGTCGCTTGCCGGCAACGCGAACACGTCGTCGTCGATCAGGACGGTCCCGAACTCCCGGACCGCCGCGTCCTGTTTCACAGCGGCATTTGCATACGACGCGCGTTCGTCGACCGCGCCGATCCGGGTCTGCTCCCCAATCGGCACGAACACCATGCCAATCAGGTCATTCCGATAATCGTCGGTATTTTTGAATTCGCGGTAGCCGAAGGTGACAGTGTGCCCGGCCATCATGTATCGACCGTCCAGCACCAGAACGCGCGCCGCGCCGACGCCGTTGCCGTCTTCCATCATCGACGCCGCCGGCCGCAGCACACTGCCGACCGGGTAGTCGGCATGGGTGCTGGAAATGACTTGTCCCGCGCGGTCGGTATAGGCGGCGAACGCGCCCTCGTGCTCCGGCAGCGATGACGACAGCATGTTTCTGAATTCCGGCTCCGCATCGAACACAATGCCGATGCCGCCCGTGACGCGCCCGCTCTGGTCAGGATGATAGATCGCCGCGCAATAAATATAAGTCGGGCGGCCGCCATACAAATGGCTGGGTTCGAATGCGGATACGCAATACGCCTGGCTGTCCGGCAATGACAGCGTTTTGCGGACCAGCGCCGGGTCCATCGCGCTGCCGATGATGTCCAAGCCCTCCTGCCGGGGGTCGGAGGCGGCAATAATCGCGCCGTTCACGTCGAACACCACCAATCTTGCATAGGCGGTATACAAGGCATTGATCGCTTCCAGCGTTGGTACGATGCTCTGCCGATCCTGCTCGATATGCGATCTGGCGGCCATCACGCGCCGGATATCCGGCGTCAAGGCCCACCATCGGCAATCGTTGGCGCGCTCGTACAGATTCCTGTCCATCAAATCGACCATCAAGCGCGAAATAAACGTCAAATCCTGCAGCCCGGATGAGATAACTGTCGCATACAGATCGTGTATCGAGTCTTTGAAAATGCGGTTGGTGTCATCCCCGGTCTGACTGATTTCCTGCAAAATCGACTTCAGTCTCAGCAAATCGCCGTCCTGGCCGGCCGACATGATTTTGCCGTTCCATACGACACGGCGCAGCGACAGATTGATCGATTCGGCCTTTTCCGTCACATCGTGCAGCGGAGGGCAAAAGGTTTTTGCATGCGACATGACGCCGGCCAAGGTACCCTCGTCGTAGCCGGACAGGGCGTCGGCATTGCGATGCCGGAAGGCGGTTTCGCAAGGGATCATGACGTGGCCCAGCCATCCGGGGCCGCCGTAGCCCTGATAATTTTGCGCCGCGCATGTTTTGGCAAAGTATTCACGTCCGGCATACGACACGGTTTCATGCGCGCCGTCGAGCGCCAACGGCAGCCGCCGGCCCGCCGGAATATGATCGGCGTCGCTGCTGGCGATGACATACCCTTCGCCATCGAGCATCAGCATGACGGAACGGTCGTCGGCCTTGCGCAGATTGGCGAATACCCCCGCCATTTCCACCGCGATCGGAAAACAGAGGCACAGCACGCCGATCGCTTCGCCGCTCTCCGGATGCGTGATCTTGCGCGAATAGATGAGGCTGCGCTGCTCCGCGGGCCGTAAATCGGATAGCCCGAAAGTTTCGATATAGGTATCGGACTTCAGCGTCTGTGCAATCAAGGGATCGCCGGACTGCGTCACCGGACTGGTATCGTCCAGATGCGCCAACACCCTGCCCTCGGTATCCAGAATCAGGATTTCATCGTAAACGGTGTATTTATCGCGATAAGCCTGCAGCCGTGGAACAATGCCGGCGGGATCGCCCGGCCCATCCAGAATGAAGGCGCGAATGGCGTCGTCCATCGCCAGAAAACCGACGTCGGCGGTGCGTTCGAATAAATTGCGCACCACGATATCGATGATGACCTGTGCCTTGAACTGCATCTCCCGCACCGATTTGGTGATGTTTTCCTGCACCAGGTTGGCGATCAGCTGCTTTTCGAGATTGCCGAAGCCGTCGCGCGTGACCTTCATCGTCGGCAATATGGTCTTCGCTTCCACGGGACACACCATTTTTGCCGTCGACTCGATCAGCCGCCAGGCGAAATTCAACTCACGCAGGGACCGCTCGCACAAGGCTACCCCCGGCATATAAGGCAGCAACTCTTCCACCTGCAACACTTTTTGCATTAATTTCCCCTGATTTCCCTATATTCGAACTGGCCGATGACCCGCTCATCGGCTGGCCTGCGATTACGCAAATTCAGAAGAACGCAAGCAATAAGCTTGCCATGCAGAAATCTTGAAAGGGCCTAAATGCTTAACGGTCGCGGCCGCGAAAACTGAACCGGCCTTTCAAAGATCAGGATACCAGCGGCCACCGCGCCAGCGGAACATGGCGGGATCGGCCGAGCAGGCTGTGGATGAGGACGAACTCGCGGACGGTCCAGGCGATCGGCGCTATCGGCCGGACCGGCGCCAGACGATTGTCGTAAAGCAAAGTCACATGCGGCGTATAGCGCGAATTTGCGGGTCCCAGCCCGGCTTTTTCCAGCGCGCCGGCGAGCGTCCGGTGGAGCGCCGCCAGAGCGACGCCATCCTCGCCGTTCAGCAGGACGAACGGACGGTTGCGCGGCCTGCCAGGGAAACTCCCGGCGCGGTCGAATGCAAGCTCGAACGGCGCGGCTCTGACGCTGGCCCCCGCTGTCACCGCCGCGGCAACCAGCGCTTGCGGCAGACCCAAATAGTCGCCCAGATAACTTAAGGTGACGTGCAAGCGGCCGCTTGCGATGAGCCGGCCCCTCATGCCGTATTCCTCACGCAGGAGCCGCGCCTGCCGTGTGATGACTGCCGCCGCATCCGGGTTCGGCAAGATCGCGAAGAACAGCCGGTCCGTAGGCCGTGGCGGCGCTTCAAAACCCGGCAAAAAGAGTTGTTCAGGCATGGGACGGAGAACGGGTAGCGCGCGTCATGGAATAAACGCTCTGCCACGGAGTTTAGCAAATCCGTTTCGACGCTATCCGGCTATCGTCAATTCCATCGAGGCGGCAAGTTTTTGCCGGATGTATTCGCCGGCTTGCACCGGGGGAAATTGAATGGGATGGTTCTCATCGTGGCACGTCGGCAGACATGCGATCTCGGCATCGTCGTTGGGACCGGTAAACGCCACCATCGAAAGGCGCTGCGTCGAGCCGGTCAGCTCGCGCCCCGGATTGACCACCCGGTGCAAGGTCGAACGCCAGCGGCCATTGGTCCAGCGCGACATCAGGGAACCGACGTTGATCACGAAGCTCTCGGGATGACAGGGCACGTCGTGCCATACGCCGTTCCGGTCGCAGATTTCCAAACCGCCCGCGGCACTGTCCTGGCGCAGCACGGTCAGGCCGCCATAGTCGTGATGCGCACCGTAACGCAGCTGCCCCGGTTTGGGCGGCGCCGCCTGATCTGGATAATTCACAAACCGCAGCACCAGGCTGGGATCGGAATGATACGGATCGAAATAAGCTTCTGGCAGGTCCAGCGCCAGCGCCGCCATTTTCATCAATTCCGCACACAATGCGGCCAGCGCATCGAAATAGCGGTTGACGCAGGCGCGCAATGCGGCAGGCTGCTCGGGCCATAGATTCGGCGCGCCCATCCCCTTGCGTTCACGCTGCAGCGAACCGAACACCAGCGCCTCGCACAAATCCGGCGGCGTCTCGCCGCTCAGCGTTGCGGCGACGCTCTCTATCCCCATCGGCAGGTAGCCCCGCCCTTTGGCCTTTTCGGGCGGCACGTAGCGGTTCTTTATCTCCGCCGGCAAACCGAAAAAGGATTTGGCGCTGTCATACATTTCCTGCACCAACCGCGGCGGCACGCCATGGTTGACCACCGTGACGAAACCGGTGGTCTCCAGCGCGTGGCCGAAGCTGCGGGCAAGCTCGCGCCGTGCGTCGGCGCCGCCGCCGATGAAAGCGCCGAAGTCGATCACCGGAACGATCAGCGGCGACATGGCTGCCCCGCGCTGCGAAAATTCAGCCATCTATCCCTCTGCACGAAAATTCCTCCTGGAGCTGATCTCAAAGCACCCGCGCGGCGCATATCCGGTAAGCATCGCGCCACGGCCGGACCCGTTCGAACGCGGCGCTCGCCGCTATCACGTCGGCATCCGCAAGGCGCCGCCCGATCAACTGCATTCCGACCGGCAGCCCCGCGTGCATGCCGGCCGGTATCGAGGCCGCGGGATGGCCCGACATATTGGTGAAGTAGGTCATGCACCAGCCGATGTGCGGGTCGACCGGCTCGCCGTTGATGCTTGACGGACCGACGGTATTTCCTCTGACGGCGTGATTGTCGACCGGCAGGCAAGCCAGGGTCGGCGTGACCAGCAGGTCGACCTGCGCGAATGCTGCCTGCAGCGCATCGTAGACTTGAGAGCGGATCGCCTGATCGCGATTGAGTTCGGCCACCGTCAGCCGGCCGGCGCGTTCAATCCATTCCACCATCGCGTCCGGCAAATCGGCGCGATGATCGCGCAGCAGATCGATTCCCTGACGCTGGAAGCCGTCGAGCACGGCGTTGGTGCCGACGCAAATCATGCGGCACCACAGTTCGGTCAATTCGCCGTGCGGACATGGCAAGTCGATTTTTACCGGCACCACCGTCGCGCCCGCCTCTTCAAACGCGAGCACCGCGCGCGCCACCAGCGCGGCGACTTCCGGCTGCACCGGGAAGCCGCCGAAATCGGGGCTGAAACCGATTTTCATGCCGCGCACGGACCGCCCGGCGGCCGCTGCAAAATCGACGGTGTCATTCACGCAGAACGGATCGCCGGGGTGATAGCCCGCCAGTGCGCCGAGCGCCAGCGCGGCGTCGGCAACAGTGCGCGTCACCGTCCCGGCATACTTGAAAGGCGAGATCGCGCCGAACGCGTTCGGACGCGAAACCATCGGCACCCGGCCGAACGACGGTTGGAAGCCATAAACGCCGCAGCTGGATGCCGGGATCCGAATCGATCCGCCGGCGTCCGATGCGCCGGCCAGCGGCAATATCCCGTCGGCCACCGCCGCGGCGCTGCCGCCCGACGAGCCGCCGCTGTTTTTCGACATATTGAATGGATTGCGGGTCGGACCGAACAAAGGATTGTCTGTCGTGCCGCGAAACCCCAGCAACGGGCTATTGGTCTTGCCGAGCAGGATCGCGCCGGCGGCCTCGATACGCTCCGGGTAGATGCTCGCGAAGTCCGGAATGAAATCCTTGAGCGCCGGGACACCGCCGAAAGTAGAGGGCCAGCCGGGCTTGAAATCGAACAGGTCTTTCATCGCGGTCGGCACGCCGGCCAGCGGCCCTGGGTCGACCCCTTTCATGATCTGCGTTTCCAGCGCCCGCGCACGCTGCGTGGCCTGTTCAAAATCGGTGTAGATCAAGGCATTCAGGCTGGGGTTGCGCCGCTCGATGCGTTCGATCGCGGCGGCTATCGTCTCGACCGGCGATATTTCGCGCCGCCGGACCAGCCGGGCGGTTTCGGAAGCGCTCAGGCCGGACAGATCATTCAATGTGTTCATGGCATTCCCTCGTGAAGCGATCAATGTGTCTCAAGATGTCACGGCTCGGCGGCCGCATCCGCAATCGTCCCGGCCGGCAACGACATGCAGTGCCGCGCGATGCCGCCCGGCGTGGTCAGCCACACGTCTGGCGCATGCTGTGCGATATGCGCCAGCGCCCGCCTGAGATGACGCAGGCGGTAAGGCTGCCCCACGATATAAGGGTGCAGCGCAATGCCCATGACCAGCGGCATCGCGGCCGCCTGATCGCGCATTTCGTCGAAATTGTCGATAATCATTTGCGCGAAATCCGGCGCGTTCATCTTGCGCGCCACGATGGCGGGGATATCGTTCAGTTCCTGCGGATACGGAACGGACAGGATGGGGCCGTTGCGGGTCTTCATCCAGACCGGCTGATCGTCCATGCACCAGTCAAGCAGATAGTCGTAGCCGGCCGCCGCCAGCAGGTCGGGGGTCTGCGCGCTTTCCGAAATCCAGGGACCGAGCCACCCTTTCGGACGCTCCCGTTCGCGCTCTGCCATCCGGGCCGTGGTTTCCTGTATCAGCGCTCTTTCTTCATCCGCCGGCAGCACGCCCTGACGCTCCGCATTGCTGCGGCCATGGGCCACCAGTTCATCGCCACGGTCGCGAAACGCTTGCACGACTTCCGGACAGTGGCCGTAAATGGCCGTGTTCATCAGCAGCGCGGACGGCAGCTTCAATTGATTGAACAGATCCAGCAGGCGCCAGATGCCGACCCGGTTTCCATAATCGCGCCATGTGTAGTTCAGGATATCGGGCTGCGGACCGCCTGGCGCCAGTTCCGCACCGAGCCCCTCGCCGAAGGCAAAGTGCTCGACATTGACGGCGACATACACCGCCAGCCGCTTGCCGCCGGGCCACAGATAATCGGGCCGGCTATTGATCGCCGAATACGGGAAGCGCCCGTGATGCGCCAGTTTCATGCGTACTCCTTGATTTGGTGTAGCGGATAGCGATGCACTTCCTGCAGCAAGGCGAGCAGACCGCTTGCCGCTTGCCCGATGACCGCATCGCCGCGGGCCGCATCGGCGTCCAGCGCATTGCCGCAGGCGCCGGACGGATGCAAATCCTGTATTTGCCAGCCGAAGCCGATGCCGCCTTCCGGCGACAGGTAGCGATATTCTTTCTGCAGGGCTACGGAAGCGGACACAAAATGGTCCGCCTTGTCCATCCGCACCAGGTCCGGCCGCAGCGCCAGCATCATCGAAGTCTCGATGGCGCCGGCATGGATGCCATGCAATTGTTCATCCGCCGAAAAACTGTCCGGCGGCACGCCGAAGCTGTAGGTGTTGACGCAGACCACGAACATCGAAAGCCGCACCCGCAAGTCGCGCGCCACGATATCCATGATTTGCGGCTGCCCGCCGTGCGAATTGATAAAGACCAGCTTGCGGATGCCGGCACGGTGCACCGATTCGCCGATCTCGGTCCACATGCGGATCAGCGTCTCGGCGGAAAAGGAAAGCGTGCCGGGAAACGCCAGATGTTCGTTGGACTTGCCGACCGGCAGCATCGGCAGGAAGGTCGCCGGCAATTCCGGCGGCAGCAGGCCGATGGTGCGCTCGACCACCCCCAGGTTCAGACAGGCGTCGACATATACCGGCAAATGCGGTCCGTGCTGTTCCACCGCGGCGACCGGCAGCACCGCCACCGTGTCCGGCGGCAGCCGTCCGAATTCTTCGGAAGTCATTTCGACCCAGCGGGCGCGCGGCAATCTATTGAATGACATGGGATGCCTTCAGTGATGGAGGGAATGTTTCACGCCTGGTACGGATGGGTCGCGATCCAGTGCCGCGCCACCTCGGTGCGCGTGCAAAACCAGACGCCGGGCTGATGTTGCACAAAATCGAGGAAACGCTCGATGCCGGCGGCGCGCGCCGGATGGCCGCTGATGCGCAAATGCAGGCTGACCGACATCATCTTCGGGTGGGTCGCGCCTTCCCGCAACAGCATCTGGAACGCGTCGCGCATCCAGACAAAGAAGTCATCCGACGTGGCCCACCAGCCGCGCATGAATTTGTTGTCGTTGTTGGCAAAGGTATGCGGCACGATCAAATGCGGCTTGTCACCCACCAGTTCCCAGTACGGCAATTCATCCGCATACGAATTGCTGTCATACAGAAAGCCGCCCTCCTCCACCAGCAGACGCCGCGTCGCCAGGCTGGATCCATAACGGCAATACCATCCGAGCGGACGCTTGCCCACCGTCTCGCGCAGGCTGGCGACGGCTTTCCGGATATGCTCGCGTTCCTCGTCTTCACTCAAGTGGTACTGATTGACCCAGCGCCAGCCGTGGCACAACACATCGTGACCGGCCTGCGCGATGGCGCGCGCCGCTTCCGGATTGCGCTCCAGGGCCATGGCCGACGCACTGATGGTCAGCGGTATCGCCCGCTGCCGGAACATTTCCTGCAGACGCCAAAAGCCGACCCGGCTGCCATACTCGAACATGGATTCCGCCGCCAGATCACGCCCTCCCACGCCCATGTCGGATGCGCCGGCATCGGTCAGCGTCGCCTCCGAACGGCCGTCGCCCTCCGGCACCGAGTACTCCGAGCCCTCTTCATAATTGAGAATGAAGTTAATCGCAAGACGCGCGCCTCCCGGCCACTGCGGGTCGGGAGGATGGGCGCCGTAGCCGACAAAATTTCTGGTATGCGGATGTTCCATTCATGGCTCCTAATGCACGCTGATGTGCGCCAGCGCGGCGCGGATGCGGTCGCGCCCGAGCGGCACATCGTTGTACAGCTCACGCAGTTTTTCCTTGAACGCGGGTCCGGCTTTTTCCAGATTTCCGGCGATCGGATCGGCGCCGAACAGCAAGGTGTCGCTGGCGTCCCATGACAATTCCTTGACGAAGCCGACGCGCTTGGCGCGCAGATTGGCAAACGCACCGCACAACACGGCCGGATCGAGACGCCGCTGCGCATCCGCTTCGCGCGCCAACGCGACCAGCGACGCGGCATCCTCGATCGCCTGGGTCGCGCCCTGGCCGATGGTGGGGCACATGGCGTGCGCGGCGTCGCCGACGTACAGCACACGCCGGCTGACGTCGTGGAAACGCGCCGGAATTTCCTGCGCCCGGGCCCAATGGAAAGTCGAAGCTTGCGCCGAGAATACGGCGGACAACGCGTCCAGACGCGGGTCCGGCCGGGCGCAGCCATCGGTATAGGCGGTGCGCAGAAAGGCCGGATTCTTGTATTGTTCCGGCGTGCCGCCTTCCGGCGCGATCGGCAAATTGCCGCTGACATAAATCAGTCCGTCCGGCAGGCGGAATGCGATCAACCGGCGCGGACCGTTGTACCACTGCTCCATGTCGTCGACTTCGATGGCGCCGCCATCGTCGACCAGCGCGCGAAAGTTGGTCACCCCCAGATGGCGCGGCACCGGCGTACCGCAATGCTCGGCGCGCAACGCGGAATAGCGGCCGTCGCAGGCAATCACCAGATCGACGTCATCCAGAATGGCGGTGACGCCGTCCGGACCGCGACGGGTCACGATCTTGCAGCGCCCATCGTCCTGGCGCTGCATCCCGGCGAAGCTGGTGTGGAAACGGATCCGGTCGCGCGCCCCGGCGCGCACCGCGCGGTACAGCTCCGACCAGCGGATCCGGATGCCCATGCGATCGGCCACCTCGGCCAGCGGCGTGCAATAAATTTCGGCGCCGTCGGCGGCGCGTGCGATCCAGCGCCGCCACGGCAGACTGACTTCGCGCAGCGCCGCGCCGACCTCTGGCATCGTGATGTCGAGCGCGCGTAAGGCGTTAGGACCGATGTTCAAGCCGTTGCCGGCATGCACGTGATCGTCCTCGCCGCTGGCTTCCAGGCAGATGAGCTCGATGCCCGGCAAACGCAGGGCGCTGGCGATGATTCCGCCGGCTACGCCCGCGCCCACCACGACAATGCGCATTTTCATGCATTTCCTTTCCCGTACGAACAATGTGTCCAGGAAGGTATGCAATATACGGACCAGTCGATGGCGACGGTTCCCATTCAAAATGCATTCATTCGGTGCCTCTTTTTTTGGGTGGCGGTCCAAAACGGTGCCGCGGGCTTGGACGGTACGGCGAAATTGCTTGGCACGAAGCTTGCTGAAACACAAAAACAGTATCTCCGGATACCGGTGGCGTGATTCGCACGCCGCCCGCAGGAAGGCCCGCCCTGGACAACCCCGGGCCAACTGAACTCCCACTGTGCATCCATTCACCTTAACGCTGCTGCTCGCCGGCCTGGCCATGCTGGGCCCGTTTTCCACCGATACCTATCTGCCGTCCTTTCCGGCGATTGCCGGCAGATTTTCGGTCGATCCGCTGCTGATGCAGCAAACCCTCAGCATTTACCTGCTGGCCCATGCGCTGACGGCGCTGTTTTACGGGACGCTGTCGGATTCGCTGGGACGGCGCCGGGTGGTGCTCGGCTCGCTGCTGCTGTTCGTGATCGGATCGGTGGGCGCCGCCTGTGCCCATAGCTTCGGCATGCTGCTGTTTTTTCGTGCGACGCAGGGACTGGCGTCGGGCGCGGGGATGGTGATCGCTCAGGCGGTCATTCGCGACCGCTTTTCCGGCGCGGTCGCGCAACGCATGATGTCAAACCTGATGATGCTGTTCGGCTTCGCGCCGGCTATCGCGCCCATCGTCGGCGGCTTGCTGCAGGTCTCGTTCGGGTGGCAGGCGGTGTTCCTGTTCCTGGCGGCGGTCGGCGCGTTCCTGCTGGTCAGCTGCTTTGTCATGCTGGAAGAATCCCTGCCGGTGGCGTCGCGCCAGCCGTTCCGCGTCGCGCCGATCGCCGCCAACTACTGGCGCGCGCTCGGCAATCCGGTATTCATGTGCCGCGCCCTGAGTTTCGGCCTCGCGTTCGGCGGCCTGGCGCTCTATATTTCGGGCGCGCCCGATTTCGTCATCAATGTGCTGCATCTTTCCGCCACCTCGTTTGCATGGCTGTTCGTGCCGATGATTACCGGGCTGGTCCTCGGCTCCGCGCTCTGCGGGAAACTGGCGCATCGCATTACGCCCGACGCGATGACCTGGTACGGCTTTCTGGCGATGGGGGTGGCCGCCCTCGGCAATATCGCGCTCTGCTCTTTTTTGGACGTCGCGGTCTGGTGGGCGGTCTCCGCGGTGATGATTTACCACTTCGGCCTGTCGCTGGCGATGCCGGCGATGGGCATGCAGGCGCTGGACATCTACCCGACGATGCGCGGCCTGGCCGCTTCGCTGCTCAACTTCGTGATGATGCTGATATTTTCGCTGGTGTCCGGTTTCATCGCGCCGGCGCTGTTCGGCAGCGCGCTCAAGATGGGGCTGGGGCTGGCCGCCTTTCTCTGCTTGAGCATCCTGTTCTGGATGCTCGGCAGCGCCAGGCTGCGAATGGCGGCGGCGCGGCCGCTGGCGTGATCCTGAAGCCGGACGTCTGCAATAAACTCGCCTATGCTCATTCCGCCGGACGAGGCGCATCGCGCCGGGTTGGCAAGCTGCGTTCCTCTATCCTTGCAAACAACGCCAGCGCGACCGCGAGCACGGCGCCGATGGCGCCGAACATGATGCCGAAGGCTCTGGCCACAATCGCGCGCGCATCCGGCGCCAAGCTGTGCCGGACCAGGTCTTCGATCCCCGCTCCCGGCGGCAATGCCTCGGACGCCAGCCCGAGCACCAGCGCCGAGGCGGCCGCCACGCCGAGCGCGCTTCCGAGTGCGCGCACAAAGGCCAGGGTGCTGCTGAGCGCGCCCAGATCGCGCGACTCCACCGCGTTTTGCGCGGCCACGGTACTGACGGGAAACACGGGGCCAATGCCAAGGCCGTAAAGCAGCAGCACAGCAGAAGCGACCGGCGCCGACACGCTATCGGCATACATTGCCATGAACGCCATGCTGCAAATGGCGAGCGGCAAACCGACCAGCGGCGGAGGTTTATAGCGCCCGCCACGCAGATAGCGTCCGGTAAGCAAGGCGCCGACGCTGGTCGACAGCATCATTGGAATCATCAGGAATCCAGCCTCGCTCGACGGCTTTCCCAGCGCGACCTGAAAGTAGATGGCCGGCAGCACCACGACCGCCAGGTAAGCGCCGAAGAAAAAGAAGTTGATCACCAGCAGCCGCCGCACCAGCGGATCGCGCAGCAAACGTTGCGCGAAAATCGGTTCCGCGGCGCGCCTTTCCCGCCTGATAAAAAGGATGCCGAGCGACAGCACGGCCGCCGCCAGCGCAAGCGACTCGGGTCCGGTCCATGCGAATTTTTTTCCGCCCAGCGATACCAGCAACAGCAAGGCGGTGGTCGCGCCGCACAGCAGCGCAATGCCGGCATAGTCGATCGATGACGGCCGCTGATGCCGCACCGGCAGCTTGCGCAGCACGCGTTCGGTGATCAGCAGCGCCGTCAGGCCGAGCGGAACGCTGATCCAGAAGATCAGCGGCCAGCCCCAATATTGCGTCATCACACCGCCCAGAGTGGGACCGATCACCGAAGAGGTCGCATACATGGTCGAAAAATAGGCCGAGTAGCGGCCGCGTTCCCGCGGATCCACCACCTCCGCAATCACGGTTTGCCCGAGCGCGATCAGCCCACCTCCACCCAGGCCCTGCAAGGCGCGCGCCAGGATCAACGCCAGCATCGAGGTGGACAGCGCGCACAACGCGGAGGCGACGATGAACACCGCGAGGCTGACCACCATGGTGATGCGCCGGCCATACAGATCGCTCAGCTTGCCGACGATAGGTGTGACGCAGGTCGACGCCAGCAGATAAGCGGTGACGACCCAGGAAATCTGGGAAAAGTTATTCAAGTCGCTCGCGATCGGCGGCAACGCTGTGGCGATGATGGTCTGATCGAGCAGCGACAGGAACATCGCCAACATGGCGCCAGTCACGATGATGCGGATTTCCGACGGAGTAAAGGTTGTTTGCATGCGCCAGGAGGTAGCAAAATCCAGGCCATGAATCGGGCCATACGGCGCACTATAAAAGAGCGCGAGCTGGTATGACATATGCTAGTAAGACCCCATCGCATTCGGAGGAGCAAAAATGAACGACGCCGCACCGCAAACCAGCCGCGCAGTGAAAATGATGGACCTGAAGATACTGCCCTTGGAAGCCGAGACTTTCGCGCCCTTCGGACAGGTGATCAAACCGGCGCTGGACGGCACGCCGTTCGGACCGGACGATGCGCAGCTCGAACTCGGCCGCGGCATTCCGCGCTTCTATATCCTGCCGCTGATGCGCAAGGAGCGCAGCTTCCGCATGATCACTCGCCATTTGAGCGTGACGCAGTGCCTGATCGCCATCGGCGGCCAGCCCTGGCTGATCGCGGTAGCGCCGCCGAACGATCCGGACTACCCGACCAAGATGCCGGACCCGAGCAAAATCCAGGCCTTCCGCGTCCCCCCCAACCTGGGCATCAAGCTGCATCGCAGCACATGGCATGCAGGACCGTTCACCGACGGCGAAAAGATCGATTTCATGAACCTCGAACTGGCCGATACCAACCAGGTGGATCATTTCTCGTGCCATCTGGACCAGGATTACGGGATGGAATTCCGGTTCGTCGAATGACCCTTGGCCGCTGCCTGAAATTCAGGTCGCGCATTCGCTATGCCGCGCTGCGCACGGCCATACGATCTCGGGTTCCCGGAACGACTTGATGCCGTCCATCACGCCATGCTGCTGCTCCAGGAACAGACTGCGCGTGATGCCGCGGATGATGCGCGGCACCGAATATTTATGGCCGCTGATCGAGGTCGAGTGCGGCCCCATGCTCAGGATCGCCGAGAAATTGAACGCATAGATGCGGTTCAGAAACGGCGCGCAGCCCGGCGTCTTTTCCTGCAACTCGTAATGCGCACCGAGATAGGGATAAAACCCCAGCAGCTCGCGCTCTTCGGCCGGCGGCGGCGTATAGCGGTCGCGCCACAAGGCGATATCGCCGGCAAACGAACGCAACTCGATCCGGCGGCCCAGATCGGGCACCGAACCGGTGGCGCAGATGACCTCGTCGAACAGGAAGGTACGATGCGGTGTGCGGATGCGGATCTCGTCGCCCGCCATGCCGACTTCCAGCCACGGCGATCCGCTATGCATGGCGAAGTTCGAAAAAGTTTGCGCCAGCTCAAAGCTGCCCTTGGCCGGCGGCTGATCGTGCACATCGAAAAAGTAATTCAGACTCCAGCGTATCGCATCGTCCATCTCGGAAAAATCCTTGAGGAAGCCGACATACTCGACGCCGCGATACGGATTGATGGTCGGGATCGTTTCACGCCGAAAACAGATGTCGGCGGACTGCGCGCCGTGCCGGATGGCGGTGATGGCGGCATCGAAGGCGGATGCGCCGTGGCCCAGGATGCCGACCCGCTTGCCGCGATAGCGCGCAAAATCGATGACGGTATTGGAATGCACGCGCCGCTCGGGCGGCAACGCGGCGGCAATCTCGTCGGGGACGCGCCATTCGCCGTTGCCCTCGAAGCCGGTCGCCATCACAATGCGCCTGGCGCGCACCGTCTCCGCGCCGTTCGGGCTTTTCAGAGTGACGCGAAACCAGTTCCGTTCCTGCGCCACGTCCACCAATTCGCGCTCATTGCGGACCGGCAGATTGAGCACCTTGCGATACCAGCGCAAATAACCCATCCAGTCTTCGCGGCTGACGCGGTCGACCGCATCCCAGCTGCCCGGGCCGTACTTGGCTTCGTACCATGCGCGGGTGGTAAGGCTGGGCAAACCGTGATCCATGCCGACCTGGATTTTGGGTGTGCGCAGCGTATTCATGCGCGCGTAGGTCAGCCACGGTCCTTCGTAGCCTTCCCGATTGCGGTCGATCAGCAAAATGTTGCCGACGCCGTCGCGGATCAAGCCCTGCCCTACCGCCAAGCCACATTGTCCGGCGCCGACGATCAACACATCCAGCACCGGGCCGCCGGCGTCGTCGCTCACCTGATCGACCCAGCTGCGCGAAGGATACGCCAGCATCTCGGATTCGGTTCCGATGCGCTGCGCAAGGGCCTGAAGTCTGGCCTCGTCTGTTTTCATGCGGACTCCATTTGATATTAGGGCCTGCCCGTGGATCGTTGCATGCGATTATGTAGGGGGCGGGACAATCGGTTGCAGGGCCGAATAGCTGCGATTGGCATAGACCAGCGGCTGGCCGTCGACACCGTCCACGATATCTTCGACCGAGCACAGAAGCACCGAATGCGATCCGCCGACCCAGCTTTCTTCGACCTTGCAGACGATAGACGCGAGCGTGCCTTCCAGAACCGGAACGCCGCTGCCATGCATGCGCCACGAACCGTTTTTGAAGCGCGCTTCGCCCGTGCTTCCGTCGAAGCCGGTGCAACTGTCGGCGACCTCGATCTGTCCGGTCGACAGCAGATTGACCGACAATTTCCGCGTCATTTGCAGCGGCGAATGAATGGAAGAATCGCGTTTGATGCACACCACCATCGACGGTGGATCCATCGAAAGCGAACTGACGGAAGTCACGGTGGACGCATGGCGCACGCCGTCGGCCTGTGTTGCTATTACGCACACGCCGCCGGCCAGTTGGCGCATGCCGGCCTTGAAGCGAAATTCCAACGTGGGTTGTTCTTTTTCCGTCCGATTTGCGGGCGTTGCACTGACTGCCTGAGCCGATACGCTCATCATGTTTTTCTCCTTGGTCAGGCATTGGCTTGCGTGCTATAGGGCTTGTTAACCGGCCCTGGGAATCTGCGGTGACGCTTCAATACCACACGGTGTGTGAGCAAGTTTTATGCCAAATGGGCCAGTCAGGCGATGCATGAGCGATAATCGATAAAATATCAAAACAATAATTAACGACGCCGGGACTGTTCTGTCCAGGCCGGCGCCGCGGGAATGCAGAAAATTCACCATTAGGGGTTTTGCGATGTGTCGTGTCGTTATCATCGGCGCCGGCGTTTCCGGCGGAGTCATTGCGCGAGGCTTGCAAGCGATTGCCGGCATAGAAACGATCGTGGTCGATCAGGTATCGCGCTATGACCACATCAACGCGGGCAATGGTCTGAATATCGGCCCGAACGCGTTGAAGGCGCTGG
This sequence comes from Herbaspirillum sp., assembly GCA_028292625.1. Lineage (GTDB taxonomy): Bacteria > Pseudomonadota > Gammaproteobacteria > Burkholderiales > Burkholderiaceae_D > Herbaspirillum. Next base: position 57,246 of record JAQGLY010000038.1, on the reverse strand, counting down.
ATGCCGTGATGCCGGCGATGGCGGACGAACTGCGCGCCGTGAGCCTGCCGTGGACCCGCTGGCGCGCCAACCTGGTCAGCGGCGAACCGCTGTACGAGATACCGATGTCGGAGGTGGCGGACCGTCCCGGCATCCGTATCCGTTGGGCCGACTTGCACAACGTGGCGCGCGAAGCGGTGGCCGAAGCGACCCATTTCGAGGAAGCGCTGGTCAGCCTCAATTACGGCAACGCCGATGCGGATCGCATGAGCATCGATCTGGAACACACCGTCACTCGGGAACGCCGCAGCATCGCCGATATCGATTTGCTGATTGCCTGCGACGGACGTTATTCGCGGGTGCGCGAATTGTGCTACGGCGTACCTCAGGCGCAACAACTTCAGGTCGCCAATTTCCGGCTGCTGATCGATGAGCAAAAGTTCAGCGGACTTGAGGAAATGGAAGAGTGGGACATGGAGCAATGGTTCAACGGCCCGCACCGGCTGCTGGCCTATCGTTTGCCCAAGGGCAGCATCTACCTGAGCGGCACCGTGCCGATCGCGACCGCGGGCCAGATGATGGCGGATAAAAGGACGGCCGCGGAAGCATTGCAACGCGCCTATATTCCGGCCGCCGGCCCCACACTGGATATCTGCAAACTGCTGGTGGCGGCCGCCGACGATCAGTCGCACACGCTGCATTGGTCCCGCATGCAGCAGATACAGACCCGTTTCCGCGACCGCGGCGGCCGGGTGTTGCTGGTGGGAGACAGCGCGCACGCCATGGTACCCACGCTGGGACAGGGCGCGACCCAGGCCATCGAAGACGGCTGCGCATTCGTCGCGCTGATGGCGGCCAGGGCCGACGGCGGCAAAGTGGACGTGCGGGATTTGACCGCGGCCTATGAAACATTGCGCGCCGACCGCATCGAGTTCATCCGGAAGCTGTCCTGGAGCGCCAGCACGCCGCTGCTGGCCGGCGCCGATCCGGTCGCCGCTCACCGCGAGATGAACACGCCCGGCTACCGCGCCGCCTTGCGCCAGCTGTATATGGATCCGTTGCAGAGCGGCGAACGCTGATCGGGGCGTGTCAACACGCCCTAGTGCGTATCGAATATGCCTTGATACAACCCGACCTTGGCCGCCGTCGCCTCAATCTCGGACAGCGTCGGAGCATCCGGATTTTTTGCAATCGGCAGCGCGCCCAATTTCATCATCGACGCCATCAGCAACAGCCTCGCCTTGGTGGCCGTCAGATTGGAACCGGCAATGCATTCATCGCGCCGGGGCACGAAGCCCTCGGTATTGCCGCGTCCGACCCGCACCACCGGCATGCCGCTGTACAGCGCGCGCAGCATCAGTTTGTTGCGCGCGGCCGAGGTCATGGTGCCGTACGGCGTCAGGCCTTCGACGATAAATCCCGACAGCGGTTCATGCTTGAGCGCGTCATCCAGCAGCGCCAGCAAATCCACTTCGCGCTCGATATCGGAATTGCTTTCCGCACCCACGTAGCTGCCGTCCTTGACGATGGACACCTTGGGGATGGCGCTTTCGAGCAGACCGCCGCCGGCATCCTTGATCGGCACGGCCACCGTTGCGATGCCTTCGCTTCCCATCCGCAAACCGGTGACTTGCGCCGGCAGCCTGCTCAGGTTCACTTCCGAATTCCAGGTATGCTTCGACGTCGGCAAATAATGCAGCAGCGGCGCGCCGGCATGCCCTGACGCGCCGAGGATGCCGCCATGGCCGCCGGTGGCGACGTAGCCTCCCGGACGCGCATCCGCCTTTTGCACCGCGCGCGCCGCGAAAATGCGCTGCTCCTGAATCAACACGGCGCCGGCCTTGTTACGGCCCTGTTCGTCGGCCCACACGCGCGACGTGATGTAGTCGACCGAATCGACGATATTCTTCGGCCCGTCATTGCTGATCTCGCCCTGCGTGCGCTGCGCCGAATTGCCGCAGATCGGTTTGACGGTGTCGATCAGCAAGCCCATCCAGTAAATGCTTTCTTCGGACGTCGGACTGCCTTCGGTCCACACGGCGCCGAGATAGTCGCCGGACGCCAGAATCTTCTGCACCGCATTGGTGGCGCGCGCCAGCGTGCGGCGCGTGCCGGTCGACGCCAGATGGTAGGGCCGGTAGGAAAAGAAATCCTCGCCGCGCCGCTCGGGCGCAATATCGCCGTCGCCGATATCGGTGCGCTGCGCCGCGGGCAAGCCCTTGGTGTAGCCGCCGGGCGGCATGATGCGGAAGAAATCGACGTCCGCCTTGCTCGAAATCATGTTGCCGATGCCCGCATAACTGACTTCCAGCCGGTCGATTTCCTCGAAGCTGCGCGATCCGTCCGGATAGAATCCCTGGCGCGCCTGATCCGCCGGCGCCCCCGGAAAAGCGCAATCGTCGTCCCACGCACCGCCGCCGCTCTGACGCGCCATGTAAGGCAAGGGATACAGGCCGTCTTCCGGGCGAATTTCCACCTGGAACACCGGTTTGTCGTGCGCGCTCTGACGTTCCTTGTGAAATGCGCCGGCAGCGTCGAGATAGCCGTCCGGCGGCGCATACAGCTCCGCGGCGTCGGCCTCGAGCGGGTGCCCGGTGAACTGTTCCACATAGACGGTGACCGGCGCGGCCAGACGCTGGGCGCGCAACACGTCGAAGCGCGGCGCGCTGCCGTCCTGATTGACCAGCAGCGGCAAACCATATTTGGCGCGCGCCTTGTTCGAGGTCACCAGCGGCGGCGTGTTTTGAATCGTGGCGGTCGGCCCGGCCAGATGCGCGATGCGTGGTTTCTTCACAATTGCTCCCGAAATGTGTGGTATTGCTCAAATGCATAAGGACCACGCAATCTTCATGCCCATGCGCGCCGGCACAGGCCGGGCATCGAAGCGGTCGATGCGCAGGCCTACTTGCACAAGCACAGCACACCGCGTCGCCAAAACGCACCACGCAAGCGCGTTCGCGCGCGCGGCGCGGCTTTCCATCTACGGCCTGCTCACACTTGATTCTGGAGATGCGTTCAAACCACAACGTGGGCTGGCAAGACGCGTGAAGTGTGAACAGGCCCGGGCCGATGGATGGCATAAAGCTTGCAATGCTGAATGTTTAAAAAAATAAAGAGGAACCCTTATGGTGATCACCGGCCTTCTGCATGTGGCGATAAAGACAGCGAACCTCGCCGCGACCGTAGCGTTTTACACCAAGGTGCTGGGCCTGCGCGAAACCGCGCGTCCCGATTTCGGCTATCCCGGCGCCTGGATCGCGGTACCGACGCCAGTGGGTGAAGCGGTGATCCACATTTACGCGGGCGGACCGGCGCTCGGTCCCGAAGGCAAGGTGACCAGCGGCTCCGGCGCCATCGATCACGTATCGATCACCGCCGTCGGCTGGAACGCGTTCCGCCGGCAATTCGAGAAATTCGGCCTGCCGTGGCGCGAATTTCTGATTCCCAATACCAGCTACTGGCAATTGTTCGTGTACGACCCGAGCGGGGTGCAACTCGAGCTGACCTTCGACGGAGCCGCCGAGAATCTCCCGCTGCCGGTGATTCCGGAGGCAAAGCGCTATCGGGCCGGCGAAACGTTCTTCGACCCCGCGGCCTACGCCGACTTCGCCGGACGCCACGCGGCATGACACCCGCCGCCGTTTCAATGCGGTTGCCGCACCGGCGTTTGAAACCGGCATGAGCGCGCGGCCCGGCAACAAGACCATGGTCATGATCCACGGCGCATGGCAAGGAAGCTGGTCGTTCGATGCCTGGCGTCCATACCTGACGCAGCGCGGCTGGCGGACGATTGCGATCGATCTGCCGGGCAACGGCTGCGACCCCGACGACCGGACCTTGCCGGCGGACGTATCGCTGCAACTGTATACGGATCACGTGGTGAAGCTGCTCAAGAGCCTGGACCGGCCGGCAGTATTGCTGGCTCACAGCGGCGGCGGCGTGGTCGCGTCGCAAGCCGCGGAAGCGGCGCCGGAGTGCGTCGAGTGCCTGGTGTATCTGGCTGGCATGATGTTGCCGAGCGGCATGTCTTTTGGCGAACTGATCGAGCGCTACCTGGAGCAGGATCCGGACTACGGGGTCGACGGCGTCTCGCCGCACCTGTATTGGTCGGCCGATGGATTGAGCTCCATGGTGCCGCCGCACATCGCGCGCGATCTCTTCGTGCAGGACATCAACGAAACCGAGGCATTGCAGGCAGTCGCCAAACTGCGCCCGCAAGCCGAGCGCGGCCGAACCATGCGTCCGGCGTTAACGCCGCAGCGCCACGGCAGCGTGCCGCGGGTGTACGTCGAGGCGCTGCGGGACAACTCGGTCAAGCTGCCGTTCCAGCGGCTGATGCAAACCCTGTCGCCGGGCGCATTGCGGCTGACGCTCGATTGCGGTCACGTTCCGCAAGCGGCGCAACCGCAGGCGCTGACCGCATTGCTATGTCCGGTGCTGGAACAGCGCAGCTATCTGCATGGGGCAAGCGGCTGACCGCATGCCGGGCACGATATCGATCTGTTCGTTTCAGCGTTTTTTCGAGGGGGTTCATCATGTCGGAACTATTGGCTAAAGTAGTTGAGCAAAGCGGCTTGCCGCTGATCGACGTCGCCGATTTGCGCGCGCAGGACCCGGGCCGGCGCCGGGCAATCGGCCGCCGGCTGCGCGCCGCATGCATGGACAAAGGTTTTTTCTACATCGCCAATCATGGCGTTTCCGAGCGCCTGATCGAGCGGGCTTTTAGCGCGACCGAAGACTTCTTCGCGCTGCCGGAGCATGACAAGCGCCGCATCGACAAGGCGCTGTCGCGCTGCAACCGCGGCTATGAACCGTTGCGCGGACAAACGCTGGAGCCGGATGCGCCGCCCGACGTCAAGGAAGGCTTCTATATCGGCAATGAGTTATGCGACGACCATCCCTACGTCAAGGCCGGAAAATTCAATCACGGCGCCAATCAATGGCCGCAAAATCTGCCGCGCTTCCGCCCGGCAATGGAAGCCTATTTCGATGCGATGCGCGACTTGTCGCTGCTGTTGGTCAAAGGGCTGGCGCTGTCGCTCGAACTGGATGAAAACTACTTCGATTCGCTCTGCACCGATTCGATGGAAACCTTGCGCCTGCTGCATTACCCACCGCAGCCGGCCAACCCGCTGCCGAATGAAAAAGGCTGTGGCGCCCATACCGATTTCGGCGCGCTCACCTTGCTGGCGCAGGATCAGGCGGGCGGCCTGCAAGTCTACGATGCGCAACACGGCTGGGTCCACGCGCCGCCGATCCCGGGAACCTTCCTGGTTAACCTGGGCGACCTGACTGCGCGCTGGACCAACGGCATGTACCGTTCGACGCTGCACCGCGTTGTCAATATTTCCGGACGCGAGCGCTATTCGATCCCGTTTTTTTTCAGCGGCAACATCGATTACGTGGTGAATTGCCTGCCGACCTGCGCCTCGCCGGAAAACCCGCCGAAGCATCCGCCGCTGACGATAGAGCAGCACTTTATCGAATGCTTTTCCCGCACTTACAAATAAATGACGCGCCACATAATGCCCGCACTTATCCGCCCCTCCAGCATCGCCGCGGCGCTGCAAGCCGGCGCAGCCGAGCACAGCGCCTTCATTGCCGGCGGCACCGCGATGCAACTGGCCTGGATCGATTTCCCGCCGCCCGCCAATCTGGTCAGCCTGTCCGCCATTGCGGACCGCACCATCGGCATCGTCGACGACGCACTGCGCATCGGCGCCGGGGTCACGCTAGAACAATGCCGTGTCGATCCCGACGTGCTGCGGCTGGCCCCGTTGCCGGCCCAGGCCTGCGAAACCATAGGCGCTTATTCGATCCGCAACCTGGCGACGCTCGGCGGCAATATCGGCTGGCGTCTCGGCGATACGCTGCCGGCCTTGCTCGCGGCCGGCGCATCGGTCGAATTGGCCAATGGCATGCTGATGCCGTTGGCGGCCTTGCTCAACCGCACGCCGGTCGCTGCCGCACTGCCGTTGCTGGTGGCGGTGCATGTGCCGTTCCCGATATCGCCCGCCGCGATCTTCTTCGAAAAGATAGGACACCGCGCCGCGTTCACGCCGACGGTGGCGATCGCATGCGCCATGCTGGATCTGGACGCTACAGGCGCGATACGGCAGGCGCGGCTGGCCATATCCGGCGCCGGTTGGCCGGCGCGCCGCCTGCCGCATGCGGAATCGACGCTGACGGGACGCCGCCCGCGGGCCAAGGATTGGCACGCCGATTTTGAAAACATGCTGGAACGCGATCTGTCCGAATCGATCGGCATGCAGCCGTACCAGCGGCGCGTACTGCGCCGTTTGCTGCCGGGCCGGCTTTACCAATTGAACGAAACACTATGAATAGCAGAATTCTCGATTATCCGCGGCACGTGCTGCAACATGCCGACTTGACGGCGAACCTGAAGCCGCGGCCGGATGCCGCCGACAAGCTGGCCGCCCAAGCCGGTTATCTGACCGACCGCTACGCCGCCGGCATGCTGCACGCCAAGGTGCTGCGCAGTCCGCACGCGCATGCCGATATCGTTTCCATCGATACCTCGGCCGCCGCCGCGCTGCCGGGCGTGCGAGCGGTGGTCACCGCCAAGGACGTGCCCGGCCGCAACGCTTACGGTTTGCGCGCGATCGACCAGCCGGCCATTTGCGGCGATCGGGTGCGCGTGATCGGCGATCCGGTGGCCGCGGTGGCAGCCGACACCCCGGCCATTGCCGACGCGGCGCTGGCCCTGATCAAGGTCGAATATGCGCCGCTGGCGGTGATCGACGATCCGCAAGCGGCGCTGGCGCCGGGCGCCATCGCCATCCATCCCGACGGCAACCTGCTGCACCAGATGCATTATCAGCACGGCGAAATGCGTCCGGCCTGGGCGCGCTGCGCCCATATCGTCGAACAGGTGTACGAGACCGGGCGCCAGATGCACTGCTTCATCGAAACCGAGGGCGGCATCGTCGAACCGGAAACGCGCCCGGACGGCAGTATCGGATTGGCGATCTACGTCGGCTCGCAACATCCGCAAAACGACCAGAAAGCCACGGCCGACATCCTGGGCATGCCGCTCGATCGGATCCGCATCACCGCTTCGCCGGTCGGCGGTTCGTTCGGCGGCAAGGAGGAATTGACAGTGCAGCCGATCGCCGCATTGCTGGCGCTGAAAACCGGCCGGCCGGTGCGCCTGCATTACACCCGGCCGGAATCGGTCGCCATCGGCATCAAGCGCCATCCTTTCCGCATGCGCCTGAAAACCGGCTGCGATGCGCAAGGCAAACTGATTGCGCTGGAAGCGGAATTGCTGGCCGACACCGGCGCCTATGCCACGCACGGACCGGAAGTGCTGGATACCGCGCATGAACATGTGCAAGGCGCCTACAACTTCGACGCGGTCAAGGTCGACAGCTACCTGGCCTATACCAACAATGGGATCGCCGGCGCCTTCCGCGGCTTCGGCGCGATTCAGGTGCACTTCGCCATCGAACAGCAAATCGACAGGCTGGCGCGGGCCGCCGGCATCGATCCACTGCAGTTTCGCCGGATCAACGTGTCCAGGCGCGATGACCTCGGTCCATTCAGGCAGCCGATGGCGCCGATCGATGCGCTGGAGCATTCGTTGGCCGTGCTGGAACGGCATCCGCGCTGGACCGGGGCCGGTTCGCTGCCGCAGGATCCGAGCGGACGCTACCGGCGCGGCACCGGCATTTCACTGATCCGGCGCAGCGACGGCTTTTCGCGCAGCGGTCCGGTGGACGGCTGCATCAAGCTGGCGCTCGCCGCCGACGGCATGATCGAATTGACCACCGGCTTCATTGAAATGGGCCAGGGCCTGATCGGCGCGATCCAGGCCTTGCTGGCGCGCCAGTTCGGCTGCGCCGAAAGCGATACCCGCGCGGTGGTCGGCCGCAGCGACATGCCGGACCCCGGCCCCACCGTCGCGTCGCGCGCGACCAATCTGTTGTGGCGTGCGCTGGCCGAGGGTTCCGGCCCGTGGCGCGCGCAGCTTCTGCAGCAGGCGGCGCGTTGCATCGGCGTCGCGCCGGACAAGCTCACGCTGGGACCGCAAGGCATACGCCGCAAGGACAACGGGGTATTGCTTCTGACCTACAAAAAACTGGCCGGCGCGCTCGCTCCGCTGGCCTTGCCCGTGCGCGACATCGAAGTATTGGAACACGATGAAGCGAGCTGGATTCCGGCGGCGCATTATGTATTTTGCGGCGCAAGTTCGCTCGCCCAGGTCAGGGTCGATACCTGGACCGGCGCGGTGCAGGTCGAGCACCTGCTGTTGATCCCGGCGCTGGGACCGGTGATTTCGGCGCAAGGCATGCTGGGGCAAATCGAGGGCGGCGCCGTCATGGCGCTCGGCCTTGCGCTGCTGGAAAACCTGCCCTCGCCCAACGGACAATTCGCCGCGCGCAATTTCGACGGCTACTTCATCCCGAGCCTGGCCGACGCGCCGCGCATCGAGGTGATCGCGATCGAAGACCTGGTGCCCGGCGACAAGGTCGGTCCGCGCGGCGCCGGCGAAATCAGCGTCAGCACCACGCTGGCGGCGATCGCCAATGCGGTTTCGGATGCGCTCGGATGCGACGTGGCGCGGGTGCCGCTGCTGCCGGCCGATGTGCTGGCGTTACTGGAAACACCATGATCGCCTTGACATTCAATCTGAACGGCGCCGACGTGGCGCTGCAGGTGGCGCCGGAACGGCGTCTGCTGGACATTCTGCGTGAAGACATGCAACTGACCGGCGCCAAGCCGGGCTGCGGCATCGGTCGCTGCGGGGCGTGCATGGTGTGGCTGGACGGCCTGCCGATGAACGCGTGCCTGCTGATGGCGTTCCAGCTGCAAGACCGCCGCGTGACGACCATCGAAGCGGTGGCGCGGGATCCGGCCAGCGCGCCGGTGCGCGCGGCCATGGCCAATTGCGGCGGCGTGCAGTGCGGTTATTGCAGCGCCGGCATGGTGATGACCCTGACCCATTTGCATCAGCGTACGCCGCGTCCGGACGCGCGCGAAGCGGCCGCGTTGACCTGCGGCAATCTGTGCCGCTGTACCGGTTACGGCGGCATTCAACGCGCACTAGACGAATTATTTACAACAACGAGGGAGATGACATGATTATTAGAAAAGAAGCCAATGGCGGACTGACCATCATTCCGCAAACCGCCCACTCGCTGTTTGTCGGCCAGATGGCGGCGCATTGGGGCAACCGCGATTTCGAAACGCCGCAACCGTTCGAATCGGTGGTGCGCGCGGCGGCCTACCATGACTACGGCCATCTGAACTGGGAGCCCGATCTGCCGTTCAATGCGGTCACCGGCGAACCGCTGGAATTTCGCAAGCTGCCCGACATCGACCGCCAATTGCGCGCCTATCAGGGGTGCATCGAATGGATGAATGAAATCGATCCCTATTCGGGGCTGCTGGTCAGCATGCATCAGACCGGCTTGCGCCGCAAGCGCTACGGCCACATCGTCCACCCGGTCGATTTCATCCCCGCCGACCCGCATCCGCCGGTGGAGCAATTCATCCTTTACAACGAGGAGCGCCAGGACCACGCGCGGCAACTGCTGAAAGCGGATGCCGACGCGGTATGGACCAACTACCACCTGTTGCAAGTATGGGATTTGCTTGGCCTGTACTTCACTTGCCAGGAGCCGGGCAACGACTATATCGATCCGGTGCCGATGGGCTACGGCAAGAACCGGACCCGCACCGCGATGAGCATGAGGGCGATCGGCAACGGAAAAATCGGATTCGACCCCTACCCGTTCGACCGGCCCTCGCTGAAGGTGCAAATTGCCTGCAAGCGTTTGCCGCAATCGTCCTTTCCGGACCAGGCCAGTTATCGCCGGGCGTATTTTCAGGCGCCCAACGAATTGCTGGAGTACGAACTGGTCGAGCTGCGCTGCTAAGACCGTTTCGATAGCAGCGCACTGTCGCAGACGCGGGACGCGCATCGGCGCACCACGCGGGTGCGCCGATGCAACGCGGTAATTTGTTTACGCTTAAAGGGAATCCGCGCATTTCCCGGCGCCGCCGCATGGCACAGAGTTTGCTCCTAGAGATCCGTCCATCGCGCAGCGTCCGATGCACAGCCGTTGCCGTTTCCGCATGACCACGTCATAACAACTCATAGAAAGAGTCAAGCATGCGCAATCTGAAACCCTGCATCACAGCTCTGCTGGCCTGGGGCGCAATCGCTGCCGCGGATGCCGCCGATATCGTCAAGGTCGGCGTGTTCACGGTCAGTTCGGCCTTGCCTTATTTTGTCGCGGTCGAACGCGGTTATTTCAAGGAAGCCGGTATCGAGACCGAGATGGTGCAGCTCAATACCGGACCGCTGCTGGTGCAAGCCATGGTGGCCGGCCAAATCGACGCCACTTCCAACCTGGTAACGCTGGAGGGAGCCAACATCGACGCCCGCCGTCCCGGCAGCGTGATGTATCTGTCCATCAACGGCCAGAATGAGCAGTACAAGATGGAGCAGTTCATCGTGCGCAACGGCGTCAACGCCAAGACCGTCAAGGATCTGAAAGGCATGAAGATCCTGTCGGCGCCGGGCCCCGCCAATATGAGCGCGGCCAGGGCGGTGCTGAAAGCGAACGGCCTTGAAGAAGGGCGGGACTACACGCTCACCGAGCAGCCGATGGGCGTGCATGTGGGAGCGCTCCAGTCCGGCGCCTTCGACGCCGCCTATACGCTGGAACCGGTCGCCACCATCGCGCAAAAACAGGGTGTGGCGCGCTTGCTCGAAGCCGGCGTCATCTCGACGCACCTGCTGGGCCGCAAGGACGCCCTCGCCTTCGCTTCCGGCGGCGCCGTCACCACTAAATTCCTGACCGAACGGCCGGCGGTCGCGGCGCGTTATGCGGCGGCGTGGGCCAGGGCGATCAAGGACGTCAACGACGATCCCAAGGTGCGGGTGTACCTGGTCAAATATCTGAATACCTCCGGCGACATCGCCCCCACCGTGCCGCTGCCGAAATTCGTGATGAGCAGAAATTTGCGCCCGGTCGATATCAGGGACTTCCAGAAGTTCATCGACCTTGCGGTCGACAGCGGCGTGGTCAAGGACAAGGTTGACGTCAAGACCGTGCTCAAGGCGTTCTGATGAACGGTATCGTGTTCGCCCAGGCGCTGCGGGTCCGTTTCGCGTCGGCTTCCCCGTTGTATGGGGCGATTGCCGTGATCGCGCTATGGTGGCTGGCGTGCGCCATGAAGCTGGCCGATCCGATCCTGCTGCCGCCGCCCGACAAGGCGTTCGGCGCGCTCTGGACCGGCTTTGCCGACGGCTCGCTGAGCGGCGATTTTTTCAAGACGGCCTGGCGCACCGTGCTGTCGTTCGCCATCGCCGTCGCGATCGCGGTCCCGCTCGGCCTGATCTTCGGGTCTTCGAAGCGGCTGTACGGCTCGATCGAATTCGTGGTCGATTTTTTCCGCTCGACGCCGGCGTCTGCCATGTTCCCCTTGTTCCTGGTGCTGTTCGGCGTCGGCGAAAAAACCAAGATCGCGGTGGCCGCCTTCGGCGCCAGCCTGGTGATTCTGTTCAACGTCGCCTATGGCGTGATGAACGCCCGCAAGACACGGCAGGCGGCGGTGCGTGTGATGGGCGCGTCAAGACTGCGCGTCATGCTCGACGTCACCCTGCTCGAATCCCTGCCGCAGACCTTCGTCGGCATGCGTTCGGGCATCTCGCTGGCGCTGGTGATCATGATCGTTGCCGAAATGTTCATCGGCTCGACCGATGGCCTCGGCCAGCGGGTAATCCAGTCGCAAGCCCTGTTCGACATGCCGCAGATGTATGCGGCGATCTTCGCCGCGGGCGCGCTCGGCTACGGCATGAATCTTCTTTTCCTGGTCATCGAACGGCTGTTCGTGCACTGGGGCGGTAAATAACGGATCACAAATGACAAAGAAAATACGCATTGCGGTGGCCGGAGCCGGTGTGGCCGGCAGCCTGCTGGTACATGGTCTGGCGCAGCGCGAGGACATCGAACTGGTGTGCTTCGAGCGGGTCGATCACGCGGGACACGCCGATGCCGGCACCGGCCTGAATATCGGGCCGAATGCGATGAAGTCGCTGGCCAGCCTGGATTCGGCCCTGGCCGCCGAGTTGATCGCGCAAAGTTATCCATGGCGCAGCTGGAAAATTTCGCTGGTCGACGGCACCGTGCTGTTCGACCTCGACCTCAAGCAGGTGGCCGACAACCCCGGTATTCGCATTCGCTGGGCCGAGCTGTACCGCTTTCTGCGCGGCAAGGTCGACCGGCGCATCGTCTATCGCGCCGAGGTGCTGGGCGTGCGCTACGGCAGCGACGACAGGCTCGAACTGGACGTGCGGACCGCCAGCGGACAACAGACCATGACCGGCTTCGACCTGGTAGTGGCCTGCGACGGCCGCTATTCGGTGCTGCGCGAACAACTGACCGGCACGCCGCCGGTGACCCACCTCGGTGTGGCGATGTCGCGCACCCTGGTGCCGGATACCTCGGGCGGCATCATCGACGATTACGAGCAATGGTTCAACGGCCCGAACCGCCTGCTGGCGTTCAAGGTGCCGGAAAACCAGATCTACATCTCGGCCACCTTCCCGCTGGAAGCCGGCATGCCGATCCCGGAGCCGATGAAGCGCGCCGAAAATCTGCGCGGCCTGTACACGCCGCCGGACGGCAAGCTTGATCCGAAAACGCAATTTCTGGTCGACTCGCTATGCGCCAATACCGACGAATGCCATTGGGCGCGGGTGCAGGAAGCCCCTACCCTGTTTCACGATGCGCGCGGCCATGTGCTGTTCCTGGGCGACGCGGCGCACCCGATGGCGCCGACCCTGGGCCAGGGCGCGACCTCGACTTTCGAGGATGCCGTGGCGGCGGTGGCGGCGATTCGCCGTACGCTGGATGCCGGCTCGCGCTCGGTGCCGGCGATGACGGCGGCGGTCGCGGACGATCGCGCCGAGCGGGTCGATTTCATCAAGCGCTTTTCGTGGGACGCCAGCGATACCATGTTGCCGGGCAGCGACGCCGTCGCCGGCACGCTGGCCAAGCTAGAACCGGATTTCATCGCGATGCTCACGCGCACCTACCGCGACTGCGCACTGGCGTGGGAAAGCCATTGCTCATGAGAGTCCCGGACGGTCTCGCCAGGCGCATGCCGTCGGCGCCGCCCGAGCCGTTCAAGCCCGGCCCGCACGGCACCCACATCACCGTGCGCGGCCTATCGAAGACGTTTGCCGGCGCTGCGCTGTACCGGAATTTCGATCTCGACCTGCCCAAGGGCAAGATTACCGCCATATTCGGCCCCAACGGCTGCGGAAAATCGACGCTGATCAATATGATTTCCGGCCTGATCCGGCCGGAAGCGGGCGAAGTGCTGTTCGATGGCAAGACGCTGCGCGAGACCAGCATCGGGTACGTATTCCAGAATTACCGCGACGCCATGCTGCCGTGGAAGCGCGCGATCGACAATATCCGCTACCCGCTGCAACTGGCCGGAAAGAGCAAGGCGGAAGTCGATGCGCGGGTGGATCAGCTGATCGCCTCCTTCGACGTCACCTTCGATCTGAAGCGCTATCCGTATGAACTGTCGGGAGGCCAGCAGCAACTGATTTCCATCATGCGCGCGCTGGCGCCGGAACCGGAGGTGTTGTTCCTGGATGAGCCGTTTTCCGCGCTCGACTATGAAATGACGCTGTTCATGCGCGAGAAGCTGCAGGAAATCTATCGCGCCACGCAACTTACCATGGTGCTGGTGTCGCACGATCTGGAAGAGGCGGTTTTCCTGGCCGATGAAATCCTGCTGCTGACCAAGCGCCCGACCAATATCGCGGAAGTGGTGCCCTTCCGCGCCGCGCGGCCGCGCGTGGACGCGACGCTGGCGTCGGAAGAATTCGTGCGGATCAAGCAGCATTGCCTTGAAGTATTTCAGCGCGAAGTTCGGCGCTGATCGTCGAACGAAAAGAAAACCATGCTGCGCAAACACGACCGCTACGATTTTTCGCCCATTGCCAAACGGCCGGACTGGCGCTGGCCGAACGGAGCGCGACTGGCATTTTTCGTCGCGGTCAACATCGAGGAATTTCCGTTCGGAGAAGGCCTGGGCGTCGAGCTCAACTTCAAGCAGCCGGAACCGGACATTCCGAACTATTCCTGGCGCGACTGGGGCAACCGGGTCGGAGTCTGGCGCCTGATGGAGTTGATGGACGAGTTCCAGCTGCCGGCCACGGTCTTGATGAATACCGCCATTTATGACCACAGTCCCGACGTTGCCGATGCCTTTCGCGCGCGGCGCGACGAGATCGTCGGCCATGGCCGCACCAACGGCGAACGCCAGGGCGATATGGACGAAGCCGGCGAAGCGGCGATGATCCGCGAAGTCACCGGCACGATTGCCCAGCGCGAAGGCAAGCCGCCGCGCGGCTGGCTGGGACCGTGGGTGTCGGAATCGGCGGTGACCCCGGACCTTTTGCAGGAAGCCGGCTACGCCTACACCATGGACTGGGCCTGCGACGATCAGCCGATCTGGTTGCGCACCCGTTCCGGCGGACGCCTGCTGGCGGTCCCTTACGCGCGGCCGACCAACGACTTGCCGATCATGCACGCGGCCAAGATGGCGCCGTCGGTATGGGCCGATATCCTGATCGACCAGATCGACGAATCGCTGCTGCAATCGCAGCGCCAGCCCATCGTGTGGAACCTGTCGCTGCATCCGTTCCTGATGCACGGCTTCCGCCTGCGCCACTTACGCCGCGTATTCGCGCATTTGCACAGTCTGGGCGCGTCGGTCTGGATGACGCGCGCCGGCGATATTGCGACGCACGCGGCAAGTCTGCCCGACGGCACCATCAAGTAGCGGTTTTCGGTATACAGACGTGGCACGCAATTTGCATCTGTCCTTGTCGGACATTTGCGTATTACCAGCAAGATAAGGATGCGGCATGCCGAAAAAATTTCACCTGGGCTGGTTTACCCCCTGGGCTCTCGATGAATGGAACGAACCGTTCTCCTCCGCCGGCGGCAAACCGTGGGACGGCAAGTTCTATGTGGAGATGGCGCAAGCGCTGGAACGCGCCTGCTTCGACTACATCATGCTGGTCGATACCCTGATGCTGCCGGACGCCTACGGCCACAGCACCGAGATCTACCTCAAGAAAGGCCTGATGGCGCCCAAGCACGACGTGGCGCCGCTGGCCGCGATGATCGCGGCCAACACCAGGCATATGGGCGTGGTGGCCACGCTGTCGACCATGGCTTATCCGCCCTTCCTGCTGGCGCGTCTGTGCGCGACGCTCGACAACATCGCCGAGGGCCGCTTCGGCTGGAACATCGTCACCAGCGGCGAAGACATCGCGGCGCAAAATTTCGGAATCGATAAACTGCCGCCGCGTGAATTGCGTTACGAAATGGCGGACGAATACATGGAGGTGGTCAAGCAGTTGTTCGGTTCCTGGGATCCGGATGCGGTCGTCATGGACCATGCGACCGATACCTATGCCGACTTCACCAAAGTGCGGCCGATTCATTTCGAAGGCAAATACTTCAAATGCCGCGGCCCGCTCAATACCGTGCCGTGTCCGCAGGGACGTCCCGCATACGTTCAGGCCGGCGGCTCGCCGCGCGGCCGCACCTTCGCCGCCACCCATGCCGATTCGGTCATTGCGACGTCGCACGGGGTGGAAGCGATGAAGGCGTTTCGCGACGACGTGCGCGCCAAGGCGGCAGCGGCGGGCCGCGATCCGGATGACATCAAGATCATGTTCCTCGCCGCGCCGGTGCTGGCCGAAACGGAAAAGGCCGCGCGCGAAAAATACGCGCAAGGCGTCAACGCGACCTCCTTCATCGAATACGCGCTGGCCTTGTACGGAGCGGTCACCGATATCGATTTTTCCCAATACGACCTGGACCAGCCGCTGCCTGGAAAACTGACCACCAATGGCGAACAAGGCATGCTCGACCGGATCCAGCAATTCGGCAGCGGCAAAACGCTGCGGCAACTGGTGGTCGACGGCGGCACCCAGTCGTCGGTCGAATTGATCGGCACGCCCGATCAGGTGGCCAAGCGTATGGGCGAAGTGATGGAAGAAGTCGGCGGCGACGGCTTCCTGATCAAGGCTCCTTTCGCCCGTCTGTCACGCCGCAACATTGCCGAAATCACCGATGGCCTGGTGCCGGCGCTGCAGCGGCGCGGCCTGGTGCGTACGCGGTATGGGCCGACCGGATTGCGCGACACGCTCAAGGAATTTTGAAGCGATAAATCGAGAGAAAAACGAGAAAAAAACGATGCCTAAAAAATTTCATCTTGGATGGTTCACCGACTTTTCCGCCGATCACTGGAACCAGCCGTTCGCCGCGGGCGGCGGCAATCCGTTCAACGGCAGGTTTTACGTCGAGATGGCGCAGGCGCTGGAACGCGCCTGCTTCGACTACATCATGCTGGTCGATACGCTGATGGTCTCCGAATCCTACGGCGGCACCACCGAGGCGTATCTGAAAAACGCGATCATGGTGCCCAAGCACGACGTGGCGCCGCTGGCCACGCTGATCGGCGCCAATACCAGCAAGCTGGGCGTGGTGGCCACGATGTCGACCATGGGCTACCCGCCCTTTCTGCTGGCGCGGCTGGCGGCCACCATCGACAATATCAGCGAGGGCCGTTTCGGCTGGAACATCGTCACCAGCGGCGAAGACACGGCGGCGCAAAATTTCGGGCTCGATAAACTGCCGCCGCGCGAATTGCGCTACGACATGGCCGACGAATATCTCGATCTGGTCGGGCAGCTGTGGGCGTCCTGGGACCCGGACGCCGTCGTGATGGACCGCGCCAGCGATACCTACGCCGACTTCACCAAGGTGCGCCCCATCCATTTCGAAGGCAAGTATTTCAAGTGCCGCGGCCCGCTCAATACCGTGCCCTGCCCGCAGGGACGCCCCGCCTATATCCAGGCCGGCGGTTCGCCGCGCGGACGCGGTTTCGCCGCCCAACATGCCGACTCGGTGATCGCCACCGCCAATGGCGTCGAAGGCATGAAGGCCTACCGCGACGACGTGCGCGCCAAAGCGGTGGCGGCAGGCCGCAATCCGGACGACATCAAGATATTGTTTCTGGCCGCCCCCATTCTCGGCGAGACCGAGCAAGATGCGCGCGACAAGCACCGCCGCACCGTCAACGATCCGCATTTCATCCGGCACGCGCTGACCCTGCTCAGCTCGTTCACCGATATCGATTTTTCGCAATACGCGCTCGACCAGCCGCTGCCGGGAAAGCTGGTGACCAACGGCGAGCAAGGTTCGCTCGACAAGTTCCAGCAATGGGGCAGCGGCAAGACCTTGCGTCAACTGGCGATCGACGGCGGTTCCGAATCGTCGATCGAGCTGGTCGGCACACCCGACGCCGTGGCGGAAAAAATGGGCGAAGCCATGGAAGCCGTAGGCGGCGACGGCTTCCTGATCACCTCGCCGTATGGAAAGAACAGCCGCCGCTATACCGCCGAAATCACCGACGGCCTGGTGCCGGCGTTGCAGCGGCGCGGCCTCACGCGCACCGAGTACACCAAGACCCATTTACGGGACACATTGAAAGAATTTTAAGGAAAAATATAATGACAAAGAAATTCCACCTCGGCTGGTTCACCAATTTCTCCGTCGACGAATGGAACGAACCATTTGCAGCGGGCGGCGGCATGCCATGGAACGGCAAATACTATGTCGAAATGGCGCAGGCGCTGGAGCGGGCCTGTTTCGATTACATGATGCTGGAAGACACCTTGATGCTGTCGGACGCCTATGGCCACAGCACCGAGATGTACATGAAGAAAGCGATCATGGTGCCCAAACACGATCCGGCGCCGCTGGCCGCGCTGATCGCCGCAGCGACCACAAAAATGGGCATCGTCGCCACCCTGTCCACCATGGCGTATCCGCCGTTCCTGCTGGCGCGGCTGTGCGCCACCATCGACAATATCGCGGAAGGACGCTTCGGCTGGAATATCGTGACCAGCGGCGAAGACACGGCGGCGCAGAATTTCGGCATGGATAAATTGCCGCCGCGTGAATTGCGTTACGAAATGGCGCAGGAATACATGGACGTGGTCAATCAGTTGTTCACGTCATGGGATCCGGATGCCGTGGTGATGGATCGCGACACCGATACCTACGCCGATTTCACCAAGGTGCGCCCGATCCACTTCGAAGGCAAATATTTCAAGTGCCGCGGCCCGCTCAATACCGTGCCCTGTCCGCAGGGACGCCCCACCTATGTGCAAGCCGGCGGTTCGCCGACCGGCCGCGCGTTCGCCGCCAAGCATGCCGACTCGATTATCGCCGTGGCCAACGGCATCGAGGGCATGAAGGCTTACCGCGACGACGTGCGCGCCAAGGCCGAGGCCATCGGGCGCAATCCGGACGATATCAAGGTCTTGTTCCTGGTCGCGCCGATGCTGGGCGAGACCGATGAAGAAGCGCGCGAAAAGCTCGACACGCTGGTGAACTCGCAAGCCTTCATCGAGCATTCGCTGGCCAAATACGGCTCGTTTACGGACACCGATTTTTCCATCTACGATCTGGACAAGCCGCTGCCCGGAAAACTGACCACCAACGGCGAACAGGGATCGCTGGACAAATTCCAGCAATTCGGCAGCAACAAGACGCTGCGCCAGCTGGTCGCCGACGGCGGCACCGGCAGCTCGATCGAACTGGTCGGCACGCCCGCCACGGTGGCGGAGCGCATGGGCGAAGTGATGGAAGCGGTGGGCGGCGACGGTTTCCTGATCAAGACGCCATATCGCAACAACACCCGCCGCTACACCACTGAAATCACCGACGGCCTGGTGCCGGCCTTGCAGCAGCGCGGACTGATGCGTACCGAGTACACCCAGTCGCATCTGCGCGATACGCTCAAGGAGTTTTAACGACCAGGTCGTCGAGATCGCGGTAATCCGGAAGCGTCGTATCCACGGCGCGTCCGTTGCGCAACACCACCCGGTCGCTCTGGCGCCGCGACAACAGCTCGGTCATGCCGCGGCCGCGGAACAGCACCAGATCGGCCGCGGCGCCGACCGCGATCGTGCCGCGCCCGGCCAGTTTCATCACCGATGCCGGCGTGGCCGTCGCCGCCTTGGGCCAGTCGCCGTAAGGCCGGTCAAGATGGGCGATGCGCACTGCCTGCGTAAACACTTCCAGCATGTCGTGATCGCCGTACGCATAGAACGGGTCGCGGCAATTGTCGCTGGCGACAGATACCGGTATCCCATGGGCCGCCATTTCATGTAACAAGGTAACGCCGCGCCAGCGCGGCGTGCGTTGCGGCGTGCGGTCTTGCAGATACATATTGCACATCGGCAGGCTGACCACGGCCAGGCCGGCTTCCGCGCAGACGTTCAGCGTATCGGCGATAACCTCGTCGGACTGAATCGCCAGGCTGCAGCAATGGCCGCACAGAATTTTTCCCTTGAAGCCGCGCGCCAAAGCGGTACGCGCCACATAGCCGAGCGCGCGCGCCCCGGTATCGCCGCTTTCATCCACATGCAGATCGAGATCCAGGCCGCGCTGTTCGGCCAATTCGAAAATGCGATCCAGCAGCATCTGGAATTCCGGCAGGACCGCGCCGTGCCGGTCGCTCGACACGCGCGTGACGCACCCCAATTGACCGCCCGACTGCTGGACCAGATCGGCCAGTTCGAC
Organism: Herbaspirillum sp.; assembly: GCA_028292625.1. GTDB lineage: Bacteria > Pseudomonadota > Gammaproteobacteria > Burkholderiales > Burkholderiaceae_D > Herbaspirillum. Next base: position 37,603 of record JAQGLY010000038.1, on the reverse strand, counting down.
GCCATAGCCGGTGCCGAATACATCCATCGGCACGATGCTGGTCGCCTGCAAATCGATACGGCCGGCCCATTCTTCGCGCAGCTGGCGGAATACCCCCCAGGAATTCCGGGCGCCGCCCTGGTACGACTCCAGATGGGTGCGAATGGCGCCGGTGCCGTGCGCGTATGCGCAGCGCAAGCCGAACTCGAACCGGCGCCTGATGTCGTCGACGGTCCAGTGGCCGGCGGCCCGGTCGGCGATCGACGCGGCCAGCGCCGACGGGAAACTGCCATCCGGATTATTGGCGCGCGGCCAGACATGACCCTTGTCGAGATGGGTATGCAGATCGGCGAAGGTCGGCCACACTTGGCCGCCCGCCAGGTCGACCGCGCTGGCGGCCTCGAAGGCCCCGGCCGGTGCGATGGCGGCGATGCGGCCATTAACGATTTCGAGGTCGACCGCCGCCAGCCCTTCGGCATCGATGGGCAAGGCCGCGTCGGTCTGCAACAGCGACGCCGGCACATGGGCGCGGCGCAGCCGCACCGAAGCATGATCCGGAATGGTGACAAAACCTGCTGTAGACATATTGTTTTCCCTAAAAAAAACAGTTTTGTGAGCAAGGTTCATGCCAAACCGGTGCAAAACAAGGAAAGCCGCCGCCAATCATGGCCGGGTGCGCACTCCTTGCAAAAAGCGACGCCCCGGGCGTGGATCTTGCATTGCGGGATATGGTCAATTTGCCCGCATTCCATAGGAAAACCCGAGCATGCCTTCTCTTCGCACCTTCCTCGCTGAACTGCCCGAATCCGAAATACTGCGCATCGCCGAACCGACCGAGCTGGACTATCGCAAGACGGCGCTGGCGCTGGAACTCGACGCGCGCAAGCGATTCCCGGTGATCTGCTTTGAACAGCCGGTGGGCCACGACGTCCAGGTGATCACCAATCTGTTCGCCGAACGCGGACGCATCGCGCGCATGGCCGGCACCACGCGACAGGATTTCAGCAGGACCTGGAATCACGCCATCGATCATCCGCTCGCCGCCAAAATCGTCGGCGGCGGCCCAGTGCAGGAGGTGGTGCAAACCGGCGAACAGGTGGACGTCGGCATACTCCCGATCAGCCGCCACTTCGCGGGCGATGCCGGACGCTACATCAGCTCGGGCATATTGATCTGCAAGGACCCGGATACCGGCGTACGCAACCTGAGCTTCCAGCGGCTGCAAATGAAGGGGCCGAACCGCTTCGGCGCCAGCCTGCATTCGCGCGGCCATATCTGGGAGCATTTGCAACGCGCCGAAGCGCGCGGCAAAAATCTGGAAGTGGCGGTGGTGATCGGCGCGCATCCCGCTCTGTATCTGGCGGGCGCCGCCAAGGTGGCGATGGAAATCGATGAGCTGGGAATCGCAGGCGCGCTGCTGGGCGCGCCGGTCGAACTGGTCAAATGCAAGACCATCGACATGGAAGTGCCGGCCGAAGCGGAATACGTATTGGAGGGCGAATTGCTGGCCGGCGTGCAGGAAGACGAGGGGCCGTTCGGCGAATACACCGGCTACTCCACTTACCGCTCGACGCGCAATGTGTTCCTGGTCAAGGCCATCACACGGCGCGCGCGGCCGATTTTTCTGGACATCGTGCCCGGCTGGTCGAACGAACATCTGCTGCTCGGACGCAGCGCGAAAGAGGCATTGGTGTTCCGGCGGCTGAAGGAAATGGTGCCCAATCTGGTCGCCTTGAACTATCCGAAATCGGGCACCCACTTTCACGCCTACCTGTCGCTCAACAAGCCGGTGGCCGGACAGGCCCGCCACGCGCTGATGCTGCTGTTCGGTCTGGACTCGTACATCAAGTTCGCGGTGGCGGTGGACGACGACATCGACGTCTATGACGATGACGACGTGTTGTGGGCGATGGCGACGCGCTTCCAGGCCGACACCGACATGTTCATGGTGCCGAAAGTCTTTTGCAATCGGCTCGATCCGTCCGCCATCGACGGCATGTCGGCCAAACTCGGCATCGACGCCACCGCTCCGCCGGATTGGGACGTCAAGCGCACCGAACTGCCGGCCGATGCGGTGCAGTGGGCGCGTGCGCTGCTCGATGGAGGTCGAAGCGATTGACGGTCTCGGATCCACACACTGGCACGACGCTTGCATATACCTTTTTGGTTTTTCAGACTTTTGTCTGGGTAATTTTTAAAGCACTGAAGTTTTACCTGATGAGGTGATCCTGCGATACGTCGCCATGCGACTACTCAGGACGAACGGGTTTTTGGGAAAATTTAGAGAAAACCGTTCGTCCTGAGTAGGGCGTCAGCCCGTATCGAAGGATCGCCTCCGAGGGGAAAATTCAAAGAATGCCCACAGAAAACTCCGATGAAGCATCTCTTTTATCGATTTCAAGGCGGCACATGAAACCACCACAGTTCGAGTACGCACGGCCCGCCACGCTCGAACAGGCGGTTGCGTTGCTGCAGGCGCATGACGGCGACGCCAAGGCCATCGCCGGCGGCCAAAGCCTGATGCCCATGCTGGCGTTCCGCATGGCGGCGCCCAGCCTGTTGGTCGATATCGGCAGGTTGCCGGATCTGGCGCACATTCGCATTCAGGCGGACGGCGTCCGCCTCGGCGCGCTGGTGCGCTGGTGCGACATCGAACGCAACCTCGCCCTGGCCGCCGCGCATCCGCTACTGTGCGCCGCCATCGCGCACGTCGCGCACTATCAGATCCGTAATCGCGGCACGGTCGGCGGAAGTCTGGCGCATGCCGACCCCGCCGCCGAGATGCCCGGCATCGCGGTGGCTTGCGATGCGCACATCACGGTCGTCGGCAGCGCGGGCCAACGCCGCATTGCCGCCGCCGACTTTTTCACGGGCACACTTTCCACCCAACTGGCAGCCGACGAGTTGATCGTCGACATCCATCTGCCGCCATGGAAGCCGGATCGGCGCTGGGCCTTCGAGGAATTCTCGCGCCGCAAAGGCGACTTCGCATTGGCCGGCATCGCCGTATTTTTCGATATGGACGATGACGGCTGTGCGCTGGCTCCGCATATCGGCGTGATCGGCGTGGCGGACCTGCCGCGCCGTCTGCACGCCGCCGAAGCCATGCTCGACGGCAAAAAAATCGACGCCGCGCTGATCGCATCGGTCGCCGCGGCGATCGGCGCGGCGGTCGATCCGCCGGACGATATGCATGGCAGCGCGGCCTACCGGCGCGCGCTGCTCGGCACATTGGCGGAGCGCGCACTGGCGCGCGCCGCCGGCATTGCATTGACGGAGCCGGCATGAGCAACCTGGTCCGGATTCAATTCCACGTCAACGGCGTCGCGGCCGACGCCGAGGTCGAGCCGCGCACCACGCTGGCCGATTGCCTGCGCCACCAATTGCTGTTGACCGGCACCCACGTCGGCTGCGAACACGGCGTATGCGGCAGCTGCACCGTGCAGATCGACGGCGCGGCGGTACGCTCCTGCCTGGTGCTCGCGGTGCAGGCCGAAGGCGCGCGGATCACCACCGTCGAAGGCCTGGCGAAAGATCAGGAACTTTCGCCGCTGCAGCGCGCGTTTCGCAAACATCATGCGCTGCAATGCGGCTTTTGCACGGCCGGCATATTGACTACCGCCGATGCCTTGCTGCGCGACGAGCCGGATGCCGATGAAGACCGTATCCGCGCCGTCCTGTCCGGCAATCTCTGCCGCTGCACCGGCTACCTGCCGATCGTCGCGGCGATTGCGGAAGCGCGTGACCTGGCCCGCGCCGCGCAGCAAGTCCCGGAGGCCGCCAAATGAACGCACCGGAAACCAAGCTGCATGGCGGCGCATCCACTGGCGCGTTGATCGGACAGCCGATGGAACGGGTCGAGGATGCCGCGCTGCTGACCGGGCGCGCGATCTTTGTCGACGACCTGCACCGGCCCGACATGCTGCACGCGGCCGTCTTGCGCAGCCCGATGGCGCATGGCCGCATCGCCGGGCTCGACATCGGCGCGGCGCGCGCCGCCCCCGGCGTGCATGCGGTCTTCACGGCCGCCGATATCGCGCGCGGCGGGCTGGACATTCCGATCATCAGGCCGCGGCTGGCCGACGTGCCGCAATACCGGCCTTATCTGCAACCGGTGATCGCCAGCGACAAGGTGCGCTATGTAGGCGAACCGATCGCGCTGGTGATCGCCGACAGCCGCGCGCTGGCCGAGGACGCGCTGGAATTGATCGGGCTGGACATCGAACCGTTGCCGGCCATACCCGACTGCGCCGCGGCCGAAGCAAACGCTACGCTGCTGTTCGAAGCCAGCGGCAGCAACGTCGCCTGGCGCTACACCTCGGTGCTGGGCGCGCCGGAGCGGGTCTTCGACAACGCGGACTATGTGCGCACGGAAACCTTTCGTTCGCAGCGCCAGACCGCCGTCACGCTCGAAACGCGCGGCCTGCTGGCGCAATGGGACGCCGCCGCGCAACACATGACGGTGCACGGCGCCGCCAAAGCCGCGTTTTTCAATCGCAAGATGCTGGCCGCCATGCTCGGCTTGCCGCCGGAACAGGTCGACCTGATCGAGGTCAGCGTCGGCGGCGGATTCGGCGTGCGCGGCGAGTTTTATCCGGAAGACTTCCTGATTCCGTTTGCGGCGCGGCAGCTGCAGCGGCCGGTCAAATGGATAGAAGACCGGCGCGAACACCTGATGGCCACCAATCATTCGCGCCAGGCGGATTGCGAACTGACGATCGCCTGCGCGCGCGACGGCACCATACTCGGCCTGCGCGGACGCGTGTTCACCGACATGGGCGCCTACATCCGCACCGGCGGCGGCGTGGTGCCGGCCAAGACCCTGCAATTTCTGCACGGACCATACCGGATCCCGGCTTTCGAGATCGAGGTGGCGTCCATCATGACCAGCAAGACGCCGGTCGGCACGTATCGCGGACCCGGCAACGTCGAAGCGACCTTCTTCCGCGAGCGAATGATCGACATCGCCGCGCGCGAACTGAAGATCGACCCGATCGCATTGCGCCGCAAGAACCTGATTCCGCATGCCGAACTCCCCTACTCGCTCGGCCATCTGGTGCCGTTCGAGGGCGAAGCCGTTCTCGACACCGGCGACTACCACGCCGCCTTCGAGCGCTGCATCGCGGAAATCGGCTGGACCGACATATTTCAACAACAAGGCCGGCTGATCGACGGCCGCAGACACGGTGCAGGCATCGCCTGCTTCATTGAAGATTCCGGCGGCGCGCCGCGCGAAAACGCCAAAGCCTCGCTCGATGCGCACGGTACATTCACGGTGGCGGTCGGCTCCAGCGCCATCGGCCAGGGCATCGCCACCGGCTTGACCCAGGTCGCCGCCGAGACGCTGGGTGTGGCGCCGCACCGCGTGCGCGTGCTGCACGGCTCCACCACCCTGCTGGCCGAAGGCTTCGGCAGTTATCACTCGCGCTCCGCCACCATGGGCGGCTGCGCCGTACTCGACGCCACCCAGAAACTGCGGGCGCTGTTGCTCGACGCGGCGGCGCGCCATTTCCATTGCCCCGGGTCCGCTCTGCTGGTGTCCGACGATGGCGTGACGGCGCCCGGCGGCGCGCTCCTGAGCTGGCAGGAACTGGCCGGCGTCGCGGCGCATCACGGTATTGCGCTCAGCGCCGAAGGCACTTTTTTCAATCAGTATCACACCTTCGGCTATGGCTCGCATGCGGCGCACGTCGCGGTCGATCCGAAAACCGGCCAGGTCGAGGTGCTCGATTATGTGGCGGTGGACGACGTCGGCCGCATCCTGAACCCGATGCTGGTCCACGGCCAGCTGATCGGCGCGATCGTGCAAGGACTGGGCGGGGTGTTTCTCGATCACCTGGTGTACGACGATCAGGCGCAATTGCTCAACGCGTCGCTGGCCGATTATCTGCTGCCGACCGCCACCGATTTTCCCAACGTCAGAGGCGTCACGCTGGCGTCGCACCCGGCGCTTTCCAACCCGCTCGGCGTCAAGGGCGCCGGTGAAGGCGGCATCCTGGCGGTCGCCGCCGCCGTCGGCAACGCCGTATCGGCCGCGCTCGGCGTCGACGTGACGGAACTGCCCTTGTCGCCGTCCAGGGTATGGGCGCTGGCCGAACAGGCGCGCATTCGCGCGCACGCATCCAAAGGAGAAATGCCATGACCAAAAAATTCCATCTGGGCTGGTTCACCAGTTTTGCGCTGGATCAATGGAACCATCCCTTTTCATCCGGCGGCGGCAAGCCATGGGATGGCAAGTTCTATATCGAGATGGCCAAAACGCTGGAGCGCGCCTGTTTCGATTACCTGATGCTGGAAGACACGCTGATGGTGTCCGACTCCTACGGACACAGCACGGAGATCTACCTGAAAAACGGCATCATGGCGCCCAAGCACGACCCGGCGCCGCTGGCGGCCCTGATCGGCGCTGCCACCACCAACATCGGCATCGTTTCCACCCTGTCCACGCTGGCCTACCCGCCGTTCCTGCTGGCACGTCTGGCCGCCACGCTGGACCATATCGCCGGCGGCCGCTATGGCTGGAACATCGTCACCAGCGGCGAAGACCTGGCGGCGCAGAATTTCGGCATGGACAAACTGCCGCCGCGCGAACTGCGCTACGAAATGGCGGATGAATACATGCAAGTGGTCAACCAACTGTTCACGTCCTGGGATGCGGATGCGGTGGTGATGGATCGCGCGACCGACACCTACGCCGATTTCACCAAGGTGCGCCCGATCCATTTCGAAGGAAAATTTTTCAAGTGCCGCGGCCCGCTGAACACCGCGCCGAGTCCGCAGGGACGTCCGACCTACGTCCAGGCCGGCGGTTCGCCGCGCGGACGCGCATTTGCCGGCAAGCATGCCGATTCCATTATCGCCATCATGCACGGCGTGACGGCGATGAAGGAATACCGCGACGACGTGCGCGCCAAGGCGGACGCCGCCGGCCGCAACCCGGACGACGTCAAGGTGCTGTTCCTGGCCGCCCCGGTGCTGGGCGAAACCGAGGAAGAAGCGCGCGAAAAATACCAGCGCGGCGTCTCGTCGAAATCCTTCATCGAACAAACCCTGGCCTTGTTCGGCTCCTTCACCGACATCGACTTTTCGCAATACGAACTGGACCAACCCTTGCCCGGCAAGCTCACCACCAATGGCGAGCAAGGCTCGCTCGATGCGTTCCAGCAATTCGGCAGCGGCAAGACGCTGCGCCAGTTGACGGTCGAGAACGGCCCGCAATCGTCGATCGAATTGATCGGCACCCCCGACCAGGTCGCCGAAAAAATGGGCGCGGCGATGGAAGCGGTCGGCGGCGACGGCTTCCTGCTGAAGGAGCCGTTCCATCTGATCAACCGCCGCTACATTCATGAAATCACCGAAGGCCTGGTACCGGCGCTGCAACGGCGCGGGCTGACTCGCACCGTGTACACCAAGGACACCTTGCGCGAGACCCTGAGAGAGTTTTGATGAAAAGAATGTTGAGATAAGCATGAGCAAAAAATTTCACCTGGGCTGGTTCGCCAGCGCCGGCACCGACGAATGGAACCAGCCGTTCGCATCCGCTGGCGGCAAACCGTGGAATGGAAAATTCCATGTCGAATGGGCGCAGGCGCTGGAGCGCGCCTGCTTCGATTTCATGGTGATGGAAGACAAGCTGCACGTTTCCGAAATCTATGGCGGCAGCGCCAAAATGGGATTGAAGCTGGGGGCGCTGATTCCGCTGCAGGACCCGGCGCCATTGGCCGCGCTGATCGGCGCCAACACCAGCCGCCTGGGCATCGTGCCGACACTGTCGACGATGGCTTATCCCCCTTTCCTGCTGGCGCGGCTGGCGGCGACCATCGACAACATCAGCGAAGGCCGTTTCGGCTGGAACATCGTCACCAGCGGCGAAGACGCCGCCGCGCAGAACTTCGGCATGGACACGCTGCCGCTGCGCGAACTGCGCTACGACATGGCCGACGAATACATGGAGGTGGTCAATCGCTTGTTCGGCTCCTGGGATCCGGATGCCGTGGTGATGGATCGCGACAGCGATACCTACGCCGATTACACCAAGGTCAGCCCGATTCATTTCGAGGGCCGCTATTTCAAGTGCCGCGGCCCGCTCAATACCGTGCCGTGTCCGCAAGGACGTCCGATGTATCTGCAGGCCGGCGCCTCGCCGCGCGGGCGCGAATTCGCCGCGCAGCATGCGGATGCGGTGATCGGCGTGGCCAACGGCATCGAAGGCATGAAAGCCTATCGCGACGATGTGCGGGCGCGCGCCGCCAGGCTGGGCCGCAACCCGGACCACGTCAAGGTGCTGTTCCTGGCGTCGCCGGTGCTGGCCGAAACCGAAGCAGCGGCCGAGGCCGCCTACCATAAAGGCATGCATTCGGATGACTACGTGCACCGCACGCTGGCTTTCCTCGGCGCCTTTACCGACCTCGATTTTTCCCAATACGAACTTGACCGGCCGCTGCCCGAGAAGCTGTCCACCAACGGCGGGCTGGGATCGCTGGAGAAGTTTCAGCAATGGGGCAGCGGCAAGACCTTGCGCCAATTGGTGGCCGACGGCGGCAGCACCGGATCGATCAAGCTGGTGGGCACCCCCGACAGCGTCGCCGACAGGATGGGCGAGATCATGGAAGCGGTCGGCGGCGACGGCTTCCTGATCAAGGCGCCGTTTCACCACATCAGCCGCCGCTACATCCACGAAGTCACCGACGGACTGGTGCCGGCATTGCAACGGCGCGGCCTGGCGCGGACACACTATACGAAAAAGCTGCTGCGCGAAACGCTGCTGGAATTCTGAACGAAATGACGCGAATGACCCACCAAATTATTCGGTACGGAGTATATTGCACATAGGATTATCAATATATTCCAACATAACATTCGGGTCATGGCCAAGCTTCCTTCCCACATCGATATCCACCTGGTCCGCATTCTGTACATGCTGCTCTCCGAGAAAAACGTCTCGCGGGTGGCGATGAAACTGAACCAGCCGCAACCGTCGATCTCGGCTTCGCTGCGCAAGCTGCGCGAGCTGACCGGCGATCCGTTGCTGGTGCGCGGCGCGCGCGGCATGATTCCGACCCAGCACGGCGAAAGCCTGATGCGTCCGGCCAAACGCATCCTCGACGAGATGGAGCGCCTGTTCATCCACCAGAAACCGTTCATCGCGCAGGAAGAGGCGCGCACCTTCAACATCGCCGCGCCCGACTATCTCGATACGCAGTTTCTGCCCAATATCGTCGCCAGAGTACGGCGCGAATCGCCGAAAAGCCGCATCGTGATCCATGGCCTCGGACGCGACGTCGACTTCGTGCGTCTGCTGTCCGACGGCGACCTCGATCTGGTGATCGCCAACTGGGAAGAACCGCCGTCGCATCTGCATCTGTCCAAGCTGTTCCAGGAACCGATCGCCTGCAGCATGCGCGCCGATTGCGCGTACGCCAAACGCACGGCGCCGGACCAGATGACGATAGAAGACTATTTGTCGCTGCCGCATGTGGCGCCGTCGCAGATGCTGCCCGGCTATCACGGCGTGATCGAAGCGTTTCTGGAACGGCAGAATATGCGGCGCAACGTGGTGGTCGAATCGGCGTACTTCGGCCAGATGCCTTACATGCTGCTGCAGTCGGACCTGGTGCTGACCACCGGCCGCCAATTCCTGCGCTTTTACGAAAAAAGCCTGCCGCTGAAGACCTTCACCGTGCCGATCAAATTTCCCGCCATGCGTTTTTATCAACTCTGGCATGAACGCGTGCATCAGGCCACCGAACACAAATGGCTGCGCGACCTGATCGGCAAGACCGTCAAGGAATTGATCGAGAAATAGCCTTGTCAGGCGGGTGGCGTGGCCTGCAACGCGGCCAATATGCGCGACGAATCGGTGACGAAGCCGAAGCATTTCTTGACGTTCCATACCGTCGCTTCGGTGCAGAACGCGGGCGACGTGGTGGCGCAGCAGTCCTCCACCATCACGCAGCCGTAGCCGAGGAAATTGGCGTCGGTCAGGGAATGCAGCACGCATTGATCGGTATTGACGCCGGCGAACAATATCGATTTGACGCCGAGGTTGCGCAGTATGCTGTCGAGCGGCGTATCCCAGAACCCGCTGATGCGGTACTTGTCGACCTTGATATCGGCCGGATCGGGGGCCAGTTCGTCCACCACCGCCGCGGCCCATGAATCCTTTTCGAGGACCGGCGCGCCGTTGCTCGCGAGCGGGTCGCCCAGGCCGACGCCGCGGCCGGAAGGCTGGTACAGGTGGATCTGGTTGGGCGGCATGTTGAGCAGATCCGGCCGGTTGCCCCAGTTTACCCATATCACCGGCACGCCAGCCGCACGCAAAGCAGGCAGCAGCCGCTGCAGCGGCGCAATCGGTGCACGATCCGGGTTCGGGTCGCCCCCGATTTGATCGACCCATCCCCCTTTGGTGCAAAAATCGTTTTGCATATCGATCACGACGATCGCGGTCTGCCTGAGATTGACGATCACCGACTGCGGTTCGCAGTCGATTTGCAGCGTGCGCGGCGCGGGCGGCTCCATCGCCATATTGACCACGTCCCGGGTCGCCAGCCAATGGTAGTTGGCCCCTTTTCCCAGCGCGCCGGGGATCTGTTCGACGTCGGACAATGCAGCTTTGGACATACGTTCCTCTTTCCATGAATGGCGATCCGGATGCGCGGCATGCGAACACCGCGCCCTGCTCTGCCGGCATGCAAAAGGAGTGCCAGCTGGCACGCCTCATGCTAACGCTGTATATGCCGTTTGCACCGCCAGCAAGCACTCATAAAAAGAAAGCAGATATGTCCGATCATCTTGTCGTCCTCAAGCTCAATCAGCAGCAGTTGGAATTGCTGGACCGCACCGTTGCGCGCGGCGTCGCGGCCGACCATGGCGAATTGATCCGCCTGGCGCTGCGCGAATATGCAGGTAAACATCCGTACGGATCGCAGCCGCGGGCCGGCACGCAAGCGGGAGAAAACAAATGACGCAGCGCGAAGAGATCTGGTCGTGGGTGCTGGAGCCGGGCACCGGCAAGGCGATCGAACTGTTGCGCGGGCAGATTCTGCGCATCGAACAAATCGAAGGCGGCCAATGCGTCGACTTCAACTGCTTCAATCTGCACGACTACAAGGAATACATGCATACCGGGCGTATCCGCACGCTGTACGGCTTGCATCCGACCGAGGGACATTTCATGTGGTCCGGTCCGCCGCGCGAGCGCGCGCTGATCTACATTCTGGAGGACACGGCAGGATGCAACGACCTGCTGTTTCCCCGTTGCAGCGCCCACCTGTACGAAAGCATCTACGGATTGCCGGCCCATACCAATTGCCACGACATCCAGTCCGAAGCGCAGCGCGAGTACGGCCTGACGCCGGACGATGTGCACGACTCGTTCAATCTGTTCATGCACGCCGGCGTCGATACCGACGGCAAGCAGTGGATCGACCGCCAGCATACCAAGCCCGGCGACTATATCGATCTGCTGGCGATGGAAGACGTGTTGGCGGTCCCGAATGTATGCGGCAGCGATATCATGAAGACCAGCAATTTTTCGATCAAGCCGGTCAAGCTGACGGTATTCAAGGCCACCGCAGCCGACCTGGCGGCGCCGCCGCACGTGGGCAGCCTGCCGAGCCAGCGCACCCCGGCCGACTTCAAGGTCAAGCAGATCAAGGTCGAGCGCGAACTGCGGCGCGACGCCTCATACAAACCCGAGTTCGTCAATGTGCCGATCCGCATCAGCGACGTTCCGATCTTCCTGAGCGCAGAGGAATACGCATTGTTGCAGCAATGTAAGCTGACCGAGCTGTACGGCGACGATGACGGCGCGGCCTTGCGCGACATCGTGTTCAGCTGGTGGGCCGAACGGTTCGTGCCGGCCTAGGGCCGCGCACACTGGCAGCCGGCGCGATACATCCAGCGCCGGCGCCGGAGCGTCAGGCGCTTGCCGGAATCTCGCCGGCGGCATTGAACACCTCCGCCTCTCCTTCGCGCGTGAGCAAGTCCAGCAGCATGCGGCGTATCAATATGCCGGGCTTGTCCGACTCCATGTGAAATTCGACCCGCCGCCGCGTATCGATGCAGGCGTCGTAATCGGTCGCTTCCAGTATCTCGCGATCCTCGTCCGTGATCGGCCGGTCCCAGGCGATCAGTTCCGGCGTCGAACAGCTCTCCTCGCTATCATTGCGGTACAGCCATTGCACCAGCACCATGCTGCCGTCGTCGACCGGCGTGGCGCAGTTGTAGATGATGTGGTGGCGGCCGGACGCCGGATAAACGCAGCCGAAACGGCGGGTGAACGGCAGGTACCAGCGGTTGAGCAGGTGCCGCTCGGTGATCGGGTCGGTGGTCCCGGTGATGCGATAGCTCTCGGGCGGATTGCGGATCGGCACCAGCGTCTCGGCTTCAAAACCCCACTCATTCGGACGGAATTCGTACTTGGCAGGCTTCGGATTGTCGATCATGCCGAAGTTCGATTTATGCACAAAGCTGAAATGCGCATTGTCGAACGAGTTTTCCATGAAACGCAACGGACTGGTTTTCCATTGCTCATGAAACTGGAAAACGCGGCGATAGGCGGGATCCCCGTCTTCCGGAAAATGCGGAATCGGCTGCAGCGGTTCGTCCAGCGCGACCCAGGCGTAGCCGTACTTTTCTTCGCATCGGTATGCCGGCACGGCGGCCCCCGATGGAATCAGATTGTCGGGATTTTGCGGAATGCGGATGCAGGCGCCCCGCGCGTCATAGGTCCAGCCGTGATAGCCGCAGACCAGATTGCCGTTCTCGACGAATCCTTTCGACAATTTGGCGGTGCGGTGACAACAGCGGTCTTTCAAGGCGGCCGGTTTGCCGTCCTGGTCCTTGAACAGGACGATATCTTCACCCATCAGGCGGAACGGCCGGGGTCCATCTTCGAGTTGCGATACGGGAAGGGTTGCGTACCAGAATTTACGCAGGGTCTTTTGCTTGGTGGTCAGCATGAAACATACTCCAATGTGCGGCTTGCGCCTCCAGCCGGCGCGCCGTTGTTGGCCGCCTTCGCCAGTCATTCGGCCGCGCCGCGCATGCGCATCACGGCCTGCCCGGTATGGAGCAAAGCCTGTGCCAAGGGCGTAATGCCCGATCCGCGGCGTTCTTCCGGGGCAACATGCTCAAAACACCGCTGCGCTGCACGGAACAGTGCAAGCAGTCGGAGAATCCGCACAAGATTGAGGCATAAAGCATATCCGTGCGCAATTCCGGGCTTTCGCGGCGCCGCAAGGCGCTCGCCCAAAACACATATCACCGCGGCTTATGCACCCGGCACGGGCTTTGCTTAATGACAAGGCAGGGCACTAATGTGATTCAATCCAGGGAGATAAAAGAATGCCGAACCATGATTCGAAGCGTAGAAATTTATTGAAATCCCTTGCCGCCGTCGGCGCCGCCGGAACCTTGCCGTTATGGGCGCAGCGCGCGCTGGCGGCCAACCCGATCACCGTGGGCTTCATCTATGTCGGCCCCAAGGACGACTTCGGCTACAACCAGGCGCATGCCCAGGCCGCCGCCATCCTGAAGAAGGTGCCGGGCGTGAAAGTCGTGGAAGAAGAAAAAGTGCCGGAAACCGTGGCCGTTCAGAAAACCATGGAAGCCATGATCAACCAGGATAAGGCCTCGCTGATTTTCGCCACTTCTTACGGTTATTTCGATCCGCACGTGCTGGTTGTCGCCAAAAAATATCCGAATGTGCGTTTTGCGCACTGCGGCGGCCTGTGGAACAAAGACAAGCATCCGATGAACGTGGGCAGCTTCTTCGGCTATATCGGCGAATGCCAATACCTCAACGGCGTGGCTGCGGCGCATGCCACCAAGAGCAAGAAGATCGGCTTCATCGCCGCCAAGCCGATTCCGCAGGTGCTGCTGAACATCAATGCATTTACCCTGGGCGCTCGCTCCGTCGATCCGACGATCACTACCCATGTCATTTTCACCGGCGACTGGTCGCTGCCGATACGCGAAGCGGAAGCCACCAACAGCCTGGTCGATCAGGGCATCGATGTCGTCACCTGCCACGTCGACGGTCCCAAGGTGATTATCGAAACCGCCGAAAAACGCGGCATTTTCAGCTGCGGCTATCACGCCAGCCAGGCCAAGCTGGCCCCCAAAGGCTATCTGACCGGCGCGGAATGGGACTGGTCCACGCCTTACAAGGAAATCACCGACGCCGCGATCGCCGGCAAACCGCATCTGAACTTCCTGCGCGGCGGCATCAAGGAAGGCTTCGTGAAAATGTCGCCGTATGGCAAGGGGCTGCCGGATGCCGGCAAAAAGCAGGTGGACGCCGTCAAGGCCAAGATGCTCACCGGCGAGTTCGTGACGTTCAAGGGTCCGCTCAAGGATAACAAAGGCGGCACCGCCATTGAAGCCGGAAAGTCGTTCGAGCAAACCAATATAGCGCTTGAGTCGATGAACTATCTGGTGGATGGCGTGGTAGGCGCCATTCCCGGCTGATATCGCGATTCGCTAACGACATGATGACTACCGCTACCCCCACCGTGCCGCCGGCGGTTGTCCGGCCTGCTAAAGCCGAGCGCAATTCGCTCGACTGGCGCGGCATGCTCGACAGCGCCGTGGTGCCGGTAGCGGCGCTGGCGCTGACCTGCATTATTTTTTCTTTCTTCGTATGGGCGGTCGGCCAAAATCCGCTGGAAGTCTGGTCGCTGATCTACGAGGGCGCTTTTTCAAATGCCTTCTCCTGGCAAAACACCCTGCAGCGCGCCGCCCCCCTGATCCTGACCGGGCTGGCGGTGGCGTTGCCTGCGCAAGTCGGGCTGGTGCTGATCGGCGGCGAGGGCGCGCTGGTGCTGGGCGCGCTGGGCGCGGCGGTGGCGGCCCAATTGACCGGCGGCGCGGCCAGCCTGGTGGTGCAGACCGCGATGCTGCTGGCCGGCATGGCGATCGGCGGCGGCTGGGCCTCGATCTCCGGCTGGCTGAAAAGCGCCCGCAACGTCAATGAGACCATTTCCAGCCTGCTGCTTTCGTATATCGGCATCGCGCTGTTCAATCATCTGGTCGAGGGCCCGCTGCGCGATCCAGAAAGCCTCAACAAGCCATCCACCAAGCCGATCGGCGACGCCAACATGATCGGCAACATCCCCGGGATGGACGTGCACTGGGGCCTGGTGATCGGCATCGTGGTGGCGATCGCGGCCTATATTTTTATCCGCAAAACCACCGGCGGATTTGCCGCGCGCGTGGTCGGCGGCAACCAGCGCACCGCGCAAATGGTCGGCATCCCGGTCGGCAAATGGATGGTGACGATGTGCGCGCTGGGCGGTTCCGCGGCCGGACTGGCGGGCGCCATCGAAGTGGGTGCGGTGCATGGCGCCGCCCATGCCGGGGTCATCGCCGGTTACGGCAACTCCGGCATCCTCATCGCCTTCATTGCACGCCAGAACGCCTTGGCCGTCATACCGGTCGCGGTCCTGTTCGGCGGCATCAGCGCCGCCGGCGGCCTGCTGCAGCGCCGGCTCGACATGCCGGACGCCACCGTGCTGGTACTGCAAGGCATCGCCTTCGTCTGCATCCTGGCCCTTGAGACGCTGAACAACCGCAAATTCTTTTCGCGCAATGCGCCGGGCCAGGCATGAGCGACGCTTCCCAAATCGGCGTCTGGGGCGTTCCGCTGGCGATCCTGGCCGGCACCATCCGGGTTTCCACGCCTTTCATGCTGGTCAGCATCGGCGAATGCATTACCGAAAAATCCGGGCGCATCAATCTCGGGCTGGAAGGCATCCTGGTGATGGGCGCGATGAGCGGCTATGCCGTGGCTTATCTGTCGGGCTCGCCGTGGCTGGGCGTGCTGGCGGCCGGCCTGTGCGGCATGCTGCTGGCCATCCTGCACGGCTTGCTGTGCAGCCTGCAACGGGTCAACGACATCGCCATCGGCATCAGCCTGATGCTGCTCGGCACCGGCCTGGCCTTCTTTTTCGGCAAGTCCTTCATTCAGCCGACCGCGCCCAATCTGCCGTCGATCCCGTTCGGCGGCTGGAGCAGTTACCCGCAAGTGCAATCGGCGCTGGAGATCAACGTGCTGTTCATCGCCGGCATCGTCTGCGCCGTGTTTTTTTACTGGGCCTTGCGCAATACGCGCTGGGGCCTGATGCTGCGCACCGTCGGCGATTCCGAATCGGCCGCGCGCGCGCTGGGCTTCCCGGTGCTGCGCATCCGCATCGCCGCCACCGCGCTGGGCGGCTTGCTGGCCGGCATCGGCGGCTCCTACCTGTCGCTGGTTTATCCGGGCAGCTGGAACGAGTCGCTGTCCAGCGGCCAGGGCCTGATGGCGGTGGCGCTGGTGATTTTCGCGCGCTGGCGTCCGTTGCGCTGCGTGGCCGCCGCCATGATCTTCGGCGGCGCCGGCGCGATCGGACCGGCGCTGCAATCGGTCGGCGTCACCAGCGGCTATTACCTGTTCAATGCGGCGCCCTATGTATTGACGCTGGTGGTGATGATCGTCAATTCACGCAAGCAAACGCTGGCCGGCGCGCCGGGCGAACTCAGCCTGACCAGATAGGCAAAAGGAAATAGTCATGAGCGGACTCGGCGGATTGAACAAGTCTCCCAACGGCGTGGTGGTCGGGCTGGTGCAATTGAGCCTGCCCGATCCGCACACCAAGTCGGCATTGGCGCTGCAGGTCGACAAGATCGTGGCCCTGGTCGCCAAGGCCAAGCGCGGCATGCCGTCGCTCGATCTGGTGGTGTTCCCGGAATACTCGCTGCACGGCTTGTCGATGGATACCGGCGCCAAGGTCATGTGTGCGCTGGATGGACCGGAAGTCGCTGCCTTCAGGCAGGCCTGCATAGACAACAAGGTATGGGGCTGCTTTTCGATCATGGAAGCCAATCCGGACGGCAATCCGTATAACAGCGGCATCATCATCGACGACCGCGGCGCGCTGGCGCTGTATTACCGCAAGCTGCATCCCTGGATACCGGTCGAGCCGTGGGAACCGGGCAACCTCGGCATCCCGGTCTGCGACGGGCCCAACGGCTGCAAGCTGTCCCTGATCATTTGCCACGACGGCATGTTCCCCGAAATGGCGCGCGAGGCGGCCTACAAAGGCGCCGAAATCATGCTGCGCACCGCGGGTTACACCGCGCCGATCCGCCACAGCTGGAAAATCACCAATCAGGCCAATGCGTTCTGCAACCTGATGCAAACCGCCAGCGTGTGCATGTCGGGCAGCGACGGCACCTGGGATTCGATGGGCGAAGCGATGTTCGTGAACTTCGACGGCATGCCGCTGGTCGAAGGCGGCAACCGTCCGGACGAAGTGGTCTATTGCGAACTGCGGCCGGACCTGGTGCGCGAAGCGCGCAAGCATTGGGGCGTGGAAAACAATATCTACCAGTTCGGCCACCGCGGCTACGTGGCCGTCAAGGGTGGCGCCCAGGACTGCCCCTATACCTATATGACCGATCTCGTCGCCGGCAAATACAAGTTGCCTTGGGAAGACGAGGTTGTGCACAAGGACGGGGCCGCTTGCGGTTTTCCGCCGCCGACCCGCATTTACAACCGATAAGGCCACCGTCATGGTTAAAAAATTCATTCCCGCCGGCCCTTATCCGTGGCCGTATAACGGCGCACTGTCGCCGAACAACACAGCGCTGATCGTGATCGACATGCAGATCGATTTTTGCGGCAAAGGCGGCTATGTCGACAAGATGGGTTACGACCTGTCGCTGACGCGCGCGCCGATCGCGCCGATCAAGGCGCTGCTGAAGAAAATGCGCGCCGGCGGCTATCACATCATCCATACCCGCGAAGGGCACCGCCCCGACCTCTCCGACCTGCCGGAAAACAAGCGCTGGCGCAGCCGCCAGATCGGCGCCGGCATCGGCGACCCCGGCCCGTGCGGCAAGATCCTGGTGCGCGGCGAAATCGGCTGGAACATCATCCCGGAACTGGCGCCGCTGCCGCACGAAATCATTATCGACAAGCCGGGCAAGGGCTCGTTTTGCGCGACCGACCTGGAATTGATCCTGCACACGCGCGGCATCCGGAATCTGGTGCTGACCGGCATCACGACCGACGTCTGCGTGCATACCACCATGCGCGAAGCCAATGACCGCGGCTTCGAATGCCTGCTGGTGGAAGACGCCTGCGGCGCGACCGATCCCGGCAATCACCTGGCCGCGATCAAGATGGTCAAGATGCAGGGCGGCGTGTTCGGCGCCACCACCGGCTCGGCGCAATTGCTGGAGGCGCTGTGAAACGGACCGCCCCATGACAGCGATCGCGATCGAATTGCTGGGCATGAGCAAACATTTCGGCCCGCTGGCGGCGCTCGACGATGTTTCGCTCAAGGTCGAGGCCGGCGATTTTCATGCATTGCTGGGCGAAAACGGCGCCGGCAAATCGACGCTGGTCAAATGCCTGGTCGGCTTTTACCGTCCCGACCAAGGCCAGATCATGGTCGACGGCCGTGAAACGCCGATCGCTTCGCCCAAGGACGCCGACGCCGCGCACATCGGCATGGTGTACCAGCATTTCACCCTGATTCCGTCGATGACGGTGGCCGAGAACCTGGTGATCGCCAAGGGCAAGCTGCCGGCCGCCATCAACTGGAAAACCGAACGCGCCGCGCTCGATGCCTTCATGCGCACCGTGCCGTTCAGGATCGATCTCGACGCCGCGGCATCGTCGCTGGCCGCCGGCGAAAAGCAGAAGGTGGAAATCGTCAAGCAGTTGTTCCTGCGCCGCCGTTTCCTGATTCTGGACGAGCCGACCTCGGTGCTGACGCCGTCGGAAGCCGATGAGATTCTCGGCCTGCTGCGCGACCTGTGCGCGCGCGGCGAATTGAGCGTGCTGCTGATTACCCACAAGTTCCGTGAAGTGATGGCCTTCGCCAACACGGTGTCGGTACTGCGGCGCGGGCGCTTTATCGGCAGCGGAAAAACCGCGCAGCTGACCCAGCAGGCCTTGGCCGAAATGATGGTCGGCGACACACCGCCCGCCCCCAACCTGGCGCGCAACCCGGTCGATGCGGCGGCCGCGCCGCGGCTCGCGATCGACGGCCTGCAAGTGCGCGGCGACAAGGGACCGCTCGCGGTGCGGGACGTCAAAATAGCGGTCAAGCCGGGCGAGATCGTCGGCATTGCCGGCGTCTCCGGCAATGGACAGCGCGAACTGGTGGAAGCGCTGCTCGGCCAGCGCGACCGCGAAGCCGGCAGCGTCACGGTGCACGGCGAGCCGTATACCGCCAGCCGTGAAGAGATCAGACGCCACAAACTGTACAGCTTGCCGGAAGAGCCGCTCAGGAACGCCAGTGTGGTCGGGATGAGCGTGGCCGACAACATGGCCTTGCGCAATTTCGACGTCGCGCCGCTGGCCGGCGGCATCTGGCTGCGCAAGGCGCCGCAAGCCGAGCAGGCGCGCCGCTATGTGGCCGATTTCAATGTGAAATGCGCCGGCATCGGCGCCCGCATCGATACGCTGTCGGGCGGCAATGTGCAGCGCGCCGTGCTGGCGCGCGAACTGTCGCAGACGGTGGAGGTGCTGATCGTGGCCAACCCGGTGTTCGGCCTGGACTTCGCGGCGGTGGCGGAAACCTATAGCCGCATCATGGCCGCGCGCAACGCCGGCGCCGCGGTATTGCTGATCAGCGAGGACCTGGACGAATTGCTGACGCTGGCCGACCGCATCGTCGTCATGAGCGAAGGCGAACTGGTGCATGAGGTCGAACGCGAACATTTCAACGTGCCGGAGATCGGCAGCTACATGGCCGGACATACGCATGCGGTAAGCATGAGCGTTTGAGGAAAACACCGATGCTTACCGTCAATGCCCGCCCCTACGACTACCCGTTCGATCCCGGCCGCACCGCGCTGATCGTGATCGACATGCAGCGCGATTTCATCGAGGATGGCGGCTTCGGCGCGGCGATCGGCAACGACGTCTCGCTGCTGCGCGCGATCATCCCGACCACGCAAAAATTACTGGCCTTGTGCCGCGCCAACGGCATTGCCGTCATCCATACCAAGGAATGCCACAATCCGGACTTGTCGGATTGCCCTCCGTCCAAGCTCATGCGCGGCGGCAACGCGCTGAAGATCGGCGACGCCGGCCCGATGGGGCGGATCCTGGTGAACGGCGAAACCGGCAG
The DNA here is from genome assembly GCA_028292625.1 of Herbaspirillum sp. Classification (GTDB taxonomy): domain Bacteria; phylum Pseudomonadota; class Gammaproteobacteria; order Burkholderiales; family Burkholderiaceae_D; genus Herbaspirillum. Next base: position 17,498 of record JAQGLY010000038.1, on the reverse strand, counting down.
CGACTTCATTGCGGAGCTGGCCCCGGCAGCCGGCGAAACCGTGATCGCCAAGCCCGGCAAGGGCGCCTTTTACGCCACCGAGCTGTCGGCCATTCTGCAACGCGGCGGCATCACGCACCTGCTGTTTGCCGGCGTCACGACCGAGGTCTGCGTGCAAACCACGATGCGCGAAGCCAACGACCGGGGCTACGAATGCCTGCTGATCGAAGATGCGACCGAAAGCTACTTTCCCGAATACAAGAAGGCGACCATCGCGATGATCGTCGCGCAGGGCGGCATCATCGGCTGGGCCGCGCCGCTCAAGGCGCTGGCCGCCGCCTTCAACTGACGGCCCCGGTGCCGGGTTCCGCTTCCCAGCCCCCGGCAGTCCGCCTGAACAACGGAATATGGCCCAGCGCCAGCACCTTTTGCGGCCACTGCGGGTCGATTCCGGCCATTGTGCCGCGCCAGGTATTGCTCTCGGTCAGCACGACCGCCACAGCCTCGATCCGGGTCCCTAATCGCGTCAGCAGGCGCACCGCCGCCGCCATGGTGACGCCGGTATGCATCACGTCGTCGATCAGAACCACGCGCTTGCCGGCCAGACGGTCGAGCAGGGCCGGATCGAGATAGAGCCGCTTCTGCTGCTCCGGGCTGGTGGCCGACACGGTCGCTTCCGACAAGGCATCGTCATACCAGAACTTGCGCGACAGGCCGAGCGCGACGTAATGCGGCAAGCCCAGGCCAGACGCCACCAGGCGCGCGTAATCCAGGCCCATGGTGGGAACGGCGACGATCATTTCAGGCCGCAGCGGACGCACCAGCTCGATCATGCGGCTGGCCAGCGCCTGCTCCACCGCGAACGCAGTCTGGTTCGACATCAGCAGCGCAATCGCCTGTGCGCCGCCCGGCAGGGGGCGTATCGGCAAGGTCAGGCGGCTGCCGTCGCGCAATGTCACCGGGTACGTCGAGTCATAGGCAGCGCCGCGATCCGGTTCGGGCTTGCCGGCGGCTTGCCAGGTCACGACATAGGGTGGCAGCGACTGGTTCATGCCGTCACTCCCAGAATCCGATATGCGGGGCAGCCGCTTGCTCGCTCAGCGCGAGGACCGGTCCGATGACTTCGATCTTTTTCTGGCCGCGCGCGAACACTTCGCGGCATGGCAGGGACAAGGTCGGGTTTTCCGAATGATCGCCGGTCAATGCCAGCAAGGTGCGCTCCGACAACACATACACCACACGCCCGATATTGCACCAATAAATTGCGCCCGAACACATCGCGCACGGTTCCGCGCTGGTGTACAGGGTGCTCCTGGACAAGGCTTCCGGCGACAGCTTGCGCGCCGCCTCCGCCGCAACCAGCCGCTCGGCATGCTGGGTCGGATCGCCGTCCGGCGGCAGCGAATTGTTGAACGCCTCGGCCACGATAGTGCCGTGTTCGTCCACCACGATGGAACCGAACGGATGGCGCCCGGCGGCCCTGGATCTCTCCGCCACTTCCAGCGCGCGGCGCAGGAAATGCTCGTCGCGCGGGTGTAAATCGCCGTCCTGCGCCGGCGCGCTTGCCGAATTTGCCATGCTTTCTCCCAATAAAAAAACTGCCCCGTACCGGCGGCAGCCATCAATTAGGGCCTGTGAACAGGCCCTAAACCGAATCGCCGATTCCTTATTTAGGAATCGAGCCTTTCACGCCTTTGACGTAAAGATTCAAACCGATCAGCTGTTCATCTGGCATGGCCTTGCCGGCGGCGACCATTTCCTTGCCGGAGGCATCGACGATAGGGCCGGTGAACGCATTGAAAGTGCCTGCCGTCATGCCCGCCAGCTTCTCATCGACCAGTTTCCGGATCTTTTCAGGTATCGCAGGGTTGATCGAAGACATCAGGGTCATGCCTTCCTTGGCGCCCCACCAGTTGCTGCCGTTGGTCCATTTTCCGTCCAGCGTATTCTGGATCGCCTGCTTGTAGTACGGCGCCCAATTGATGGCGGCCGAAGCCAGATGCGCTTTCGGACCCCACTTGGACATGTCGGAATCGATGCCGAACGCATAGACGCCCTTCTCTTCCGCCAGCTGGACGCTGGCGATCGAATCGGTCACCTGGTTCAATACATCGACGCCCTGGCCGATCATGGCGTTGGATGCATCGCGTTCCTTGGCCGGATCGAACCAGGTCGAGATCCATACCACACTGGTCGTGACCTTCGGATTGACCGATTGCGCGCCCAGCGTATACGCATCGATGTTGCGGATCACCTCGGGGATAGGGAAAGACGCCACGATGCCCAGCTTGTTGGTCTTGGTCATCGCGCCGGCGATAACGCCCGTCAGATAGGAGCCTTCGTAGTTCCTGACGTTGTATTGCGCCAGATTGGCGGCGGTCTTGTAGCCGGTGGCGTGTTCGAACTTCACATCCGGAAATTCCTTGGCGACCTTGAGCATTTGTTCCATATAGCCGAAGCTGGTGCCGAAAATCAGCTTGTTGCCCTGCGTCGCGAAATCGCGGAACACGCGCTCGGAGTCGGCGCCCTCAGGCACGTTGTCGACCCAGGAGACCTTGATCTTGTCGCCGAATTCCTTTTCGACTTCCTTGATCGCCAGACTGTGGGCGAACGACCAGCCGGCGTCGCCGATCGGGCCGTTCAGCACAAACGCTACTTTCAACGGCCCGGCGGCGGCTGCCGTCGGCGCCGCCGCTGCCGCGGCAGGTGCGGATACGGCAGGCGCCGGCTCTTCCTTCTTGCTGCACGCAGCCAGCATCAGCATCGACGCCGCCAGCAGCACGCCTGTTTTCAACGTGATACGTCTCTTAAAATCGACCATAACATTCCCCCTGGAATAAGCAAAACAATTTGGATTATTTACACGTATCGACAAACAAACTTCAGTCAAGCAAACTTCAAGCAAGTCACAAAAGCGCGGCAAGCTAAACTAAGTGGCATTCGGATTGAAATTCCGGCCCAGCGACGCCGGAATATTCAGGCGTATCCAATCCTGATTGCGCGAAATCAGCGCCAGCACCACGATCGTCGACAGATACGGCAGCATGGCCATGATCTGCGAGGCGACGTCGACGCCCAGACCCTGCAGATTCAGTTGCAGGATGGTGACGCCGCCGAACAGGTAGGCGCCGGCCACCACGCGCCATGGCTTCCAGCAGGCAAAGGTGGTCAGCGCCAGCGCGATCCAGCCTTTGCCTGCCGTCATGCCCTCCTGCCACAGCGGGGTATACACCAGGCTCAGGTAGGCGCCGGCCAGGCCGCAGCACGCGCCGCCGAACAAGACCGAATAGAAGCGGATCATGCGCACGTCATAACCGAGCGCATGCGCCGATTCAGGCGATTCCCCGGCCGCGCGCAGCACCAGGCCGGCGCGGGATCGCGTCAGGAACCACGCCAGCGCCGCGCATATCAGCAGCGAGATGTAGACCATTGCATGGTGCTTGAACAACACCGTGCCGACGAAAGGGATATCGGACAGCCACGGCACGGAGAAGCCCACGGAATTGAGACTTTTCCCGACGTAGGGCTTGCCCGCAAAGGTCGATACGCCGGTGCCGAAAATCGTCAGCGCCAGCCCGGTCGCATACTGGTTGGTCCCCAGCCACAGCACCATCCAGCCGAAAAATGCGCTCGCCACCATGCCCGCGAATGCACCGGCGATGAAGCCGACGGTAACGCTGCCGGTACTGATGGTGGCGGCAAAACCGGCGATCGCGGCGACCAGCATCATGCCTTCCGAACCCAGGTTGAGCACGCCCGCCTTCTCGTTGATCAGCAGGCCGAAGGCCGCCAGCATCAACGGCGTACCCGCATTAACGGTCGAGGCCAGCGCGGGCGCCAGAATCGTCAGGAAATCATTCATTTTCGTTCCCCCAGCGGATGCGATTGGCAATCAGGATATCGGTGCCCAACATGAAAAACAGCAGCATTCCCTGGAACACGCCAGTGAGGGCGTTCGGCAAGCCCAACCGCGATTGCGCCAGTTCGCCGCCGATGTAAAACAGCGCCATGATGAAACTGGAAAACAAGATGCCGACCGGATGCAGCCGGCCAAGATAGGCGACGATGATGGCGGCGAAGCCGTATCCGGGCGACATGCCTTGCATCAACTGCCCGACCGGACCGATGGCTTCCATCACGCCGGCCAGACCGGAAGTTCCGCCGCCGATCAGCAACGCAATCCACAAGGCCTTGCGCTGGGAAAACCCGGCATAGCGCGCCGCCGCCGGCGCCATGCCGCCAACCTGCAGACGAAAACCGCCGAAGCTTTTCGAGAGGTAAACCCAGCCCGTGAAAATGCTCAGCAATGCAATGACGAAGCCATAGTTCAAGCGCGATCCCGATATCAGCGCCGGCATCAGGAAGCCGTCGGAAAACGGTTTGGACTGGGGAAAGTTAAACCCCTGCGGATCGCGCCATGGCCCGTGCACCAGATAGCTCAACACCAGTTCGGCCACGTAGACCAGCATCAGCGAGACCAGGATTTCATTGGTGTTGAATTTGTCCTTCATTAATGCGATGAGTCCGGCCCAGGCCATCCCCCCGAGTATTCCCGCAATGACGATGAGCGTGACCGCTAACGCACCGCCGCTGCTGCCATGGTCCATCGCCAACGCCACGCCGCCGCCGGCCATCGCGCCGGCCAGCAGCATGCCTTCCGCCCCGATGGTCCACACCGAAGCGCGATAGCAAATCGCGTAGCCGACCGCGCACAGGATGAGGGGCGTGCATTTGACGCCGATCTCGGTCCAGCCGCGCAGGTTCTTGATGGGCTCCCAGAAAAAAACGCCCAGCCCCGCCATCGGATTGGCGCCGAGTACGGCAAACAATATCGTGCCGCACAGGACGGTCAGCAAGACGGCCAGCACCGGAGACAGGTACATCATTCGGGCGGAAGGGGCAGCGCGCGGCTGCAGGCTAAGCATTGACAACCTCCTTGTAAACTTCAACCGGCGGCGCGGCGTCAGCCTCGTCCCACAAACCGCTCATCCACATGCCGATCTGGTCGACCGTCGCCTGCGCGGTGGGAATGGCCGGCCGCAAGCGCCCCTTCGCCAGCACCGCGAGGCGATCGGAAATTTCGAACAGCTCGTCCAGCTCTTCCGAAATCACCAGCACCGCACAACCCGCGTCGCGCATCGCAATCAGTTCCGCGCGGATCTGCGCGGTGGCGCCGACATCGACGCCCCAGGTCGGCTGCGCCACCAGCAGCACGCGCGGACTGCGCATGATTTCGCGGCCGACGATGAATTTCTGCAGATTGCCGCCCGACAGGCTCTTGGCGGCCGACTGCGGACCGCCGGCCTTGACATTGAAGCGCTGGATGATGGAGGCGGCCAGCGCATTGATCGCCCTGCCCTTGATCCACCCCCAGCCAACCGTGGCCGGCCCCTGGTGCGACAGCAATACATTATTGGCCAGCGACATTTCCGGCACGGCGCCGCGGCCGAGCCGTTCCTCCGGCACAAAGCCCAATCCTTTGGCGCGCCGTTGCGCGGCGTTGAGCCGGCCGATGGGCTGGCCGTCGAGCTTGATCGAAGCATGCCCGGCGCGCGGGTCTTCACCGGACAAGGCAGCCAGCAGTTCCTGCTGGCCATTGCCCGAGATGCCGGCCAGTCCGAGAATCTCGCCGGCGTGCAATTCGAAGGAAATATCGCGCAGCTCGGTGGCGAACGGATGGTTCTTGGCCAGAGACAGGCCTTCGACCGTCAACGCCACCTTGCCGGCCGCGCTGCCCGAATGCTTCAGTTGCGGCAATTCGGCACCGATCATCATGCGCGACAGGCTGGCCGAACTTTCCTGGCGCGGATCGCACACGCCGGTGACTTTGCCGCCGCGCATCACGGTGCAGGTGTGGCACAGCGCACGGATTTCGTCGAGCTTGTGGCTGATATACAAAATGCTGCAGCCTTCCGACGCCAGCTTGCGCAAGGTTTCGAATAATTTCGTGACCGCCTGCGGCGTCAACACCGAGGTCGGCTCATCCAGGATCAGCAATTGCGGATTGGTCAGCAACGCGCGCACGATTTCGACACGCTGCCGTTCGCCGACCGACAAGGTATGCACGTGGCGTTGCGGCTCCAGTTCCAGCCCGTACTGCCGGGCGGTGGCCGTGATGCGTTTTTCGAGTTCGTCGAGTTTGGTATCGCCCGGCAAACCGAGCGCGATATTTTCGGCGACGGTCAGCGTGTCGAACAGCGAGAAGTGCTGAAACACCATCGCGATGCCGAGCTTGCGCGCGGCCGCCGGGTTGGCGATGTGAACCTCCCGGCTGTTCCAGATGACGTCGCCGGCATCCGGCTTGACGGCGCCGTAGATGATTTTCATCAGGGTCGATTTGCCGGCGCCGTTTTCACCCAGTACGGCATGAATCTCTCCAGGCAATACGACGAGATCGACTCCATCGTTGGCGACAACGGCGGGATATCGCTTGGTGATCTTGGTAAGCGTAAGTCGCGGATTCATGATCGTAACTTTCGTGAATGGTCATCAAGCGTTCAGCAATTATTGTGCCACGCCATATCCATGCGTCTATTTGCTTCATGCCTAATATGTATAGGCATCCCATTTTTCCGCCGCGCAGCACGCCGCAAAGTGGTGCGCCAGTTCAAACTGGTGCGGAAAGAATAAACGGCCAAAAGACGACACGATTTTTTGCCGCCGGAATTGCTCCGCGCCGCATAAAGCGTGCCATTTACAGATATGAAATCGCGCATGGCGCTCATGCGCGAATCGATATATCACCGATAGAGCGGAATGCTAATCTGCCCTTATATTCAACCGATTGAAAACCATGCCAGACCCTATACGTTTTTACTATCGCGGCGAAATCCAGGAAGTGGAGCGCGCCGCGACCATGCAAACCGTTCTGCGTCACGTACGCGACGATTTGCATTGCAGCGGCACCAAGGAAGGCTGCGCCGAAGGCGATTGCGGCGCCTGCACCGTGGTGGTCGCCGAACTGCAGGATGCGCGGCTGACGTTCAAGACGGTCAATTCCTGCATCCAGCTGTTGCCGACGCTGGACGGCAAGGCCTTGTTCACCGTCGAGGATCTGAAACAAGCCGACGGCAGCCTGCATCCGGTGCAGCAGGCGATGGTGGAATGTCATGGTTCGCAATGCGGCTTTTGCACGCCCGGCTTCGTCATGTCGCTGTGGGCGCTGTATCTTGAGCAGGAAGGCAGCGCATGCGCGCCGCAACGCAGGCAAATCGATAACGCCCTGTCGGGCAATCTGTGCCGCTGCACCGGCTACCGCCCCATCATTGACGCAGCGCAGCGCATGGTCGAACTGCCGCAGGTGTCATTCGATCGCAATGGCCTCGCCACGCTGCTGCGCGGGCTGGAACGCAAGGACGTCTTCACCTATACGTCGCACGGCCGCAGCTTTTACACGCCGCGCAGCATGGCGCAATTGCTCGCGTTGCGGGCGGCGCAACCGGAGGCCTGCCTGCTGGCCGGCTCCACCGACGTCGGCTTGTGGGTCACCAAGCAACTGCGCGATATCGGCGACGTCATCTATCTCGGCAAGGTCGCCGAACTGAAAACCGTGTCCGAACGCGACGGCATGCTGGAAATCGGCGCCGGCGTCTCGCTCAACGACGCCTATGCGGCGGCCTGCCGTCGCTACCCGGACGAACTGACCGATATGTGGCAGCGCTTCGCCTCCATGCCGATCCGCAATGCGGGCACGCTCGGCGGCAATGTCGCCAACGGTTCGCCGATCGGCGATTCGATGCCGTGGCTGATTGCGCTGGGATCGGAAATCGTGTTGCAGGGCGGCAAGGGAAAACGCATCCTGCCGCTGGAAGACTTCTATCTCGGCTACCAGAAAAAAGATCTCCTTCCCGATGAGGTGGTCGCTTCCGTACGGATTCCGCTGCCGCGTGCGGGCCTGCGCTGGCGCACCTATAAGCTGGCCAAGCGCTACGACCAGGACATCTCGGCCGTGTGCGCCGCGTTCGCGCTGACGCTGGACAACGGCGTCATCGAGAGTGCCCGGATTGCGTTCGGCGGCATGGCGGCCACGCCGCAGCGCGCGGCAGGCGCCGAAGCGGCCATGCGCGGCCGGCCATGGAACGAAGCGACGCTGAATGCGGCGAGCGCGATGCTGGCGCAGGATTACGCGCCGCTATCCGACATGCGCGCCTCCGGCGCTTATCGGCAGAAGACGGCGCAAAACCTGCTGCGCCGCTTCTGGCTCGAAACCCGCCCCGATGCGCCGCTGGCGGCTGCCGCCGTCAACGTGTTCGCCTCTGCCTAATCCCGTAAATCATCTGACTATGAACTCGCCAACTGAATTGCTCGCCGCTGCCGATCCGACCGCCTGGGCGGAGGTCGGGCAAGCGCATCCGCACGAATCGGCGGTGCTGCATGTACTGGGCGAAGCGGCCTATACCGACGATCTTCCGGAGCTGCAAGGCACCCTGCAGGCCGCGTTCGGTCTGTCGCAAAAGGCGCATGCCAGGATCAAGGCGCTCGATCTGGACGCCGTCAAAAGCGCGCCGGGCGTGGTAGCGGTTTTGACGGCGCGCGACATCCCCGGCGTCAACGATTGCGGACCCGTGATACATGACGACCCGGTATTGGCCGACGGCGTCGTGCAATATGTCGGGCAGCCGATTTTCGTGGTGGTCGCCGACAGCTACGAGCATGCCCGGCAAGCCGCCCGCATGGCGCGCATCGAATACGAGGAGCTGCCCGCCATCTTCACGCCGCAGCAAGCCCGGCAGGCCCAGTCCTATGTGCTGCCGCCGATGCGCCTGCAGCGCGGCGACTTCCGGCAGGCGTTCGAGAAAGCGCCGCACAAGGTGCGCGGCACGCTGTTCGTCGGCGGCCAGGAGCAGTTTTATCTGGAAGGCCAGATCGCCTACGCGATTCCGAAAGAGGACCGGGGCATGCTGCTGCTGGCGTCGACCCAGCATCCTTCCGAAATGCAGCACGTGGTGGCCAAGGTGCTGGGACTGCAATCGCATCATGTAGTGGTCGAGTGCCGGCGCATGGGCGGCGGCTTCGGCGGCAAGGAATCGCAATCGGCGCTGTGGTGCGCGGCGGCGGCCTTGTGCGCGGCCCGTTTGAAACGCCCGGTCAAGCTGCGCGCCGACCGCGACGACGACATGCTGGTGACCGGCAAGCGCCACTGTTTTTATTACGAATACGAAGTCGGTTACGACGACGCGGGCCGGATTGCGGCGGCCCGCGTTGAAATGGTGTTGCGCGCCGGCTTTTCCGCCGACATGTCCGGTCCGGTGGCGACCCGCGCAATCTGCCATTACGACAATGCCTATTATCTGTCGGATGTGGATATCGTCGCCTTGTGCGGAAAAACCAATACCCAATCCAACACCGCGTTTCGCGGTTTCGGCGGGCCGCAAGGCGCCATTGCGATGGAATACGTGCTTGACGATATCGCACGCAATCTGGGCAAGGATGCACTGGAAGTACGCAAGATCAATCTGTATGGACGCAACGACAGCGAGGGCCGCAACGTCACGCCGTTCGGCCAGACGGTCAAGGACAATGTGATCCACGAATTGATCGCCGAGCTGGAACAGAGCAGCGATTACCGGCAACGCCGCGCAGCGGTCAAGGCCTATAACGCGGCCAGCCCGGTGCTGAAGAAAGGCCTTGCGCTGACGCCGTTGAAATTCGGCATCTCGTTCAATCTGCCGCATCTGAACCAGGCCGGCGCGCTGGTCCACGTCTATGTCGACGGCTCGATACTGGTCAGTCATGGCGGCACCGAAATGGGACAGGGCATCAACACCAAAATCATGCAAGTGGTGGCGCATGAACTGGGCGTCACGCTGGACCGGGTGCGCGCCACCGCCGCCGACACCAGCAAGGTGGCCAATACCTCCGCCACCGCGGCATCCACCGGCGCCGATTTGAACGGCAAGGCGGCCGAAAACGCCGCGCGCCAGATCCGCGACCGGCTCGCCGCGTTTGCCGCGAGCGCCTGGGGCGGCACGGCCGACGCCGTGACTTTTTACGACAACCGCGTTCACGTCAACGGCCAATCGCTGGCGTTCGGCGCGGTAGTGGCGAAGGCCTATCTGGCGCGCGTCCAGTTGTGGTCGGACGGCTACTATGCGACGCCCGGCCTGTCGTGGGACGGGCCCAACATGACCGGCAACCCGTTCGCTTATTTTGCGTATGGCGCCGCGGTATCCGAAGTGGTGATCGACACGCTGACGGGCGAATGGAAACTGCTGCGCGCCGACTCGCTGTACGATGCCGGCCGCTCGCTCAATCCGGCCATCGACATCGGCCAGGTCGAGGGCGCGTTCATCCAGGGCATGGGCTGGCTCACCACCGAGCAACTGTGGTGGAACGCCGACGGCAAGCTGATGACGCATGCACCTTCCACCTACAAGATACCTGCAGTCTCGGACTGCCCCGCCGACTTCCGCACGAAACTGTTCGATAACGCGAACGTGGCGGATTCCATCCACCGTTCCAAGGCGGTGGGCGAGCCGCCGCTGCTGTTGCCCTTCTCGGTATTTTTTGCGATACGCGACGCGATCGCCAGCGTCGGCGACTATCGCGTCAACCCTCCGCTCAATGCGCCCGCCACCAGCGAGGAAATCCTGAACGCGGTCGACGCCGTGCTGGCTGCCGCGCACCCGCAGGCGCCATCATGAACGACTGGCTGACAGCGCTTTCCGGTCTGGATGGGCCGGCTATCCTTGTCACCGTGGCGGCAACCCACGGTTCGGCGCCGCGCGAGTCGGGCGCGCGCATGCTGGTCACCGCCGAGCGTCAATTCGACACCATCGGCGGCGGCCATCTCGAGCTGTGCGCCTGCAATGCCGCGCGAGAAATGCTTGCGTCGCCGGGCCGGGAGATCCAGAGCCAGCGCCGTCTGGAACGCCTGCCGCTCGGCCCCACCCTCGGTCAATGCTGCGGCGGCGTGGTGCATTTGTCGTTCGAGCGGGTCGAGCATGGTGCGCATGGCCTATTCGATCGCTTGCAACAACGCAGCCGTGACGGATTAAGCAGCTGGCGACTGACCGCGCTGGATAACGCAGCCGCGCCGCTGTTGCTCGATGAGTCGGGCCGCTGCCTTGCCGGCGCGGCGGAGCCGCCGTTTGCCGGCATCGATTTCGATGCCCCCTGCCACCTGATGCGCGACCCGGCCGGCGCACGCTGGCTGGTCGATCCATACCGGCCCTGTCATTCGCAATTGTTTCTGTTCGGCGCCGGCCACGTCGGTGCGGCGATCGTGCGCGCCTTGGCGGATCTGCCCTGCCGCATCGTCTGGATCGATGAGCGGGAGGATATGTTCCCGGCCCGGCTGCCGTCCAATGTGACGGTGGAAGCCAGCGATACGCCCGAAGCGCTGGTCGACGCCGCGCCCGCGGACGCCAGTTTCCTGGTCATGACGCACAGCCATGCGCTCGATCAGCGGCTGGCCGAACGGATATTGCGGCGCGAAGACACCGGCGCCGGCTGGTTCGGCCTGATCGGCTCGCGCACCAAACGCATTCAGTTCGAGCGGCGCTTGCGCGCACGCGGCATTGCGCAGGAGCGCCTGAGCGCCATGACTTGCCCGATCGGCATCGCCGGCATCACCGGAAAAGAGCCGGCAACGATTGCCGTCGCGGTGGTCGCGCAATTGCTGCAGGTATGGGAAGCGCAACAGGCGCTCGCCTCCCGCCCGGCGGCGCAGCGCGAACAGACCGGCTAAGCGCCAGCGCACAAGCCGAGTTCACGCGGGCCGAGCGCTCGCCCTTTCACCATTGCAGAGAGAAACGTCATGCGCGTCATGGATCATCCCGTATTTCGCAGATTCTGGTATCCGGTCATTCCCATGTCGCTGCTGGAGGATGGTCCGCAACGGTTTGAATTGCTGGGCCAGCCGCTGGCCCTGTTCCTCGACCGACAGCGCCAGCCGGCCGCGCTGGAAGACCGCTGCTGCCACCGCTCCGCCCGGCTGTCGCAGGGCAAGGTATGCAATGGCGCGCTGGCCTGCCCCTATCATGGCTGGCAATACGACCGCAGCGGGCAATGCGTGCTGGTTCCGCAACTGCCCGACGCCGGCCAGCACGGCAAGCGCAAGGTCCGGGCGTTCCGCTGCGAACAACGGTATGGCTATGCCTGGGTCGCGCTGGACGATCCTGTCCAGGACATTCCGCGCATCCCGGAGGCCGAAGATCCCGGTTTTCTGATCGTGCATGAATTCTACGAGGAATGGAAAGTCCATCCCTTGCGCGTGATGGAAAACGAGCTCGACATGGCGCACCCCGCGTTCGTGCACCTCGGCACGTTCGGCAACCCGGCTTTCCTGACGCCGCGCGAGCAGAAGGTGACCGAATTCGACGGCGGCCTGCATTACAGCAGCAAGATCCCGGTCGACATCGCGCATCACGCGCAGGACCGGCAAAACGAGCGCGATATCGACGCCACCTGGCACCTGCCTTTCGTCTGCCGCATACGGATGAACTATCCGGACGGACCGCCGCACATCCTGGTCAACGCCCAGGTGCCGATTGACGACGGCCGCACCATGCTGGTCCAGTTCATTCTGCTGGCGAACCAGGGGCAAGGCATGGACGTGGAAAAAATCGTCGCCTTCGATCGCGCCGTCACGCTGGAAGACAAGGCCTTGCTGGAAGGAACCGAATCCGACGTCCCGCTCGATTTGACCCGGGAACAGCACATGCCGACCGACCAGGCCGGCATCGTCATGCGCCGCAGCTTGCAGAAATTGTTCGACCGCTACGAAATCGACGTTGCCGAGGCGGCGGCCGACTGACCCTTGCCCGACCCGGCAAGGCAGCGTCCGTGCAATTGGCACGGCCATTGCTTTCGTCCGCAACCATCCCATCGACCAGAAACAGAGAATCGCAATGACCATACCGCCCACCGCACCCGCCCGAGATTCCGCCTTCCCGATCGACGATACCGTCGGCGCGTGGGTACCGCATGGCCGCTTCGTCATCGATGGCGCGCCATCGGGCGAGTTGGCCGGCCTGCGCTTTGCGGTCAAGGATTTGTACCACGTGGCCGGTCATCCGACCGGCGCCGGCAATCCGGCCTGGCTCGCCACCCATCCCGTGCCGGAGCTAAGCAGCCCGCTGGTCGACACCCTGCTGGCGGCGGGCGCCACGATGGTCGGCAAAGTACTGACCGACGAGCTGGCGCACAGCATTCATGGCGATAATTTCCATTACGGCACACCGACCAACACGCGCGCGCCGGACCGGGTGCCGGGAGGTTCTTCCAGCGGCTCGGTGGCGGCGGTGGCGGCCGGTTTGTGCGATTTCGCGCTGGGGTCCGACACCGGCGGCTCAACGCGGGTGCCGGCCAGTTACTGCGGCGTATGGGGGTTGCGCACCACGCACGGCCTGTTGTCGACAGACGCGATGGTCCCGTTGAGTCCCGGCTTCGACACCGCTACCTGGTTTGCCGCCGATCCCGAGGTTTTCAAGCGGGTCGCCAAAGTATTGCTGCCACCCGGCGCGGCGCATCGATTCGAGCAAGTCGTATTGTTCGAGGATGCGGTGAATCAGGCGGACCCGGTGTTTCGCGCGCCGGTGGAAAAAGTGTTTGCGGCGCTCGAACGCCGGCTGCAGCCTTCGCGTACTACCGTCGCCGAAAGCGGGACCACGGAAGAACTGGAATCCTGGCGCCAGACCTATTTCACGATAGGCGGCTATCAAGCCTGGCAGGCGCATGGCGATTGGATAACGCAGCATCGCCCCGAGTTCGGGCCGGCGATCGGCGGACGCTGGACCACGGTAAGCCGGATCGGTGCGGCTGCGGCGGACGCGGCGGGCGAACGGCGAAGCTCGGTCCAGGCGCGCGTGCGCGGATTGCTGGGCGACAGCGGCATCGCGGTGCTGCCGTCCTGCGCCAGCGTCGCCCCGTTGCGTTCGGCCGGCAGCGACGAAGTCGAGCAGGTTCGCATGCGCACCATCCGTATCACCTGCATCGCCGGGCTGGCCGGTCTGCCGCAAGTCAGCATCCCGTTCGCCACGCCGGAAGGCTTGCCGATCGGCGTGTCCTTGCTGGGGCCGGCAGGCAGCGATCTGGCGCTGATCGAATTGGCCGTCGATATCTGGAACGAATTGCAGCCCTAGCGCCTAATGTCGTTCAGTTAAGAAGATTTTTGGGCCGGTGCGCTTCTTCGATACGTCGCTGAAGCGACTACTCAGGACGAACGGAGTTCTTGGTGGCGTTCAAAGAAAACCGTTCGTCCTGAGTAGCCGAAGGCGTATCGAAGGAAGCGCGCCAACCGAAATGACTTAACTGAACGAGCCCTAGGCCCTGCTATTGGCGGAACTTGTAGGTGGCGTTCAGACGTTCCGCCAGATAGGCTCCCGAGCTGATCGGCTCATAGCGGACCGGGCGGTCGGCGGAAACGCAAGTCGGCAGACAAGCGACCAGCGCTTCCGGATTCGGATCCGAAAAGAAAGCCACGGAATAACGTTCGCCGCCCGATTGATTGACCACCCGGTGCGGCGTCGAACGATACACGTCATTGCTCCACCGCATCAGGCAATCGCCGATGTTGCAGACCAGGCAGCCCGGCATCACCGGCGCATCGAGCCATTCGCCCGACAGCGCCTGCACCTGCAGGCCGCCCACTTTCTGCAGCAGGACGGTCAGGTTGCCGTAATCGGTGTGAACGCCGGCGCCGAGCTCTTTGCGGTCCTGCGCTTGCGGCGGATAACGCAGCAGGCGCAAGGTCGACAAGGGCTTGGAAAATTTGCTGTCGAAAAAATCCGGCGCAAGACCGAGATCGACGGCGACCGCCTTGTGCAGCAGCAGATTGATCTCGCGCATGCGGCCGAAATAATGCAGCATGGTATCGCGCCATCCCGCGATGTCGGGCCAGATGTTCATACCGCGAAACGGGACGCCGGCCAGCAGTTCCGGATCGTCCGGCGCCAGCTCCAGTCCGATGTTGAAGGCTTCCTTGATGTCGGTGTGTTGCGGATCGAGCGACTCGCCCATCAGCGCGACATATCCCCGATTGTGCGCGGAGCGCTCGATCGAATACTGCTTCTTCCAATCGGGCGGCCTCGAAAAGAATTGCGCGGCGCTGCCCATCAGCAGGTCGGCATCGGCCTCGGACAGGCCGTGGCCGCTGATATAGAAAAACCCGATTTCGCGGCAGGCCTGCCCCAACTCCGCCGCGGTTTGCGCGATATCGTCGGCGCCGCCGCCGCGCAGGCGAGCGATGTCGATGACAGGAATCCGGCTGAGCTGCGGATCAGCGGGCATGGCTGCGCGCGCCTCAGCAACAACCAAGATGCTGCTTGCCCTGATAGAACGGCTTGAGCGCGACGTCCAGTTCGCGCACTATCCGGCGCCAGTCGTCCTGCTGGTCGATCTTGCCGCGCACCTCGGCCAGCACCTCGCTCATGACGGCCGCATGATCGATGCCGGTCAGCTGGCCGTTGTCGACAATCGTGCGGCCGCCGACAATCACCTTGCGGATGTGGCTGGCATTGGCGCGCGCCAGCACAAAGTCGAATACCCCGACGTCGTCGAACAGGCGATCCTGCATGAAGGCGCCGCCATCCAGCAACAGCACGTCCGCCGCTTCACCTGCCGTCAGCGTGCCGTTGTCGATGACGCCGCTGACCGAATAGCGGCCATAACGGCTGGCGATCTGCCAGGCTTGCGCATGCGACATGGCGGTTTCGTAGCCCCAGCCCTTGTGCAGGTGATGCAGCAGGCGCAGTTCACGCACGGCGTCGTCATCCTCATCCAGCGCAAATCCGTCAAGGCCCATCGCAACCTTGCAGCCCTGCGCCAACATGGCGCCGACCGGTGCGATGCCGGAGCGCAAACCGAGATTGGAACTGGTGTTGACCGCGATAGTGGCGCCGCTTTCCGCGATCATGGACAACTCTTCCGGCCGGCAGTACACGCAATGCGCCAGCGTCAGTCTGGGGCTCAGCAAGCCGATGTCGCGCAGATAAGTCACGATGCCGTCGGGGTAGGCCTGGTCCGCCCATTCGCGCTGATAGCGCGTCTCCAATAAATGCATGTGCACCTGGCGGCCGTTACGCGCGGACGCGTCGGCGATCAATTCCAGCAATTCGGCGGAACACCACTGCACCCCGGCCGGACCGTACTGCACATTGAAGCCGGGGCCGTGCCACTCCTCGGCGATGGCGTCGGACAGCGCCATATATTCGCGCGGCGGCAGCGACGGGCCGTCGAGCCGCGCCTTGACGGCGGCACGGATACTGGCCGGCAACTGGTTCAGCGTTTGTCCGGTGTCGGCATACGATATCGGGTTGCGGTCGCGCATGGCCAGCGCAAAACCGACCTGGACGCCGACATCGCGCGCCGCGCGCGCCACCTCGCCCACTTCGCTGATCGGATCGGTCAAGCCTTGCAAGCGGGTGTGATGACACATGACGCGCCCGACGCCGCGCAGCGCCGAACGTCCGAAGGAGGCGGCCGCGACGCGATACGCGTCCAGGCCCGGTATCACGCCCAGATAGAACAGCCACGACTCCAGCGGCCTATCGAAGCCGCCCAGCGCGGTGGAGCTGATCGCGCGTCCGTGATCGTGCGCGTTCGACAAACCCGGCAGCGCGATCAGGCCGCTGCCCGTCTGCGCCATCGGCTCGATGCGCGCGATCTCGCCATCGTCCATCAGGATGCCGGCGCCGCGCTGTTCTTCTTGCGAACCCGGTTGCGCCAGCAGCCAGTCCGCCTGTACGGTCTGAATCGTCATATTGCACTCCTATTGCATCGGTATCAGACGGCGGATAGCGCGAGCGGTTGATAGGGAAATCGCCCTTGAATATATCGTCTCGGTCCAGTGGGAAATGGGCTCTACGCGTATAGGGGGTATCGGCCGCCGCTTATAACGACGCGGCCGCGCAGGCGGCCACCATGGCGCGTCAGCATCTGCCGCACAGCCTGCAATCGAATGCACCATTTTTGATATTGGCGCCTATATATCGACATTCGATTGCTGCCAGCACAATTCCAACCGGAGGAATCAAAGGTAAATGCCCTTGACCCGCACCAATCCGAGGCATATATTTCATGCAATCGTTTGCATAAATCATAAAAATACGGTCTATGAAGGCCGTGCAAGCGATGCATCTAAAATCAAATTACCCAAAAAAGATGGAGGAGAACCCATGTCTCGGAACAAATACTTCAGACGCGCGGCAAAAATGACGCTGACCGTCCTGGCGGCGGCGTTGGTGGCCTCGAACGCCAATGCGCAGGAACAATGGCAGACCCGGACGTGGCCGGAACTGAAGGCCGAAACGCAAGCCCGCGCCGACCGTAACGCTTATCCCCTGACCGGCCTGAAGCCGGATGACGTACGGGAAGCGCTATCGCATATCGACAGTCTCGATCGCGATCAATGGGCGGCCGCCTGGATGGCCATCGGCGACCGTTATGAGGCTCGCGCCGAAAGCGAACTCGCCAAGAATCCCGCCGCTGCGCGCGAAGATTATCACTCGGCCTGGTCGTATTACGCCTTCGGACGCTGGCCGTCTCCTAATTCGCCCGGCAAGAAACGCTCCGCGGCC
>JAQGLY010000020.1 GCA_028292625.1 Herbaspirillum sp. | reverse complement strand
ATAGATGCGGTTGATCGCGGAGATCAGACGCACCGGACGGTCCGGATCGGCGTTGAAATGCTGATGGATGGTGTTCGGCGGTATATAGATCACGTCGCCGGCTTCCCATTCGTAGCGCTTGACTTCGTCCTGGGCCTTCCAGTGATAGGTGTCGGTGATTTCGACGTCGCAATCCTGATGCAGGTCGTAGCCGCGGCCTTCCAGCACATACACCGCTTCTTCGGCCAGATGGCGATGCTTGCCCGAACGGCTGCCCGGGGGAATGATCTGCATATAGGCATTCACCGATTCCATCCGGGTGTTCATCTGCTCATTGAGCAAATGCTTCAACAGACCCTGCCGCGACATTTCCCACGGCATGTCTTCCGGATGCACTACCTTATTGCGTTTTGCGTTGCGCGCCGGCGCCGCTGTCGCGTCGTCCAGCAAGTCCTGATACAGCTCCTGATTGGCGCTGCCTTTCAACCATGCTTTCGATTCGCCCCAAGCCATTTTCCGCTCCTTTACTGTGCTGAATTACCGTTCATCGCGATCGATCGCCGATCGATGCGCGGCTGGCCCACGCTTTACTCTGCGTGGTTGTAGTCTTCTTCGAGCGTGCGCGCCTCGAAGTTTTCGCCGCCCACCGCCGGTTCGTCCGAACGCTGCTCCACTTGATACTGGAACAGCATGTTCATGAACAGATACATGGGCTTGGTCTTGAGCACCAATGCGCGCGCCGGCTTGGTGCTGCTGGCGTTGAAATGCTGATGCACGCAGTTGTTGTGCACGATCGCGATATCGCCGGCCTTCCAGTCGTAGCGGATGCCGTCGTGAATTTCGTAGCCTTCGCCGTCCAGGATGTAGAACGCCGCTTCGTTGACGTGGCCGTGTTTTTGCGACTTGCCGCCCGGCGCGTATTCTTCCAGGTGGATATGAAAATTTTGCGTGATGCCGTCTTTCGGTTCGATGTAGTGCCGGCTGAACGCCTGCGGTCCATCGGTCATCTCGATGTCCTTGCCTTTGCGTACGCGCGGCATGGCGCGCAAGCGTTCCAGTTCGGTCTTCAGGTTGTACTGGCCGGCGATCTCGCGCACGAAAATGCGGTTTTTATTGCTGTGATAATTCGGTTTTGCCATGCTGTGTCTCCTGGTTATCTTGCTATTTGCTTCCCTTGACGACGATCTGATCGTACAGCGTCAGCCACTTCTGGTCGTTGTCAAGAATTTGCGCGGGGTCCACCACCTTCAATGGCGTCTTCCCGAGCGGCGACTCCACCTTGGTGCTGGTGGGAACGAAATTGCGCTTCAATAAAATTTGCTGGCCTTCTTCGCTGATCATGAAGTCGTAATACAGAATGGCGGCGTTCGGATGCGGCGCCTTGCGCGATACCCCCAATCCGTTGGCGCGGGCGACCGCGGGCGGCATGACATACCATGCCAGCGGCGCGCCCTGCCTCTGGATCTGGTCGGCAGTGAAGTTGTAGACCGTCAAAGCAAACGGCACCTCTCCGGAAGCGACCAGTTTGGTCAGCAGCGTATGGCCCTTGCGCACGGACAAGCCGTTTTTCGCCTTGATGTCGCGGAACAGCTGCAATCCCTTTTGCTCTCCCATGGAACCGACCAGCGTGGCAAACCAGTCTTCGTCGGTGGCTTCGATGCCGAGTTTGCCTTTCCATTTCGGATCGAGCAGATCCTCATAGGTCTTGGGCAGATCCTCCTTCTTGATCAGATTGGTGTTGTACGCATGCACGAACACGTTGAGCCGCGATCCGACCCATTCGTGATGCGCCGGCACCGCTTGCGGGATCAGATCGTCCTGATACGGCGATTTGACCGCGGCCATCAGCTTTTCCCGGTGCAGCGCTTCCAGGATCGGCGTACTGGCTTCCACCACATCGGCTTCGAAACGGCCGGCCTGCGCCTCGCCCAGCGAACGCGTCAGAATGGTATCCGACGCCGCGCGCCACATTTTTACCTTGACGCCGTATTTCTTTTCGAAAGCGCTGTTGATCACCGCCATGTCGTCGACCGTCAGTGAGGTGTACAGCGTCAGCTCGCCCTCCTTTCTGGCGCCATCGACCAGGCGCTGCTGGCGGTCTTTGCCGTCATATTGCGCGATCGCCGCGACCGCGGCAGGATCGGAAGCAGCGGCATGCGAATACGTCTGCGCCGCTGCGCCTGCCAAGCCGAGCAGGGTTGCCAGAATGATGCGCATGGTCATACTCCGTATTTGTCCAGCTCGTAACGACGCGGTTTGAGCGTGCGGCAAATTTCGCGCACCAGACCCGATTGCGGCAGCGATATGCCGCAATCGGCCGCCATTTCGGAGACGATTTCCATATCGTCGTCGGCCCACGCCATCGACTGGCCGCCCCAATTGCCTAGCGCGCCGTTGACCGCGCTGCTGGTCATCAGCGCTTCGCGCAGAGCTTCGACATTGACGTTATAGCGTTGCGCCAGCGCCAGCCCTTCATGGTTGGCGACCAGGCAGGCCCACAGAATCAAATTATTGGAGGCTTTGGACACCTGTGCGGTGCCCACGTCGCCGCTATGCACCACATCCGACGAATAGGCCGACAACACCGGCTTGATGCGTTCGATCACCGCTACCGGGCCGCCGACGAAGGACAACAGCGTGCCGGTATCGGCCGCCCTGCCACCACGACAGATGGTCGCGTCGATCACATGCATGCCGTACCCATCGGCTTCCGTGGCCAGCTCTTGCATGGTCTTCGGATGCACCGTACTGAGCACCGCGATGACCGCGCCCTTGCGGCCGGTTTTCAGCAAGCCGTCCGGCGCCTGCAACAATTCCCGGACTTCCTTGTCGTACCCGACGCAGACCAACACCGCTTCCGCCTCGGCAGCCAGCGTCTTCAAATCGACCAAGGCGGCGCCGCGCTGTTCGATGTCGGCGCGGCGGTCCTGATTGCGTTCGCATACCAGCACTTTAAAACCATTGCGCGCAAGGTGGCCTATGATCGGCGTTCCCATCCGTCCTGCGCCAATCAATCCTATCGTTTGCATATGTCTCCTGATTATTTTTTTTAAGGGAAACGCCGAATCGGCCGTTTGCCCTGCTTACCCGGCATTTTTTTCGTCAACCGGTATACGCCTCAGGCGGTCTCGGTCTGCTGTTTGACGGCGCCGATCTGCATTTCCGGCGCCGAATGCAATGGCGCCGAGCGCGGCAGCACCGCAGCGAAGGCGCGCACGCGCTGCGAGGCGGCGTCGATGCCCGGAGGCGCATTGCCGGCCTGCACTGCCTTGACCGCGCGCAGCAGCCGATGACGAGTCATGATGATGCCGTTGTCGGTACCGACCAGGTGTTCGCGCGTGCGGTCTTCGATCGCGCCCATGCTTTCCTGTACCGCGGCATCCTGCTCGGCAATGCCCATCACGCCGCAAAAGGTTTTGCGTTCCTTTTGCGCGAGCCGGTCCATCAAATAATCGTTGTCCTTATTGGCGATCGGCTGCGCGGTGCCTTCGATGGTCAAGCTATGAATTCCCTGCCCCGACTTCATCGCCTTGATTTCTTCCCCGGTCAACGCGCGGTCCGGATGGTAATCCCAGCTATAGGTATAGACGTGTTCGTCGTCGATCGGCACCCAGGCATGGCCGCCGTAAGGATTGCCTTCATACGGCGGGAAAAGGTTGAAGCAAGGCATCATCCATTGCGTCACCCGCCAGTAGTAGTTGTCGGTGTCGGCATTGCGGCGGGTCGCGATGTACAGGCCGCCGGGGGATTCCAGCGGCACGAATTCCGGCTTGCTGTCGGCCTTGATGTAAGCCGCGCTGACCGCATCGCGCTTGAGCAGCGGATCCACGCCTACCGACATGCGGTGCAGGAAAGTCGAATGGAAGGAATCCAGACCGCCTTCCATCGCCTGCAGGTAATTGCAATCCTGCTGCCGTTTGGACACGAAGCGTTGCGTGGCCGGCACCGTGGTCCATTCGTAGGCCGGCGGTTCCGGCTGCAATTCCGGCGGTCCCATGTAAGTCCACAGGATGCCGCCGCGATCGATCAGCGGATAGGCTTTCAGTTTGATTTTCTTGCAGTAGCCGCTTTCCACGGTTTCCGACGGCACGTCGACGCATTGGCCGGTCGTCTCGTATTTCCAACCGTGATAAGGACAGCGCAGACCGTTTTCTTCATTGCGGCCGAACCACAGCGATACGCCGCGGTGCGCGCAGAATTCGTCCATCAGGCCCAGCTTGCCCTCGGTGTCGCGGAACGCGATCAGGCGCTCCGACAACAGCTTCACGCGCACCGGCGCGCCATCGTTCTCCGGCAGTTCGCTCGACATCAAGGCCGGTATCCAGTAACGCCGGAACAGCTGGCCCATCGGCGTGCCCGGACCGGTCTGTATTAACAGTTCATTATCCTTCGCATTCATCTATCTGCCATCCTCTCCATAGCGTTCCAATATCGTGTCAATCTCAACGCGCCGCAATCCGTCCATTGAGCGTGTCGTCGTATATCTTTTGCCACTTTTCATCGCTGTCGAGCACCTGCTCCGAATTCATATACACCGGCTTGAATTTGGCCAGCAGGGGCTGATCGCGTTTATTGGTGGTCACGGCCTTGTTATCGGAGAGAATCTTTTGTCCCTCGGTGAGCATGAAGTCGTAATACAGAGTCGCGGCATTGGGATGCGGCGCCTTGCTCAAGATACCGATGCCGTCGGTGTAGGCGATGGTCGGCGATAGCGAGATATAGTTGATCGGAGCGCCGACGGCGCGCGACTGATCGGCCAGATAACTGTAGACGCCCAGCGCCATCGGCACTTCTCCGGAAAGCACCATATTGGTCAGCAGCGAGTTGCCGTTGTACTGCGTCATCTTGTTTTTAGCGACCAGGTCCTGGAAATATTTCAGGCCCTTTTCTTCACCCATCTCATGCACCAGTGTATAAAACCACTCCTGCTGCTTGGATTCGATGCCGATGCGGCCCTTCCAGCGCGGATCCAGCAAATCCGCGTAGGTCTTCGGCAGTTCTTCGGGCTTCACCTTGTCGGTGTTATAGGATTGGACAAATACATACACGCGTACGCCGGTCCATTCGCGATGCGCGGGCAACGCGGCCGGGATCAAATCCTTCTGCACCGGCGAACTGACCGGCTGCAACAGCTTCTCGCGATGCAATGCTTCCATTTCCGGCGATGGATTGAGGACGAAGTCGGCCTCGTTGCGGCCTGCGCGCGATTCGGTCACGGTCCGCTGCAGCACCATGTTTTTACCGGAACGCCAGACCGTGACCTTGATGCCGTACTTTTTTTCGAAAGCGCTGACGATGCGCCTATCGTCCTTGGCCGCCATGGATGTATACACGGTCAGCGCGCCCTCCTTTTTCGCGCCGTCGATCAGACGCTGCATCCGGTCCGCGCCTTGATACATCGCAGGCGGCGCCGAGGTCTGCGCATAAGCGTTGGCAACGCCGAACAGCGCCGCTATCGAGACGACAACGACGCGTAAAGTCCTGCGCGAATACTTCAATCCAGCGATCGAACGCAAAGTCGTGCTCTTGCCGCAACCGCCGGGGCCGGGCAACGTCGACAATTTTCCTTCCGGCACTTCAAGGCTGACGTTTCGGGCAGCTTTGACAATCTCACCTTTTTCGCTCGGGTATCCCGTATATAAGGCGCCTACCTTCAACATGGTTGTCTCCTACCACTGGGTCTCCGGATTTTCGGTCGTCTGTTCCCGGTCGTCTAAGCGCCCGCCGGAGAGATTTACGCCGATTTTATTTTATGATCTCGCCATCGTTCCGATATAAAGAACATCGGTCTATATAGAAAGACAATTGAATTTACCCATTTGGAAGGTCGATGTCAACACTATTTGATGCCCTCGGCAAACGGACGCAGACAGGCTCCGCCCTTGCATCGCGGCGGATGCATGGCACGGAGAGAGGGGGAGTCAGGGCCTGGTTCACAGGCCCTGATTGAAAATGAAATGGATGCCGCGGCTTACGATACGGCCGGCGACGCCGCCCGAGACCGGACGGCCTCGCTTCAGCTCAGATGATGTTGCCGCGCCGAGCGCAGCGGCCGATAACCGAGACGCGCGGAGATGGCGTCGGCGGCCGCGATGACGTCAGGCGCGAAAGAGATCAATATTTTCTTGGTCAAGCGATGCGATGGGCCGGCGATGCTGGCGGCGGCGATCACATTGCCGAAATGGTCGCGCACCGGGGCCGCCAGACTGCGTGCGCCGAGTTCGTTTTCTTCGTCGGCAATGGCGTAACCGCGCGCGCGGATGGAAGCCAATTCCTGCCTGAAAGCTTCCGGATCGACGATGGTATTGGCCGTCAATTCCTTCAGTCCGCCGGCAAACAGCCGGGCCACCGTTTCATCCGGCTGAAACGCCAATATGACTTTGCCCGCCGCGGTCGCATAGGCCGGTTTGCGCATGCCGACTTCGAGCGTCATGCGGATCGCCTGCTTGCTTTCCAGACTGTTGATGTAGACGATGCTGGCATGGTCGAGAATCGCCAGATGCACGGTTTCGTCGGTCTTTTCGCGCAATTCCATCAAATAAGGTTTGGCTTCGCTCGAAAAATCCATCTTGCGCCGCACCAAAGAGCCCAGTTCGAACACCACCAGCCCCAGCCGGTATTTACCGCTTTCCGGATTCTGTTCCAGCATGCCTACTTCCACCAGCGTTGTGGCGAGGCGATGCACAGTGCTTTTCGGCAAATGCAGGCGTTTGCCGAGATCGCTGATGCCGATTTCGTATTCGTCGTCCGAAAAAACCTTGATCAAACGGATAGCGTTCGCCACCGACGAAAGCCGGGTTTTCAGTTTGCCGGTCTTAGTCGGCTTGGCCTTGAGTTCCATAATCTTTTAAAACCTTCTTTTCTTGTATGCGGAACGAAGTTTACCAATGCAAACTTCTTTTTTCAAGCCCTGCGGCGATGGCGATATTTTCTCGTCGTCAATGGCTACAGGTGCACCCCAAGGTTGGTTCGGGCAAGGAGCATACTTGCCGGCAACCTTTCATTCGCGCCGCAAAAATGTTATCAAGCTAATTCGCGGCAATCATACCTTTAAATAACCATTTCGACATGTACCGCGTCGGTTCTGGTATTTATAATTCAAATAAACAAAAAATCTAGCCATGGCCAAGGAGCGGATGAAGCTCCGTGCTGTCCCGTAAATATTTGACGTATGCCCCTCCTTTTTCAGCTATTTGCAAGCCGTTTTACAAGCCGCTTATCGCGCCATAAACAAGGAATCCCACAGCTTTTGCCATTTATCGTTTTCATCCAGCACGACGTCCGGATACGCCATCACGAACGGAAAGTCATTCAGCGCGGTTTTTATCTTATGGCTGGACGGCACCCGTCCCATTGACGCCAGCAGCGCTTGGCCTTCCGGCGACAACACATAATCGGCGAACAGCAGCGCCGCGTACGGGTGCGGCGCGTTCTTCGCCACGCCTATGCCCTGCGGCCGCCCAACCACCGGATCGACCGGCACCCAGTCGATCGGCTGGCCGGTCCGTTTCAACGATTCCACTTCGGCGTTGTACAAGGTCAACGCCACCGGTACTTCGCCTGCGCCCACCATCGAGGCTAGCAAGATATGCCCCTTGCGCATGTCGGGACGCATCGCCGCCAGCTTCTGAAAAAATTGCATGCCTTTTTCGGTGCCCATTTTTTTGATTACGGCAGCCATCCATTCGGTGTCGGTCGCTTCGATGCCGATCTGGCCTTTCCATTTCGGGTCCAGGAAACCGTCATAGGTCGCCGGCATATCCGAGCGCTTGTATTTATTGGTATTGAAAGCGACGACAAAGAAATTGAGTCTGTCGCTGACCCATAAACGGCTCGGTGCGATAGCGCTGGCCGGCAAATCGGCGAGGTATGGCGTATAGAATTCCGACAGCAGTTTTTCCCGCGCCATCATTTCGACTTCGGGGCCGTTGGTTTCCATCACATCGACCGTGTAGCGCTTGCCTTTTCCCTCGGTGATTGCGCGCTGCACCACTTGATCGCTGTTGGCGCGCCAGAGTTCGACCTTGATGCCGTATTTCTTTTCGAACGCGCTGGCCAACGGCGTCGATTCCTTGGTCGCCAGCGAGGTATAAATCACTACCTTGCCTTCCTGCGCGGCCTTGTCGACCAGTTGCCGGTCCCGATCCGCGCCGCGATACATGTAGATCGCATCGTTGCCTTGCGGCGCCGCGGGCGCGGCCTGCGCCTGCGCGCACAACAGCATTGCCGCGGCAATGCCGCCTATCAAATTCCGGTACCGCATACGGCGTCCAATCAATTTGCTCATGTCCACTCCAAAAAAACCGCTTTTATATTTTTTCCCCGCACCGCCTCACGACGCATGCGGAGGTCCTCCAAGAACCAAAAAACGCGCGCAAACACGGGCTTCATTCACGGGTAATCGGCGAAGCGGTCGGTCGCCATGATCAGTCGCCGCAAATTGCCGGGTTCGCAGGACGCATGCGCGCCGTCCGGCACGATCTGCAAGATGGCCTGCGGCCATGCGCGCGCCAGTTCCCACGCGCTGACCGGCGGCGCCACCGCGTCGTAACGGCCTTGCACGATGACCGCGGCGATGCCGTCCAGCAGATGCGCATTCGCGATCAGCTGCCCTTCGTGCAGAAAAGATTCATGTTTGAAATAATGACATTCGATGCGCGCCAGCGCCAATTGCGCCGGGTCGTCTTCGGCATACGCCGACGGCGTCGGCAGCAGCGTGGTCAGGCAGTCTTCCCATGCGCACCAGGCGCTGGCCGCCAGCATTTCGACGGCATCGTCGCCGCAAGTCAGGCGCGCATGATAGGCGCCGATCAGATCGTGCCTTTCGGCCGGCGGAATCGGCGCCAGGAATTTCTCCCAGGCGTCCGGAAACATGTGTGAAGCACCGTTGCGATACAGCCAATCCAGTTCGCCGCGCCTGGCTGTAAACACCCCGCGCAGCACCATCGCGCGCACCCGCTCCGGAAAGCGTTGGCCGTATGCCAGCGCCAGCGTGGCGCCCCATGAGCCGCCCATCACTACCCAGCGCTCGATGCCGCAATGGACGCGCAGCTTTTCGATATCGGCGATCAAATGGTCGGTGGTGTTGTCGATCAGACTGGCATGCGGACGCGAACGGCCGCAGCCGCGCTGGTCGAACAGCACAATGCAATAGCGCTGCGGATCGAACCAGCGGCGGTCGGTCGCGCTGCATCCTCCGCCCGGCCCGCCATGCAGAAACAGGGCCGGCGTGCCGCGTGGATTGCCGCACATTTCCCAGTAAATCAAATGATCGCCGTCGACGGCAAGAAAGCCGCTGGCGTATGGCGCCAGCGGCGGATACAGGGCCGGCTCGCGGCGCGGGCGGCTGACATGCAAGGCTGGTTCAACGGAGAAGCTCATATCAGGCCGGCGCAGCTAGCGGTTTGACGGTTTTGTCGGCGTTCCAGCCTACCGCATTGGACGTCGGAAACACCAGCGATTTGATCACCACCGGCACCGCGCCCGAAGTGTCCATCAACTCCCCGATGTCAATGAAATCGAAGGCTTTCAATGTGATGCCGTCGATCGAGACGATGGCATTGGACAAGCGCAGTTCCTGTTCGCAATGAATGCCGATCAGCCCGCCGATGTCGCCGTCGCCCACCAGAATCAGCGGCAACCCGCGTTCCAGCAACGCGGACATCCCGGCCGCCACGCCGCGGCAGAATGCATCCATGCGCGCAAAGGTGGCCGACGGATGCCAGCGGTAGCACAGCGCCACCGCCTGATCGCCGTGCTGCAGATCGAAGCGCTGCAACGCCGTGCGCACCGCCGCGGCGATCCGGTCCGGATCCAGCGTTTCCGCGTCGAGCGCCAAATCGGGCGTGATCACGGCGATGTTCTTGAGCGGCAAAACACTCAGCGGCGTCACGTAAATCGTGCTGCCGCTGACTTGTATCGTATATTGCGATGCCCCCACCACAGTGGCGCGGATGCCTTGTTCCGGCCGTTCGATGCGCGGCCCCCATTGCCGGACGCGTTCCAGCACCGCCTGCGCCAGCGGCGCCCCGAGGTCCCCGAACGAGAGTGTCTGCAATTCGTACACATATTCCGACACGCCGCCGGAAAAAGTCACCGCATCGGGCATGCGCGCATTGATCAGGGGATCCAGGCGCAGCAGCGATGCATCGTCCGCGCTCAATGCCTGGTCTCTGACAATCCGCAACAACGCATCGGCCATGTGCGCAACCATCCTGTTCAAGCCTTGAGGATCGGGAATCGCGCCGATGCTCAGATCGAGACCGACGTCGGCCGCGAAGCGCTGGCCGGCCGCTTCAAGCCGCGTCACGCGTCCGTCGGCGTCGAAAGAGACGATGCGCGCGCCGATGTCGGCCGCGGTCAGATCGACCAGCGCGCCGTCTTCGCAGACCGATATCTTCGACGTGCCGCCGCCGATGTCGATATTCATGATGCGCGCATTTTCGCGAATCGAACGCGCCGCCGCGCCGGAGCCGAAGGCCGCCAGTGTGGTTTCCAGCGCATCGCCGGCGCTCACCGACACGAACTTGCCTGCCTGCGCCGCGAACAGATCGCCGATGGCGCGCGCGTTGCTGCGCCGTACCGCCACCCCGGTCAGAATCAGGGCGCCGGTATCGATGCCGGCCGGATCGATGCCGGCCAATGCATATTGCCGCTCGATAAATGCGCCGAGCACGCCGGCGTCGATGCTCATGTCGGCGGCGTATGGCGTGAGCAGGACTTCGGATTCGTGCAGCACCTTACGCTCGGAAACGATGTAACGGTTGTCCATGCGTTCGAGCACGATGCGCGAAAACACCAGATGCGAAGTCGACGACCCGATATCCACGCCCACGCTGAGCAGACGGATCTCGTCCTCTTCCTCTAGGCTGCGCCTGACATTGCTGAAAAATACCCTGCCCCCTGCTGCGTCGCTCATGCTGTTTTTTCGGTCCGGTTGTCGCAAAACACTGCCCAAAGCAACGCAAGGCCACCCCGACGGAGCGCCCCTGCATTGAGCCCCCTACTTGCGTTCCGGCGGCAGATACCAGGCCGGATCCATCCGGTTGGTCACGTTGATGGCCTTGAGTTTAGCTTCATATTCGTTGCGAATGTACGGATCTTCCATCCAGTAGGGAATCGCGGAGCCGCCTTCATTGACGTCGATGGCGGTGTAGTCGGTATGCTTTTCGCCCGGAGGGCCCGCATCGCGGCCCGGGTTGTGCGGCCCGAACCATGCGGTCAGGCGGAACGGATCTTCCGATACGCTGAAATGCTGATGGTACCAGCGCGCCCCGCCCGGCGCCGCGGTGACCAGGCCGACCGGCTCGTAATCCAGGCGCTGCACCATCTCGCCCTTGCCGTCCTTCCAGGGATTGACGCCCAGCTTTTCCGGCCAGGTATAGGTATAGCCCTTGCCCTTCAGACAGATCAGCACCGCCGCCGACGTATGCGCATGCGCTTTCGAGTACCGCCCGTTTTCATGCTGGCCGATCCAGAAGTAAAAGCAGTTGTTGGTCATGAACGGCTCGATGCGGCGATAGCCGGGCGAACGCCGGTTATCCAGCGGCAAATCGCAGTTCATCGCATCCGGAATCAAGTTGGTGCGCTGCATCGCCAGGCCCCGCACCGGATCGGCTTCGATCTCGTCCTTCGGCTTGTAGAAGTCGTCGGCGCCGCTGAAGCGGTCGTGGAAAATGAACGGGTTGTTGAACACCGCGCCGAAGTTGTTGATCATGTTGATCACGTTCGGCGCCGTATTGCCGCCCAGCAGCAGCGCGCCGCTGGAGGTGCCGTTGACGATGCGGAAATTGGCATTCATCGGAATCGAAAACATCGAACCGGCCTGCCATTCGAATACGTGTTTCTTGGTGTCGCCATCCTGCCAGACTTCGGTGGTGCCGCGTCCTTCGACCACGAGATAGATTTCCTCGAACATGTGCTTTTCGACATTCAGCGCACCCGCCGGCGGCACTTCCACCACGAAGCAGCCCCACTTGCCTTCGGTGCCGTACAGCTGAATGAAGTGACCGCGACCGCCCTTGCGCTTCCATGGAAACAGATCCAGATTCTGCACCTTGCTGATGCCGATGCCGCGGAATACCGGCACTCCCTCTTCCTCCATGAACGCATCGTACGGGGTCGGCTGTTTCTTGAACTGGCCAAAGCCGGCCTTCTTGTTGCCGGCCGGTTCGTGCCAATGGGTGCGGTCTTTGTCATGCGGCATGCGGTACTCCTCCAACGATCGTTTTATGTTTTTGGTTCGGCGTTTTCGACGCCGCGCCAAGGTTTCCAGCAATGTTCTTATATAAGGAACGCGGTTCCTCTTTAATAATTTATCCTAACTATCCTCAACTGTCAAAATAAAACCACTATCCATCAGGTAGCTAATCCGGATCGTGCGTCCGATTTGCCGGTTCATCGCCAGGCCCGCGCAGCGGCTGAATGGAAATGGACAAAAAATAAACGCGACTCCTGCATCGCCGGCTCGCCGCGGCGCCCGCCAACCGGTGCTTCCCGCTATTCCGATATGAGGGATATAGTTCTTATATACGGTATTTAGATATTGACACGATCAAAATCGACTTCTATTATCGATCCACAAAATCAGCCAAATATAAACAACCAGTAGCCCGCATCAGGCGTTACAGGAGGAGACGAAAACCCATCGCACGACGCTCAGGCGCGTGTCGAGGAAATCCGGAATGCGTTCCGGCGTTGCGCGTTTTTGCGCCGCGCCGATGCGCCCGGCTTATCCGCGCACGCGCCGCAGCCGTATCGCCCCAGCAGTCGTTTCGACCTGTTCCGGATCAGCGCGGCTGATTCCTTCCGGTCTCATCTATTTCAGATAAGGAAGCGCGCTTTATGATTCGAACCGTCACAGGAGACCTGGAGCGTATCGCCGGGCCGATTCTCTGCCACGAACATTTGCAAATCGATTTGTGCTGCCAAAAGGGCCCCGACGTCGTGCTCGGGGAAGCGGAACAGGATGATGTCGTCAGCGATCTGGCCGACGCGATGCGGCACGGCCTCAAGGCGGTGGTCGATCTGAGCGTCTCCGGCTCCGGCCGCAATCCGAGCGGACTCCGGGAAATCAGCCTGCGCGCAGGATTGCCGGTGGTGTGCGCGGCCGGCTTTTACTGGGATCCCTATCCGAAGGCGGTATACGATTTTTCCGTTGAGGCGCTGCGCGATATCCTGATTCGCGAATTGACCGAAGGCATGGAAGGCAGCGACATCCGCGCCGGCGTGATCAAGATCGGCACCGACCGCGGCCCTATCGGCGACGCGGCGGCCCGGGTTTTTCAGGCCGCCGCGATGGCGTCGCTGGCCACCGGCGCCGCCGTGATCACGCATACCTCCGCCGTCGTACAGGCTTTCTGGCATCTCGACACGCTGCTGCGCGCAGGCATGGATCCGGCGCGCATCCTGATCAGCCACATGGGCGCCGCCCACAACGTGACGCAACTGATCGACATCGGCCGCTACGGCGCGCTGATGGGCATCGACAAGGTCGGTTTCGTCGCGCGCCGATCGAATGCCGAACTGGCCGATCTGGTGCGCGACGCCTGCGAGGCGGGTCTGGAAAGCCAAATCATTCTCTCCTCCGACGTGGCTCGCCGGGACCGGCTGATGCGGCACGGCGGCTCCAGCTACGGCGCCGTGTTCACCGACTTCTTCCCGATGCTGCGCGCGCGCGGCGTCAGCGATCAGAAAATCGACGTCATGATGTGCCAAAACCCGCAACGCATTTTGGACATCGCCACAAAATAACGACAACCGAAAGAGGCGCATGAAACGACTTTTCTTTCTGCCGGTCCTGGGGTTCTGTTCCTTATTTTTTTTATGCGCGGGCTTCACCGCGGCGGCGCAAAACAAAACCGCTGCCGCGGCCATCGGCGCCTATGACGGTCCCGACCGCATGGAACGCCTGATCGCCGGCGCCAAAAAAGAAGGCACGCTCAATCTGTACACCTCGATCGCGGCCTCCGACGTCTCCCTGATGACCGGCGAGTTCGAGAAAAAATACGGCGTCAAGGTGGTGGTCTGGCGCGCCGCCAACGACAAGGTCCTGCAGCGCACCATGGCCGAACAGGCCGCGCGTCGCAATAACGTCGATGCGGTGCAGATCGCCAGCCTCGAACTGGAAGCGCTGGCGCGCGAAAACGCATTGCAGGAAGAAAATTCGCCCGCTTTTGCTCATCTGATGCCGGGCGCGGTGCCGCGGCATCGTCAATGGGCGGCGCACTATCTGAATGTCTGGGTGCAGGCCTACAACACGCAAAAGGTGCGCCAGGATGAATTGCCGAAGACCTATGCCGACCTGCTCGATCCGCGCTGGAAAGGCAAGCTCGGCATCGAGGCCAACAACGAGGAATGGTTTTACAGCGTGGTCGAGGGCATGGGCGAAAGCGCCGGCCTGAAATTTTTCCGCGACCTGGTCGCCGGCAACGGCCTGTCGGTGCGCGAAGGTCATTCGCTACTCAACAACATGGTGATCTCCGGCGAAGTGCCGCTGGCGCTGACCGTCTACAACTACATGCCCGAACAGGCCAGAGCCAAAGGCGCGCCGATCGACTGGTTCGTGATCGAACCGGCAATCGCGCGCGCCAACGGCATCGCCGTCTCCAGACAAGCCCCCCATCCTTACGCGGCGACGCTGTTCTACGAATTCGTCCTGAGCCAAGACGTGCAACGCATGATGAGCAAGAACGGCTACGTACCGACCGACCGCAATGTCGCGTCGCCGCTGAAAAACATTCCGATCAGCCTGATCGATACCGGGAAGATGCTGGATTCCGAGGAAAAATGGACCAGCGTTTTCAACAAGGTCATCAAAGGCGGCAGGTAGCGGACCCGGCGCAGCGAGAGCGCCGGCCATTTTGAAATCATCAGGAGAAAACATGAACAGCAGACTCGAGGGGCGCGTGGCGATCGTCACCGGCGGCGGACACGGTATCGGCAAGGCCTACGCGGCCCGGCTGGCGTCGGAAGGCGCCAAGATCGTGATCGCCGAAATCGACGAAAAAGCGGCCATGGCGGTGGCGCGGGAACTGTTGGCCGCGGGCTACGAGGCGATGGGCGTGGGCACCGATGTGTCGGACAAGGCCAGCGTCGAAAAGATGGCCGCGGCCGTAGTCGAACGTTTCGGCCGCATCGACGTACTGGTCAACAATGCGGCCATTTTTGCGACGGTGCCGATGTCGCGTTCGCCGTTCGACCAGATCGGCGTCGACGAATGGGACCGCATGATGAGCGTCAACTTGAAAGGCACCTGGCTGGCCAGCTGCGCCGTGATTCCTCAAATGCGCAAGCAAGGCTACGGAAAAATCATCAATATCAGTTCCGGCACCGCGCTCAAGGGTTCGCCCAGCCGCATTCACTACGTCACCTCGAAGGCAGGCATTCTCGGCTTCACCAAGACCCTGGCCAATGAAGTGGGCAAGGACAATATCTGCGTCAATTGCGTCGCTCCCGGCAGCACGCTGTCGGAAGAAAATCCGGACGAAGACATTGTCAAGATGCGCGCGTCGGCCACTGCCACCCGTGCGCTCAAGCGCGTGCAGAATCCGGACGACCTGACCGGCGCGGTGGTGTTTTTCGCCTCCGCCGACAGCGACTTCATCACCGGCCAGACGCTGGTGGTCGACGGTGGATCGTGTCTGCATTGAGGGCCGCACCGAGATAGCCGGGCTTCCGGTTTCAAGTTTTCATGTTTCGTTATTCGAAGGAGTTTCAAATGAGTTTGAACGATGCATTCGCTCTGCAGGTATTAAAGACCGCAGAAGAAGAGACGCAGGGCTGGAAAATGCTGATCAACAATCAATGGGTCGGCAGCCGTTCCGGTAAAAAGATGGCATCGGTGAACCCGGCATACGACGAAGTGCTGGCCGAGGTTCCGGCCGCCGACGGCGAAGACATTCAACTGGCGGTCGATGCCGGCAAGGCCGCATTCCCGGCTTGGAGCAAAATGCACGTCGACGACCGCGCCAAGCATTGCCGGCAATTCGCCAACGCGGTGCGCGGCAAGGCGAAAGAGCTGGGCATGCTCGACGCCATCGACAGCGGCAATTCCTTCCTGTCCATGGTGGAGGACGCAAAAAAAGGCGCGGGACTGCACGATTTCTTCTCCGGACTCGGCATGGAAATGAAAGGCGAAACCATTCCGACGCCCGGCGGCGGTCTCGATTTCACACGGCCGCAGCCGTTCGGCGTGATCGGCCGCATCATTCCGTTCAATCATCCCATTTCCTTTGCGGCCGGCAAGATCGCACCGGCGCTGATCGCCGGCAATACCGTGATTCTAAAACCGGGCGATCAGACCCCGCTGTCGGCGCTGTGGATGGGCAAACTGATCCAGGAATGCTTCCCGCCCGGCGTGGTCAACATCGTCACCGGCGAGGGCGCGGTGTGCGGCAACGCCATCGTCGCGCACAAAGAGGTGCGCCGCATTGCCTTCACCGGCAGCGTCGAAACGGGCAAGGCGATCACGCGCGCGGCCGGCATTAAAACGCTGAGTCTGGAACTGGGCGGCAAAAATCCCTTGATCATTTATCCTGACGTGGATATCGAAAAAGTTGCCGCGGCCGCTGTGGCCGGCATGAACTTCACGGTATCCCAGGGACAGTCCTGCGGCTCCAACTCCCGGGTATTCGTGCACAGCGCGATCAAGGAAAAATTCATCGAAGCGGTGATGGCGCGCGCCGGGAAAATCGTCATCGGCGTGCCCGAACTGGAAACCACGCAAATGGGGCCGGTGGTCACCCGGCGCCATTACGATCGCGTGATGTCATATATCGCGTCCGGCAAACAGGAAGGCGCCCGGCTGTTGCGCGGCGGCGCGCATGCGCCGGGCAAGGGACTGGAGAAAGGCTGTTTCGTCGACGTCACCATTTTCGACAATGTGAAGCATGGCATGAAGATCGAGCGCGAAGAGATTTTCGGGCCGGTGATGAGCGTGATCAGCTGGGACGACGAGGCGGCCATGCTGCGGGAAGTCAACGACAGCGATTACGGCCTGTGCTGCAACATCTGGACCAACGATATCTCAACCGGCCTGCGCATGGCCGATGCGGTGGAATCCGGTTACGTCTGGATCAACGGTCACGGCGGCAAACGCTTCAAGGGCGCGCCGTTCGGCGGCTTCAAGGACAGCGGCATCGGCCGTGAGCATTCGATCACGGAATTGATGAGCTATACGCAAATCAAGAACGTCAACATCTCGTATTGAATGCGGTAGACGGCGGATAAACCCCGCCGTAACGACGCATTGCCGCGATCCGGACCGATGCATGACGGTCCCTCCGGACCGCCTCCGCGCCCCGCAAATTGATCGTTGGTCCGATAGGAGATTCTTGTGGCAGCCGATTTCAGACGTATTCTTGCTACGGTGTTTTTTGCCGCCGCCTCATCGCAAATCCTGGTCGCCGGCGATGCCCGGCCCCAGACCGCGGCCTCCTCGCCAAGCTCGCCAACCTTGCAAACGCTCGCGCTGAGCACCGACGCGGGCCGCCAGCAGCGTCTGGTCGACGGCGCGAAAAAAGAAGGATCGCTGCTGTTTTACACCACCACCCCATCCGAATACGTCAATCAATTGATCGCGCCTTTCGAGAAAAAATACGGCATCAAGGTCAATGTCTGGCGCGCCCGCTCCGAGCTGATCCTGGAGCGCACCCTGAACGAAGCGCGCGCCGGCAAATCGGCCGCCGACGTGATCGCCAGCATCGCGCCGCCGATGGAAGCGCTGCGCCGCGAAAACCTGCTGCAGGAAGTCATTTCGCCGTATCAGAAAGACCTGATCCCGTCCGCCGCGCCGGCGCATCATCAGTGGGTCTCCACGCTGCAATATGTATTGGTGCAGGCTTACAACACCGACAAAATAAAGAAGAGCGAACTGCCGCGGACCTATCGGGATCTGCTGGCGCCGCAATGGAAAGGCAAACTCGGCATCGAGGGCTCGGATCACGAATGGATAACGGCGGTGATCGACGATATGGGCGAAGCCGAGGGCGAAGAATTTTTCAGGAAGCTGGTCGCCGGCAACGGACTGTCGATTCGCAGCGGCCATCCGCTGCTGACCAATCTGGTGGCGTCCGGCGAGGTGCCGCTGGCGCTGACCGTGTACCAATACAGCGCCGCGCAGGCCAAGGCCAAAGGCGCGCCGATCGACTGGTTTGCGATCGAACCGGCGGTGACCATCGCCGATGCGATGGGCATTCCAAAAAAGGCTCCGCATCCCTATGCCGCGCTGTTGTTTTACGACTACATGATCAGCCCCGACGCCCAGCGCATCCTGGCGAAAATCGGCTATTTCGCGACCAATACCCAGATCGCGTCGCCGCTGGGGGACGTGAAATTGAAAATATTGAATCCGGGCAAGCTGCTCGACGATCAGGTAAAGTCCTACCAGCGCTTCGAAACAATTTTACAAATGGCGCATTAGTAAATGGCACACCGGTGGAATAGCGCCGTCCACCGGCTCAGGTTATTTACCGGACAACCATCCAGGGAGAGCAAATTGAATTCCACCCCGTTCCTGCGTATCCTCATAGCGACGCTGCTGCAGACAGGCATCGCTTGCTCCGCGTCCGCGGCCAGCTTTGCCGACCTGGCGACCCACGATAGCCCAGACCGCCACCAAGCGCTGGTGACGGCGGCTCAGATAGAAGGCAGCATCAACTTTTACACCTCGATCCCCGAAAAAGACATGGCGATATTGCGCGCCGATTTCCTCCAACGCTATGGCGTGCGCGTCATTACCTGGCGCGCATCGACCGGCCATATCATGCAGAGAATGACGGCGGAGAAACAGGCCGGGCATGGGAATTTCGACGTGGTCGATATCTCGTCGCCGGAACTGGAGGCCATGTATCGCGACAACCTGCTGCAGGAAGTCAATTCGCGCCTGCAAAAGGATCTGATGCAGGATGCGATGCCGGCCCACCACGGCTGGGCGCCGCAATTTCTGACCGCCTGGGTGCAGGCCTACAACACCAATGCGATCAAAAAAGAGAATTTGCCGAAAAGCTATGCGGATCTGCTGGCGCCGAAGTGGAAAGGCATGCTGGGCGTGGAAATGAACGACAGCGATTGGTACTGCGAGCAGGTCAAATACCTGGGACAGCAAAAAGGCGCAAAACTGTTTCACGACATCGCGGCGCGCAACAAATGGTCGGTGCGCAGCGGCCATTCGCTGCTGGCCAATCTGGTGGTCTCCGGCGAAGTGCCGCTGGGGCTGACCACCTACAGCTATATGATCGATCAGGCCAAGGCCAAAGGGGCGCCGGTCGACTGGTTCACTCTGGACCCGGTGATCGCGCGATCCAACGGCATCGGCGTATCGCGCAATCCGCGGCATCCGAACGCGGCATTGCTGTTTTACGAATACATGATCAGCGACGCACAGCCGCTGATGGTCAAGATCAATTATCTGTCGCCGCTGAAGAAACTGGAATCGCCGCTGCGCAACGCCAAACTGCGCTTCGTCGATCCGGCCGCCAGCGCCGACACTCTGCAGAGTTGCGATGCCGCGTTCAACGCATTGAACAAATTGAGCAATAACTGAGCTAGGGCCTGTTAACCGGCGCCGGCCCTTACCTTGACAGGAGACAAAAATTGACGATTGCCATCACTCCCCTCCATGCCGCTCTCGGCGCCGGCGTGACCGGCCTGGACGTAGCGCATATCCGGCCCGATGACGCCCGGGCCTTGTATCAGGCGTGGCTCAAGCATCACGTCCTGGTCATCCACGGTCCCCGGATATCGGAAGATCAATTGGTCGATTTCGGAAAATGCTTCGGCGTCCTCGAAAATGCGCGCAAGCAATCGGTGCTGGCCTCCCGCCCCGAAATCATGGTCATTTCCAACATCCGCGAAAACGGCCAAACGGTAGGTTCGCTGCCCGATGGCGAGCTGACCTTCCATTTCGACCGGATACATCAGAAAATCCCCAACAAGGCCGGCGTGCTGCATGCGATCGATATTCCGACGGCGGGCGGCGATACATCGTTTGCGAATATGACGATGGCCTACGATACCCTGCCTGACGCGATGAAAAAACGGCTGGAAGGCCTGACCGCGTTGAACACCTATGAATACGGACAAACGCACACTGAAAACAAGAAGCTATCCGACGCGGCGCCGAACGCCATACATCCGGTAGTCAGGACGATTCCGGAAACCGGCCGCAAAGCACTGTTCATCTGTCGTCTGATGACCGACAGAATCAACGGCTTGCCCGAAGAAGAAAGCCGCGCGCTGCTGACGCAATTGTGCGATCACGCCGAGAACCCGCGCTTCGTCTATTCGCATCGCTGGCAGCCGGGCGATATCCTGATCTGGGATAACCGCTGCACCATCCATGCGCGCGCCGATTTCGACGGCAGCCAGCGTCGTTTGTTGAAACGGGTCACGGTAGGCGATAACACCCCGCCGATGCATTGATTGTTAACAGGCCCTAGACTCACCACATCTTTTCACCCCGCTGCGCGCGCAGCAGCATGTCCTGCTGGAATGCCGGAGGGCCGAAGCCCATCTTTTCGCCGGCGATCTCGTAAAAGAACGGCCGCCCGGTCCGCGCGGCGAAGCTTCGCATCCAGTCCAGCAAGGCTTCGTCCGGATCGCGACCCGCCGAGCACAGCAGATAAGCCGGCTGACCGCGCCATTTGATCGGCGCGATGATGACGCCGAGCCGGTCCGGCCGGAATTCATCGGGGAACGGACTGTCCGGCCGCACCCAGCCGCAGGAAAAATTGCGGCAAGGCGATTGCGGCCGCTCGTCGTAGATGCTGCAGCCGCCGTCGCGCACAAAATGACAGGGCGTGCCGGGTTGCATGTCATGGCCGCGAATGGTGCCGGCCATCCAGCCGTCGCAGCACGCGGTGCAACTGCCGCATTCTCGTTGCGCGGCGCCGGGCGCCGGCGCCGGGACGGACGCCATGGCCGACGTCGCTGCGGGCGCGGGCGTCAACGCAATCACTTTGCCGCAGCATTTCTTGTATTTTTCGCCGCTGCCGCAAGGACAGGGATCGTTACGGCCAGGTTTCATGACAACAAAGGACTCCATCCAATAAGCGCAGACGCACCAATTGCGGCTCAAGCACGCGCATTATTCTACTGCGGTGGTCCAATATCAAGCACGTTCTTCGCGCGCAGCCGCCTGCGTCGCGGCAAAGCGCAAGGTGGCGCGCAATCCCGGCGCGTTGTCAGTCAATTCCAGCGAGCCGCCATGCAGCTCGGCCACCGCAAGCACCAGACTCAGCCCCAGTCCCACGCCGGGCGTGCCGCGACTGGCGTCGCCGCGGTAGAAACGCCGGCTCACCTTGGGTTTTTCGTCGTCCGGAATGCCGGGGCCATCGTCGGCCACGGTCAGCATGACCGACAAGTCGCGGTCGCGCAGCAGCGTGACTTCGACCATGCCGTCCTTCTGCGCGTATTTAAGCGCATTTTCGATCAGATTGCCGACCGCCTGCGTCAGCAGGAACGGATCGCCGGACAATTCGATGCCGCCGACGGTCCGGGCGCTGAGGCGGATGCCCTTCAACTCCGCCACCGGTTGGTAAAACTCGACGATATCCTCGGTCGCCGTGCAAACGTCGACCGGCACGAACCCCGAGCGGCGGGCGCCGGTATCGATTTCGGCAAGCCGCAGCAGCGCGTTGAAAATCTGAATCACGCGATCGACGTCGGCTACCGCGTGGCCGATTTCGGCGTGGGTCACTTCCGGCGGAGGCTGCGTGACGACCAGGGCCTCCAGCCGGAAACGCAGCTCGCTCAGCGGCGTGCGCAAATCGTGCGCGATGGCGTTGGACACATTGCGCACGCCGTGGATCAGATGTTCGATCTGATCCAGCATGCGGTTGACGGTTTGGGCCAGCAGATCGAGCTCATCCGTGCGGCCGCGGGTCGGCAGCCGATGCGACAGATCGCCTTCGACGATGGCCGACGCGGTCCGGCGAATGCCGCTGACTTCCCGCAGCAACGCGCGCCGGATCAGCCAGCCGCCCAGCACGCCGACCATCAGCACGACCGCCGCCGCCGCGATCAGTCCGAAATAAAAGTAGGTTTTCAACTGGTTGTAGCGATTGATCGCCCGTCCCACCAGCAAATGATAGCCGCCGGGCAGCTCGCTATGAATCAATATCGCGCCCACATTCTGACGATCGAGCCGGATCGAGATCCGGCTCTCTCCGACCGCGGTGGACAAGCCTTGCGGCCATTGCGGCAGGTTGCCGCTGATTTTGGCAAATGAAGAATCGGTCAGCAGCAGGATCTTTTCGCCTTCCAGCCGGGCGCCGACGCGCCGGTCGATCAGCGTGGCCAGTCCGCTGGCGCCTTCCTCTTCGAAAGTCGCCGTCATGCGTTGCGTATCTTCCTGCAGCATTTCGACGCCGCCTTTCTCGATCAGCTCGTGCCATGCGTACAGCAGCGGCAACGCGAATATCGCCAGCACGCAGATGCTCAGCACGACATAGCCGAACGCCAGCGTATAGACCGAAAAGCGCGGCGACGCCATCAGGCGCGCTTTAATCATTGGCGGTCAACATGTAGCCGGCGCTGCGAATCGTGCGCAGCATCGAGCGCGCCGTGCCGGTATCGAATTTCTGCCGCAGCTTGCTGATATGGACGTCGACCACATTGGTCTGGGGATCGAAATGGTAATCCCAGACATTTTCCAGCAGCATGGTGCGCGTGACGATCTGCTCGGAATGGCGCATGAGGTATTCGAGCAGCTTGAATTCGCGCGGCAGCAGCTGAATCGTTTGGCCGCCGCGCTTGACCTGGTGCGACAGCAGATCCATGGTCAGATCGCCGACCGTCAGCCGGGTCTGCGAGGGCGCCGCCTGATCGCGCTGCTCCTGGGTCCGGCGCAACAGCGCGTCGAGTCTGGCGAGCAGCTCTTCGAATGCGAACGGCTTGACCAGATAATCGTCGCAACCGGCCTTCAGCCCGCGGATCCGCTCGTCGACATCGGACAGCGCGCTGAGGATCAGGATCGGCGTTTTGCAGCCGATGCCGCGCAGCGCCTCGATGATGCCGAGGCCGTCGACGCCGCCCGGCAGCATGCGGTCCATGATGATC
This sequence comes from Herbaspirillum sp., assembly GCA_028292625.1. GTDB lineage: Bacteria > Pseudomonadota > Gammaproteobacteria > Burkholderiales > Burkholderiaceae_D > Herbaspirillum. Next base: position 76,590 of record JAQGLY010000020.1, on the reverse strand, counting down.
ACGTCGTAAGCCGCTTCCGTCGCCAGACGCATGCCGTTCTGCCCGTCGGCGGCATGTTCGATGGTGTAACCCGCGTCGAGCAGCCCGGATTTCAGGAAGTGCGCGACCCGCTCGTTATCTTCGACAATCAATATTTTCATTGCATTGGACGTATTGGAAAACGAGCCGCCGTAAACACGATGAAAGCGCCGGCCGCTACAGGGCCGGCGCTTTCACCCGAAGCGGCACGGGAATATCGAATGCGGATGAGGGGCAGCGCCCTTCTTCGACGATACCTCTACCGACTTGCCGCCGCCGAATTACTCGTGCTTATCATAAAGCATATTATGGTCGACATAGACCATAACTTCATGGTCCAGCCCGCCGGCCGGCATGATGGTGCTCAGCTTCATCGCGTACGTGGCCGGATTGTCGAAATTCCAGGTCACCGATTTACCGTTGGCCGCAACGAACTGGACCACATCATGGCCCTTGACATTGACGTATTTGGTATTTGGATCGATGTTGACCGTGCGCGTTGCGTACGATGACGGCGCCGCATCGCCCGTTAGCGCCACCGGTGTCGGGGACGCCATTGCGGAAAGGCTGGCGAGGGACAATAAAAATGCAACTGTTGCGGCAAACGAGGTATTGGTTTTCATGACGTTCAAGCGGGCGCCTTCGGCCTGGCGCGGGGATGGGATGCATTGCCGGTTTCGGGCGGGGGATCCCGAATTTCTCTGGCGGCTATCACATCCTGCGATAGACTATCGGCTTGCCCTTTCCCTTATCGAAGACAATTGGTTTAGTGCATGCCGGCGCCGGCCGGTCAGACACTCCGTGACTGCTTACTTCCACGTCTCTCTATCGAGATGACAGCCTCGATTTTGCGACTTCGATGCTTAAGCAAACATGTCCGAATGATTAAACAATGTTAATAAAGGCACTTTCATAGGGGCTCGGCAAGATTCGACGGAATCGGTTCTAATATGTTTCCTCACCCAATCTCGACGAAATTCACAATATCCCTCACAATCACCCGCTCTCTATATAAAAATCAACCATAACCGGGGAATACCGATGCCCGACTCGACCGCCGACGATCCGGATCTTGCGTTGGCGCAAAGTATGCAGACCGGCGACGGACGCCGCGCACGCCGCCGGACAATTTGCACCGCACTGGGCCTGCTCGGCGCAGGGCTTGGCCCCCTTCCGTCATACGGCGCCGCCGTCCGGCCGTTGGTGCCGTCTTCCTCCCCCTCGTCTTCCCCGCCCAAGGCGTCTGCGCCGGAAAGCGTCAACTGGAGCCGAATCAGGGACAGCGTCGCCGACGCCAGCCGGCCGAGTCTCGGGTGGCTCGGGCCGACAGAAGGACCGCAGGCGGCGAAAGGCAAGACCATCGCCTTATGGGCCGACAATTTGCGCGACGGCGGCGTGCTCGGCGTGGCCGTCGGCGTACGGGAAGCGATCCGGCAGATCGGCTGGCAGGTGCGCCTGTTTCATTCGGATGGAACCGCCGCCGGCATGCGTGAGTCGCTGTTGAACGCGATCGCGGCCGAACCCGATGGCATCGTCGTGCTGGGCGGCGATCATCGCGCCATGGCCGCACAGCTCAAACCGGCTGCCACACGCGGCGTGAACATCGTCGGCTGGCACGTCGCGCCCTATCCCGGTCGGCTGGCGGGCGATCCGATCGCGGTGAATCTATCCCCCGATCCGCTGGAAGTGGCGCGCATCACCGCGCTGGCGGCGCTGCTGCCCACGCGAGGCGCGGTCGGCGTCGTCATCCTTACCGACAATTCGCTCGAGTTGGGACGCGTGAAATCCGAACAGATGGCTGCGGTGATACGCGCATCGGGCGGCACGCTGCTGGAAACCTTCGATCTGCGGATGGCCGCGGTACCGCGGCAAATGGCGTCCGCCACCAATACCCTGCTGGGGCGCTACAGCACCCAATGGACGCATGCGCTGGCGATCAACGATATTTATTTCGACTATGCATTGCCCCAGCTGACCAGTCAGGGGATTTCCAGCAGTGAGCTCAGTTTGCTGTCGGCAGGCGACGGCAGCGCGTCGGCGATATTGCGCATCATGGCCGGCAACTTTCAGACCTCCACCATCGCCGAGCCGCTGAATCTGCACGGCTGGCAATTGGTCGATGAACTCAACCGTCTGTTCGCCGGCGATGCGCCGAGCGGATTCATCGCGCCGGCTCATCTGCTGACCTCGGCCAATATCGCGTACGACGGCGGTCCGCGAATGATGTTCGACCCGGAAAACGGCTACCGCTACAACTATCGCCAGATCTGGGGCAGGACATGAACCTGCTCCGCAGCAGTTTCAACAATTTATTTTTTAAAACGCAACTGCTGCATTCGCTGCGCCGTCAATTCGCCTTCGTGCTGGCGCTGCTGGCCGTGCTGGTGACCGCTTACGGCCTGACCGCGATCTATGCATTGAACCAATCCCGCACCGCCACCGGGCAATTGGCCGAGCAGCAATTGGCGCGGCTGCAGGCGTCGCACGATCTGCTCTGGCAGATTCTGTCGGCTGCCGGCCTGGCCGATACGCTGGCGAAAACCTCGTCCTCCGAAGAAGCCAGGTCGCGCTATGCGGACCTGCTGCTGCAACTCAAAAAAATCGAGGGGCTGGTCGATCAGCTCAGCGGCGGCGACAACGACCTGAACGTGCTCGATCTGCAATATTCGAATCAGTTGTTCAGCGCCACCGCCAGCGCGGTGCTGCAGCAGCGCGGCATGTTGGTGAATGCGCATCAGCAGTTCGCGAGGGCGTATCGCGAGAGCCACGCCATCCTGAGTTCACATCGGTACGGCATCAATCTGAACGGGCAATTGATCCTGGAGTTATTGCCAAGCACCACCAGCGCCGCCACCGTGCGGCAGCTGCGCACCAACATCGGCAATTTGCCGGGATTGATCGACCCCTGGTTCGACGACGACGCCGGCGATCCGTTTGCATTGCGGCTGGCTGAAATAGAACGCCAATCGACCATCGATCTATTGCAGGACGCCCTGCATCAGCATGTGCTCAATATCATGGCCTCCGCGCGCGAGCAGTCGGATTATTTCGCGCGCGATTACCGCAATGCCGTGCTCGATCTGGCGCTGGCGACCAAGCGCCGGCAGCAATGGATCTTCGCCATGCTCAGCGTCAGCCTGTTGCTGCTGTGGCTGATTTCCTATCAATTCATCGGCCGCCACGTGCTGGGTCGCATGCGCGTGGTCAGCCGCTATCTGCGCTTCGACCGCCCCCGCAAATCGGATAAAACCGGCGAAATCGCGCGCAAGGTGCCGGTAGTCGGCAACGACGAAATCGCCGACATGGCGCGGGCGCTGGAACGGTTTCTGGAAGACCGCGAACAGCTGCAGGTGGCGCGCAAACTGCTGGAGGAAAACCAGGCCCGGCTGGCGGCGATCATCGAACATGCCGCCGACGGCTTCGTGATTTTGCAGGAAGGCCTGATCCTGCAACTGAACCCGGCGGCCGAACGATTGCTGGGCTGGCAGCCGCACGGTTCGCCACTGCTGGCGCTGGACGGCCTGGCCAGATATAGCGGTCCGCCGGTTCAGATCGATACGGTGGCGTATACGCCGGACGGGCGAGCGATTCCGGTCGAAGTATCGGTCAGCGAGGTTGCGCTGCTGGCCGGCGCCACGGTGATTCTGGTGGTGCGCGATGCCACCGTCCGCCGCGAGACCGAACGCCAGCTGACTTACGCCAGAGATGCGGCCGAGGCCGCGCGCGCCGCGCAGGCTGCGTTCCTGTCCAATATGAGTCATGAATTCCGGACGCCGCTCAATGCGATCCTTGGCTATACGCAAATTCTCAAGCGCGACCAGTATCAGACCGAACTGCGTCGCCGCGGCATCGACACCATAGAACAAAGTGGCGAACATCTGCTGGCGCTGGTCAACGACATCCTGGATCTGGCCCAGATCGAGGCCGATCGCATGGAATTGCATCCGGGCCAGATCGATCTCGGACATTTTCTGCGCGTCATCGGCGATATCGTGGCGGTCAGAACCGATCAGAAAGGCTTGGCGTTCAACCGCGACTGGGCGCTCGATTTGCCGGCGGTTCAGGGCGATGAAAAGCGGCTGCGCCAAGTGCTGTTGAACCTGCTCGGCAACGCCATCAAATTCACGCACGGCGGCCAGGTGCGATTGGGCGCGATCTGGCGCCCCACGGACGACCGCGAAGGCGTGCTGCGTTTCGAAATCGAGGACAGCGGCGTGGGTATCGCCGCCGCCGATCTGCCGCATATATTCGAACGTTTCACGCAGGTCGGCGATCTGCCTTCGCGGGCCGGCGGCACCGGTCTCGGACTGGCCATTTGCGGGCAGCTTCTGGCATTGATGGGAAGCAGTCTGCAAGTGCGCAGCCGCGTCGGCGAAGGCAGCGTATTCTGGTTCGATTTGCAGGTGACCTATGGGCTTGCCACGGCGATCGCGGCAAGCGATGCGCCTGCCCTTGACATTGCCGGCGTCGACGCCGCGCCGGTCGTCGCGCCGCCAGCCGGCGACCTGTCCGCGCTGCTGGAACTGGCGCGCGCCGGCGATCTGCTGCAAGTAGGCCGTTATGCATCGGCGTTGAAAGAGCGCGATCCGGACTATCGGCGGTTTGCCGATCCCCTGGTCAGGCTGGCAAGCGATTTACGTTCCAAAGCGGTAACGCACTACATCAAACAATTTATCGACCGGAGTCGCGATGAGTGATCGTATGGAATCCATCAAACTGAATAAATCCACCATTCTGGTCATCGACGATACCCCCGCCAACATCCATATCGTCATGGACTTGCTCAGCGCCGAGGGGTTTCGCGTGCTGGTGGCGGAAGACGGCGAAGAAGGCATAGAAACCGCCCGCGCCGGAATGCCCGATCTGATCCTGCTCGACGCGATGATGCCCGGCATCGACGGCTACGAAACCTGCCGCCGCCTGAAGGCCGATCCGGCCACGCGCGAGATCCCGGTCATCTTCCTGACCGCGCTGTCGCAGACCGACCAGAAATTGGCCGGCTTCGACGCCGGCGGCGCCGATTACGTCACCAAGCCCTTGCAACATAAAGAGTTGCTGGCGCGCATCCGCACCCAGCTCGAAAATCAAAGCGCCCGCAAAATCCTGCGCGGCCACAACGCCGCGCTGGAACGGGAAGTCGCGCACCGCACGCAGGAACTGTCGGCGATGCAGGACGCCATCATCCAGTGCATGGCGTCGCTGGCCGAGACGCGCGATAACGAAACCGGCAACCATATCCGCCGCACGCAGCATTACGTGAAAATGCTGGCGGTCGCCCTGAAGGATCATCCGCGCTTCGCCGCCACGCTGACCGGCAACGCCATCGAGCAATTGTACAAATCGGCGCCCCTGCACGACATCGGCAAGGTGGGCATACCGGATGCGATCCTGCTGAAACCGGATAAATTGACGGCCGCGGAATTCGAAATCATGAAAACGCATACGACGCTGGGCCGCGATACGCTGCTGGCCGCCGAGCGCATGCTCGACAACGGAAATTCATTTTTGAAATTCGCCCGCGAAATCGCCTATTCGCATCAGGAAAAATGGGACGGGTCCGGTTATCCGCAGGGACTGGCCGGCGACGCCATTCCGGTGTCGGCGCGGCTGATGGCGCTCGCCGACGTCTACGATGCGCTGATCTCCAAGCGCGTATACAAACCTGCGTTCACGCACGAACATGCCATGGAGATCATTCTGGCCGGCCGCGGTACGCATTTCGATCCGGACATCGTCGGCGCCTTCGAACAATTCGCGGACGAATTCCAGAGCATCGCGCAGCGGTTTAGGGATTAGCTGTGCATTATGCGGTGCGCGTCCCCAAAACGCACCGTGCAAAGGCTATCGCCACCAGCACAAAAACCGCCAAACCGGCCCACCGCGCCGCGGATTCGAAATCCGCGCCGACCAACGCCAAAGGCGCCTCTTTGCCGCTCAAGCCGATCACCCCCGCCATCAGCACGCCGATCAGACTTTCTCCGACAATCAAGCCTGACGCTATCAACACCCCGCGCCTGTTAGGCCCCTCCGCATGGTCGGCAAACGGGACGCCTGATTTCTCGGCACGCTGTTTCAACATCCGCTCAATGACCCACGCCAGTACAGCGCCCACCACCAGCGCCGACGCCACCGTGGGCGGCAGATAGATGCCGATGCCGACCGCCATCACCGGCAAACGCGCCACGCCCCCGCGCCGCTTCAATATGCCGTCAATGATAATCATCGCCACCCCCAGCACGGCGCCGATCATGGTCATGGTCCAATTCAATTGATGCGTAAAGATGCCGGTCGCAATCGCGGTCATCAAGGTTGCTTGCGGCGCCGACAAGGCCTGCCCGGCATCCATGCTTGCGCGCGGCATCGCCCCGGCGAAACCGTAGGCGTTATAGAGCAGTTCCAACACTGGCGGGATCACCAGCGCGCCGGCGACGCAACCGATCAACAAGGCGACCTGCTGTTTCCACGGCGTCGCTCCCACCAGCCAGCCGGTTTTTAAATCCTGCAAGTTGTCGTTGGCGATCGCCGCCACCGCCACCACGGCCGACGTGGTGAAAATCGCCAATGCGATGCCAAGCTGTTTTCCGGATTCGGTCGCCAGCAGGCCATCGTCCCGCGAGATAAGCAGCAGCAGCAGCAAGGACACCATCATCACCGCCACGATGCCCACCCCCGAAATCGGACTGGCGGAGGAACCGATCAGCCCCGCCATGTAACCGCAAGCGGCGGCGATTAAAAAGCCGAAAATAAAAGCGAAGACCACGCCGTAAGCTACCAGACCCCACATCACGCCGGCGGTCAAGCGCCCCGAGCTTAAAAACGCGCCGAAGGTGACCGTCAAAATCGCCACCAGAACCAGGCTGATGACAATGATCCAGTGAGACGGCATATCGCGTTCGGTACGAGCAATATCGATGCGCGCCGTCGCGCCGCCGATTGCCCTGAAAGACGTTTTGACGCCTTCCATCATCGGTTTAAACAGCGTCCCCAAGGTCCAGATCGCCGCCACGCCGATCGTGCCCGCACCAAGAAAACGTACTTCCCTGCTCCAAAGGCCGGTCGCATAGTTCGCCAACGTCATGCCCCTGGGAATATCATGCATGGAGGTTAATATCGGCACCACAACGCCCCATGCAATCAGCAGGCCGAGCAGCATCGCCATGCCGGCGACGATGCCGATCAGGTAGCCGGCGCCCAACAACGCCAGCGAAAACCCCATGGATAAACGCACCACCGCGGGACCGGCGGAGAACCAGAGGTTGATGCCGTCGCCCAATATGCGCAAACCGCTGGCGGCAAAACCCACCACCGCGGAGACAACGGCGCCGGCCATGATGTCGGCCATGCCGGTTGCGCTCTTTTTGACGGGCTCATCCCCGGCAATAGCCAGATCGGCGCTCCCCACCCGCAAAATTTCCGCCGCGGCGACGCCTTCCGGATAAGGCAAATCGCCCTGCACCACCATCGCATGGCGCAACGGAATCGTAAACATTACCCCCAGCATGCCGCCGGCGGCGCAAATTCCCAGCGTTTGCCAAAACGGGAAGCCTTGCCAATGCCCCATCATGACCAAACCGGGCAGGATGAAGATGATCGCCGACAAGGTGCCGGCGGCCGATGCCTGCGTTTGCACCATATTATTTTCAAGGATGTTGGCGTCTTTAAACATGCGCAACACCGTCATCGAAATCACCGCGGCGGGAACCGCCGAGGAAAATGTCAGGCCGATTTTCAAACCCAAATACACATTGGAAGCGGTAAACACTATGGTGATCAACGCCCCGAGAATCACGCCGCGCAGCGTTAATTCGGGAAGAGTCATCGCATCCGGAATACGATCAAATTTAGCCATCGCAGCACTTTCCCCAAATAGCGGCATCAGAATTGACGTGCGAGATAACAACGTTCGATATGCGACAAATGTCGAGATTTAAAAGTTGCGGCCGAGTTGCCGAATTCGCGGCCGATGCACGTCTCCTACTGGGAGGAACAGACAGAAAGCTAATTTACTTATAGAGAATTGAAAATGACATTCACAATTAATATATCTCCTATCTAAACTTGAAATTGGGAAAATGTATGAGCTCCTCTTAACATGCATTCATCAACAACCCACTAGGAGAAATTGCATGTCTGCTCAAACACTGTCATCGCCCGTTTCGCATTTCAAAGATATCGCCGGCGACGCCGCTCCGGTCGCGCAAGTCAATCAGGAAAGCCTGCTGCAAAAGATATTTGCGCTGTGGGTCAAGCCATACGAAAACATGACTATCCTGGGACTGGGCCTGTAATAGCTGCCTTCAGCGTTTGCTAATAACGTCGCAATCGGCGCCGTTATCCGGTCTTCCGCTCAGCGAATAATCGTGTCATTCGTCGCTTAATTCATTCGCTGCCCGGAAACACCCGAACGCCAATCCCCCGGCAAGTATCGCCAAGGTATAAGCCAGATTTTTCCCATGCCATAAACTGGCGAGCCAGTGATCGAATTTAACGGCAATCACCGCTGCGTTTCCGCCATATCGCTGCACCTCAAGCACATAACCTTTGGACTGTTCATCCGGACCGCCGTATGCGTTTCCGCCTGCCGCTTCCAATGCGCTGATGCGCTCCTCTTCCTTCACCGCGGACCGATACGCAAAAACCGCGCCGCTCAGGCCCGCGACCAGTATGAATGCCGCCAGCCAAAGCAGGCAGCGCTGAAGCGTCGAATATTGGCTACGCATAATCTTCCATCGATAAATAACTGATTTCGCCCATCCGGGATGTCGGCGCGACGACGCACGCCGCAAGATAATACCGCTTGCGAAAAATGCGTGCTTATTCATTTTTAGATGAAAACTGTCGAATCTTAAATCAGCCGCAACGCTCTGCTATCGCGCAAACGCCGAAGTTTGCATTCACGGAATTCAAAGAGTAAGCTCCAGCACTGAGACAAAATGCCAAGTTGTTAATCGACATTCTTATAAGAAAGCATCCATCATGCCTCTGAACCGTTCATTCTTGCTATCCAGCCTGATCGCCGCTGCATTGGCCATCCCCGCAAGCGCCGCATCGGCACAGGAAATCACACTGGGCGCCTCGGTGCAACTGACCGGGCCGGTCGCCAATACCGGGCGTTATTACCGCGATGCGTATCAACTCGCGATCGACAAGATCAATGCCGCCGGAGGCGCCAAAATAGCCGGCAAAGCGCACAAGCTGACGCTGAAACTGTACGACAATCAATCCGACGTCAATCTGAGCGTGCGCCAATATACGCAGCTCGTTTCACAGGATAAGGTCAATCTGCTGCTGGGGCCGTTCGCCAGCAACTTCGCGCTGGCCGATTCGGCCGTGTCGGAAAAATACAAGGTGCCGATGGTGCAAGGCGGCGGCGCATCGGATCAGATTTTTTCACGTAAATTCAAATACATATTCGGCACCCTGGCGCCCGCCAGCAATTATTTCGGCAGTACCGTCGAGATGCTCAAACAGCTCAAGCCGGCGCCCAAATCGGTCGCGCTGCTGTACGCCGACGACGCATTCGACGTGTCGGTTGCCGACGGCACCCGGCCGATGTTGAAAAAAGCCGGCTTCGAGGTGGCGATGGATGAACGTTACAGCACCAACGCCACCGATTTCAATTCGCTGCTGTCGCAAATCAAGAGCAAGAACGTCGATGTCGTGCTGGTCGCCGGCCACGAAACGGAGATCCTGAATTTCGTGCGCCAGGCCAAGAGTCTGGCGGCAGCGCCGAAGTTGTATTCGTTCACCGTCGGCGTACCGAGCGAGGATTTCCGCAAGGCCCTGGGCAAGGACGCCGACTATGCGTTCGGCATGACTGCATGGCTGCCGAGCGCGGACCTGAAGGATCGCTGGTTCGGCGATGCGCAGAAATTCGCCGCCGAGTACAAGGCCAAATTCGGCTATGAACCGGACTACCATGCCGCCTCGGGCGTGGCCGACGTGGAAGCGCTGGTGCAGGCCATGGAAGATGCCGGCAGCGCCGATCCGCAAAAGGTGCGCGACGCGCTGGCAAAAGTGAAGTTCGATAGCCTGTACGGCCCGATCGCCTTCAATCCGCAAGGGCAAATCGAGTTGCCGCAACTGGTCATTCAGATCCAGGGCAACGATCTGGTTGAAATCTTCGGCGCCAAGGGATTCGTCAAACAACCGAAATATCCGATGCCCGCCTGGAACGCGCGCTGATCCGTCTTCCGGATCGACCGCATTGGCAGCGCAGGTCAGTGCGGTCAGCGCATAAAATGCAATAGTACAAGTAGACAACCGGACATGGGGACATCGGATGAATCTGTTTGCGCAAATTCTGGTCAACGGCACGCTGCAGGGAGGCCTATACGCGGTCATGGCGCTGGGTCTGGCGCTGGTCTGGGGCGTGCTCAACATCGTCAATCTGGCGCACGGCGCTTTCATCATGCTGGGCGCCTATGCGTCCTGGTATCTGTATAACTATTTCCATATCGACCCGTTTCTCGGATTGCCGCTCACTGCCGCGGTGATGTTCGCGCTCGGCTACGCGCTGCAGCGCGGACTGCTCAATCTGGTGGTGCGGGCGCCGATGTTCAACACCTTGCTGATTACCTTCGGTCTGGAAGTGGTGTTGACGTATCTGGCGCAACTGGTGTTTTCGGCCGACTTCCGCACCATCAATCCGCCGTACGCCGGCAATAGCCTGCTGATCGGCGATGTGGTGCTGCCGGTGGCGCGGCTGGCGGCATTCGGCGTGGCGATCGTGTTGACCGTCGGCATGTGGCTGTTCCTGTTGCATACGCGGCTGGGCCGCGCGATTCGCGCCACCGCGCAAAATCTGGTGGCGGCGCGTCTGTACGGCGTCGAGCCGCGGCACCTGTATGCGATCACCTTCGCCATCGGGATCGCGCTGGCCGGCGCGGCAGGCACGCTGTACGGCACCGTCTCGCAAATCAATCCGTACATCGGCGCATCGCTGACCGCCAAATCGTTCGCGATCTCGATCATCGGCGGTCTGGACAATCCGCTCGGCGTCATCGTCGGCGGCCTGTTCCTCGGCATCGTCGAATCGCTGACCGCGCTGTATATCGGGCAAACTTTCGCCGACGTCGCCAGCTTCGGTATTCTGGCGCTGGTGCTGATCGTGCGGCCGAGCGGCCTGTTGGGGAAAACCGCATGAAATCCCTACGAATGGTGGCGGTCCTGCTGACGCTGGGGGTCCTGGCGGGCGTTCCGTGGTACGGCTCCGACGTGCTGATTCAGTTCGGCATCAATGCCCTGCTGCTGGCCGTGCTGGCGCAGGGCTGGAACATCATCGGCGGCTACGCCGGTTATGCGTCGTTCGGCAACTCGGTGTTCTACGGCCTCGGCAGCTATGGCGTGGCCATTGCGATGGTGCAATGGCAGCTTCCATTCGGCGTCGGCCTGGTGTTCGGCGTAGTGTTGGCTGTGGTATTCGCGGTGCTGCTGGGAATTCCGGTGCTGCGTTTGAAAGGCCATTATTTCGCCATCGCCACGCTGGCCCTGTCGCAGGTGATGACCGCCATCGTCTCCAATGTCGAACTGGCCGGGCGCAATATCGGGCTGGTGCTGCCGCCGCTGAACAACGATCCGCTGTTCTATGAACTGTCGCTGGGCCTGCTGACGATCGCCACGCTGACCATCTTCTGGCTGACGCGCAGCCGCTTCGGCTTCGGCCTGATCGCAATCCGGGAAAACGAGGAAGGCGCCGCCGTGATGGGCGTCAACACCACCCTGTACAAGGTGCTGGCGTTCACGCTGTCCGGCATTTTCAGCGCGCTGGCCGGCGGCATTCATGCCTACTGGATCACCTTTCTGGATCCGGAGAGCGCGTTCGATATCGGCCTCAACGTCAAAATGATCATCATGGCCGTGTTCGGCGGACCAGGCACGGTGCTGGGGCCGATCGTCGGCGCGCTGTCGCTGTCGGCCGTGTCCGAATTCCTGTCCAGCGAAATCACCAGCATCGCCGGCCTGTTCTTCGGAATCGTGATCGTGGTGGCGGTGGTCATGATGCCGCGCGGCCTGGCCGACATGATGCGGCGTTTCCGCAAGTCAGGCTGGCGCTATTTCGTCGAAAACATTCGGGCGCACCGGCTATGAGCGCCATTCTGGAAGTACGCCATGTGACCCGGCGCTTTGCCGGACTGATCGCCGTCGACGACGTCAGCTTTTCGCTGGCGCAAGGCGAAATCCTCGGCCTGATCGGTCCCAACGGCGCTGGCAAAACGACACTGATCAGTCTCATCAGCGGCACCTTGCCGCCGAGCGAAGGCGAAATCCTGTTTCAGGACAAAGCGATCACACATCTGCCGGCATTTCGCCGCGCGCATCTCGGCATCGGCCGCACCTTTCAGATCATGCATCCGTTCCCCGGCCTGTCGGTGCTCGACAACGTGGCCGTGGGCGCATTGTTCGGGCGCGACGGCGGCCGGACCCAACTGGCGCAGGCGCGCGAACAGGCGCGCGAGTGCCTGGCCTTCGTCGGACTGGACAAATTCGTCGACCAGCGCGCCGACGAACTCGGCGGTCCCGGCCGCAAGCGGCTGGAACTGGCCAAGGCGCTGGCGATGCAACCCAAAATCCTGTTGTGCGACGAAGTCATGGCCGGCCTGAATCACGTTGAAATCGATGAAGTCATCGACGTGATTCGCAAAGTGCGCGCGCAGGGCATCAGCGTGCTGGTCATCGAGCACGTCATCAAGGCCATCAAAAGCCTGTCGGACCGCCTGCTGGTGCTGCACCATGGAGAAAAGATCGCGGACGGCACGCCGGACGCGGTCTTGTCGAATCCGGTCGTGGTGCAGGCTTACCTGGGAAAGAAACGCACATGAGCCGCGCGAACGATCGCACCCCCCTGCTGAAAATCCAGAACCTGAGCGCCGGCTACGGGGAAATGCCGGTGCTGCACAATGTGGAACTGGAAATTTTTCCGGCCGAAATGGTCGCGCTGGTCGGCAGCAACGGCGCCGGCAAAACCACGCTGTTGCGCGCCCTGTCACGCATGCTGCGCTGCACCGGCAGCATTTTGCTGAACGGACAGGAGCTCAGCGGCATGACCTCGGATCAGGTATTCGGGCTGGGCCTGGTGCAGGTGCCGGAAGGACGCCAGTTGTTCGACCGCATGACGGTGCAGGACAATTTGCTGATGGGCGCTTATCGCCGCGACGATAAGGCGGCGGTGATGCGCGATCTCGACAAGATGTACGCGATGTTTCCGAAATTGTCCGAGCGGCGGCGCCAACTGGCCGGCAGCATGTCCGGCGGAGAACAGCAGATGTGCGCGATGGCGCGCGCATTGATGGCCGCGCCGGTGCTGATGATGGTCGATGAAATGAGCCTGGGGCTGGCGCCGGTGGTCGTCGAGCAATTGATGGAAGTGCTGGCCGCCATCCGGCAGGACGGCGTGACGGTGCTGCTGGTCGAGCAGGATGTGCAACTGGCCTTGTCCGGCGCCGATCACGGCTATGTCATGGAAACCGGCAATATCGTACGCGACGGTCCGGCCGGCATGCTGATCAACGATCCCGCTGTGCAGCAGGCTTATCTCGGTTTTTAGGCGGCCTTCAAATTAAAAGCGGACGATGGGATAACGCTCATCGTCCGCTTTTTACCGCCTATGCCGGGACTACACCGCTGCCTTGCCGCCCTTCTGGAACTTGGCCGCATCTTCCGAACCGCCGGTCGCATCGCCCTTGCTGTAGGAATGCGCACCCGCCCCCGCCAATGCGCCGTTTTGCACGATCAAATATTCGTCGCGAATCGGCCGGCCTTCAAAATAGCATTCCAGGATTTCCCGCGTGCCGGCCGCATAACGCGTCTGCGCCGACAGGCTGGTGCCGGAAATATGCGGCGTCATGCCATGATGCGGCATGGTCCGCCATGGATGATCGTTCGGCGCCGGCTGCGGGAACCAGACGTCGCCTGCGTATCCGGCCAATTGTCCGCTTTCCAGCGCCTGCACGATGGCGTCGCGATCGCACAGCTTGCCGCGCGCGGTATTGATCAGATAAGCGCCGCGCTTGAAATTCTTCAGCGACTCCTCGTTGATCATGTGCTCAGTCTCCGGATGCAGCGGGCAGTTCAGCGTCACCACATCGCAGACCTTGGTCATGCTGCCCAGGGTGTCGTGGTAGGTCAGATTCAGTTCCTGCTCGACTGCCTGCGGCAAACGGTGGCGATCCAGATAATGCAGCTTGACGTCGAACGGTTTGAGCAGGCGCAGCACGCGCAGGCCGATGCGGCCGGCGGCGACAGTGCCGACGCTCATCGCTTCCAGATCGTAGGAGCGGGATACGCAATCGGCGATGTTCCAGCCGCCGTTGATCACCCAGTTGTACGATGGAATATAGTTGCGCACCTGAGACAGGATCATCATCACCACATGTTCGGCCACGCTATTGCTGTTGCAATAAGTCACTTCGGCTACCGTCACATTACGCTCCATCGCCGCCTGCAGATCGGTGTGATCGGAGCCTATGCCGGCGGTGACGATCAACTTCAGGTTCTGGGCTTTGGCAAAGCGCTCGGCAGTCATGTAAGCCGGCCAGAACGGCTGCGAAATCACGATCTCGGCATCCGGCAATTCGCGGTCCAGCACACTGTCGGCGCCGTCCTTGCTGGACGTGACGATCAATTGATGGCCCTGCGATTCCAGATATTTGCGCAGACCCAGTTCACCCGACACGCTGCCCAGCAACACGCCCGGCTGGAAATCGATGCTTTTCGGCGTCGGCAGGGTTTGCCCGTCCGGATAACGCTCAGGTTGCGGCAGATCATCGCGGGCATAGCTGGTGGGATAGCCGGTAACCGGGTCGTCATATAACACACAGATGATTTTTGCCATTAGAGCCTCCTTGAATCGGTTGCGGTCCGCGCCTGCATGCGGTCACGCGCCAGAATTGGCATATCGGCTCACTGCCGTTCAAACGCAGGGGCGAACGAGTCATAAGGAAGATTGTGAGCAGTTGCCGCCAGGTTTTCCAATACCGTCGGAAGATGGGCCGATAACTGCGGCTTATCAAAGCCAAGGGATCAGGGCAATCCGGCGTCCCGATTCAAGGCCTGCCGATGAGGCGATCGAATCGCTCCTGCAAGGACATCTGCAAGGCCATCTCCAGCAGCGTCTCGGTCAATGGCGGCTGCGGCTGCTGCCGGCGCGCGACGAAGCCGATTCGCCGCGACAGCAACGGCGTGATCGGCACTACCGATGTTTCATCGCGCAGTTCGATCAGACTCAACAAGCTGTGCGGCACCACCGCGCACAAGTCGCTGCAGCGCAGTTGCGCATACAGCGCGAAGATGGAATCGGTTTCGACGCGGATGCGCGGCACGGCGCCGGCGGTCCGAAAGGCCGCGTCTATCATCCGGCGGCTTTGCATGTTGGCCGTCAGCAGGCACAGCGGCAGTTCGGCCACCTCGTTCCAGCTCAGCGAAGTCCTGTTCCGCAAAATCGCCGGATCGCGCGCCGCCAGCACATAACGTTCGACGTACAGCGGGAATATCCGAAAACCGGCCAGCGCCGCCTCATCCAGGAAAGTCAGCCCGATATCGAGATCGCAATTGTCCAGCCGGCGCACGATTTCATCGGCCGACAGCGACAGCACCGCCAGCCTGATTTCGCGATAGGCGTCCTGAAACGGCGCAGTGAGAAACGGCACCACCGGCATCGTCGTGGGAATCGCCCCTATGCGCAGCATGCCGGACAGGTTGTTATGCGCGCTCACCGTCTCCTGCCGCATGGCGTCGTAACTGGACAGCAATTGCTGCGCCCAGCCCACCACGCGCTCGCCTTCGGTGGTCAGGCCCTCATAATTTCTGCCGCGCCGGACCAGATTCAGATCCAGTTCCTTCTCCAGATTGCGGATTGCAGTGGACAGCGCTGGCTGCGATACATGGCAGATCTCCGCCGCGCGCGAAAAATGCGCAGTCTCGGCGAGGGTGACCAGATACTTGAGCTGTCGGATGAACATCGATTCGGGCCGGCAACGCAGAGGAGCGCGTCCTCCGCCGACCGGCATGCGTTGCGGTTTATCAAATATAACGTATTTATCCTTTCACCGCGGCTGAATTGGGAGCCAAGGCGCGATCGAACCCGCCTCTTGCCACGCGACAATCACACGGGCCGTGTGAGAATATGCGTTTAAACGAGGTGCAAGCGCCGGAGACAGGATCAGCAATGCAATTGAAACACACGATATTTCCGGTAATCGCCGTATTGATCTGGAGCGCCAACACGGTGGTCAGCAAACTGGCCGCGAACGTCATCGATCCGGCCGCCATTTCGTTTTACCGCTGGCTGCTGGCCGGCATCGTGCTGGCGCTGTTCTGCGGCAAGCAGGTATGGCGGCAACGCCGGCAAATTCTGCCGTATGTGCCGAAATTGTTCGTGCTCGGAATGCTGGGCATGGTGATGTATCAATGCCTGGCCTATATCGCGGCGCAAACCACGACCGCGACCAACATGGGCATTATCGTGTCGCTGATGCCGTTGCTGGCGGTCGGCCTGAGCGTGCTACTGGGCGAAGCGGCCACCGTCGGCAGCGTGCTGGGCGGCGTCCTGTCCCTGTTCGGACTGGCCTATTTGCTGAGCCAGGGCGATCCGGCGGCCCTGCTGTCGCACGGTGTCACCATCGGCGACGGCTTGATGCTGCTGGCCAGCCTGTCCTATGCCGGCTACAGCGTATTGCTGAAACGCTGGACGTTGCCGTTCAATAAATGGCATGCGCTGACGGTGCAGATCTGGACCGTTATCCCGCCGCTTTTCATTTACTACCTGAGCCAATCGGCGCCGCCGATGACCGCGGCCGGCCTGCCGCTGGTGCTGTATGCGGGGATTCCGGCGTCGATCTTCGCCCCCTTTCTATGGATGTATGGAGTCGGCAAGCTGGGGCCGAGCCGGACCGCCATGCTGATGAATCTGCTGCCAGTGTCCACCGTCCTGATCGCGGTGCTGTTTCTCGGCGAAAGCCTGCACGGCTATCATCTCATCGGCGGCGGAATCACCCTGTTGGGCGTGGCGCTGGCGCAATATCTGAAACGGCCGTTGGGGCGGCGCACGGCAGCGGCTTGAAAAGACCGAAAACCGCTGACTGCTTCGCATTTCCGGCAGCATCGGCGCATTCAAAAAATTGTAAATGTTACAACACCCCTCCCGGTAAACGCGCTTACACTAGGACAGGCCCCGATCAGTACCGGAGCCCACTTCTTGCGATTCTCGAAGGGAAGCACGTGAAAAAAATAAAAGCCATCGTATTCGATTTGTACGGCACCTTGTATGACGTCCATTCGGTAGCGAAACTGTGCGACAAATATCATCCGGGCCGGGGACGCGATATCAGCACGCTGTGGCGCCAAAAACAGCTGGAATACACCTGGTTGCACAGCCTGATGGAATCGGGCATCGATTTCGATCAGGCCACCAGCGACGCGCTGGCCTACACCGCGAATCGTCTGAAGCTGCCGTTGGACAACGTCGCGCACGCCAGGTTGTGCGATGCTTATATGAGAATCGATCCGTTTCCGGAGGTGCCGGCTGCGCTGGAAAAGCTGCAGGCCATGGGCATTCCGCTGGCCATATTGTCCAACGCGACAAGCGCGTCGCTGCGCAACGTCGTGCTGCATTCCGGGCTGGCCTACCTGTTTGCGCATCTGCTCAGCGCCGATGAAGCGGGCATCTTCAAACCGCACAGCAAGGTCTATGCGCTGGCCGAACCGGCACTGCAGTGCGATCGCTCGGAAATTCTGTTTGTGTCCACCAATGCCTGGGATGCCGCCGGCGCCGGCCATTTCGGTTTTCAGGTATGCTGGATCAATCGGGATGGCGTCGTATTCGACGAATTGAGGCAATCGCCCGACCGGATCGTCGGCGGACTGGACGAGCTGGCGCGCTGGGTGGAAACCGCCCGCATTATCTCAACTTGATCGTTGGCCCTAGCACCACTACGACGCGTCGCTGCGCCTAGGCCTGCAACGCCTCCGACCCGTTCGCACTCCTAAATTAATTGTTAACAGGCCCTAGCGCAGGTGGATATTGATCAGATGCATTAAATCGTCCAAATCCGGACAAAAGCGGTGTAAACACGTAAAGATCCTGTGCTTCTTTGTAAGCTCCTCGCCATATAAAAGTCGTAACCGACTATCATCCTTAAAATAAGCATGCGATGATGTCGGGCGAGAAATATTGCCTGACAAAAAGCATAGCGCTTGTCATACACCTCTTTCTATTACCCAGGATAACCAGCATGGCTGAAACCGGCATCGACACGCCAAAGCGCAATAGCGCGCGCAGCACAATCATTGTAATTTTGGCGCTGATCGTAGTGCTGGCCGCAATCTGGTGGCTGGTCCGCCACCATACCGCCACCCAGGCGGCCACCAGAGCCGCCGCCAGAGGCGGACCTCCCGCTGCGGTCGGCGTGACGACGATCGCAAGACGCGATGTGCCGCTGACGCTGACTGCGCTGGGCACCGTCAACTCGACCTATACCGTGACCGTGCACAGCCGCGTCGACGGGCAATTGGACAAAGTGCATTTCACCGAAGGCCAGATGGTCAAACAGGGCCAGTTGCTGGCCGAACTGGATCCCCGCCCCTATCTGGCCGCGTTGACGCAGGCGCAGGGCCAGCTGCAGCGCGATCAGGCGCTGCTGCGCAATGCCGAACTCGATCTGGCGCGCTACCGGCAATTGCTGGCGCAAAACTCGATCGCCAAACAGCTGGTCGATACGCAAGAGGCGCTGGTGCAGCAAAACCAGGGCACGGTCAAGCTGGATCAGGGCGCGGTCGACAACGCCAAATTGCAATACGATTACAGCCGCATCACCGCGCCGGTCAGCGGCCGTGTCGGCCTGCGCCTGGTCGATCCGGGCAACGTCGTCCATGCCAGCGACACCACCGGCGTGGTGGTGATCACCCAAAATCAGCCGATCAATGTGGTTTTCGCATTGCCCGAAGTCAGCCTCTCTCAGGTATTGCAGGCGATGCGCGACAACAGCAGCCTGGCGGTCGAAGCCTGGGATCGAGACAACCGGCATAAGCTGGCCGACGGCAATCTGCTGGCCATCGACAATCAACTCAATGTCACTACCGGCACCGTCAACCTGAAAGCGCGCTTCGCCAACGACAGGCAGCAATTGTTCCCGAATCAGTTCGTCAACATTCATCTGCAACTCGGCGACCGCCCCGATGCGGTCACGGTGCCGACGGTGGCGCTGCAATTGGGCGCCGGCGGCAGCTATGTGTATGCCGTCAACGACGATCAGACCGTCAGTATGAAAAAGGTCGGAATCGGCCCCGTGTCCGGCGACGACACCATTGTCGAACAGGGCTTGCAGGTCGGACAGAAAGTCGTCATCGACGGTCTGGATAAATTGCGCGAAGGCGCCAAGGTGCGCGTGATCGATCGCGCCGCGCAGAATAGCGCGGCGGCCGCGGCCGTCGCCGCAGGCGCCGGCAGAGGTCCGCGTCGCAGGCGCGGCGGTCCGGATGGCTCGGCGGCGGACCAGCAGGCGCGCGCGCCAACCGCGGCACCGGCCGATGCGGCCGCCCCGGCGGCCCCGGCAGCGAACGCCGGCGCCCGCGCCAATTAAACGGCGGAAACCGCATGAATCCATCCCGCGCCTTTATCCTGCGGCCGGTCGCCACCACCTTGATGATGCTGGCGATTCTGCTGACAGGTCTGGTCGCCTACCGCATGCTGCCCGTATCTGCATTGCCGGAAGTCGATTACCCGACGATTCAGGTCGTCACGCTGTATCCGGGCGCCAGTCCGGAAGTCATCACCTCGTCGATCACCGCGCCGCTGGAACGCCAGTTCGGCCAGATGCCCGGCCTGTCGCAGATGTCGTCGAGCAGTTCCGGCGGCGCTTCCGTGATCACGCTGCAATTCAGCCTTGAATTGACGCTGGACGTGGCCGAGCAGGAGGTGCAGGCGGCCATCAACGCCGGCGGCAATCTGCTGCCGGTCGATCTGCCCAGCCCACCGATCTATAACAAGGTCAACCCGGCGGACACGCCGATCATGACCATCTCGGTCAGTTCGCCGACGGTGCCGCTGACGCAATTGGAAGACCTGGTCGACACGCGGCTGGCGCAGAAAATTTCGCAAGTGCCCGGCGTCGGGCTGGTCAGCCTCAGCGGCGGCCAGCGGCCGGCGGTGCGCATCCAAAGCAATCCGAAAGCGCTGGCCGCGCGCGGCTTGACCCTGGAGGACGTCCGTACCGCCGTGGCCGCTGCCAACGTGAATCAGGCCAAGGGCAGTTTCGACGGCCCCGCGCAAGCGTCCACCATCGACGGCAACGATCAATTGAAATCGGCCGACGAATATAAAAACGTGATCGTCGCCTATAGCAACGGCGCGCCGGTGCGCTTGCGCGATGTCGCCAATGTGGTGGATGCGGCCGAAAACTCGCATCTGGCCGCATGGGCCGGCTCCACCCAGGCGATCATCCTGAATGTGCAGCGCCAGCCCGGCGCCAATGTGATTCAGGTGACCGATCGCATCAATGCCTTGTTGCCGCAGTTGAGCAAGACCCTGCCGGGCGCGGTCGATGTCGACGTGCTCAACGATCGCACCGTCACCATCCGCGCGTCGGTCAGCGACGTCGAGTTCGAACTGCTGCTGGCGGTCGCGCTGGTGGTCCTGGTGATCTTCCTGTTCCTGCGCAACGTGCCGGCGACCATCATCCCGGCGGTCGCGGTGCCGCTGTCGCTGGTCGGCACCTTCGGCGTGATGTATCTGACCGGTTTTTCGATCAACAACCTGACGTTGATGGCGCTGACCATCGCCACCGGTTTCGTGGTCGACGATGCGATCGTGATGATCGAAAACATCAGCCGCTATATCGAAGCGGGCGAAAAACCGCTGGCGGCCGCGCTGAAAGGCTCGCAACAGATCGGTTTCACCATTATTTCGCTGACCATTTCGCTGATCGCGGTGCTGATTCCGCTGCTGTTCATGGGCGATGTGGTGGGACGCCTGTTCCGCGAGTTCGCGATCACGCTGGCGGTATCGATCCTGATTTCGGCCTTCATTTCGCTGACGCTGACGCCTATGATGTGCGCGCGCCTGCTCAAACATGTGCCGGAGGAAAAGCAGAGCCGCTTCTATCACGCCAGCCAACGCTTTTTCGATGGCGTCATCGCGCGTTACGGCCGGTGCCTGAACTGGGTGCTGGACCGGCAAAAGGCGACGCTGCTGGTGGCGCTGGGCACGCTGGTGCTGACCGTGCTGCTGTATATGGTGGTGCCGAAGGGCTTCTTTCCGCTGCAGGATACCGGCGCCATCCAGGGCATCAGCGAAGGTCCGCAGTCGATCTCGTTCGGTGCGATGTCGCAACGGCAGCAAGCGCTGTCCCAGGCGCTGTTGAAGGACCCGGCGGTCGACAGCCTGTCGTCGTTCATCGGCGTCGACGGCGTCAATTCCGCGCTCAACAGCGGCCGGCTGCTGATCAGCCTGAAGCCGAAAGGCCAGCGCGACGACATGCAGACCGTGCTCAAGCGCCTGCAGCAGCGCGCCGACGACATGCCCGGCATGTCGCTGTATCTGCAGCCGGTACAGGATTTAAGCATCGACTCCCGCATCAGCCGCACGCAGTATCAATTTACGCTGCAGGCCACCAGCCCGGAGGACTTGTCGACCTGGACCCCGAAACTGCTGCATAGTTTGCAGAGCTTGCCGTCGCTGGCCGATGTCACCAGCGATCTGCAGGATAAGGGCTTGCAGGCCTATGTCAACATCAACCGCGACACCGCCGCCCGCGTCGGCGTCACTACCGCGGCCATCGACAATGCCTTGTATGACGCATTCGGCCAGCGGCTGATCTCGACCATTTTCACGCAGACCAATCAATACCGGGTAGTGCTGGAAGTCGCGCCGCAGGATCAAACCGGCCCCCTGTCGCTGAAGGGGCTGTACGTGCCAACCCTGGCCGGCGGTCCGGTGCCGCTGGATACGGTCGCCACCATCGAGCAGCGCCCGACCTCGCTGACCATCAATCACCTGGGGCAATTCCCGACCGCCACGATCTCGTTCAATCTGGCGCCGGGAGCGTCGCTGGGCCAGGCCGTCGACGATATCCGCACGGCCGAAGCCCAGGCCGGCGTGCCGGCCAGCATCGATACCCGCTTCCAGGGCGCGGCGCTGGCGTTCCAGGCCTCGCTCGGCAACACCCTGTGGCTGATCCTGGCCGCGGTGATCACGATGTATATCGTGCTGGGCGTACTGTATGAGAGTTACATCCATCCGATCACCATTCTGTCGACGCTGCCGTCGGCCGGCATCGGCGCGCTGCTGGCGATGCTGCTGTCGGGCACCGAACTGAGCGTGATCGCCATCATCGGCATCATCCTGCTGATCGGCATCGTCAAGAAAAACGCGATCATGATGATCGACTTCGCGCTGGAAGCCGAACGCGAACATGGCATGAGTCCGCGCGATGCGATTTATCAGGCCTGTCTGCTGCGTTTCCGGCCGATCCTGATGACCACCATGGCGGCGCTGCTGGGCGCGTTGCCGCTGATGCTGGGCGGCGGCATGGGTTCGGAGCTGCGCCAGCCGCTGGGCATCACGATGGTCGGCGGCCTGCTGGTGAGCCAGGTGTTGACCTTGTTTACGACGCCGGTCATCTATCTGTATTTCGACCGGCTGGCCGAGCGTTTCGGCCGTCGCAAGACGCACCGCCAAGCGCCTGAAAGAATCGGCGAAGCCAGCGACGGAGCTGGCGCATGATTCCATACGCCGTCTTCATCCGACGGCCGATCGCCACCACCCTGTTGACGCTGGCGATCCTGCTGGCCGGCATTCTGGCGTTCAAACTGCTGCCGGTATCGCCGCTGCCGCAGGTCGATTTCCCCACCATTTCGGTCAGCGCCCGGCTGCCGGGGGCCAGCCCAGAGACCATGGCCGCCACTGTCGCCACGCCGCTGGAACGGGCGCTGGGCCGGATTGCCGGCATCAGCGAAATCACGTCGTCGAGCTCCCTGGGATCGAGCCGCATAACGCTGCAGTTCGATCTGAGCCGCGACATCAACGGCGCCGCACGCGATGTGCAGGCCGCGATCAACGCCGCCCATGCGCTGCTGCCGTCGGGCATGCCTTCCAATCCGACCTATCGCAAGGTCAATCCGGCCGATGCGCCGATCATGATCCTGGCGCTCACTTCGGATACCCTGACGCGCGGCCAGATGTACGATGCGGCCGATACCATACTCGGCCAGAAACTGGCGCAAGTCGAAGGCATCGGCGACGTCACCATCGGCGGCGGTTCGCAGCCGGCGGTGCGGGTCGAACTCAATCCGATGCAACTGAATCATTACGGCATCGGACTCGAAACCGTGCGTACCGCGATCACCAACACCAACGCCAACCGGCCCAAGGGTTTCGTGGCCGACGGCGAACACCAATGGCAGGTGGAGGCCAACGACCAGGCCAAGCTGGCCAGCGATTATCTGCCGCTGATCGTCAGTTACCAGAACGGCTCGGCGGTCAGGATTTCCGATGTGGCGCAGGTCAAGGATTCGGTGATCGACGTGCGCAATGCCGGACTGCTGGGCCAGAAACCGGCGGTGATGATCATTCTGTCGCGCCAGCCCGGCGCCAACATCATCGACACCGTGGACCGCGTCAAGGCCTTGCTGCCGCAGTTGAAGGCCTCGATTCCGGCGGCCATCGACATGACCATCGCGATCGACCGCACGCCGACCATCCGCGCGTCGCTCAGCGAGGTCGAGCATACGTTGATGATCTCCGTCGGTCTGGTGATTTTGGTGGTGTTCGTATTCCTGCGCAACGGCCGCGCCACCGCCATCCCCGCCATCACCGTGCCGGTGTCCCTGATCGGCACCTTTGCGGTGATGTATCTGTGCGGTTTTTCGTTGAATAATCTGAGCCTGATGGCGCTGACCATCGCCACCGGTTTCGTGGTCGACGACACCATCGTGGTGCTGGAAAACATTTCGCGCCATATCGAGAACGGCATGACGCCGATGGAAGCCGCGTTGAAGGGCACGCGGGAAGTCGGCTTTACCGTGCTGTCGATGAGTATTTCGCTGATCGCGGTATTCATCCCTATTCTGTTGATGGGCGGCATCCTCGGGCGTCTGTTCCGCGAGTTCGCGGTGACCTTGTCGGTGGCGATTCTGGTGTCGCTGCTGGTGTCGCTGACGACCACGCCGATGCTGTGCGCACGCTGGCTCAAACCGCACGATCCGCGCCCGCCCGGCCGCCTGTTCATGGCGATCGAACGGATCTTCGACGCGACGCTGAGCGGCTATCGCCGTTCGCTCGGCTGGGCCTTGCGTCACGGTCCGCTGATGATGCTGATTCTGTTGGCCACCATCGCGCTCAACGTCTATTTGTATATCGCGGTGCCGAAAGGCTTTTTCCCGCAGCAGGATACCGGCCGTCTGACCGGCCAGATCCGCGCCGACCAGAGCATTTCGTTCCAGGCCATGCAGCAAAAGCTGCAGCATTTCATCAGCGTCGTCGGCAATGACCCGGCGGTGGACGTCTCGATCGGGTTTACCGGTGGCGGCAACCGCAATAGCGCCAGCATGTTCGTCAGCCTGAAACCTTTGGCGGTGCGCAAGGAAAGCGCCGATCAGGTGATCGCCCGCCTGCGCAAGCAACTGGCCAACGAACCCGGCGCCACGCTGTTTTTGCAATCGGTGCAGGATATCCGCGTCGGCGGCCGCGCCGGCAATGCGCAGTACCAATACACGCTGCAAGGCGACGATCTGAATGAGTTGCGCGCGTGGGCGCCGAAAGTGCAAGTGGCGTTGAGCAAGCTGCCGATGCTGGCCGACGTGAACACCGATCAGGAAATCAAAGGCTTGCAAACTTCACTGGTGTTCGACCGCGATGCGATGGGGCGGCTCGGCCTGACGCAGTCGCAGGTTGATTCGGTGCTCAACGACGCGTTCGGCCAGCGCCAGGTATCGACCATTTACAACCCGCTGAACCAGTATCACGTGGTGATGGAGGTGGCGCCAGAATATTGGCAAAGCGCCGAAGCCTTGCGTAATATCTATCTGCAGACCCCGGGCGGCCAGAGCACACCGCTGTCGGCCGTCGCGCACTGGGAGGCCACCAATACGTCACTGTCGGTCAACCATCAGGGCCAGTTCGCCGCGACCACCATTTCGTTCAATCTGCCGCCCAACGTCTCGCTGTCGAACGCTACCGCCGCGATCGACGCAGCGACGGTCGGCATCGGCCTGCCCACGTCCATCCATGGCAGTTTTCAGGGCAGCGCCAAAGCGTTTCAGGACTCCCTCGGCGATCAGATATGGCTGATCGTCGCGGCGCTGATAGCCGTGTACATCGTGCTGGGCATGCTGTATGAAAGCGCGGTGCATCCGATCACCATCCTGTCCACGCTGCCGTCGGCCGGGGTCGGCGCGTTGCTGGCGCTAATGGCGGTCGGCAGCGAATTCAATATCATTGCGCTGATCGGGGTGCTGTTGCTGATCGGCATCGTCAAGAAAAATGCGATTATGATGATCGACTTCGCGCTGACCGCCGAGCGGGAGCACAATCTGAAACCGGAGCAGGCGATCATGCAGGCTTGCCTGCTGCGCTTCCGGCCGATCATGATGACCACCGCGGCGGCGCTGTTCGGCGCATTGCCGCTGGCGCTGGGACACGGCGACGGCGCCGAAATGCGTACGCCGCTGGGCATTTCCATCGTCGGTGGCTTGCTGCTGAGCCAGTTGCTGACGTTGTACACCACCCCTATCGTCTATCTGTATCTGGACCGGTTCCGCTTATGGAGCAAGACCTGGCGCGGCACGGCGCATCCGCAAACGATAGGCGAAAGCAAGGAATCATAATGAAGAACCCGACCACCATGAAAAATATAAAGAGATTAGCGACCGAATCCGCGGCGCGACGTGCAATCGATCTCGACTTTGGCAAGCTGCGGCGGCCGCTGAGCTGTGCGCTGCTGGGCCTGACCCTGGCCGGTTGCGCCGTCGGTCCGGATTACGTCAAGCCGACAATGGATATTCCCGACGCATACAAGGAAAGCGCGCTCTGGAAAACCGCGCAGCCGATGGACGAAAGCCCGCGCGGTCCGTGGTGGACCGTATGCAAAGATCCGCGGCTCGATCAATTGATGGATACACTGAACCGGCAAAGTCCGACCATCGCCCAGGCAGAAGCGCAATACCGGCAGGCCGAGGCGCTAATGCGCCAGGCCCGCTCTGGATTGTTTCCAACGGTCGGCGTGAGCGCGTCGGCCAGCCGCGGGGCGTCCGGCTCGTCCAGTTCCAGCACATCCGGCAATACCGGGAATGTCAATTCCGGGCGCGTCTCCACGATTTACGATACGGGGGTGAGCGCCAGTTGGGAAGCGGATGTCTGGGGCCGTGTGCGGCGCTCGGTGGAAGCCGGTGAAGCCGGCGCCTCCGCAAGCGCCGCGCAGCTGGCGGCGATTCGGCTCAGCAGCCAGGCGCAATTGGCGACCGCCTATCTGGAACTGGTGGTAGCCGATCAGCAACTGCGTCAATTGCGCGACAGCGAAAAGACGCTGCAGGAAACGCTGACGCTGACGCAAAATCAATTTGCCGCCGGCACCGTTTCCGACGCCAATGTGGCGCTGGCGGAAAGCCAGTTGAAAACCGCACAGGTGCAGACCGTGGACAAGCAATTGACCCGGGCGCTGCTGGAGCATGCGATTGCCGCCGCGCTGGGACAAGCCCCATCGCGTTTTTCGCTGGCCGCCAGCGATCTGGAACCGCAGTTGCCGCAGATTCCGCCCGGCCTGCCGTCGACATTGCTGGAGCGGCGCCCCGACATTGCCGCCGCGGAACGAAATGTGGCTGCGGCCAATGCCAACATCGGCGTCGCCAAGGCGGCTTTCTTTCCGACGCTGACCTTGTCGGCTTCCGGCGGTTATAACAGCAACAGCTTCGCCGATTGGATCAGCCTGCCGAACCGGTTCTGGTCGCTGGGACCGCAGCTGGCGCTTACGCTGTTCGACG
Organism: Herbaspirillum sp.; assembly: GCA_028292625.1. Lineage (GTDB taxonomy): Bacteria > Pseudomonadota > Gammaproteobacteria > Burkholderiales > Burkholderiaceae_D > Herbaspirillum. The sequence continues at coordinate 49,602 of JAQGLY010000020.1, read as the reverse complement.
GCGGCTTGCGCAGAGCGCAGACCGATCAAGCCATCGCCGCCTACGATGCCAATGTCGCCGCTTACCGTATGACCGTACTGTCCGCTTTCCAGGCGGTGGAAGACAATCTGGCGTCACAGGCGCTGCTGGCTCAACAGGCCGACTTGGAGAGCGCCGCGCTGGCCGCGGCGCGGCGTTCGGAAACCATCACACTGAACCAATATCGGGCCGGCATTGTCGGATACATCGAAGTGCTGACGGCGCAGAACACGCGCCTGAGCGCCGAAAGCAGTTTGTGGAATATCAAGAATCGGCAATACGTCAGCAGCATTGCACTGATCGCCGCCATCGGTGGCCAATGGTGAGGGGCCGCATATAAATACTGAAACCCACTCGAACGGAGATCCGATGCCTGCAGCCAATACAATCAGAACCGTGGCGTTGCCTTCGGGAACACCGATTCCGGTATTGGGTCAGGGCACTTGGTATATGGGCGAAGATCCGAGCGCGGCCAAACGCGAGGCCGATGCGCTGCGGCTGGGCATGGACCTGGGAATGCGCTTGATCGATACCGCCGAAATGTACGCCGAAGGCGGTGCGGAAAAAGTGGTCGGCGCGGCCATCGCGGGCCGTCGCGACGAGGTGTTTTTGGTCAGCAAGGTCTATCCGCACAATGCCGACCGGCGCGGCGCGCAAGCAGCTTGCGAACGCAGCCTGCGGCGGCTCGGGGTCGACTGCATCGATCTTTATTTGCTGCACTGGCCGGGCGCGGTGCCGCTGGCGGAAACGCTCGAAGCATTCGACGCACTGAAAATCCAGGGAAAAATCCGCGAATACGGCGTCAGCAATTTCGACCTGAGCGGCATGCAAAGGGCATACAAGCAGCCCGGCGGCGAACGGATCGCGGTTAATCAGGTGTTGTTCAATCTGTTGCGGCGCGGAATCGAATGGGATCTGCTCCCATGGTCTCGGCAACATTCGATGCCGGTGATGGCCTACTCGCCGCTGGAATCTTCGTCAGCGGACGACCGGCGGCGATTGCTGAACAATCCGACTTTGAAAACGATCGCCGCGCGCCACGCCGTCAGTGCGGCGCAGATTGCGCTGGCTTGGGTGTTGTCGCAGGAATATGTGGTGGCGATTCCGAAGGCGGTCGATCCGGTGCATGTCCGGGAAAATCGCGCCGCGCTGGATATTGTTCTGACGCCGCAGGATGTGGCGGAACTCGATCGGGCGTTTCCGCCGCCCAGCCGCGGCATGCCGCTGGAAATGCGTTAGCGGCCGCCGCGCCGGAGACGGACCTGCCGCTCACGCTGAGACAAGCGGCAGGTTTATTTCTTGCCGGCCGGTCAGCCACCGCTCATCGCACCGCCCTTAACGCCATTGGGATTCGTGCCAGGCGCAGTCTCGCCGGAATTGTTTTTCATTTTCTTGGCCTTGCGCGGCTTTTTATGGGTGCTCTTTTGGGGAACGGTCGATGGATCGCTCGCGCTGCCGGTAGTGCCGGTCGTGTCGGCCAGCAGCAGGGTACGATCGAGGGCCGGCGCCGGGGCGGATTCGGCAAAGGCGCTCGCGCTGAATACGGCAGCCGTGATCAAAGCGGCCATGGTCGGTATCTTCTTCATAAATTCTCCTGAATGTGTCTTGCCGCCGCACCATGCAGCGGTTAAAAAAAAATCATAAACCCGCCCAGGCGCAAAGTCCGTAGGTCATCTACAGGTTTCCACGTCGGACAGGGACTACAGTAATGTCAGCGGGATTTTCCTATAGGGCTAACCAATATTTACCGCTTTTTTGAAATTGTCACCACTTTTACAATTCATTGCGCCGCTGCTTTCCAGCGCCGCAACAACAGCGCATTGCCAAGCACACTGACACTGCTCAGCGCCATCGCCGCCCCGGCAATCATCGGATGAAGCCATCCGAATGCGGCCAGCGGAATACCGATCAGATTGTAAATAAACGCCCAAAACAGATTTTGGCGGATTTTGGCGTAAGTGCGCCGCGAAATGTCGAGCGCATCCGCGATCAGCAGCGGGTCACCGCGCATCAGCGTGATGCCGGCCGCCTGCATCGCGATATCGGCGCCGGTGGACATGGCGATGCCGATATCGGCCGCCGCCAGCGCCGGTGCATCGTTGATGCCGTCGCCGACCATGGCGACGATGCGCCCTTCGCGTTTGAGTGCGGCGACGATGCCGGCTTTCGCTTCGGGCAGCACCTCGGCATGCACCGCATCGATACCCAGCGCGCTTGCCACCGCATTGGCCGCCGCGCTGCTGTCGCCGGTCAGCAGGATGGTGCGCACGCCCAGCGCATGCAGACGCTGCACTGCCGGCTGCGCCGTCGCTTTCAACGCATCGCCGAAGGCCATTGCCGCCAGCACCTCGGGTTTCGGATCCAATCGCAGCAGCCACGATACAGTCCATCCCTGCGTCTGCCATTGCTCGGCTTGTTGCGTCAGTGCGGCAGACGGCGCTGCGCCGAGTTCACCGATCCAGCGGGCGCTGGCGATGGCGAACGCCGCATCGCCCACCCTGCCCTGCACGCCGCGGCCGGCGACGGCCTTGACCTGCGTCGGCTGCTCCAAGGCCAGTTGCCGTTCCCGCGCCTGGTCCACCATGGCCTTGGCCAACGGATGTTCGCTGGCCTGCTGCAAAGAGGCGGCAATGCGCAACAGCGCCGCGCTCGATTCGCCGTCCTGCTGCGCCATGCCCCGCAATACCGGTTTGCCCACGGTCAACGTGCCGGTTTTATCGAAAGCGACGGTATCGATGCGGTGCGCATATTCCAGCGCCTCGGCATCCTTGATCAAAATCCCGCGCCGCGCCGCCGTGCCGGTGCCGACCATCATCGCCGCCGGCGTCGCCAGTCCCAGCGCGCATGGGCAAGCGATGACCAGCACCGCGACCGCATTCAGCACGGCCTGCTCCCAGACGCCGTTATACAGGCCCCAGCCCAGCGCGGTCGCCAGTGCGATGCAAAGGATGAGTGGCACGAACACGGCGCTGACGCGATCGACCGTGCGCTGTATCGGGGCCTTGCCGGCCTGCGCCGACTCGACCATGCGCACGATACGCGCCAGCGTGGTTTCGGCGCCGATGGCCAGGGTGTCGATCGACAGATGGCCCTCGGCATTCACCGATCCGCCGGTGACGCGATCGCCGGGCATTTTGGCGACCGGCAGACTTTCGCCAGTGATCAGCGATTCGTCGACATGCGTGTCGCCCTCGACGATGCGGCCGTCCACCGGAATCCGTTCGCCCGGCCGCACCAGCACCCGGTCGCCCGGCTTCACGTGCGCCAGCGGCACTTCGCGTTCGCTGCCGTCGATCAGCACGCGCGCGATGTCCGGCCGCAGCGCATTCAATGCGCGGATTGCCGCCGTGGTTTGCCGCTTGGCCCGGCCTTCCAGCCATTTGCCGAGCAGGATCAGCGTAATCACCACCGCGGATGCTTCGAAATACAAATGCCCCCCGCCCGCATGGGCCAGCAATTGATACACGCTCAGCCCGTAGGCCGCTGAAGTGCCGATGGCGACCAGCAGGTCCATATTGCCGGCGCCGGCGCGCACCGCCTTGTATGCGGCGCGATAAAAACGCGCGCCGAAAATGAACTGTATCGGCGTCGCCAACAGCCATTGCAGCCAGCCTGGCATCATCGCATCGACGCCGACCCACGCCAGCATCATCGGCAGCACCAGCGGCGCGGCCAGCAGTGCAGAACCGATTACCGGCAGCAGCGCATTCGACGCCGGCGCCTCGGGCGCCGCGCGGCTTTCGACGACCGCCGCGGCTTCATAACCGGCTTTTTCGATTGCGGCGATCAATTGCTGAACATTGACGGCGGCGTCGGCACTGACCGCGGCCCGTTCGGTCGCCAGATTGACCGATGCCGCGCTCACGCCCACTACCTTGTAGAGCGCTTTTTCGACGCGAGACGAACAGGACGCGCAGGTCATGCCTGCGATTTGCAAATCGATTGCGCGGATATTGGATGCGCTTTCCATAGACTTCTCCATAGCGCAGGTCTCCGACGCATCGACGCCGGAGTGCCCGCGTATTTCAGTTCAGGCGCGTTGCAACACGGGCGTATAGCCGGCGTCGGTGATGGCCGCCGCCACTTGCTGCGCATCGGCAGCGGTGACGATGTTGGCGACCTTGGTCGCCAGGTCGATACGGACATCCGCGCCGGTGTCGATGGCGACGATCGCCTTGCTGATTGCGCCGGCGCAGTGGCCGCAGGTCATGTCGCCGATGAGGAATTGCATGATGTGTCCTTTGTTTTCAGGGAAAGACCGTACTATCAAGCTTCCCATGATGGCAATGTCAAGCATCTTATTCGAATAAGGGAAATTTACGCGGCGACGCCGGGCCGCCGAGGCCGCGGGACGTCATTCGGCGGCCAGCTCCTCCAATATCGGACAATCCGGGCGTTGATTGCCCTGGCAGCATGCGGCCAAATGCTGCAATTGATCGCGAATCGAGGCCAGCTTTTGAATATCGTGGTCCAGTTCGTTTATATATTGCCGCGCCAGTTTCTTGACGTCCGCGCTTTTACGCGTCGGATCGTCCCACAGCGCCAGCAAGGTTCGAATCCGTTCGATCGAAAAGCCGAGATCGCGCGAGCGCTTGATGAAACGCAGCGTTTGCACGTCTTTGCGGCCGTATTGGCGATAACCGGCATCGCTGCGGCCGGCCGGTGAAATCAAGGCGATGTTTTCGTAATAACGAATCATTTTTGCGCTAACGCCGGACGCCTGTGCCGCTTCGCCGATATGCATGGCGATCTCCATTACTTTTCAGAAATACTATGGTTAAAAGGTATACAGGCCGGGCAAATTCAATATGCCCGCCAATTCTTCCAGCGCCGCGCGCACTTCCCGCACCAACCCGGGATCGACCAGATCGGCCGCCGTCAGGCAATCGCGGTAATGACGCTCGACCCAGTCGGTCAATGTCGAATACAAAGCGTCCGTCATCATAGTCCCTGGATGCATGGCCGACTCCGCCGCCTCCGTCAGCACCACGCGCAAGCGCAGACAGGCAGGGCCGCCGCCATTACGCATGCTTTGGCGCAAGTCGAAGCTGAGCAATTCGTCGATCGGGCCGCCGCCGCCGATCAGCCGCTGCAAACAGTCCGCCACGGCGGCATTGTCCAGACACTCCTGCGGCGTGACCAACAGCATGCCGCCGTCGGGTCTGGTCAGCAGTTGGCTGTTGAACAGATAGCTCGATACCGCATCGGTCACAGCGACATCGGCGGCATCGATGCGCAAAGTCTGCAAATCGACCCCCAGCGGCGCCGCCGCCTGGCGTAGCGCGCGCAACGTAGCGGCTTCGTTGAGAAACGCCTGCTCGTGATAAAACAGCACATTGCCGTTGGCCACCGCAATCACGTCGTTATGAAACACGCCCAGGTCGATGACCTCCGGATTTTGCTGGGCGAACACGCAGCGCTGCGGCGCCAAACCGTGCAGCCGCGCTACCGCGCTGCTTGCTTCAAAGGTCTGCCGCGCCGGAAAAATGCGCGGCCGCGGCGCATCCGCATCGAAAGCGACACGGCCGTAGACAAACAGTTCGACGCCCGCCGCGCCATGCGTGGATGCCAGCCGGCCGTGATTGGCGGCGCCTTCATCGGCCAGCGCGAGGGTCGACGGCAACGCATCGTGCACGCCGAAATATTGCGAATCGTGAAAAATCATGCGCAATGTCCTTGCGGTTTGCGCGCTTTCCACCCAGCGGTGCAGATTGCTGCCTAGATTGGCCACCGTAAAATGCGTCCGGCCGTCGCCACTATCGGCCGCGGGACTGACCGTGGCGGCATTGGCCGACCACATCGATGCGGCGGACCAGCACGACGCCAGCAATTGCGGCGATGCCTTGGCGCATTGCTGCAACATGTCGGCGTCGCTGCCGCCGAATCCCAGGCAGCGCAACATGCGCATATCGGGTCTGATCTGCGGTGGCAACACCGCTTGCCCGAATCCGCGTTGCGCCAAGGCGTGCATTTTTTTCAGGCCCTGCAATGCGGCCGCCCTGGGATTGGCTAGCGCTTGCATATTGCGCTTGGACGCGATATTGCCGGACGACAATCCGGCATAGTTGTGCGACGGGCCGACCAGCCCGTCGAAATTGATTTCGCGCGCGCGCTCCGGCGTCAGGCTGCTCATGGCGTCTCCTCAGGCTGCAGCGCCACGCACCGCACACTGTTCCCGGGTCCGCAACGCAGCAGATCCTGGGCCTGCGGCGACAAGCCCAAACCGTTCCGCGACGGCGCTGCCGCATCGGCGATCACGGCGAAATGCGACAGCGCCGTGTTCGATATCATCAGCGCGCCGTCTCCGCATCCGCCAGCGTCCGCCGCTTCGACCTGCCGCAATTGGCTGTCGCGCGCCACGCGCAAATCCTGAATGCGCGCCCGCAATACGGGACCGGCGTCGAAGATGTCGACATATCCGTCGAAATGCATGCCTTCCTGCTCCAGCATGTGGCGCGCCGCCGCAGTCGCGTGATGCACTTGCCCGATCGCCTGCTGCGCCTCCGGCGGCAACAGGGCGACGTACAGCGTATAGCGCGGCATCAGTTCGGCGATGAACGATTTTTTGCCCAGGCTGCTCAACTCGTCGGCCCGGTCGAAGCCCATTTTGAAAAAATGACGGCCCACGCTTTCCCAGAACGGCGAGCTGCCGTCGGGCCGCAAAAAGCCGCGCAGTTCGGCGATCAGTTGATCGGGAAATAAATGGGCGAATTGCGCAATGAACAGAAAACGGCATTTCGACAGCAATTTGCCGTTGTCGCCGTAGCGATAGTCCGGATGCAAAAACAGAGAACACAGTTCGGCGCTGCCGGTCAGGTCGTTGGCCAGATACAGCGTCTCCATGCGCGAATACACGTTCAGCTCCTTGCTGGAATGCACCAGCGTGCCGATCCGGTAATTATAAAACGAAGTTTCCAGGCCGACCGCCGCCTTGATGGCGCAAACGCCGGCCAGACGGCCCTGCGTGGTGTCTTCCATCACGAACATGTAATCGCGCTGTTCCGGCGGGATGGTTTCGGCAAACGATGCGCAGGCCGTCTCCAGTCGTGCCGCCAGCGCGTGGCGATCCGGTTTCAGCGTGGTCATGCCGCCGCCCGCCTGCAAAGCCAGCGCCAGCAGGCCATCCAGATCGCGTGCCTCGACGGCGCGCACGATCAGCGCATTTTTTGACGGAAGATTTGCGCTCATCGATAGCGCCTCTGCATCTGCATCATCCGCACCCAGCATTCGAACGACATAAGCCTCTCTCCATCCGATTCCGAAATAGAAATCAGAACCCTCCCATCATTTCCTAGCACTGGCGATTCGTCAAGGGCAACACAGCTCGCCTTTGGCCAACAATGGCGGCCTGAGGAATGTTCGGAAGCGTTTCATGGTCGGCCATTGCCTGCTTTTATGCAATCCTACGCAGTCGACGGAATAGTCTTAAAAACAATTTCGGGCATTGAAGAGCCGCATCCGGCCGCCTATATTTCGATCCGAGAAGCGCGTTGCTTCTCGCCCAACCTGATGGAGATCATGATGATGAAAAAACTGCTACCGCTCACCCTGTTGTCCGCCGCAATCCTCTGCAGCGGCTCCGCAAGCGCCGGCGCTTCGTATCCGGATAACAATGCATCGAATTTCGATTACAAGCCCTATCAACAATGCCGTGAAGAAGGCGGCTACGGCATGCGGCAGGACGACGGCAGCGTCCTGTGCGTCTTTCCGGGCGAATAAATCGGACTGATTGTTGTTTTTATGTGCCGTCCGGCTGTTGCCGGGCGGCATTTTTTCTATATGCCGGTCATATTGGAAGGGGAAATGTTAAGGAATGTTAAGACTTTCGGAATTCTGTTGTTACTCGGTGGCTGTTGAAAATGCCGGCCGGCACTTCATCTTCAATCGGCTGTCCAATCCGCCAAGCCGGTCCGTCCGGGATCTTTTCAATCCGATACCACGGTGCACAACCCATGCCATACAAGACCGATCCCTCGCCGACCATCCTCCATCACCGTATGGAAGACTATTTCTTTAGTTCGATCAGCAAGAGGCAGCGCCGTTTCAGCGACGATGCCTGCGCGTACCTCACCGGCGTCGAACAGGGGACGCTGAATCTCTTAATCGTCAAACAACAAAACCAGGGCTCCGCTTTCTCGCTCGTGGACGGCATCCGATTTCTGGATGGCGCGCATCTGCCGTTCAGCGTCGTGCTGCGGCGTGAGTTGGTTCCGCGATTCGAGGACCAACTGCGGGCTTGCGGCCTGAAGCCCGCCTGTACGTCGACCGTCATGCAATGGGATGCAACGCGCGACGCAGGCAAAAACCGTATTCGCGACCATCATGAAATCGACTATACCGACAGTCGCCTGGACGATTGGGCTGTGCCGCTGCAAAGCGCTTTCGCGCCGCAGGCCGCGATAATGCGTCAATACCGAAGGCGGCACCAGGCCGCTATCGATGCCGGCAGACAGCTGAGACATTTCTCGCTTTACGTGAAAGGCGAGCCGGTGTCCTCGCTGACGCTGTCGATGCAAAACGGCATCGCGCGTCTCGACGATATCGGCACCAGGACCGAATGGCAGGGCCGAGGTTACGCCGGCACGTTGATCCGGCACGCACTTGCGCACGCGCAGTCGCTGCATGTGAATCGCTGTTTTCTGGAGTCCTCGGGCGAAGGCGCGTCCGTTTACCGGCGGGCCGGCTTTTCCGCTTTGTTCGACTATGCCGTTTTCAGTCGTGAAGGCGGCGCCGAATAGACGCCGATATGCGGCGCGCAGGCTTGCTTCTCCCATGACGTGCCAAGATGCGGCCGCCACAGACGGCCGCATCTTGACATTGCCTTACGGTAAAATGCCCGCATACAAAACGGAGAATAAATATTGGACAACCACCTGATCCAGATCGTCAGCGCCATTCTGTTCGGACTGGCGCTGATCCACACGTTTGCGGCGAAATCATTCGAAGTGCTGTCGCACCGCTATCCGCGTCATGCCGGCCTGTTTCATTTGTTCGGTGAAGTCGAGGTGGTGTTCGGATTGTGGGCGTTTGTGCTGGTGGTGGCGATGGCCGTGCTGGCCAGCCCCGCCGCCGCCGTTCAATACGCCGAATCGCGGCACTATACAGAACCGCTGTTCGTCTTCGTGGTGATGGTGGTGGCGGCTTCGCGGCCGGTACTGGAGGCGGTGCGCAAATTGATTGCGACAGTCGCCCGCGTACTGCCCGTGCGTACCAATCTGGCGCAGGTCTGGCTGGGGCTGGCGCTGGTGCCTCTGGTCGGTTCGCTGATCACCGAACCGGCCGCGATGACGCTGGCGGCGCTGATTCTGGCGCCGCAAATCTTTCGCCAGGGCATTCCGGAATGGATGAAGTACGGCGCGCTTGGCGTATTGTTCGTGAATGTCTCCATCGGCGGTACGCTGACCTCGTACGCCGCGCCGCCGGTGCTGATGGTGGCGACCGCCTGGCAATGGTCCACCGCATTCATGGCCGCCAACTTCGGCTGGAAGGCCTGTCTGGCGGTGCTGATCAATGCCACGGTCATCGTTTATATGCTGCGTTCCCATATCAACGATAAGACCTCCGTGGCCAGCGCATCCGGGGACGAGGGGGCCGCCGACGACGGCAGCCCCATCCCCTCGGCCGTCACCCTGATTCATCTGGTGTTTCTGGTCGCGGTCGTATTATTGGCGCATCATCCGGTGCTGTTTCTCGGCATTTTCCTGTTTTTCATCGGCTATACGCATGCCTATCCCCATTATCAATCTCCGCTGATCCTGAAAGAAGGCCTGCTGGTCGGCTTTTTCCTGGCCGGTCTGGTGCTGCTGGGCGGCATGCAGCAATGGTGGTTGCAGCCTATTGTCTCCAGTCTGCAACCGACCGCCTTGTTTTTCGGCGCGCTGGGCCTGACCGCCCTCACTGACAACGCCGCGCTGACCTATCTGGGTTCGTTGATCGTCGGCATGTCGGATCCGGCCAAATATATGCTGGTGGCCGGCGCGGTGGCCGGCGGCGGGCTGACCGTCATCGCCAATGCGCCGAATCCAGCCGGCGTGGCCTTGCTGCGCAAAGGGTTCAACGACGAATCGATCGGCGCCGGCGGCTTGCTGTTGGGCGCACTGCCGGCCACGGCGGTGGCTGCGATATTTTTCTTTTTGTAATCCATAACGCGAAAAGCCCCGTACCTCTCCGGTACGGGGCCTCACCATCCTTTTCAGCGCGACAGATTCAGGCCAATACGTCGAGGTTGATGCCTTTTCCGCTTAGCGCCGCTTGTTCTTGCTTTTGCTGCTGCGCACGCTGCTCGTCCTGAATTTTCGCCTGTTTTGCATCTTCGACAAGTTTGAGAGCGTCTTGCGCGGCTTGCTTTTTTTCCGCGTCAGCCGCGGCTTGTGCCTGCGTCTGCGCTTGGGTTTGCACGTTTTGCAGCGGATCTACCGCCACGGAAGGATTCACACTGGTAATGCTCATAAGGTCACTCCATTTTCGATGCATGTACATGCATGTCAGTCTGTCGGTCGACGCCGGTCGAATTCAGCGCGACGGCGTTGCACCTGCCCGATTGTGCGGACGTGGCGAACGATAGCACGGCGGCGGCGGCTGTGCGCACCGTTTTCCATCCGCCGCCTCCATCGGTTTTTCGCATAGCTAGACATGAAAACATAAAATAACAAGAATTTACCCAATTTCTCACCGTAAATCAGGCTTGGCCCGCCTCCCGCGGGGGCCGCTGCGCCGTATGACCGAGAGCCGCATCTGCCCGGCGGAGCGTGAAATGAATCGCCCTGCCGCCTTGTCATCATTGATTACCGTGCTTGCCTACGCATTTGTTATAATCGGCGCATCTTGCCAATTCAGAACCGATGCGCCGATTCCTTATTCTGTTGTTGATTTTATTGCTTCCTTTGCAAGTAATTGCGGGGGCGGTAAGCGACCGTTTTGGAAATCGGATCGGACATTCCCATGGCTCGCCGCATCCATTGGCGTCGATGCAGACAAACGATCCCGTCAAGGCGGCGGATACTGCAAATAAGCCATTCGGCGACCTGAGCGCGCAACATCGTAACGTGGCAGATGCGCCGTCCGATCAGACTGCCGAAGACCTCGTCAATCATATTGCGTTCTGCGACGACGCGATGCCTGCCGGCTATTTGATCTTTGCCGCTTATTCTCCCGCTTTCGTTTCGGGACTGCATAACGATGCAGCATTGCCCCCTCCTTATTTACCCCCTGCGACACGCCCCCCGCGGGTGTGATTCCCCGCCGGCCTTGTGATCGGCCTCCGGCAGTCGGCGCCAACGCCCCCTATCCGGCTCTAACAATTCCAACGCGATCATCGGTCCCGACAGATACGCCGCAGCTGTCCGCGGCTGATTCAAATCCATGATCGTTGACGATCGATCTGTCGATGGATGGATCTAAGCAATATTCGAACTTATTCAGGAGATTGTATGAAAAACTTATTTATGGCGCTATTTGTGGCCGTCCTGGCGCTGTCGGCAGCGATGCCGGATGCGCAAGCGCGGCGCTTGGGAGGCGGCAGCTCGTTCGGCAAACAGTCGCAACAGGCAAGCCGTCCGGCCCCGGCGCAAAACCAGGCTGTCAGCCCGGCCAAGCCGGCCGCTCCGGCAGCAGCGCCGCCGCCGTCCACCCGGCCCAGCCCATGGAAGGGCATATTGGGCGGCGCCCTGCTGGGCTTGGGCCTGGGCGCGCTTTTGTCGAGCATGGGACTGAGCGGCGCGATGGCAAGCATGATCAGCACCATGCTGACGATCGGTCTGATCGTGCTCGTGGGGATGTTCGCTTATCGCTGGTATAAACGGCGTACCGAAGGAACGCGCCCGGCATTTGCCAATGCAACGGCGCAATCGCCGTTCAACGATGTATTTTCGCAAAAAAACGATCGTCGCTTCGATGCTGAACAACCGATGTCATTGCAATCCGATTCGCCGCCGGCATCCACTTCGTACGGCCACGCGGCCAACGTCGAATCCCTGACTGCAGCTGGACCCGTGGCGCCATGGGGCGTCCCGGCGGATTTCGACACCCAGGGCTTTCTGCGCCACGCGAAGACGTATTTCATTCGCTTGCAAGCGGCCTGGGATAAAGCCGACGTCAACGACATCGTCGAATACACCACGCCGGAGATGTTTGCGGAAATCAAAATGCAGATAACGGAACGCGGCGCGGCGGCCAACCATACCGACGTGATGGCGCTGGAGGCGCAATTGCTGGGCATCGAGACCGTCGGCGATGAATACCTGGCCAGCGTCAAATTTTCGGGAATGATCAAGGAGGATCCGAATGCGTCGGCCACGCCGTTCTCCGAAGTGTGGAACTTGTCCAAGCCGAGCGCCGGCCCAGGCGGCTGGATGCTAGCCGGCATTCAGCAGCAATCCGCATAAAACAAGCCGCCTGAGCGCTACCGATTGCACAGATCGGCAGCGTGACCGCTTTCCAGAGCCGTCCGCCCTTCGCGGACGGCTTTTTTATACCCATAGCGCGGCGATCGATTCCGAGCTTATCGGCAAGATAGGCCGGTTTCGGATATGATTGCGCCGGATCGCTTGCCGCAGGCCGGCAACAGAAAAGACCAGCCATACGGATGCGATTTCCACGGCGGCCACAAGACCATAAAAATGCAGCCTCAATAAGAACAATGCAAACCGATTCCAGAATCCCTTGCGTGGATGCGCTCAAGGCTATCGCCTGCCTACTCATCGTTTTGCATCACCTGGCCTTTTACGGGCCGATGTCCGATATCGCCTATCCGCTCATGCCTGGACTCGTCGACTGGCTATACCAAAATGCCCGTATCGCGGTGCAGGTCTTTCTGGTGACCGCCGGATTTTTGCTGGCGGGAAAATTGGCGCCCGATGGTTTCGGCCCGATCCCGATCCCGAACCCGATACAGATCATCAAACAACGTTATTTGCGTTTATCCATTCCTTATTTTTTTGCGTTGGCGGCCGCCATCGTTTGCGCTGCGATTGTCAAACCGACGTTGCTCCATAACGAAGTGCCGGATTTTCCGGATCTGCCGCAACTGCTGGCCAACGTGCTGCTGTTGCAGGACTTGCTGTTCAAGGATGCGCTGTCGGCAGGTATCTGGTATGTCGCGATCGATTTGCAGTTGTTCGTCTCCGCCACGCTGATACTATGGATATGCGGCGTGGCTGCGCAACGTTACGCCAGGCTGTCCGTACTGGCTCCTTTGTCCATCGTCGCGCTGGTCACCGCCTCGCTGTTCTTCTTTAACCGAGACCCGCACTGGGACAATACCGCGCTCTATTTTTTCGGTTCGTACGGGCTGGGTATGCTCGCCTATTGGGTATCGCGACGGCGTTACGGGATGCTTTGGCTAGTCTTGCTGGCGTTATTGACCATCGCCGCCGAACTGCTTGAATATCGTTTGCGCATAGCGGTTGCTGGATCGGTCATGCTGTTGCTCGGGCTGGCCCGACAATATCCTGGCTTAGGCGCGCGACCGATTCCGGGGTTTATTTCCTATCTTGGGCGTATTTCCTATTCCGTTTTTCTGATTCACTATCCGATTTGCCTGCTGGTCAACGATTTCTTCTTCCTGATTTTCCCGCACTCGGCGCCGATGAACGCTGTCGGTATGCTGACAGCCTTAGGGGCCAGCGTGGCCAGCGGTGCGCTATTCTTCCGCTATATCGAGGACGGCGCTGCCTTTCGCGCGATCGGCGCCCTGTTCGCCAGGGCCGGCACAACTATCTGAGGCGACACATGAATACCCAGTTATCGTTGATAAAATACATATATTCATTGGCGCTGAGTTTTTTGACCGACATATAAAGCTTTTCCCCGGGCTCGCTAAAGAAAGCGTTATGCCGCCGCCACTGATCGGTGGGATCGATATGCAGCGACTGCACCGAAAAAACCGTACGCATCCCGCCTTCGCCGAGTTTCTTCAGGCGCATTTGCCGCCTGAATTGGTGCGTTCTCCCGCCCTCGTCAATGATGCCGAACGCCGTTATCGAATTCGAGGCAGGCCAAAATGTGACCGATCCCTTGAAGCGATAACGCTGAAACGCATCGTCGATAAAGTCGCCACTTTCGACCGAGCTCACGCATGGCCCCGGCGGCATCCGGTGGTCCTGCCGAAAGAAAATGAAATAAAAAACAAGGAAGGCAATTGCCCAAGCCCCCCCTAATACAACGAAAAATAATCTTGACGGCAAAATGAAAAATCCTTTTGAACGGGATGAGTGCAAATACCAAGCCATGCCTTGGGACCATTCCTGGCCATGTACACGTATTCACCACGACTGCTGCGGCGTTCGATTTGCTGCAACAGCTCTGCATCGAACTGGACGCCTCCGATATCGAACAGATGAATGCCGAAATCGTTGGCGACCGCGTCGATCGGTAACTGCCCATCGCGATATCCCTTCAGACCGATCAGCATGCCGATAAGCAGCGGCAGCGCCGTCAGGACCAGCCGCCACACGTGTTCGGAGGCGGCAGGGCGCGCCCCCGCTTCCGGCTCCGCTCCGGGCGGCGGAGTATCGACGGCCGCCGGTTCCGGAGCGGCAGCGACAACAGGATGCTCGCGCACATATTCGAGGCCGAAGCGCGGCAGCGTCCGGATCGATTGCGGCGGCAATCCGATCTCTTCGAATTTTTTGCGCAAGGACCGCACCAGTTGGTGATAGCTGGCCTCGGTCACGATGGTGCCGTTCTCGCCCCATGCCGCATCGATCACCGCCTGCTTTTTAACTCTGCCGGCCAACAGCAATTGCAGCAAAGTGCTTTCCTTGACATTCAATGCGACAGTCTTTGTCGCGCTTAACAATTGCGCCTGGCGGCCATCGAAGAAAATATCTCCTTCAAGATAAACATGCGTCGCTCCGGAAACTGCGGCGGCCACCTCCGGAAGGTCCGATTCCATCATGATGCTAGCCTCTCTTTCTCCTCATAATCGGTGAAAAGCGGCCTGAAATATTTCAACGCAACAACGTCGCTGCATCGCATCGACGACGCGCAAAACATTTTCAATCCCTGCTTTTCAATGCGATAAATTTCTAAATCCCTCAACCACTGTCAAAGCCGGCAATTTCGGCTCAGCCCAGAATTTTTCAGGCAAATTCAGAAAAAATCCTGCTGAATTGGCCTTTCCCGCTAGAACCATGGCGATAAAGCGGAGGCAAAGTTAACACGCCGCCTGTGCGCGAACAACCGTCGCCGGCACGAAAGATAAGAATGAATGAATGCGGAAAACCGCCGATACCCACCGCGCAAGATACATCCACGCCGCATTCGGCAGTCAGACAGTGATGAATTTGCTTTAAATAATCAGAAATTTCCTAGCCGATGAAAATCAAATCGGATTCTGCTCCAAATCGAAATTAAAAACGGATTTTTGCGCGAGCGGAAAACTCAATAATTATCCCGCTCAAGATAGATGGGCGCCGCGCAAAAATAAAAGCGTTCTTTGACCGAAATATTCGCGCGCCGTTTCGGCGGTTTCATTTTTTTTCATATTTTTTCCGAGTATTTCCGTAGGCGCTTTTATAGACCGCGGACAAAATGATGCCTGCATTTAGTCAACGGATCGTATGCGCCGGATGCGAAACAAGCGGCCGCATGCGTACCGGCGGCACCACTCTATTTATATATGTCACTCCAAATATGTCTCTGCCACATTCCGAAGCGCTCAATGATATGGAACTGCGCATCCTGCTCGGCCCGCAGGCCGGCGCCACCTTGCCGCTGATCGAAAAGAACATCGTGATCGGCGCCGACGAACAATGCGATGTCATATTGCAAAGTCCGGGCATCGCCCCCCGGCATGCGCGCTTGTCGCTGACAACGAATCGTTTTTCGCTCGACGCAATCGATGGCGAGGTCATCGCCGCCGATCGCGCACAGGCGGCCGCGCCGTGGAAATTCGGCACAACAATATATCTGGGCGATGTCGCCTTGACGGTCGATCGCGGCGCCGCCAGGTGGAACACCGCATCGCCATTGCCACAGAACAATGCGAACGCGCCGCGGAAAATGCTGGACATCTCCCTTTGGTCCAACAAATTGCTGCAGCGCTGGAAACGCTGGGCCTTGATCACGACGGCCTTACTGACCTTATCCGTGGGCACGCAAGCGATTATCGCTAATCACAGTCAGGCGGCGGCGGGACAGGCGCTATCTTCGGTGGACAAGCATTCGATCGAAATGCTGATCGCGCGCTACGGGCGCGGCGCCGGACTCACACTCGACACTTCCCATTCGCGACCCGTCGTACGCGGTTATCTTCCTACCGTAAAACAGGTCAATGCCCTGAAAAAAAGCCTGCTCAAATGGCATGACGGGGTGATCGTCGATGTGCAAGCGGAAGACATATTGCTCGCCGCCAGCCGGCATTTTCTGAATGCGGAAAACAGTCATTTGAAAGTGCGAATAGTCAATGGTCAGGCGCAACTCAGCGGCTTCGACATCGATAAGCGCAACGTCAAGCGTATCGCCGGCGAAATGAAGAAAAGCGTGGCCGGACTGGCCGGCGTCAATGCGACATTCGTCGCCCCCGAACGCCTGGAAGAATGGCTGCAGGCCTGGCGCAAAGGCGCGCCAACCGACAATCGCGAGATCGGCCCGCTGCGCATCAGCACGACCGCCGCCGGCGATCTCGAACTACACGGCACGCTGACTCCGCAATGGGCGCA
The DNA here is from genome assembly GCA_028292625.1 of Herbaspirillum sp. Classification (GTDB taxonomy): domain Bacteria; phylum Pseudomonadota; class Gammaproteobacteria; order Burkholderiales; family Burkholderiaceae_D; genus Herbaspirillum. The sequence goes on along the minus strand of JAQGLY010000020.1, from coordinate 32,923 downwards.
GCAACTCAGCGATACGCTGACAAGACGCAGCTTGCAGAAAAACATGCTGTTACCGCTACGCATCGTGACGGCAGCGCCGGCAGGATCGGCCAACCAGCCGCCCGCCGTGCGTGCTTTCAGCGCCGGGGCCGTGCCGTATGTATTTCTCACCAATGGGCGGCGCGTGATGATCGGCGGCGCCGTCGATGGCTTCCACCTGGTTGCCATTAATCAGACCGGTCCGATTTTTCAACGGTACGGAGGATAACGGCACCAGATCGATTTCACACAGCGACCCAAATGCTCAACGACGCCGGTCGTACGGCGAAGCACACTCGTGACGCGGATCATTGCGTCACGGACATCCAATACTTTTATCGGAGAAAAACATGGCAGATGCCAACACAGGAATTTCATTCAAAACCATCGAGACCAGCCTCGGAGACGCAGCCCGCGCCGCGGACGAAACGTTTGAGAAGGAAATGCAGGCATACAACGCGAAGACGAATCCCTCGACCGCGGACATGTCCATCATGCAGCAATCGGTCCAAAAATGGACGATGGCCAATGAGCTTCTCGCAACGGTCAACAAAGAAGCCGGCGACGTGTTCAAAGAATTCATTCAAAAATCGTAAACATGTCCGCATCAGCACCGCCCGTCCCGGTATTCGAGCAGTTCGTCGAGCAATATTATCAATGGCTGCTGCGCTTCGTTCGCCGTAAGGTCGCTAATCCCGAACAAGCGGAAGATCTACTGCATGATGCATTGCTCGACGCCCATCTGGGTCTGAAAAAATATCGTGGCGAAGCGGCGCTGTCGGCCTGGGTGCTCGGCGTTCTCAGCAACAAGATACGGCGCCACTATCGATGCCTGGCGCACATGCCGAGCATGATCCACGACGATTCCATACTGTACGAAGAAGCTGTATCGAACGGCGATCCCAGCGACTTGCTGTCACAGACCCAACGTCTCGACTGTCTATGCCGGGCGGTGGACAAGCTGCCTGCGCATATCAAGGAAGCGTTATGCCAGGTGGCGCTGGACGGGGAAGCATACGCACTGGTGGCGCGTCACCTGAACATCCCCGTCGGCACACTGCGCAGCCAGTTATCGCGCGCCCGGGAACACATGCGCCATGCGCTGGATGCGGCGGGCGTCGGACGCGCCGACTGAAACCGAATGCAATGAACTCATGAACTCAACCCTATCCGTTTCATCGCCCCACCCGGTATTCGACTTGGGCGACGACGAACTCGAAGCGCTGTACAGCACGGCCCACCAGTTGTACACCGGCGGCATGCGCAGCAAGGCGCACGATCTCTTTGCATTCGTCGCGTCCTGTAAACCGCGCTCGATACGCTACAACAAGGCGCTTGGCGTCAGCCTGATGAGCAACGGCGAGCATGAAGCTGCGATTCCCGTGCTGGCGGCGGCCATGCTGTGCAGTTCAGACAGCGACCCATCGCTGCCGGTCGCCTGCGCGGAATGCCTGGCGTTGACCAATCGGCATCGGCAAGCCCGCCGCTTATTCAAACAAGCTCGAAATCTATTGCGGCAGTGCGCGGGTAGTCCCGATATCGACAGGCTCATCGCCCATACGGACGGATGGCTCTCCATTTTGAAAGACCGATAACATGCAACATACCTCGACCTTCCGGAAATTCATGCAGGACCTGATGAAAAATATGGGCGCGTCCGACGCCGGCGATGCGGAATTCACATCGAATGCCGGTTCCGCCGACGACGCCTCATCCGCCGTCGAAGCGGATTTCAGCGTCAATATCATCGAAGGGCAAGCATCCGGCGATATCGTATTTTGCATACGCACCGGCATCGTCGCCGAGGACCTGAATGTCAGCGCCTTATGCCAGCTGCTTGCGCAGAATCAACCCTTGTCCGGTTCGCCGCCAAGCGTGATCGGACTGCATCCGGAAGACGGCGACATTTTCCTGTGGTGTCGCGCGGCCGCCGAATCACTGGAGCTGCCGGAATGCGTAGAGATACTCAAACGCCTCGTTCATCAAGCGGACGAACTGAAAAACGGCGTCCTCGCCACAAGTGGCTGCCGCGACTCTGCGCAACGCACGGTCTGAAGCTTTAACCCTCTATTTGTCTTTATCCGTCCTTCAATCAGGAATGCCCATGAATCCCGTTACCGTCATAAACCCTCATATCGACGCCGTTCCCGCACCGTCGCAAATGCAGCACCTTTCCGTTGCCTCGCACGATGTCCGGCGATTCCAGCAAGCGCTGTTCAATCACACGCAGACCGATGCGATGTCCGGCAATTTCATCAAAGACGGCATCGCCGCGATCGAACGCGAGGAAACCAAACTGAGCGCAGTCATGTCTCGCCTGAGCGACCCGTCTCCAGCCGCCATGAGCAGCGCGACACTGTTGGAGTTGCAATCGAAGCACTTGCAAATGTACATAAGCTACCAGGCGACGGCGCGCGTGATCGGCATGACCGCGCAGAACATCACCGAACTGATGCGCATGCAGTGATGAAGCGATTATTTCCTCTTATCCGCATTGCCTGTCTCGTCCTGCTGCTGGCGGCCTGCGACAACCGGGGCACACCGCTATTGAGCGGATTGGCCGAAGACGAAGCCAATACCATTCTTGCGGTCCTCGCACAGTCCGATATCGCCGCCAGCAAAACGGTGGCCTCGGACGGCGCCTCCAGCGTTTACGTCACCAGCGCCAGCCAGGCCGAGGCGCTGGCCAGGCTGCACGAGCGAGGCCTGCCGCGGCAAAACTATGCCAGCCTGGGCGATATTTTCAAAAAAGACGGCATCATTTCCACGCCGATGGAAGAACAGGCCCGCTATATCTATGCGCTGGCGCAGGAGCTTGAAAAAACGCTGTCGCAAATCGACGACGTGGTGTATGTCCGCGTACATCCGGTGCTGGCGCGCAAGGCGTCTCTCAGCGGCCCGGCCGCAAGCGCATCGGCCGGTGTGCTGATCAAGCACAGGCCGGATGTGGATCTGACGCCGCTGATCCCGCAAGTCCAGCAACTGGTCGCGCATTCGATACCGGACCTGGAAGCGGCCAATGTGTCGATCATCATGGCCGTGTCGGACGAACAGGAACGTATGCCGGCCAACGGCATTCCCGGCGATCCGGGCTCCGCCGCATCAACCCGCATAGAGTGGTGGCCGGCCGCATTCGCCGCTCTCGCCATGTTGATTGCGGGCGGCGTCTATGCGGTCCGACGTTTCAGATCCGGCCGCCGAAGCGCGCAATCCCCGATGCCGTCCGCAGCACTGAAATTACATGAATAAGTCTTCTTCATTTTCCGGCACGGCATCCGGTATCGAACAGTGCCGGCAATACGCCGCACTGATCGCATTCAACCGGGCGCCCAGCCGCTATCTGCACCCCAGTTGGCGCACCGCGTTTGCCGATGCAAGTCTGGCGGATTTCCTGTTCGATGGACGATATGCGCATGCCCTGCTTTCAGCCCATATTCTGCGGACCAGCGGCTTGACCGACATCCCCGACCAGCTTGCAAACCATTCCGCGGTAAGGATAGGCATGCATCTGAACATGAATCAAATGCAGGAGCTGGCGTCCCGGATTGCGCTGGTGCTGATCGGCCAACCGATTCGATCCGCCATTTCCAAGGCCGCGATCGCCGCATGGACGGCGGCGATCGGAGAATCGCTATACCGGTTTACCTGCAAACATGCGCCGCTATTGGGCGGAAGTCGTTTTACGGCGCTGCCGGAATGGCAATTCCCGCCGATATCGCCGCACACCAAGGCAGAGCAGATTGACGCCATCGGCTTCCGTTTTCTCAATGCCGCTTGCGAGGTCCTCGACATATCGGTAGGTCAGCGCATCCGTTTCAAGCTGCCGCGCGATATCGCGCAGCAAATACATCCCACTATCAATCCCGATCACACGCAGGAGGTATGGCCATGGATCAATCGCGTATGGAGCAGCATGCCGACGCCCATTTCGCCGTCAATCATACCCGTCGAGGCGGCATACAAGTGAATCGCACATCGCCGATCATGAGCGCCCGCGCCCATGCATCTTTCCTGAACGCCGAGCAGATGCTGGCCCGATCGCAGAAACTGGCGGACGAAACGATCGCCGCCGCCGAGAACGGCTATAAGGCGGCGTGCGACGAGGGTTACCAGGCCGGCCTGGAACAGGCGCGTCAGCAAGCCACGCAGGAAAATATCGGCATCGGCCTGCAGCGACGCCAGAGCCTGCACGCGCTGGAACAAGACCTCAGCATGGTGGTGCTGCATACCCTGCAACAGATTCTGGGCGATATCGATTGCGTCGACAAAGTGCGCATGCTGGTGCGCCAGGCGCTGACCCGCCTCGGTAAATTGCAGGGGGACATTGCAGTCCATGTTCATCCCGGGCCGGCCGTATCGATCGCCGCCGAACTGCAGCAATGGAATGCCACGCATCCGGCCGCGACTCTGCGGGCGATTGGCGACCCCGCCATTGATATCGAAGCCTGCCGCGTCGTTTGCGGCAGCGGCAGCATAGAGGGCAATCTGCAACAGCAGCTTGCCGCCATCGCCAACGCGCTCCAGGAGTCTTGCACCGAAGCGGCGGATCGGCTTGCCGCGGCTGAGCCCACATTCATTGCGGCGGACGAGCGCGATGCGCATCTTGTGGACGAGGCCTGAATGCTGAGCGCCTATCTGAATCGTCTGCAGCGCAACTTGCGCGGTATCGACATGTTTCCGGTGTCGGGATCGGTCCAGCAGGTACTCGGCAATATCGTGCGCGCCAAAGTACCGGCGGCGCGCATCGGCGATCTCTGCCTGCTGCGCTGCCCCGAACACGGCTGGCGTCGCCAGGCGGAGGTTATCGGCCTGAGCGGCGATATCGCCATTCTGGCGCCGCTGGGGGAGCTCACCGGCATTTCCAGCCGGACCGAAGTGATCGTGACCGGCAATCGCTACGCCATACCGGTCGGTCCCGATTTGCTCGGCGCCGTCGTCGACGGCTTCGGCAAGCCTCTCGAAGCTGGGCAAAGCTTGCGCGATTCGGTCATGTATCCGGTCGATGCGTCCGCGCCGGCGCCGTCCGGACGCAGGCTGATATCGCGTCCGCTCGGCGTCGGCATTCGCGCCATAGATGGCCTGGCGACTTGCGCGGAAGGACAGCGTATCGGCATTTTCTCGGCCGCCGGCGTCGGCAAAACAACGTTGTTGTCGATGATCGTCAATGGTAACCAGGCCGACGTCTGCGTAATTGCGCTGATCGGCGAACGGGGACGGGAGGTCGGCGAATTTCTGGCGCTTGAACTGGACGTCGAGCGGCGCAAAAAAACCGTTGTCGTGGTCGCCACCGCCGATCGCCCCGCGATGGAGCGTCTGAAGGCAGGCTTCGTCGCCACCACCATCGCCGAATATTTCCGCGCGCAAGGAAAAAGCGTGCTGCTGGTGATGGACTCAGTCACGCGACTGGCCCGCGCGCAGCGGGAAATCGGGCTGGCTGCCGGGGAAGTCCCGGCGCGGCGCGGATATCCTCCGTCGATGTTTTCCATGCTGCCCCGCCTGAAAACGCCTGCTCGCACGTCAGGCACGCTTAATGAATACATTTCTTCTCTTCCTATTTCTTTATGTCCGCTGGGACAAGGTAATTCGATTAAAGGCAATCATCCGGTCACCCGGCCTTGCGCTATCCCATTTGTCTGATGATGGAGCGCAGCAAATTCATGAATTCGCTCAGCAGATTGGCATTCATCGAAAATGCCTGGTTCCGGCTGCTGACGAATCGGTTGATTTCCAGCATTCTGAGTTCGGACATCGAATTGATCGCGCTGGCGCGGGTATCGACTTTTTCGACCAGGATCTCGAGTGCTTTTGTCGTTTCCGGCTTTTTGTCGCCCGCATCGCAAAGCTTGTAGGCACGCAGCACGCCCCATACGCTCATCGTCGGCGGCGAGTCTGTTGCACCGGCGGCGGCGGGCGAATGCTCGTCGAGCACCATCGTTTTATCGAAGAGTTTCGGATCGACCGCTTCCGAACCCGCGCCCAAAAATTCCTTCAGGAGCACGCTCAAATTCTTCAGATCGTTCATGGTGGCGATCTTCTCGGTGTGGTCCGCGGTCAATCCCTTCAGAATCGATTCAATCGTGTCGACGTAGCGGCCGTTCAATTCCATGATGTCCCGCTCCGGCGTCGCATTGTCTGCCTTGACCGGCTCCGTCTTTGCTGTCGCCGACACGTGTGTCGGCATCGGCTGTGAAAAAGCGCTGATTTCCATTTCCGTTTATCTCCGAATTAAATTTACGATCCGTGGCTGAATTTTTTGATGACATCGGAAATGGCGCGGTAAATCATGCCCTGCAATTCCACCAGCGTATTTCGATGTTGTATCGCGTCCTGCAATTCGACATTGGTACGCTGCGTGCGAAACTCCAGCCCCGCCTTGATCGAATTACTTAAAACGCTGTCAAGCGATTTGAGTTGGGCGAGCGATGTCGGGTTGGTCGGCAGGTTAAGCTCCGGGTGCTCCTTGCTGTAGTAGGCCAAGACCTGTTTGGCGTCTGCGGCGCCGTCCTTGTATTCCGCCTGCTGGCGCAGCGGCGAATCTTTCGACAGCGTTACCTTGAGCGTGGAAAGATCCACTCCCCCTTTCCAGGCGCCCCCTGCTATATAGTTTGTCAATACGGCTCGAAGCCCGCTCAGATCGTCGACCACCGACTGGGCGGATGCCAACTCGTCTCGCAGCTTCGTTAATTTATCGTTGGCGTCTTTTATCGGATCTTTAAACGCCTCGGTCACCATATCGAATGTGACGCCGGCTTTTTTCTCGGTGTCCACATGCTCTTCGATCAGTGCGGTAATTTTATGCAGCCCATCGACAACAGAGGAATCCGAATGCTCCGACGCGGCCGGCTTGACGCCGTCGGGATGCTTCGGTTCTTTTTCCTTGGCGAAGATCGGAAACTGGATGGCGTTTGTCACGCCCTGCATTGCTATCGTCATGAATATCCCTTGAAAATGGTCGCATTCGCCCGGTGCTGTCGCCACACCGGCCGGCGTTGCGGGCGAAAATATGGAGTGAACCGATTGCCGGCTTAAGCGAACCCGCCGAAAATCGTAGGCAATTGCTGCCTGCCCGTCTAAAGTGCCAAAATCGTCGTTGCAGTTCCACGAAACCCCGCAACAAGACGGGCTTTGGATATCTGTCAACCGGAACGGGCGCAAGTGCGTTTATGGGACATTCCGGCGTTGCCGGAAACTCATTTCCCCTTGATATCAAAGGCTTTTTTCATCGTTTCCGGAACGTCGCGCAATATGCGCCACCCCCTCGGGCAAGCGCTAAAAACAACGAAATAATCTGTTTGCACTGAAAATGAACTATTCACTTCACCCGGAGCGCGCAGATCGTGTTTAAGCGACAACTGCCGTGCTACCATCCACGCTTTCTTCCTGCCTCGCTCCATGCTTCAGCATTCATTCAGTGACCTTGCCGCCGGCGCGGCGCATCCCGATATTCTGTATGGAGAAACGCTGCCGGAGCTGATACGCGAAGAAGTGCTGGCGGATCTGCTGGAAGCCACCGCCGCGCGCATGCCGCAGCAAATCGCGCTGGTTTTTGAAGAATGCAGCCTGGATTACCAAACGCTGAACCGGCAGGCCGATCTGGCGGCTGCGCATTTGCTCGCCGCCGGCGTGCGGCCCGGTCAGATTGTCGGCCTGTGGATGCCGCGTGGAATCGATGCGCTGGTCATGCAGGCCGCTGTCGCCAAATCGGGCGCGGCATGGCTGCCGTTCGATGCCGATACGCCGCCGGAGCGGGTTGCCGCCTGTCTGGAAGATGCGCAGGCCGCAGGACTGATCTGCAGCGCGTCATTGGAAGCGGCGCCGGCCTTGCCCGGCGTCACGGTTTGGAACCCCCAGGCGCTGCTGGCGGCCAGGGATGGCCCGTCGCCGCGCCGCGCCAGCGTATTGCCGCATCACCCGGCCTATGTCATCTATACCTCCGGTTCCACCGGAAAACCCAAGGGCATCGAGATCAGCCAGGGCGCGATCTGCCATTTTCTGCGCAGCGAAAATACGCTGCTCGACATTCGCTCGTCAGACAAGGTATACCAAGGATTTTCGCTGGCCTTCGATATGTCGTTCGAGGAAATCTGGATCAGCTATCTGGTCGGCGCCACGCTATGGATCGCGCCAAAAGAAGTGGCGACCGATCCCGAGGCTTTGCCGCAAGCGCTGATCGATCGGCAGGTTACGGTGCTGCACGCCGTGCCTACGCTGCTGGCGCTGTTCAACCGGGACGTGCCCGGTTTGCGGCTGATCAATCTGGGCGGCGAAATGTGCCCGGATGCGCTGGTGACGCGCTGGGCGCGTCCCGGACGCCGGATCTTCAATACGTATGGGCCGACCGAAACTACGGTATCGGCCAGCCTGGCCGAACTGCGTCCCCATCATCCCGTCACGATCGGACAGCCGCTGCCTAACTACGGCATGCTGGTGGTCGATGCCGCGTTGTCGGGAAACCTGCGCTTGCTGCCCCGGGGCGAAGTCGGAGAGCTTTGCATTTTCGGCCCCGGCGTGGCTGCCGGCTATCTCGGCCGTCCCGCGCTGACGGACGAAAAATTTCGTCATAACCCGTGGTCGATCGAGCGTCAGGACGGCCGCCTTTACCGTACCGGCGATCTGGCCAAAATCGATGCCCACGGCCGTGTACAGTGCCTGGGACGTACCGACGATCAGGTCAAGATCCGCGGCTTCCGGGTCGAACTGGGCGAAATCGAAGCCGCGCTGGCCGAGCAGCCCGGCGTCGGCACCGCCGCGGTGATCTTGCGCAATGACGATGGCATCGATCAGTTGATTGCCTTCGTGGTGCCGGAGCCGGGCGCCGCGCTTTCCGGCGCCGCTCTGCGGACCGCGCTGGCGCAACGCCTGCCGGCCTACATGGCGCCCGGTTTTTATGAATCCCTGCCCGCGATGCCGCGTTTGGCCTCGGGCAAAATCGACCGCAATGCGCTCAGGGCGCGGGTGTTGTCGGCGGCGCTTGGGGTGGATGCGGCGTCCGATCGGGATTTGCCGGAAAATCCGGCGGAAGAAACGCTGTTCGCCGCCCTCGCCAAACTGTTTCCCGGGCAAGCCATTCGGCGCGACGCCGATTTCTTTACCGATCTGGGCGGCCATTCGCTGCTGGCGGCGCGCCTGGCATCGGCCTTGCGCACCGATCCGCGGTATGCGCACGTCACCGTACGCGATATTTATGTCAATCGCCGGGTGGCGGCGATCGCCGCCATGCTGGCGCAAGCGCCTGGCGCCTCGTCGGCGGTGAATACGGACTGGCAAGCGCCGAACGTCTGGAAGCGCTGGATCTGCGGCGCGGCGCAGGCCGCGGCCGTACCGTGGCTGGTGTCGATGCGCATGATGCAATGGCTGGCGCCATTTTTCGCCTACCATTTCTATACCGGCGATCCGGGCGATTCGATCGTCCGTGCGATGGCCGTATCGATAGGCGCGTTTTTGGTCGCGACCATGCTCGAATTCGCTGTCGCCATCGCCGCCAAATGGCTGATTCTCGGACGGCTGAAGCCGGGAAGCTACCCCTTGTGGGGCGTGACTTACTATCGCTGGTGGCTGGTCGATCGTCTGATCGAATCGGCGCCCGCCTATCTGTTGAGCGGCTCGTCGCTGTATAGATGGTGGCTGCGGGCGCTGGGCGCGCGCATCGGGCCGGAAGTGATGATCGGATCGGTGACATTGCGGGCGCACGATCTGTTCAGCGCGCATGCCGGGGTCAGCGTCGGCAATGCCGTCAATTTCGAAAATGTGCGGGTGGAACATGGGCAGCTCCGGGTCGGCCTGATTACGCTGAATGAAGAAAGCTGCGTCGGGTCTTATGCTGTGCTGGAAGGCGGCACCGAGATCGGCGCCTTCGGCCACCTGGAAGGCTTGTCGGCATTGAGTGAGGGGCAGACCGTACCCGCCGGCAGGGTCTGGAGCGGTTCCCCGGCGCGCGATGTCGGCGCTTTCGACGGCCACGACCGTCCGGCGCGGCCGCCGTTCAGTCGCCGCCGGCAATGGGCGGAATCGCTGTTTTTCATTTGCGGTGCGATTCTGATCACTACCCTGTTCTTTATGCCGGTGTTCCCCAGCTTCATACTGATTGACTGGCTGGACGACGCCGATCGTTTTCCTATGCTGCAAACCAATCGCTTGCCGCTGCAACTGGTCAAATATTTCATTCTGGCGTTTCCTGCGACAACAGTGCTGATCGTCTGCACCGCGCTGCTGTCGGCCGGCATACGCTGGAGCATGCTGCCGCGCATGAAAGCCGGCAGCTGGCCGGTACACAGCAATATTTATTGCTGCAAGTGGCTGGTCAATCAAATCCAGGAGTCGAGTCTGAGCGTGTTGCACGGGGTCTATGCCACCGTGTATGCGCCGTTCTGGTATCGCCTGCTCGGCGCGAAAGTCGGCCGCGATGCGGAAATTTCGACGGCGCTGGGCGTGGTGCCGGATATGCTGACGCTGGGCGACGAAACCTTTATCGCCGACGCGGTGCTGCTGGGCGACGAACAGATCGACGGCGGCTGGATGACGATGAAGCCGACGGTAATTTCTCGCCGCAGCTTTGTCGGCAACGGTGCGTATATTCCCGACGGCACCATGTTGCCGGAAAACGTCTTGATCGGCGTGCATTCGCGCGCGCCATCCAACGTTCAGATGCAGGCCGGCGATACCTGGCTGGGATCGCCGCCGATCAATTTGCCGGCGCGCGAGACGGTGAGCGGATTCCCCGAGCGGCTGACCTTTCGGCCGTCGAAGCGGCGGCGCCTGGGGCGCAGCCTGGTGGAGGCATTGCGCATCGTCACGCCGCATGCGCTGATCATTGCCGTTGGTTATACCGTCGTGCTCAATCTGATGCCCACGGCCGGCGCCGGACATTGGGGGACGGTGATCGGATGGCTGACGCTGGCCGGCCTGTGGTACGGCGCCGGCAGTTTCGTTTTCGTCGCCGCCCTCAAATGGCTGCTGTTGGGACGCTACCGCCGTTGCAGCGTCCCGATGTGGACGCCATTCGTCTGGCTGTCCGAGGCGGTGACCAATTTGTATGAGGGCATCGCGGTGCCCAATTTCATGAGTTATCTGCGCGGCACGCCATGGCTGCCGCTGGCCTTCAATATGCTGGGCACCAAAATCGGACGCAGCGTGTATTTGAATACGACGGATATGACCGAATTCGATTGCGTGAGCATTGGCGACTGCAGCGAACTCAATGCGCTGACCTGCCCGCAGACGCATTTGTTCGAGGACAGGGTGATGAAAATCGATCGCGTCGACATCGGCAAACGGGTGTATCTGGGTCCGAGAAGCGCCGTTTTATACGGCGCCATGGTCGGCGACGACGCCAAGCTGGGTTCATTGACGCTGGTGATGAAGGGCGAACATATTCCGGCCGCGTCGGCCTGGCACGGGTGCCCCGCGGCGCCAGCGCCTGGCTGACCTTCCTACGGGGCCGCTCCGATTCAACCCAGCGAAATCGCGCCGTTCTTTACCTGGATCATCCCCGGCCCCAGATCGCTGGTGACCGGCCACAGGAGCTTGCCGATGCGCACTTCGACGCCTTCGTATATGCCTTTGGTGATCTTGACGCGGGCCTGATCGACGGATACCAGCTTTTCTTTCAATGCGATCTGTTCCTCGAACAGCGCTTTGCTGTCGGCCAACAACTGCTTGCGCGTGCCGTCCACTTTCTCGCCCACGCCGTTTTCTGCTTTTTTAGGATTTTGCTTCAGGAAGGCCATCAATTTGATGACCTGATCGATTTCTTCCAGTTTCTTTTTATAGGACACTTCGAGCGCGGCAAGCTGGGTTGCCAGGAAAGGATCGGAACCGACTTGCAATTCGGTTTTGGCGCCGGCGGACGTGCCTGCCCACGAGGCGTGGATCAGATTGGCCGCATGCACCCGCCCGCCTACGATCTGGCCGGTTTTGACGCCGCCGCCCTTGCCGACGACCACTTGCTTGCCGGCGATCAGTTCGCATTGCCGCGCGTTGCCTTTGATCAGAATCGATTCGGCAGCCTGCACATAGGCCTGTTCCGCAAACAAGGCCTGCAACGACCCTCCGCAGACCACTCTGGCGTTGGCGAACGGCGCTCCGGCGGCGGTGCTGAGCGAACTGGCCTGCGTCACCGCATGGCCAATAATGCCGCCGGTCACGGAAACGTTGCCGCCCGCGTGAATTTCGGCAGCTTCGACCAACCCCTTGACGATGACGTCGCCGGTGACCTTCACCGTCATGCCGGCCTTGATATCGCCATTAATCGAAACCGTCCCTTTGAAGTCGATATTGCCGGTGGTCAGATCGATGTTCTCGATTTCGACCACGGGATTGACGATCACGCCATGTTTGATTTCCGTGGGCTGGCCGCTGATCGTGGCCACCAGCAGATCCGGATCGTCGGGATGCGGTTCGGCGCCGACGATCTTATCGCTGAAACGGATTTCGTGCATCGGGACCGCCGGCACCGGATTGCCGTTGACGTCGGTACCGTTGACGCCGGGCACCGGCGGTGTGCGGCGCATCAGCTCATCGCCCGCCTCCACCAGCAATATGAATCCCAAATCGCGATATTTGATGATGGCGAAACGGTCGTCGTCTTCTTCATCGTCGCCGGCTTCATCGTCCTCTTCCGGCTCCGGCGAATGATCGTCCAGCAGACTAGTGAAATAGCAAGGGCTCCCCTCTACAGGCCATTGACCGCGCGCGATGACCAGATTTTCGCAAGCGCCCGCGGCAAGCGCGGCATCCAGTTCCGCCTGCAAAATGCCGTGCACTATATTTTGTGCGCGCATCGCGTCGATCACATTCTGTGTCACGGCGTTGCCGCCGCACGGCGCGATCAAGGTCAGCCTCGCGCTCATCAAGTCGTCAGAGACGTCCAATTTGAATTCGCCGTCGCGCCGATGGGCGATGGTCATGGCGGTAGGTTCTTTGGCCAGTTCGCAGGCACGGATAAAACCGGCCAGCGCATCTTCATCCACCCAATAGGCGCCAAAGCCCTGTTTCGCCATCGCTTCCCGGCAGGCGAGCAGATTTAGCGGCTCCGCGTCAAGCCCGGCTTCGGCCGCCCCTGTGGTGCCGTCGGCCGGCGGATTCCGCGACGCCGAGGCAGGCGTATAAGTGACTTTCAGCGCCCCGCTGGTTTCATCGAGTTCGAAAATCAAAGGCTCGTTGGCAACGCTGTCCATATATTCCCGTAGTTTTTTTTATGACCGACATTTTGGCATATTTTCTTGCTTTGCAGATACCTGGATTAGTTTTATATTCAAATAATAATTGAATCGTTTGATTAATGCACGGACGCAGCAGCAAGAGCGCTTCGGCGATTCAGCCGGGTCTGCCGCCGTTCCGTTATCATCGGCCGGTCCGGCACAGATTCCGCGAAAATCCCGTTTTGAGAGCGCACCGTTTTTTTACCTGCAGAAAGGCAAGCCATGAAAATCACGATTTATCACAATCCCAAATGCACCACGTCCCGCAATACGCTGGCCCTGATCCGCAATACCGGCGCCGAGCCGGAGGTCATCGAATATCTGCAAACGCCGCCATCGCGCGAAACGCTGATCCAACTGATCGCGGATGCCGGCGTCGACGTGCGCGGCGCGATGCGTCCGAAGGAAACGATCTATATCGAAATGGGTCTGGACAATCCGGCGCTCACCGACGCACAGTTGCTGGATGCGGTGCAGGCGCATCCCATTCTGATGGAGCGCCCCATCGTCGTCACGCCGTCCGGCACACGCATATGCCGCCCTTCGGAACTGGTGCTGGACATTCTGCCGCTGCCGCACAAGGGCGCATTCAAAAAAGAAAACGGCGAGCAAGTGATCGATGCGGAAGGCCGCCGCGTCATCTGACGGCTCCATACCGACGTTTCAAGGCCGCCGTCATACCGACCGCAGCGATCGTTTTCCGGTTTCTATAATGCGCTGGCATAGGCAAGCCATCCGTGGCGACTGTACTTTCCAGCTATGCCAGTACAAGGTGACGTCGGTGGGGTGATGCGGGGCCAGATCGATCAGGTCGCCGCGCACGAAAGCTGTCCCGAGTTGCAGCTCGGGCACCATGCCGTAACCCAATCCGCGTTCGATCGCCTCCAGACGCGGACCGGGTATCGGCACATAATGGCGCGGAAAACCGTCCGGCAGCAAGCCGAACTGCTGCTTCAGGAATCGGGCCTGCAATTCGTCTTTGCGGGTATAAGCGATAACCGGCGCCCGACTCGCCGTGCGGCGGGTCATCCCCTGCGGAAACCAGCGTTCCTTGAACCCCCTGGAGGCGATCAGGCGATAGCGCATCGCCCCCATCAAGGTTGCGCTACAACCGCGCATGGCGCGCGATTCGCTGGAAATGCAGCCGATGGTGCGACCCGCTTCCAATGAACGGTAGGTATGATCCTGGTCGTCGACATTGAGGTCTAGCAGGACGTTTTCCCGCAACAAGACTTCAGACAATTCCGGAAAAAACCAGGTGGACAGCGTATCGGCATTGACTGCAACCACCGCGGTCCAAAGCGCATCCTCCGGCCCATTCATGTCGGCGACGAAATCCGCTTCCAATTGCGACGCGCGGCGCGGGTATTGCAACAATCGCGTGCCGGCGGCGGTCGGCAGACAAGGCCGGTTGCGAATGATCAGCGGACCGCCGAATTGGCATTCCAGTGTGCGTATCCGCTGCGACACCGCCGACGCGGTCAAATGCAGGCGCTTGGCCGCCTTCTCGAAACTTCCCGTATCCAATACGGCCAATAGCGCCGTCGCCTGTTTCGCATTGATATCCATAAAACATTCCTAAGAAAAACTAATCATAGCCAACAAGCTTTTCATAACCTTGGGCGTGCGCTGGCTCAGCGCCATAATTACCGACTTCCTGCGCCTCGATCTTCACTGGCGGTGAACCATTGTCCCGTGTAATGCATCCGGCAAGAGGCGCAATCACGCCGAATTCATTTTGCAACAGCCTCTTAGAAAGATCACGGTGCCAGTTCAGTCGTCCGCATCAAAGGCACAACGTTACCGCCATCCCTCCGTGTTCCGCAAGCGCCTGCGCTTTGGATTCGGGCTGCTGCTCGGTCTGTGCGTGGCGGGCATGCTCAGCATCGTTTTGGCAAGCTGGTATCTTTGGCAGAAATTGCCGGCCGT
The DNA here is from genome assembly GCA_028292625.1 of Herbaspirillum sp. Taxonomy (GTDB): domain Bacteria; phylum Pseudomonadota; class Gammaproteobacteria; order Burkholderiales; family Burkholderiaceae_D; genus Herbaspirillum. The sequence goes on along the minus strand of JAQGLY010000020.1, from coordinate 17,777 downwards.
CGATGCATTGGCCGGCTACCAGGCGGCGGAGCCGTTGCGCATCTATTCGGCGGAGGGAGAATTGCTCGCGCAATACGGTCCGGAACGGCGCGAAGTATGGCCGTTGGCGCAGATCCCCGCGCACGTGCGCCAGGCTTTGCTGGCCATCGAGGATGCGCGCTTCTATCAGCACGGCGCGGTCGATTACGTGGGCATCGCACGCGCCACGCTGTCAAATCTGATCAGCCGGAGGCAAAGACAGGGCGGCAGCACGATCACCATGCAGGTGGCGCGCAATTTCTATCTGAGCAGAGAAAAAACCTGGGCGCGCAAGCTCGCCGAAATCCTGCTCGCCTACAAGCTCGAATCCCGCTTCGGCAAGGACCGCCTGCTGGAGCTGTACATGAATGAGATTTATCTCGGTGAACGCGCCTACGGATTCGCGGCGGCCGCGCATGTTTACTTCAATAAATCGCTGACGGATGTGACGCTGGCCGAAGCCGCATTGCTGGCGGGCCTGCCGAAAGCGCCGTCCGCCTATAATCCAATGATCAATCCCCAACGCGCCGCGGTGCGGCAACGCTATATCCTGCAGCGCATGCTGGCGCTCGGCCACATCGACGCCAGGGCCTGCCGGCATGCGCTGGAAGAGCCGTTGATATTGGCCGCGCGCGGCGGCAGCGTAGTGCGCGAGGCCGCGTATGCGGTGGAACAGGCGCGCCTGTGGGCGGTGCAACGCTACGGCGAAGACGCCTATATTCAGGGACTCAATCTGCACTTGACGGTGGAAATGCCGAAACAGCGCGCCGCGGATGCGGCGTTGCGCGGGGAGTTGATCGCCATGCAGGACGCCCGCGGCTATCAGGGACCGGAAGGCAGGGTCGATTTGCCCAACGGAGCCGAACGCATTCGGGCCATCCGGCGCACGCTGGCGGCGCACCCCGACAGCGGCGCCCTCAGAAGCGCCGTCGTGACGGCCAGCGGCCCGCAGACGGTCGACGTCGTCTTGGCCAGCGGCAAGCTGGTGCGATTGCCGCGGCGACAGATGCTTATCGGCGGCAAACCGCTGAGCGCCGAACAGCAGCAAAAAATGAGAGAAGGATCGATTCTGCGTGTCAGCGAATCCGCCGAAAGCGTTTGGCAATTGGCGCAGTTGCCGGCGATGGAGGGCGCGGTCGTTTCTCTCGATGCCGACAGCGGCGCGATTATCGCGCTGGCCGGCGGCTTCGACTATCGGCGCAACAAATACGACCATGCCGTGCAGGCCTACCGCCAGCCCGGCTCGGCCTTCAAGCCGTTTCTCTTTTCCGCCGCGCTGGAAAAAGGTTATTTCCCAGGCACCCAGGTCGATGAACGGCAACGCGTGCTCGATCGCGACGAAACCGGCGCCAGCCCTTGGAAGCCGCGCAATTTCAATCAGAATTACGAAGGATTCATTAGCGCCCGGCGCGCCTTTGCTCGTTCGAAAAACATGGTTGCGGTGAATCTGATGCAAGCCGCGGGAGCCCAATACGTGCAACAGTTTTCGACGCATTTCGGCTTCGAGTCCGAGCGCAATCCCGCTTCCCTGCCGCTGGCGCGGCGACGCCGATGCAGCTGGCCGCCGCATTCAATGTATTCGCCAGCGGCGGCTGGCGTCGCGATCCCTATCTGATAGCACGCGTCAGCGATCGCGACGGACATGTTGTGTACGATGGCGCGGCAAGCCATTCCGCCTCCGCGCGGCGCGTGATTTCGGCGCGCAATGCATGGCTCAGCGACAGCATGTTGCGCAGCGTCGTCACCGAAGGCTCCGGGCGTTCGGCGTTATCGTTGCAGCGCGGCGATCTGGCCGGCAAGACCGGCACGTCGAACAATGCGCGCGACGCCTGGTTCGGGGGCTATGGCGGGGGCATCGTGACCACCGTATGGGTCGGCTACGATCAGCCCAAAAGCCTGGGCAACCGCAGCGGCGCCATTTATGCCCTGCCCATCTGGACACGGTACATGGCGCAGGCGCTGCTGGATAGGCCGGAGCGTATGCCGGCAATGCCGGATGGTCTGACTTACGACGGCGACGATTATGTATACGCGGAATATTTGCAGGGCGCTTGCGTAAAAGATGCTTACCCCTTCATACGCAGCAACTATCAATGCGCCAATGCAATGGTCACGATGACAAGTGAAGACGGGGGCCGAATCGGAAATCGGAACAACGCGATTCGCGCCGATGCGGACGAGCGCGCACGCATCGTCGAAATGTTTTCTTCACAAAATAAGTAAAAAATTAATTCGATAATGTCATATACCGATTCATAAAGGACGCATATGTTTTCCGCAATACGGTCCGCTTATACTACGCCGACTTGTTCCACGCCGGCATCTGTCAATACGCCTCAGATACGTCAACGCACCATATCCGAACCGCCCGATACCCAGATCGAAAAAAACACGCCGAGCCTGCGACCAGGAATGCGCGGATTTCACTATCGGGACATACCCGCCGGCGTCAGATCATTACCGTTCAGGGGATCGAAAGGGAACAGATTCAACCGCGCCGGCGCTCCGTCAAACAACAGTGCGCTGCCCCAGGTTTCCGAGACCGAATCGACATTATTCGGGGCGGCGGCGCGGCTGAACCCCGGCATCCCGTTCAACGGCATTCGGTCGCTCGATATTCTCGATGGCGGAGCCGACCGAGTAGACCACAGGCGCGGCGACGATTTCGTCATCAACGCCGAGGTGGGGTCCGTCAGCGATACCCAGACCGAGTTTTCGGCTTCGCAATACAACATATCCGGATCCGCGAACGGAACGGCGTTCGATCGCGCAAGCGGTTCGGTCAAAACGAACAACAACATCGCCAGCCATCATTTCCGCCACCCATATATCGACCCTGCCGAGGCGTTTCTTTATCAGGTGTTCTCCCCGTTCTTCACACCAGATAACAAGAAAGAATTCGAAGCACTGATCATCGACCGAATCATCGAGCTGACGCGAATGGGAATCGACTGCGAAGAATTGGCGCGGCGGCTCGATATCGCCAAACAGGTAGACAATATGGTCGCCGCATCCCGGGGGGCCTTTTCTTCCCTGGGTTTTATCGTAGGTACGCAGGCGGCAGAACGCGCGGCAACCGCATTGCAGACCGTTTTAAGCTCCACCGAATTGCTGTTCGTACCGGGCTTCACCATCGGAATCATCGATCGAATACTCAGCGGCCTGTTGACCGTCACTCAAGTCGACTATTACACCAAGGGGAACCCTGAAAAACTTGAGAGCGTCATGCAGCATAATCTGGAACGGCTGCAACGCGGACTGAATGAAGAAACGCAACATCAGGCGGGCGTCTTGGCTGCGTCTTACTCGATACGAAATGTTGTGCGCAGCGCTATCGCCCCGCTTATCGCCCATTTCGACCAGGATGGCAGCAAAGGTTTGGTCTCGTTCATCGATAACATATTGGATGGCCTTGGCGGCATCCCCGCGGGCGCGCTGGCGGAGCGCCTGCGCAACGGACACGACCGTCAGGATGGGTTGATGCACGCAGCTTACCTGCTTGGGCGAATCGACTGGAAAGAACAACTGAACACCTTGAAAGACGATGCGTGGTCGCTGCAGCGGCTTGGCGAACTGGGCGGGCGCACCTGGTCCGGGCTGGCCGAACTTCCTCGGATATTACTCGGTACATGCAGGCAATTCCTATCGGTGGACACCTTGACGGAAGTTTCTCTTCTTCCGGCCAGCCTGGCCTTGCTGCAATGCCTGAAAGACTACGCCGAGCAGGCATTCCCCGATGCGAAAGCGGAAACATCCGCATTTCTGGTGAATGCCGTGGGCACCTTTTCGCTCGGAATCATTTATTACGTCCTCGGCGTCTGCATGACCGTATCGGCCAGGCGCGTGGAAATTCCGTCGATCATGCGGCGCCACGCAAGCGCTAAGCCTACAGAGATGACGATAGAAAGTCGGCAGCCTTCACCCGGCTGCGAAATAAGGCAACGCAGTGTAACGCCGATAACGAGACACCCGTATTGAAAAACGCATGTCAAAGGCCCATGCCGAACAACGGGGCCGAACGCAACCGGCGCACGCAACGGCACTAAGCCGACAGGCAAATAGTGCGTGGAATTTTGAAAATCCGGGAAATATCGGAAGCGAGATCGGCCAGGACGATGGGTGCGCCATGATGGCAATTGCATTTCAGCCCGAGCATCGTGCCTGCAAATGCCTTTACATCCAGCGGCAATTCAGGACGCAGCGACAATCGATCCTGCACCGATTTCATCGCGGGCTCGATTTCGTTCATCAGAACGGTGATTAGCGTACACGAAAACTGCTCATGCAAAGAGACCGTTGCCTCATCGATCGCCAACTGCAGGCGTCGTTGCATCAGATAGGCAAGCAGGCTGTTTTGATAATCCCATTGCGCCGCCGGACACTTCAACCTCTGCTCTACCTGCCTGATCATGGCTTGCATCATCACGCCGATCAATTCGACATGCCGGCGCAATTGCGCCGCCGCGCACAGCAGCTTGTCATTCACCGTTACCGACGACTCGCAGGCGCGGTCGAAACGCAGTCCGACGATATGCAACGCGGTAAACAGCGTCAAATGCCGGTGCATGGAATCGTTTTCCATGCAGCGCTCAAGGATGGATGCATTGCAATCGCTGACGCCGTTGACTTGCTCGATCATGTTTCGATAACGTCTGATATCGTCTTCGCAGTCGGTAATCACTTCGATCAACCTGGCGTCCCAGGCGCTGAGGCGACTGCAGCACGCCTTCGCAGTCAAATCGGCGCCGGCAGGCTTGCGGTCATGCGCGTGTTCTTTCATGAAGCCTCCTGTGCAGGGGATGATCCGAACAGATGCTCAGCGCGGAGCCACTCGCCGCAGCCCTTCAGCTTGCTGCGTAGCGGGGATACGAACGCTGGCGGGTACGTTCAAAATCAGGACGATGTGCTTGGCTATCACATGCAGGGCCATGTGGGCGACGGTCTTTTTCCATTCCAGCCGGAAGATGCTGCCGATAAAAGCATTTTTTTCCAGCGACTTTCCATGCTGCGACATCAAGGTATCCTGCACCTGTTGCATCTCCGGCTCGACTGCCAGCATGACGGCCCACGTCAGCGAACAATGGGCGAATATCTGCAACAGCCGTTCCGCCCTGTAGGTCGCGTCGGACATGACCCTGTGCAATTCCGCGCCCCCCAGCTGACCGTAGGCGGCGCCCGCCTGCTTGTCGTCGATATCGCCGGCGTTGGCGAATTGCGTGATGAAGCTGCGCCGGTCCAGGAAAACCGGCCGCAGGAACCCTCGAATACGCGCAAGATCGCGCTCCACTTGATCCGCGGCTTGCTTGATGGCCTGCCGATGGGCGCTGTTATGCGCGCCCGTTTGTTCCTTGCGCAAGATCTGGTAGGCGATATCCACCGCTGTGTACAAGGCCAGGCAGGCGCGGCTGCGTTTGTTGAACATGCAGCGGTGCGCGAGCTTCTCGCCGCGCGAGGCATTGGCCAGAAAGGCGCCGATGTGCGCAGCGTAGCGCCTTTTTTCGTTAAGACAGGCGCCGATCGCTTGCCTGCCGACCGGCGGCTCGGTCAGCAGGCCGTCGATTAAGTCCTGCATGATGGTCCAGGCCGCTGCGATAAATCGCACGGCGAAAATCGTAGGCCGGTTACGGCGATTTCAAAAATTTCGACAACTTCGAAAGGCGGTTCTGGATACGGCCGGAAGAACATAAGTAGCAGTCAGTATTTAAATTTTCCTGGCGCTTATTTTCTGGTTATCCAAAAATGAAGTAAATCGGATCGATCCCAATAAAACTTAGGAGTAGTCTTATTTTTTATGCGGTCGCTAAGTAATGCCACGATCGGAATCGTGTAGTCCCCGGGGCTTGCAATTGACGATTGGCATCTGAAGGGGGTGTACAAGACACCCGCCCGCGGGAACTTATTTTTGCGCCGCCTGCGCCGCTTGCATCGCTTGCGCCCTGTCTCTTGCCGCGTGCATTCTGGATGCCAGCGCGACCAGGATAACGACCGGGACACCCAGCAACGCCGTCGCCGTAAAGAAATTGCCGTATCCGAAACGATCGACATAGACGCCGGAATAGCCGGCCAGGAATTTCGGCAGCAACAGCATGACGGAGCTGAACAGCGCATACTGAGTGGCCGAATAATTAACGCTGGTCAGACTGGATAGATAAGCAATGAACGCCGCGCTGGCAATGCCGCTGGACAGGTTGTCGGCCGAAATCACCAGAATCAGCGCATTCACATCGTGGCCATGACCGGCCAGCCATGAAAACAGCAGATTGCTGGCCGCGCTCAACACGGCGCCCAGCATCAACACTCGCATCACGCCGATCCGCATGGACATCGCACCGCCGACAAACGCGCCGGCCAGGGTCATGATAACGCCGTAGATCTTGCTGACGGTGGCCACCTCGACCTTGGTATACCCCATATCGACGTAGAACGGATTCGCCATGATCCCCATTACCACATCGCTGATGCGATACAAGGCAATCAATGCGAGCAGCAATACCGCCTGCCATCGATAACGCCTGAAGAAATCCGCAAACGGCCCGATCAGCGCGCTTTGCAACCATTCACCGAGATTTTTCGCCTTGGGCAATACGATTGGAACCGGTTCCTTCGAAAACAGAACGGTTACGATCCCGATTGCCATCGAAACCGCCATGATCAGGTAAGCGGTGCGCCATGCACCATGTTGATAGGCTGTCGTCCCTGCGGTCTCGGCGCCGGCGGCAAGCCATAACACGCCGGCGCCGGCCCAGATCATCGCCAGCCGGTAGCCGGTCTGATAAGCAGCCGCCAATGCCGCCTGCCGGTCCGCATCAGCGGACTCGATGCGCAATGCATCCAGCGCGATATCCTGAGTGGCGGAGCCGAAAGCCACCAGCAGCGCACACCAGACGACCGGTTCCAGCGACAGCCTCGGATCGTGCAGGGCCATGCCGATCAAGCCGGCTACGATCGCCAGTTGCGCCACCAACAGCCAACTGCGGCGGCGTCCCAGCCAGCGCGTCAATAATGGAATCGGCAGGCGGTCGATCAGCGGCGCCCACACCCATTTGAAACCGTAAGCCAGCCCAACCCAACTCAAATAACCGATCGTGGCGCGCTGGATACCTGCTTCGCGCAACCAGAAACTCAAAGTACCGAGCACCAGCATCAGCGGTAAGCCGGCGGAAAAGCCGAGCGCGAACATCCTCAGCGTCGGCACTTCGATGTAAACCCGCAGCGTCTCCGCCCACGAGCGCTTCCCGTCCCGCTTGCTATCCTGTTCCAACATTGTCAGCCTTTTCATCGACAGCGATAAACACGCCATCTTACCCGCTGTTAGGCGTCCGATCTACTCTTCAGACATTGGTATAAGATATTTCTCAAGCAAGGCTTGCAGGATGGCCTGCGTCTGCGCATCGGCTGCGCCGCTGTAATCGGATGGACGAAAATGCATCTGGAAAGCGCGCAATATCTGCACCGTGCCAGGATCGAGTTGCCCGGTCAGCGGCGCGTCGTAACCGTATTGACGCAATTGCGCCTGCAACAAGGCGATGTTCGTTACCGCTTCATGCGGATCGCGGCCAGCCAGATAACGGCTCACCGTGGCAGCGTCCGGCCACGCGCCAATACCGGCATCGGCGAGCTCTTTCCACGGAAACAGGGGGCCCGGATCCAATTTGCGTGACGGAGCAATATCGCTGTGTCCAAGAACGGCGTCGGGTTTGATATGGTGCCGGGCGATGATGTCCAGCGCCAGCTTTTTGACGGCGGCGATCTGGGCAGCAGGATACGGTTGCCAGGCCGAGGGTTGCCACGTCGCGTCATGCGGCTCCTCGGCTTCGCCGCCGGGGCCACGGTTAACGATTTCGATACCGATGGAAGAATCGTTGATATTGGTGCGTCCCCGCCAGTAACTGACTCCCGCGTGCCAGGCACGCCTTTCTTCCGGCGCCAATTGCAGCACCACCGGCTTCGATCCTTCCGTGCCTTGCAGTTGGGGGATCAGATAATGTGCGCTGACCGGCCCCTTGGTCAACTGCGCCAGCGCCGTTTCGAACGAGCCGTCGGTATAGTGAATGATCAGGTATTTGACTCTGCTGTCGGTGCTGACTGCCGGGTGGCTGTCATCGACCATGTAAGTTCCGCGATCTTGCAGTCGCAGATTCGAGCAGGCGCCCAGAAAGAGAACGCAGAACACTGTAAAAAAATATCTCCGAGTCGCTGCCGCTCCTTGCGCCATGATTTTATCGCCCGTTCAACAAAGCATTCGCGTGCGCAATTTTTCGCACAAGGTAAGATCCTTATCCAGCAGACGCAGATAGGCATTGATACCGCCGTACTGCCGATCGAGATAATCGAGCATCCCGCGCATTGTCGCAGGATTCGATAGAAACAAGGGTAACAGCGACGCGGCATCCGCTCCGCCCGTCAGGAAATCGGCCATCATCCGTTCCCGGATCGATCCGATGCGAGCTGCCGACAACGCATAATCGGCGATGATATCTTCCGCGGATGCCCCCACGGCCGCCAGCACCAGCGCGGCGAGCACGCCGGTTCGGTCTTTTCCGACCGTGCAATGAAACAATACGCCGCCGGGCCTTGCGTCGGCGATAGCCCGCAGCGCATCCGACAGCGCCGATTGACGGTTCATCAATACATCGCAGTACAGCGCCAGCAGCACATCCCCTTCCGCCTGGGCAATGCGTAGACGCGTTTGCAGATCCAGATTGGAAAACAGCGGGATGTGCGTGTAACGCACTGCACGGTGCGTCGAAAACGGATTGGGCTGGCGTTCGAGCTCGGCAGTGTCGCGCAGGTCGACGATGCTGGCGACGCCCGAATCGATCAGCGACGCCATCCCCTGTGCATCCAGATCGTGCAGGGAATCGCTACGCAATACCCGGCGCCAGCCGAGACTGTTGCCGCCGGCCACCGGATATCCGCCGAGATCGCGTAAATTGCAGGTGCCCCTTAAGGTAATGTGTCTTCCAATTGACGTGCTCATTGCATATTCCAACTCTCGGCGAAAAGTACGGCGTGATGATAAAAGGCTGCGTTCACCTGGTCAGCAACAGATAGCTGACCGGATCCGGCGGCAGCATCCAATGCCATCCGGCCTGCGCGGCCACCGCTAGCACATTGACCGCCGCCACCAGCCCAAACGCGACAAACACGCCTTTGGTCAGCGCCCACCGCAGCTGTTGCGCCGGTTTGAGCGGGTCGCTCGCGGCGGCGGCAAGCAGCAGGACAGCCGCGGCCACAGCCTGGCAAAGAAAAACGATCAAACAAATGGAATACAGATGCATGCCCCATACTGTACCCCCATATCCGGCATCGCCGGGAATGATATGCAGCAAAACCTGCCGCGCCGCAATCGCTGCGCCCAGCAGCGCCGCCAATACGGACATGCCGCCGGCAATCGCCAGATCCCGATGCGTGACCGCGGCGCGCCTGTTCTGCGCCAGTAAAAAGAGCGGCGCCAGCGCGCACAGCATGATCGCGATCCGCTGCATCACGCACAGCGGACAAGGCAAGTCACCGAAGACGAACTGGACAATCAGCGCCGCGGCGAGCACACAGGTCAACACCAGCACATTGAGCGAAGCGAAAATCAGATGAAAATAAGACATGAAGGCGTTCCTCAAAACGCCAGATACAACGGTGTATCGATGTCGATCACGCATGCCGCGCCGAGCCCCATCATCGTCAGTAAAAACAAGGCCATCGCGAATGCGCTTCCACGCCAGAGCGCCATCAGGGCGACGCAAACCATCAGCATCAATACTGCAAAAATCATCTTTCGTTCTCTTATTTTCTCAATCGATCGTTTTGAAACCGGACCGGATGGGCGCTAACACATCCGGCAAGACCGATGGAAATGATCACATTTAGCCTCTGCGGATACAATACTTAAAATCTGAAATGTCTAATGGGTAAAAACTGATGAGTGAGGCGTTTCAACAGCGCATCGAGCTGCAATCAATCCGATTAATCTTATCCGTCGACTCAAAAACTCTGCTCGTCGAATTTATAGCGGAGTCTGAAATATGCGCCCCGTGCGGTCTGCGCCATGCCGGCGAAATCCTTATCGACAAATCCGATCAGGTTATAACCCACGGATATCCATAAATCGTCCTTGATTTGGTAGCCGCTCTCGATACCGTATGCATATTTGCGCTGACCCAGGCTGTCGGAAAAAGCAGACGCGGCAAAGCCCGCATCCCAATGGCGGCCGATATCGTGGGTCACGCGGCCGGACAGCAGATTGCCGGCAATGGCGCTGCCGCCATTGAGGCCCGCCATGATCTTGTATTTAGCGGCGTAACGCGCCGACAGTTCCCAATCCCTGATCGGCTGAAAATTGGCATGCATCGAAAAGATATGCGCGCTTTCATCGTCTACCGCGTATTCGCTGCCGCCGCGTGCACGGCGATGTTCGTAATATGCCAGCGCATTGAGCCGGTTTCCCCGATTCTGGCGATATGCCAAACCGATGCGCTGGCGCGACCGTAGCGTATTGCGCCGTGTCGCGTTGGCCGCATCTGCACGCGGCCGCACCCAATACATGGCGTTTTTTCCCAATATGGTCCAGTCGCCGTCCAGACGATAACCAAGGCCCAGCGTGTGCAGATAAGCGGTATCGCTGTTCCCGAAACGTACATCCAGGCCGGTCGCCCCTTTGAGCCGTTTGTTGTGCCGGTATTCGAGCACGCTGCTGATGCTGCTCGCTTCGGAACTGCGCCGCTCCTTATCGCTGCGCCCTGAAACGGAGCGCGTCCTTTCAAAGCTGCCGCGCAAATGCAATTTATCGCTGATTTTCCAGCTGTTGCGCGTGCCGTAGGCGGTTTCCGGCCCGCGTTCGCTCAACGGGCGGGCGCCACGGTATTCGGAGAATGCGCGCCCGCCCTGCATATAATCGCCTTCAATGCCGATCAGCGTACGGTAACTGCGCGAACTTTCTTCGATCTCATAAGCGCTGCCGAGGCTGGAAATCAATTCGTGCCGCGCATAGACGCGCCCTTTCCCGGATAATGCATAATCCGCTCCCAGCGCCAGCGCCCGCTTTTCGCTGCTGCGGACATCCTGCTCGTATTCGCCATATACGCCGGCTTGCGGCAGCCCCGGCACCGCGCTGCCGATCCGTGAGCGCAATGTCAGCAAATCGATCTCCTGTCCGATCTGCACAGCATCGACCCGATTCATCGCGCCACGCACCAGGCGCGTGCCGATCTCCGCTTTCACGCCATTGCCGAGCTCGCGTTCCATGCTCAACAGAACGCCGCTGTAGCTGACGCCGTCGTTTTTCAACAAGCCGCTTTGGTCCAGATGCGATCCGAAACGCGTATGCTCGGCAAGCGGCCTGTCCTGCGTGCGCAAGACTTCCGATTTAAGCCGCGTATGACGGTCGATACGATACGATCCTTTGGCGCGCGCTTCAAAGCGGCCTCCCGCCGGGGGTGCGCTCAGATTACTGAATGCGGGACTGGTTTTGATCGCCGCCAATTCCGACTGCAGCTGTTCATTGCCATGCCGGGCGCCGATGCGCCAGCCGGCGCCGCCCCCCTCCATCGCGCCCGATGGATGTGCGCGAACGAAATCCTCACCCAGATAAGTCCATGCATATTCGCCGTCGATCTCAGTCCCCTGCGTCAATTGCCAGCTGCCGAACAGTCCGCGCAGCTGGCGCCGCTGGTTCGGATTGTCGTCGTTGACCGCCGCGGCGCCGACCCGTATGCCGTCGGCCGGCGCGACGGTGATATCGCTACCGTAAAGCCAGGACTGCCTTGCGCCGTCTTCCACCTCAAAGCTGATACGGTAGAAATGTTCGCCGCCGGCATCGGTGCCCGGCATCGCCTCCACCACCTGAAAACTGCCGCTCAGATCATCGATGGTGTAATCGATAAAGCGCGACAGGATCTTGACTTGCTGGCCTATGCCGCGCTGGCTGCGGTCGGTGGAGATCAGTTCCACGCGTTCGCTGCCTTCGACAAACGACGGCGGCAGCACGCCGGGATAAAAACGGGTATTGGCGGCGCGAAAATTTATCACCTGCTGACGCAAATTGTCGTGACTGGCAAATACATTGGCGGCGACGGGTCCCCGTTCGACATGATGCCGTATGCCGTTGACGGCGCGGCTGTACTGCGTCAATTGGCGCGTGCGGCTGGCTTTGGAGGTGTTGAAATCGCCGTACAGCAGGTATGAATGACCTTTGTCGATACGCAAATACAGCTTGCTGCTGGCCTGCGCATCGAAACCGCGTATCGAATCGTCCCCGTACACAGGGTAATATTTGTCCGGCTCGATATCGCGAAACAAACGTTGCCGTGCGTCTTTGTCGCTGTCGAACGCCGCCGTCAACAGATATTCGCCTTTGACCTGCCCTTTCAAAAACAGCGCAGCCCGTCCCGCCGCTTCCCGCCCGCCGTTTGCCGAACGGCGCGAAAACAGGCGCAGTTCGCCGTCGGCGCCACCGCGGCCGAAGGCGCCCGGCTGGTGAGTTATGCCAAGGTCAGCGCGGGCAATGCATCGGCAATGGGGTCTGCCGCAATCCGGGTGACCGGCGGCGTGTTTTCCAGTGATGCGTTCGTGTTGGGCAAGGTCTATCTCGATTGCAACGGCGATCGCCTGCAAAATCAGGACGAGCCCGGCGTCCCCGGCGTGCGCATCTATCTGGAGGATGGCGCTTTCGCCGAAACGGATGTCAACGGGAACTATAGTCTTTACGGTCTCAAGCCGCTGACCCATGTGTTGAAAATGGATGCGACGACACTGCCATCGTCGGCGCGCGCTTCCATCTTGTCGAACCGGAACGCCGGCCGCGGCGATTCGCGTTTTCTCGATCTGCGCGACGGCGAATTGGGACGTGGCGATTTTGCGCTTTCCTGCAGCGATGAAATTCGGGCGGAGACGGCCTATCGCCGTGAGCTTCTGTCCAAAGGAGGGGATGAACTGGACGGCGCGCTTAAATTGCGTTTCGACGCGGAAGTCAAAAACGAGGAGCGCCATCAAGCCGTTTCCGGCAACCGGGCCAGCGGCTTCGTCGGCGAGCGCACGATTGTGCGCAACGATAAAGATACAGCGCGGACAGCGCCGGTAGCGGTCCAATCCGGTTCGGCGCCTGCGCTGGCCGCGGCCGGCCCGTCCATCGACGACACGAAAAAACAGTCCGAGCTCGACGCATTGTTGCGCGGCGACGCGTCGTTGCGGATCGTCAATTTGCAAGATGGTCAGATCATGACTTCCGAATTTACCAATGTCACCGTGCTGGGCGGCAATGCGAGCGACTTCATCTTGCGGGTTAGCCATTGTGGCGCAGGGGATGCGCCTCGGACAATGCCCGTAACCGGCGCGGCGCGGCGGACGTCAGCAATCGTCTTTTCTCCGGTTCGGGGGTGGACGGACTCGGCGCGGCGCCATTTCCCGAAAACGATGGAATGCCCGGCGTCTCGAATACTTTGTACGCCTGCCGCACATCGTCCGAATCCTGGGACGGCGATGTTTCATTGAGCGTCAGCACGTCGTCGTCCTGCGGCAGGTCGAAGCCACGAGCCTCGACCTTCATACGATAAATGCCGGGCGGTGCGCTCGGGGTCAGGAAGAAATTGTAATGTCCTTTCGCATCGCTGACGAAGGTCGCATTGTCGGGCGCGCCGACCAAATGGATGCGGGGACTGAAATTTTTCGGGCCCGACAGGGTGATTTTGGCATTGGCGACGGGTTCCACGGTTTGCGCGTTGAAAATGACGCCGGTCGGTATGAACGACATATCCTGATCGGGATATTCGCGCGCCCACAAGGCTTCGCGATAGACCAGCGCGCCATTGACAAAATCGCGTTCGGCATCGATCGCCAGCGCGCCGCTGCTGTCCCTGCTATTGAGCGGAGGCGCCTCGATCCGGCCCTCGGGAGACAGGAAACGCAAGCTGTATCCGACGTTCGGCGTGATGCCGGCGATACGGTATTGACCCTGGCTATCGGTGATCGCTTCCTTGATCACCTTGCCTGCGCGCATCAATTGCGCGCGCCAGCCCGGCAGAACTTCTTCACCAGGCGTGTAGATGCCATCGTTGGCGGCATTGATCCAGGCGCGGCCGCGGATAACGGCGCCGCCCTTGCATATCAACGGCGCTTGCGCCCGATTATTGGCGGTCAGCGATTGCAGCTCGTTAGGAACACTGACCGAGACGACGATTTTTTTATCCGGGCCGCAGCCATCGGCGCCGCTCCCTGGCACGTTGTTCGGTATTTGGATCGAAACCGGCGGCAGATGGCTGCCGGCCGATAAACTGCTTGGATTCGTGCAGCGGAACGAAGAGCCGGCGCCGGAACGCCAGGTTATGCAATGCCAGCCTGCCGCGTCGATATCGCTATTGTGCAACACTGCGGGAACGACGCCATGCATGACCAGCGTTCCCTGCGTGGCGGCGGCCCCGATATTGCTTACTTTTATTTCCAGCCATGTCGATGGATTTATGGCCTCTGCGTCGCGCTGGAAGATACGCGGTTCGATGTCGGGCGAATCCTGCGTCGCCGGATCGAAAATCAGGAGATTGCTCAAGGCCGGCGTCATGCCGCCGTCATAGGCTTCGGCATGACTTTCAATTCTCGGCTGCGGACCGGCCTGCGCATGGATTTCCCGCTTCAGCGTAAATGTCAAACCATGCCGTTGCCGCGGCAATAATGAGGTCTTAAGCGCCAGCGCAATCTCCGCCACCTCTTCCGGCCGCGAATCGCTCAGGTAATTGAATTCGGAGGCGGCGCGCTTGGAAAACAGCAACTGGGCCGACGAACCGTCTCCCTCCTGCGTCAAGTCCGCATCCAGATACCGCATGCCCTCGGGAATACGGTAACGCAGCAAGGTGACTTTCTCGGACAGCCCGTCGATGACGACGGGCTGTCCCATTTGCAAATTCTGCTTGCCGCTGTTGACGAGCGTTGCCGTCACCCGCATCGTATCCGCGCCATCCTGTTGCTGCTGGGGCGTAGCGTTCAACATGACGCGCATCTGGGGCGCTGCCCTGACTTGCAAATAAATATGCGTTTGGGCGATCGGGCCATCCGCGCCGGGCACCTTGGCCGCAATAACGATCCGATAGACGGTTCCCTCGACGGCATCGGCAGGCACTGCGCCGACCAGCAGAAAAGCGTCGTATTTCGCATAAGCAATATGGCGCGCAATATGGGGATCGATCTCTAAATCGTCCGCATTCCGGGCGCCGTCCCGATTGACGTCCAATACCAGCGTCGGCGCCTTCTCCAGATCGCTTTGCACATCCAGGGTATAGCCGACCGCCGTATTCCCGCTGTTGATCAACGCGACCGGAATCGCGAAGGAACGATCCGCCTGCGCCGTCCCCATTTCCGATTGACTGAAGGTCAATGCCGGCACCGGCAGCATCCTGACCGTCACGACGTTGGAGAGGCCACGCCGTAAAACAGTGCTGTCTTCGGCGTAAAACGTGACGCTTGCCTGGGTATTGAGTGCGTTCCCGGCATCGGGCGGCAACGCCGGCGCATGGCCGGACGCCGACAGACAGGCCGATAGACAAAGGAGGAAACAAAAGGATTGCCGCAACGGCCTGAGCCGGCGCGCACAATAATTCAAAACGAGGTTCATCGATTCATTCAAATGCCGGCATGCGGCGAGACAGCAATCGGGGTGGTGGCAGCCCAAACGCAACGACCCGGCCGTTTCGCCGGCCGGATCGATGCATGCTATTCATTTTGAAAAATCCAAAACGGGGAAACGCTATTTATCGAACCTCACGACCACTGGATACGTCAGCACCAGGCTCTGGTCCGACTCGAGATCGATGCCCTCGGTGACGATTTCATTGCCGTTTAAACCGGGTATCGCTTTTTTCAGGTTGACGCTCGCCGTGCCTTCGATATAGGTGCTGTATGCCGGAATCGGGTCGTGAATACTGACTTTGCGTATTGGGGTCGCTGCCTGCGGATTACTGACGCTGATGCGATACCAGATGCAATCGCCGCTTTGCACCTCAACGTCGGTGGTCTTGGCGAAGCGCTCCGGCACATCGCTGCTGAGGCAGTCGCTGTAAGGGTCGGACTTGATGACCGCGACCTCCTTGATAATGACCAATCCGCTGTCGTCCAGCGCCAGCGTAAGCACCGTCGTCGCCAGACTGTCCGTCCCGTCCGGTTTGCGCAGGCCCAGCGTCAACGACCATGCGCGATCGACGGTCGCCTCCTTCGGCACGCTGACCTTGACAAAAATATCCTGGCTGTCGCCACTCTTCATGTCCGGCAATGCCAGCGAAGGCTGCAATCGGCTTTTTCCGTTCAGATCCGCATCGACACAGAATATCTTGCCGTCCTTATCGACCGTGCCGGTGCTGGTGACCGCCGCGCCGCACATCCCGTCGGAATAGGATTTGATGGTAAAGCCGTCATCGACGAATTGCATCCGATATTGGCGCGTTACGTCCGACGTCGTATCCGCGTTGCCGATGCGCATGTAAAACCGCGCCGATTCTTCACCGTTGGCAAGCGCCAGATGGTCTATCGGGGAAGTCGCGCCGCTTTCGCTCAGGAATTGCACGACAGGTTCGCTGCCGGGCACCACTTCGCTGATACTGAACGCCTTTGCAATTTCGTCGACTCCGGTCGCGCGCACGGCACGAAACCGGAATTGCACGCCTTGCCGTCTGCGACTGACCCGGCCGTCCCGCAAACGGATTCTGATCTTGAATTCCCGCTTGCCGTTGGCTTCGATCGGCCCGACTTCCGGCAATCCGCTTGCGCCGACGGCGATGGGCTGCATGCCGTCGATGTCCATCGGCGTTACCTTCGCGATCAACGCGCCTTTTCCGCCGGTTTGCTCTTCAAGAACGAACGAATCGGGAAATGTGCTGTTGTTGTACAGGGTCAACGCATAATCGACCGTGTCTCCCGACACTGCATGCTCGACCACCGAGAAATCCGGGCCTGCCCCGCCCGCGCTATTGCCGGTGACTTCCAGTTTCGGACTGACAGCTTTGTGATTGAACCTGACGACCAGACCCGCCGATCTCGCCAGATCGCCTTCTTGCGCCAACGGCTTGACCCCATATTCTTCGGCCTCGCCATATTTGACAAACATCAGAATGTCGTCCCCGCGCATGGCGTCCGGAATGGTAATGGGCAATTTGATCATATAGCGGCGGTTCGCTCCCACGGGGCGCGCTATTTTGAACAGCTTGTCCTCGCTGTCGTCGATCTCGTCGCGGTTCAGCGTTTCACTGCCGAAATACACCTTTTTCCCGACCTCATACGATAACGGGGTGGACAAATCCGAACTCTTCACCGCCCATATCTGAAAATAGCCGCGTGTGGCGTTGGGGCCGCCCTTTACCCAAAACGAGACCATGGTTTTTTTATCTTCATACAATGTCGCGGAGCGGCCGGGAGTCACGGAAAAAGCCGTTTTGTCGCTCACCACAGCCGCGGCGCCGAAGCTTTTCGATTCGCCGTTTTTCATCCGCGCAACCAGATCGATCTTGAATTCGTCGCCGATGGAAGACGTCGCCGGCAGCGGCATTCTGAGCACGATGTAGCGCGGCTTGTCGGCGCCCGGCTTGATGCCTTTCAGGACGAATTCATTTTGATGGTATTTGCTGGTTCTGACTCCGGTGGACGGCTTCGCCACCCCTCCCGCGTCGGCGCTGTATATGGTGACCTCGTCAACGCCGAGCGGAAAATTCTTCACCGTCACGGACACGTCGTCGACGCCGTTCCCGATATTGGCGATCTGAAACGGAATATCGGCATCTTCTCCGGCG
>JAQGLY010000012.1 GCA_028292625.1 Herbaspirillum sp. | reverse complement strand
TGTCGAGCGTGCGGGTGCGAACCGGAAAACCGCCCATCTGGCGCTCATTCTTCTTGGCGGGTTCGCCGTTCTTGATCAGGCAGACATCGGTGCTGGTGCCGCCCATATCGAAGGTAATCATGTTATCGATGTTGAGCTGCCGCCCGACGCCGACCGTGCCTGTGACGCCGCCGGCCGGGCCGGAGAAAAACGTGTTGACCGGCATGCGGCGCACCGCGCCCGGGCTGACCGCGCCGCCGTTGGACTGCATCACGCGCGGCACGCAGCCGATGCCGAGTTGATTGACGCCCTGCTCGAAGCGCTCGAGGTAGCGGTCCATGATCGGCATCAAGCCGGCATTCACCGTCGTGGTCGCAAAGCGTTCGTATTCGCGGAACTCGGCCAGCACTTCGGACGAGGTGCACAGATACACGCCCGGCAGCATATCCTGCACCATGGCTTTGGCCTTTTGTTCGTGCTCCGGATTGGCATAGGCGTGCATGAAGCAGATCGCCACCGATTCCACCCCTTTTTCACGCAGCACATTGACCGCGTCGCGGATGTCCGCTTCGGACAGCGGCGTCGATACGCTGCCGTCAAAATCGATGCGGCCCTCGACCTCAAGCCGGCAATCCCGCTTGACCGGCGGTTCAGGCTTCAGAATATCGAGGTTGAAATAATGCGGCCGGCGCTGGCGCGCCAGTTCCAGCACGTCGCGGAAACCGCGTGTCGTCAGCATGCCGGTCGGAGAAGTCTTTCCCTCCAGCACCGCGTTAGTCGCCAGCGTGGTGCCCAGCACGAGAAAAGCGACTTCCTCCGAACGCCGACCGGCAAGCTCGATAATTTGCGCGATGCCGTCGAGGATCGCCTTTGACGGATCGGCCGTCGTGGTCGGCAACTTGTGATAAAAGTATTCGCCGCTTTCCGGATCCGCCAATACCAGATCCGTAAATGTTCCTCCAGTGTCTATTCCAATCCAGACTGTTCCCATATCCCGCCCTGTCAATGTTTACATAGATGATGGGAAGGGATTTAATCATTCCGCCGTTCTTTCGACAAATCGATATTTTAGTTTTATTATTAGGTATTTCGTATAAATGAGGAGAGCCCTTAACAGGCTCCAGGGCCGAGAATGAGTTCTACATGAATTTCAAATTGCGTCCGCTCGCCGGGTTTGTACTGGCCGCCCATCATGGTTCTTTTTCGATTGCCGCGAACGCACTCGCGATGACTCCGCCGGCATTCTCGCAAATGATTCGCGAACTCGAATCGGTCCTCGGCGTGCAGTTGTTCGAACGCACGACCCGGCGGGTGACCTTGAGCGAAGCGGGCCGTCAAATGCTGGCCATGGTTGAGCATCCGCTAGACGATCTGGAGGATGCGTGGCGCTACATGCGCGACATCGCCGGCGGCAAGCGCGGACGGATCGTGTTTACGTCGCTGCCTTCGGTGGCGTTCGGACTCGCCACGGCGACGCTGGCGCGATTCAAAACCCACCATCCCGAAATCACGGTTCGCCTGATCGAGGAAGCGGACATGACGCTGCTGGAGCGCGTTCTATTGCGCGAGGTGGATTTCGGTATCGGAACGCTGCCGATGGCAAATCCCGAACTGAATTTCCGCGAACTGCTGCGCGACGAACTGATCGCCGTCGTTCCGGCCGGCCATGCCTTGACCAAGACGCGGCAGCGCGCGACATGGGAGGAATTGGCCAGGCAATCGCTGGTGCTGTTGCCGCGCCAGTCGATCACGCGCAATCTGAGCGAGCGCGGTTTTGCCGCGGCCGGAATCAACGTCGAACCGGCTTACGAGGTGGCCAATATGGTGACCGCATTGGGCATGGTGCGCGCCGGCCTCGGCATCACTTTCATGCCGAGCATGGTGTTGCGCGAACTGAACATGAAAAACCTGAAAGCGGTCCCGCTGACCCATCCCGCGCCGGAACGCGTGATCGGCATCATCAGGCGTATCGACCGCCCATTGTCGCCCGCGTCGCATACCTTCATCGAGTTGCTCTTCGACGAAACGCGGGAATGGGCAACATCCGGCACGGGACAGAACGTCGCCGAAAAACGCGGGAAGTCGCGCGCCTAGTCTTTTTCAATCTATTTCATTTACACGCGGCGGGCGCCAGAAAGCGCTTGATCAGCGTGGTCAGCATTTTCATTTTCTTTTTCATGTCGAGATCGGGATCGCGGATGGTCAAATTGCCGACGCCTTCAATTGTGCTGAGTAACATGGCGGCGGCGACGTCCGCATCGAGCGCCTGATCGATCTGCCCGCGTTGCTGGGCCGCTTTCAGAAAAGTGGCCAGCAGGCCCCGCACTTTCGCGGAATGCTTTTTTACGATTTCCATCATGGCAGGATTACGGCCGGCTTCGGCAAGCATGTCCAGATGCAGTTGTCTCTTGGCGTGCATTTCCGCGTGCGGCCCTTGACTGTTACAGTTGCTGTTGGCGCTGTGTTGCTCGATCTCCGCCACCAGTCCCTCGATGGCGTTATCGCTTTTCATCAAATGGTTGAAACGCGCCTCCGCATGTTCTAGGCCGACCTCGGCCATGGCCTCGATAATCGCTTCCTTGCTGGCAAAATAATGATACAGATGTCCGGAACTGATTTTCGCTTCAGAACATATATGCGAAATGCTGGCGCCGCGGAAGCCGTCCTTGGCAAAGCAGCGACCCGCGGCTTCCAGAATCTCGCGCCGCTTTTGTTCGTGTTTAATCGGATCGACTTTACGCATGCTGCTTCCTGATAAGCAAAAGATACAAAATAGAGCGTTCAATCTAACATAATTTGACGCCCGCCCTTTCCCACATATAATAGATAGATTGTTCAATCTATTATATGAACCGATCTGGACGAAGTCTATTGGGCGCGGGTAAAACGGGAATGAATCGATACACGAATATGCCAACATTATTTGCTTTGCCCGTATCTCGGATGAGATCGTTTGCCGCCGCGGCGATTGCCCTGACTCTGACGGCGTGCGCGACCCAGCCCGCCTATGCGCCGCCCAAACAGCGGATTCCTTCCAACTGGGAAAACACCCCGGTCCCCTCCACACCGCATGGCGTCATAGCGTCCGGCCAATGGTGGACCCAATTGGGCGATCCGGCGATCGATAGCCTGATCGCCTCGGCGTTTGCCGATAGCCCTACCCTGGCGCAGGCAGGCGCCCGGGTCGACCAGGCCAGAGCCGCGGCCGGCGTGGCCAGTGCGCAGCGCATGCCCGCGGTCACCGGCAGCGCAAGCGCCACGCGCGCGCAAATCCAGAACATCGCGGGCGTTGGCGGCTCCCCTACCTTGCTTGAGAGTTCCGCATCGGCCGGCGCCAACTTCAGTTGGGAAATCGACCTCTGGGGACGCATCAGGGAGTCCGTATCCGCCGCGCAACGGCGTCTGGACGCCAGCACAGCGGATGCGCAAGGCGCCCGGCTGTCGCTGGCGGCACAGGTCGCCACTACCAGTCTTTCGCTGCGCGCCTGCGCGTATTCGCTGCAAGTGCGCGACGCGGACATCGCTTCGCGGGAAACCGAACTGGCTCTGACCCGAAAGCGGCGTGAAGTCGGTTATATCGCGCCCGCCGCCGAATTCAGCGCGCTGACCAATCTGGCCAACGCGCGTACCGCACGCATCAGTCAGCAGGAGCAATGCACGCGCAGCGTCGATGCGCTGGTGGCGTTGACCGGCCGGCCGGCGTACGACGTGCGCCGCTTGCTGTTGCCGGCGGCGAGCGGCGCCGATCCGGTGACAAGCGAGGTGCTGGACGATGTGGCGCACGTGATGCCGACCCCGCCGGCGATGCAAGCCGCGCTGCCGGCAACGGTATTGCGCGACCATCCCAGCCTGGTGTCGGCCGAACGGTCGCTGGCCGCGGCCTGGTCGGATATCGCCGTGGCGCGCGCCCAGCGGCTGCCGACCATCAGCCTCAGCGCCGCATTGTCCGGGCAGTGGTTGCGCGCCCTCGGAAGCTCCATCGACTACACCACCTGGTCCGCGGGACCTGCGTTGAGCCTCCCTTTATTCGACGGCGGCGCCGGAGCGGCAAATGTGGACGCCGCGACGGGGCGCTACCGGGAAGCGGCGGCGACATTGCAGGCGACTTTGCGTACCGTCGTCCAGAACGTGGAGGATGCGCTTGCCTTCCAGACATCGGCCGAAGAACGCGTGAAATCGTCGCTGGATGCGGTAGACGCCGCCCAGCGCAGTTTCGGCGCCAGCCAGGCGCAATGGCGGGCGGGCGCGATCAGCATGTTCGAGCTGGAAGACGCCAGGCGCCAGCGCCAGACCGCCGAAGAGAACTACATCGCCGCCAAACGCGATCAGGGCCAGGCCTGGGTCAGCCTGATGCAGGCGACCGGACAAATCGACAACCCGACCTAACGCCGGCTGTGCCTCTTTACGCGACCGTACTTCACGACAATACGACAGCAATACACCAGGAAATTTATCCATGAATGCGTCCGAACCAACGGTAGTCCAAGCCAAATCCTTCCCGCCGCGCAAAGTCATCGTCATCGCCGTTGCCGCCGCATTTGCCGCGATCGCGATTGCGGTTGGCGTGATCATGACGGTGAAGTCCGGCACCCCCGCCGAAGCCAGGCCGGTGCAGACCACGCCGGCGTTGACGGTGACGATTGCCAGGCCGGTCCAGGCAAGCTGGGCCGAAACCATGAATGCATCCGGCGCCGTCGCGCCCTGGCAGGAAGCGATCATAGGCGCCCAGATCGGCGGCTATCAATTGGATCAGCTGCGCGTCAATGTCGGCGACCGTGTCAAAAAAGGGCAGATCCTGGCGCGCATCAATCCCGACCTGTTGCGCGCCGAAGAGGCGCAACTGATCGCCGCATACGAACAAGCCCAGGCCAACGCCAAACGAGCGCTCTCTCTGCAGGGCAGCGGCGGCATCAGCGATCAGGATGTGCTGCAAGCGACCACGCTGGTCAAAACGGCGCACGGGCAACTGGCGTTCAAACAATTGCAGTTGCGTTATACCGATGTGACTGCGCCCGACGACGGCGTCATCAGCTCACGCTCCGCCACCCTGGGTTCCGTCACGTCGACCGGACAGGAATTATTCAGGATGATATTGAAAGGACGTCTGGAGTGGCGCGGCGAAGTGACGGCGGAGCAATTGGCCCGGATCGCGCCCGGCCAGCGGGTGACACTGGCGCTTCCGGGCGGCGGCACGGCATCCGCTGTCGTGCGGCAAACCGCACCGTCGCTGGACAGCGCATCGCGGCTGGGATTGGTCTATGCCGACATCGCCGCCGGCGGACCGGTGCGGGCCGGCATGTATGCAAACGGTTCGATTGCGCTCAACCCGACCCAGGCGCTGGTGGTGCCGGCGCAGAGCGTCGTGATTCGCGATGGCCACACCTATGTGCTCAAACTTCGCAGCGACGGCAGCCGCAAAGTGGACCGGCTGGCGGTCGTCACCGGGCGCCAGCAAGGCACGGACATCGAGATCGTGAAAGGCGTTGCGCCATCGGATGAAGTGGTCGTGCTCGGCGCCGGCTTCCTCAATGACGGCGACACCGTGCGGATCGCGGGCGCCGATGCGGCCCCGGCAGAGAAGGAAGCCAAATGAATTTCGCCACCTGGTCCATCCGCAATCCGATTCCGGCAATCTTGCTGTTCGCCATGTTGACGATCGCCGGCATCATGGGCTTCCATAAATTGCCGATTCAAAATCTGCCGGACATCGATCTGCCCACCATCAATATCACGTTGACGCAGCCGGGCGCGGCGCCGGCGCAACTGGAGACCGAGGTGGCCCGAAAAGTCGAAAATGCGCTGGCGACGGTGAGCGGGCTCAAACACCTCCGTACCGCGATTACCGACGGGCAGGTGCAGATCACGGTGGAGTTCGTGCTGGAGAAAAATATCTCGGATGCCCTGATCGACGCCAAGAACGCAGTCGACAGCGTGCGCTCTCAATTGCCGGCCGACCTTCAGCAACCGACCGTCAGCGCGGTGACCGTCGGCGGCGAGGCGGTGCTGGTGTACGCCATCGGCGCCGGCAATATGGACGAAGAATCGCTGTCCTGGTTCGTCGACGATACGGTCGGCAAGGCGATCATGGCGGTGCCGGGCGTCGGCCGCATGGACCGGGTGGGCGGCTTGACGCGCCAGGTCCGGGTCGCCGTCGATCCGGTGCGCATGGCGGCGCAGGGAGTGACTGCGGTCGACGTTTCGCAGGCATTGCGCAATATGCAGCAGGAGTCGTCGGGCGGCCGCGGGCAGTTCGGCCTGGAAGAGCAATCGGCGCGCGTGATCGCGACGGTGCGCCAGGCCTCCGAACTGGCGGCATTTCCGGTGACGCTGCCCAACGGCCGCAAGCTCAGGCTCGATCAAATCGCCACCATCAGCGACGCCAGCGCGGAGCGCACCCAGATCGCCCTGCTGGACGGCAAACCCGTGGTCGGCTTCAAGGTGTACCGCGCCAAGGGTTACGACGAAACCGTGATCGCGAAAAACATCGCCGCCGCGCTGGAAAAACTGCAAGCCGGCAATCCCGCTTTGAGATTCACCCGCATTTCGGGAACGGTCGGCTATACCAATGAGCAATACCATGGCTCGATGGATATGCTGTACGAAGGCTCCATCCTGGCGGTGCTGGTGGTGTGGTGGTTTCTGCGCGATTGGCGCGCGACATTGGTCGCCGCCTCGGCGCTGCCCCTGTCGATTCTTCCCGCCTTTGCCGCAATGGCATGGTTCGGTTTTTCGCTGAACACCCTGACCTTGCTGGCGCTGGCGGTGATCGTCGGCATCCTGGTGGACGATGCGATTGTCGAAATCGAAAATATCGAGCGGCATGCCCATATGGGTAAACCGATCCTGCAGGCCGCCGGAGATGCGGTCACGGAAATCGCGCTGGCGGTCATCGCCACGACGATGACGCTGGTGGTGGTGTTTCTGCCGACGGCCATGATGAGCGGCGTTCCGGGCTTGTTCTTTCGACAGTTCGGCTGGACCGCGGTCATCGCCGTTCTGACGTCGCTGCTGGTGGCCCGCATCCTGACGCCGATGATGGCCGCCTATCTGCTGAAGTCAAAGCAGATCGTCGAACAGCAGGACGGCAGGATCATGCGCTGGTATCTGCACGCGGTACGCTGGTGTCTCGCGCATCGCAAGACGACCATGCTGGCCGCGACACTGTTCTTTGCCGGTTCGGTCGCGCTGATTCCCTTCATTTCCAGCGGCCTGATGCCGCCGGCCGACCGCGGATACACGACGGTCAATATCGAACTGCCGCCAGGCAGTTCATTGAGAAATACGCTGGCGCTGGCCGAGGCGGCGCGCCGCGCGCTCGGCGGCGTCGGCGGCATCGATTATATTTTTACGACGGTAGGCGTGTCGCAGATCGTCGGCGGCGGACTGCTGCAGGCCGGCGAAGTACGCAACGGCTCGCTCACACTTTCTTTGGCCGATCGCGGCAAACGGCCTGTCCAGACCGAAATCGAAAGAGCTGTGCGCCGGGCCTTGCTGAATGTGCCGGGCGCCCGTTTCACGGTAGGTGCGGGCGGCCCCGGCGAGAAGATGCAGCTGATCCTTGCCAGTGACAATGACGCTGCGCTGAAGGCTGCCGCCCAGGCGATGGAGCGCCAACTACGCGGCGTGGGGTCGCTGTCCAATATCAGTTCCACCGCCAGCCTGGAGCGTCCGGAAATCATCGTCCGGCCCGACCTGCAGCGCGCCAGCGAACTGGGCGTATCGACCGCCTCCATCGGCCAGGTCGTACGCATCGCCACCGCCGGCGATTTCTCGGCGAACCTTCCCAAACTCAACCTCGACAACCGGCAGGTCGATATCAATGTCAGCATGCCGGACGCCGACCGCCAGAGCCTCAGTGCATTCGCCAATCTGCGTGTGGCTGGCCGCAACGGCCTGGTGCCGCTTTCGTCGGTGGCAAGCCTGTCCGTGGAAAGCGGCCCGTCGAAAATCGAAAGATACGATCGCCGGCGTTACGTGACGGTCAGCGCCGATCTCGGCGGCATGCCTTTGGGCGAAGCCCTGGCGGCGGCCAATGCGCTGCCGGCGGTCAAGCAGATGCCGTCCAGCGTGCAGCTGATCCAGACCGGCGATGCGGAAATCGCGGCGGAACTGACCGCCGGTTTCATCATGGCGATCGCCATCGGTGTGCTGTGCGTGTTCTGCGTGCTGGTGTTGCTGTTCAGGGATTTCCTGCAGCCGGTCACCATTCTGTCGGCGATTCCGCTGTCGCTAGGCGGCGCGTTCCTGGCGCTCCTGATGGCGCACAGCGAAATGGATATTCCGTCGATGATCGGTCTGGTCATGTTGATGGGAATCGTGACCAAGAACTCGATACTGCTGGTCGAGTATGCGATCGTCGGCAAGCGCGACCGCGGCCTGTCGGTGTTCGATGCATTGGTAGACGCCTGTCATAAGCGGGCCCG
Source organism: Herbaspirillum sp. (assembly GCA_028292625.1). Classification (GTDB taxonomy): domain Bacteria; phylum Pseudomonadota; class Gammaproteobacteria; order Burkholderiales; family Burkholderiaceae_D; genus Herbaspirillum. The sequence goes on along the minus strand of JAQGLY010000012.1, from coordinate 43,930 downwards.
GCCGATCGTGATGACCACCGTCGCCATGATCGCCGGCATGATGCCGATTGCGCTGGGGTTTGGCGCTGATTCAAGCTTCCGGCAACCGATGGCCATTGCCGTCATCGGCGGTTTGCTGACCTCGACGGCGCTGAGTTTGTTGGTGGTGCCTGTGGTGTTTACCTATGTCGATCAATTCGAGCATTGGTCCAGACGTCTGTTTGCGGGGAAACGCGATGTGCGGGTCAAGGAAATAGAGGCGAATGCGGGCTGATGGTTTATAAATCCGTTTCCTTCTTCCCAGCCGGAACGCCACGCAAGGCCTGTTCAATATTGAACAGCCTCTCGTTGATGATACTGGTTTGCAAAAACAGCGCTTCTACAATGGCTTTACTTTCCGGCGTTCCCTCTTCATCGCGGAGCTGTTCGAACCGCAGGAGTTTTTCACGAAGGGCATTGGACATTTTGCCTCCCATTGAAGCGGGACCGCTTTATTTGACGACTAAATCGCATCGGCCGTCAGGCCGAGCCGATCGCATATACGCAATTATGCGCCCGGTCAGACTTTTGCGGTTGCTCCCGGGGTAGCCGACCGCAAAAGGAAGTTTTTGGTTACGCCTGGAAGATGCTCCAGGAGCCACGCGCTCATGGCCGTTTCCTGCTCCAGAATCTGTTCGCAGACACTCTGTGTGTCTGTATCTCCTGCCTCGCGCGCCGCTTCAATAAGCACGGTATAGGATGCGATCTCGAGATTTTCGAAAACATAGCCTGCCATGGCGCCCTTTACCACCTCGTCGGTCATCGTCATACCGCTGACGGCCTGCCCGAAGGCTGCAAGCTGGCCGGCAATGTCTTTCATCAATGACGGCGATCCGCCCAGGCGCGAAATACATTCCTCCAGCAATGTTTTCTGAGTCTGCTTTTGCTGAATATGCTGTTCGATGCGCGCTTTCAAATCGGGATAGTGTTCAAGACGAGCTGACTGCGCTTTCAGCATATGCTCCGCCTGCTGCTCCATTGCGTGTGCGTCCTGCAGCCAGTCCAGAAGGTTGTCGGGAGGTGATGTGCTCATTGCTGTCCTCCTAAAGGTGATGACCATTTCAAGACTGCCAGACTGATACATATCCTCGCCCGCCGGTATCGGCGGACCGGCTGATTTTGCGTAAGGAATTACTGTCAGTGTTGCCGACTCGTGCATTTATGTTTTAAGTCCGTTGCGACGACTTCTTCGAGGTCCAGCTCGCCGCAACTTGCGTCAGCCGCATCTGCATGAGATTGCCTGAAAGATTGTGCGCTTTCAACGCCTGCGGCGTCCGACGCTGCCGCTACGAATGTCGCTGCGGCCTTGGATTTTGAACTGCAGCTCGAGCCGCAAGTATGGTCCGTTCGGCTAGCTCGCAGCTCTGAGTTGCGAAGCCGCATGCCTCAACTCGCCGAGATATTGCTGAACCGCGGTTTTCTGGTCGATTTGCCCGGTTGGCAGACTGACGTTGACCGCCGCTATCGTTAAACCGTCCTTGTCCCGTACAGGAACAGCGAGGCCGCAAATGGAGTCGTCGAATTCGCCATCAATCCAGGCATATCCCTCGCTTCGTGCGGCAAGGATGCGCTCCCGCAACACTGTCTTGTCCATCACAGTAGCACTGGTCAGTTGCTTAAGCGACGCCGTTTCGAAGTAGTGATTCAACTCTTCGTCAGGAAGACCAGCAAGTATTACTCGGCCCATCGACACAGCATGCGCAGGCAAGCGGCTTCCCAAAGTTGGACTCATAGGCAAAATCCGTTTTGAATGCTGACGCTGTATATACACGATGTCTTCGCCATCCAGAACAGAAAGTGCACACGATTGCTTAATGCGGCCGCACAGTTCCTCGAGCGCCAACTGGGCCTCTCGCCAGTAAGGCAGCGTGCCGAGATAGGAAAGACCCAGCCGCAGAACACGGGGCGTGAGCCAATAGTGTTTTCCATCGGTCTTCACGAATGACAACTCGATCAAGGTCATCAGAAACCGCCGCACGGCAGTGCGTGGAAGATCAACGCCATCTGCAATTTCTCCCAATGTCTGGTGGGTCGCACCTCGTCCCATCGCCTCGATCACCGCGATTCCACGCGCAAATGTACGGACAAACGATTCGCTTTCAGGTGTAGCCATATTTTCTCCGCGAGCATTGACATCTCAAATTTAAGTAGTAATAATGACCTTCAGGCGGATGAATGTAACCGCTTAGCGGACATCATAACATTACACATCCGATTAATCAACTCTATATAGGAACCTCATGGAAGCTGAAACTTTCGAGACTGATTTCTGGAAAGACGCCGAACTGCGCAAGACGTGGGACGACATCATTCCTGGCGAGCCGCGCAAGACGCTGCCCTACACTCTTACGCTGGAGGCAATCCAGAAACTTTGCATCGTGCTTGATGACAAGCACCCCCTGTACTTCGATGCGGAGTATGCGCGCCAAAGTCCGTATAAAGGGCTGATCGCACCACCCACCATCCACATCCTGCTGATGTTTGCATGCACGCCTGCAGACGACTGGATGCGCAGTCCCGGCACTATCAATGCCGGCCAATCCTGGAGCTACAACGTTCCCGCGCGCCCAGGAGACACTATCCGGCTTGAAGCGCGGGCCCTCGACAAATTTATCAAAAAAGATCGTTTGTTCGTCGTCCATGACAACGTCTTTTTCAACCAGCACAACCAAGTGATCTGTTCCGGCCGAGGCTGGACGATTCGCGCCTTTTGAGGATGACCATGACCAATGCATTTGACACCCTGCAGGCGGGCCAGAAAATCGACGGCATACCGTTTTCGCCCACCCGTGAATCTATCCGTCAGTTCTGCGAGGCCTCGCTGGATTTCAATCCGCTGCATCTCGACGACCAGTACATGAAAGGCAGTTTTGGCAGGACGAGTTTCGGCGGAATCATCATGCATGGCATGAACAACTTCGGCGTTATAACGAAGATGCTGACCGACTGGCTTTACCCGATTGGCGGGGTGCAACGCCGACTCGAAACACGATGGAAGGCACCGGTAAAGCCGGGCGATACGATCACCCCGACAGCGACGATCACGGGGATGCAAGCGACTAAAACGGGGCACTGGGCCACGCTCGACGTGCAGGTGGTTAACCAACGTGGAGAAACCATCGCAGTCGGTGAGGCGATGGTGGAGTTTCCGGCCGCGCTTTAATCGACGCCCAACAGGGCAGGCAACCCGGAATTCGTTCCGATAACAACAGAGAGACGCCATGTCATTGGAAGAAACGCCGGTAGCCGAGAAGCGCCCGCAGGCCTTGTCGCACATCCGTGTACTCGATCTATCCCGCATCCTTGCCGGCCCCTGGTGCAGCCAGAATCTGGCTGACATGGGTGCGGAAGTCATAAAGGTCGAACGGCCCGGCACGGGAGACGACACGCGCGCTTGGGGCCCGCCATGGATCAAAGATGCAAGCGGAGACGATACCCGCAACTCCACTTACTATGCCGCCGCTAACCGCGGCAAGAAGTCCATCACTGTCGATATTGCTACGTCGCGAGGACAGGCGTTGATACGACAACTGGCAGAGAAAAGCGATGTGGTGATCGAAAATTACAAGGTTGGGGATCTCAAACGCTATGGCCTCGATTATGAAAGCCTACGCGAGCTCAACCCCCGACTGGTCTACTGCTCGATCACCGGCTACGGTCAGGATGGCCCCTGCGCGCACAAGCCCGGATATGATTTCGTATTCCAGGCCAAAGGCGGCCTCATGAGCATCACTGGCGAACGCGACGATCTTCCCGGTGGTGGCGCGCAAAAGGCCGGGATCGCGATTGCCGACGTGATTACGGGCATGTACGCGACGATTGCGATCCTTTCGGCGCTTCAGTATCGAACGGTGTCGGATCGTGGCCAGTACATCGACATGGCGTTACTTGACTGCGTCGTGGCGCTTGGCGGCAATCAAGTGACTGGCTTCTTTGCCAACGGAAAGGTGCCGCACCGCTATGGCAACTCTCATGCGAGCCTGGTTCCGTATCAGGTGTTCGCTGTTAGTGACGGAGAAATGGTGGTCGCGGTCGGCAACGACACGCAATGGCAGCAGTATTGCGAAGCGATCGGGCGTCCGGATCTGGCCGACGATCCGCGCTGGCGTTACGGAACCGGCCGCATCATTGGACGCAATGAACTCGTGCCCGAGCTGGCGCGCACAATGCTCAACCGCTCCAAAGCAGAATGGATCGAACGCTTCGATGTGCGAGGGGTGCCCTGCGGTCCCATTAACGACTACCGTGAGGTCTTCGAGGACCCGCAGGTCCGTCACCGTGGGTTGCGTGTCGACATGCCCCAGGCTGATGGGGCCATTGTCTCCACTATCGCCAGCCCACTGCGGCTGTGCGACACACCGCCGTCCTATCGTCGACCGCCGCCAATACTCGGAGATTCGACCGACGCGGTGCTTCAAGAACTGCTTGGCTGTACGCAGCAGGAAATTGCCGACTACCGTGCAAACCGTATCATCTGAAGGAGCGCTTGTATGACTGAAACCGCCAAGACTTCACCTCTTGCCGAAGCTTCCCCCCTGGCAGTCTTCCAGGCCTATCTGGCTGAAGGGAAACTCGCTTACCAGCATGACACTAAAACCGGCCGGGCTGTGTTTTATCCGCGCGTCATCGGGCCCGGCTCAGGCAATCCGGATCTGACATGGCGTACCAGCGCAGGCAAAGGGACTGTTTATGCCGTCACTGTCATTAGTCCGCGAGGGGAACAGCCTTACAACATCGCGCTGGTAAACATGGACGAGGGCTTTCGCCTGATGAGCCGGGTCGAGGGTCTGCCAGCCGAGTCGGTGCAAATCGGCATGAGAGTACGAAGCCGTGTACACCATCCCGCCGACGGACAATCGCCGTATCCGGTCTTCGAGACGGAGGTAGCATGACAGCACCCGTGCTCAAACGTGGCGCCTGCGCCATTGTGGGGGTGGCAGAATCCGGTCTTGGCGAAGTTGGCGCTGGCTTCTCTGCCATCGATCTCATGGCGCAGGCAACACACCGTGCTTTGCAGGATTGCGGGCTTTCCTTACGCGACGTGGATGGCGTTTTTGCCACCACATCGCAAAGTCGAATGCCTACACTCGCACTTTGCGAGTACCTTGGTGTCAAGCCACGCTATCACGACGGCACCAATATTGGCGGGGGCAGCTTCATGTCGATGGTTGCGCATGCGCAGGCAGCCATCCAGTCAGGTTTGTGCGAGGTCGCGTTGATCGCCTACGGCAGCACGCAACGTAGCATGGGCCGCGCCAACGTTGCCGCTCCCGACGTCAATCCGTACGAGTCACCGTACCGGCCGATCTACACAGCCAGTTCTTACGCACTGGCCGCATCGCGCCACATGCATCAGTACGGCACCACGCGCGAGCATCTCGCGTCTATTGCTGTAGCGGCAAGGCAGTGGGCACTGCTTAACCCATCTGCCTGGGAAAAACAGCCTCTTACAATCGACCAGGTATTAGGCGCCCGCATGGTTAGCAGTCCCTTGACCGTGCGTGACTGCTGCCTGGTTACCGACGGTGGCGGAGCGCTCATCGTGACATCGGCAGAACGCGCCGCGAACCTCGCTTCAAGCCCGGCGTACGTACTCGGGGTTGGGGAAGATATGAGTCACTACAGCATCAGCAGCATGCCGGATCTGACTGTCACTGGCGCCGTGCGCTCGGGTGCCGCGGCGTACGCGATGTCCGGGCTTAGGCCTCGGGATATCGATGTGGTTGAAGTGTACGACGCGTTCACGATCACCACGCTGCTGTTCCTCGAAGATCTCGGATTTTGCCCAAAGGGAGAAGGCGGTCGTTTTGTTAGCGAAGGCGCTATCGCACCCGGTGGTGTGCTTCCAGTGAATACAAATGGCGGTGGCCTCTCATACTGCCATCCTGGCATGTACGGCATATTCGTTCTCATTGAAGCCGTTCGCCAGATACGTGGAGAAGCGGGACGCCGGCAAGTCTCCGGTTGCGAGACGGCGATCGCGCACGGCAACGGCGGCACGTTGTCGAGCCAAAGCACAGTGATCCTTGGCAGTGCGGCAACTATGTCCTGATATCAAGAACGTCGGCTATCAGATTAGTACTAGCGGAAAACGCTCAAATAATAATTCATTAGGAGACCAGGTATGTCATCTACTCTAGCTGTTGTCGCACCCACGGAGCACGCCGTGTACAAAAAAATTGCATGGCGGCTAATACCATTCTTGTTGCTGTGCTACATGCTGGCAACGATTGACAGATTCAATATCGGCTTTGCGAAGCTTCAGTTCTCACAAGATCTGAAGCTTGACGACGCTGTTTTTGGCATTGCGGCAGGTATCTTTTCGATTGGCTACGTCTTGTTCGAGGTGCCAAGCAATCTTCTACTCGAGCGCGTAGGTGTGCGTCGTACATTACTGCGGATCATGGTGCTATGGGGAATGGTGACGTGCCTGCTCATGTACGCGCAAAGCGCCCTGCACTTGTACATTTTGCGTTTTCTACTGGGTGTCGCAGAGGCCGGTTTTTTTCCGGGAATTCTGCTTTATCTGACTTACTGGTTTCCGGATCGTCTGCGTGGGCGCATGACCAGTCTGTTCGTCATGGCCGTCCCTGTCGGCGGCATCATTTCCGGGCCGCTATCTGGATGGGTGATGGCGCAGTTTCAAGGCGTCGGCGGATTTCACGGGTGGCAATGGCTATTCCTTTTGGAAGGCGCGCCGGCGGTTCTATGCGGAGTTGTTGCATACTTTTATCTGTCGGATAATGCGTCGTCGGCGCGCTGGTTGAATGACGAGGAAAAGAGCCGGGTTCTGGCCGACCTGGCGGCCGACCGCCAGGCGCAACCTGCACAGGGCGGCACCTTTCGCGATGCATTGCGTGATCCGAAAGTGTATTTGCTGGCTTTTATCTACTTCGCCTATTTTTGCTCACTGAACACAATCCTGTTGTGGGGGCCCACCGTGCTGAAAGCTGTTGCCGGACAGACCGTGAGTTCAATAGGATGGATCAGTGGCGCAATCTCTCTTGTTTCGACGATCGGGATGGTGATTGTGGGGTATAGCTCCGACAAGTATCTTGAACGTCGTTGGCATGTCGCGTTGTGCGGGTTCACTGCTGCGGCATGCTTTCTTTTGCTGCCGTTGGCGGTTGGTAGCTTGGTGCTGACGGTTATATTGCTGACAATCGCGTCGATAGGAATTTTCAGTGTACTGAGCCTGTTCTGGACAATTCCTAGCGCCTATTTGAATCGATCCGCAGCAGCTGGTGGGCTCGCCCTCATCAGTTCTATCGGTTCATTCGGCGGTGCGGTCAGTCCTGCAATGATCGGAGCGATAAAGGTGCGCATGGGTAGCCTGTACATCGGGCTCGACGTTATCGCGATCCTGTTGGCAGTCGGGATGTTAACGTTACTGATTTGTATCCCCGCTGGAAAAGCGCGGGACCTGTCAGAAATCCTGCGTGCAGAGCCAGAATTTCTTAGTTAGTTAATCGCGTTCGTGAAGCGCTCACCGAACATGGTGGCGAACTGGTTGGCAGCTTGCTTCCATGTTCGCTGCGGCATCTTCCAATCTTTCTCGATATTGCACAAGGCCAGGAACAGCAATTTGGTCGCGGCGTCGTCGCTGGGGGACGTCGCCACGATTTCTGACGATCTTTCGCAGGCGCATATGCAGGCTTTCGATGGCATTGGTCGTATGAATGTACGGTATGTCGGCTTATAGCCTTTACGACGCACTTCTGCTCTCCAATATGCGCCGCGCTCCTTGATATATGCCATTCCAGTTTCTCCAATCGTTGATAAAGCGCTTGGTCTGGATTTTCTTATTCCGGCAGTTTTTCGGCAAAGGCCAGTTTTTGAATCTTTTTTCGGAGCTATAGACGAAAAAAAAGCACCACGATTACTCGTAAGTGCTTGATTTTCTACTACAAGAATTCTGGCTCCCCGACCTGGACTCGAACCAGGGACCTGCGGATTAACAGTCCGTCGCTCTACCGACTGAGCTATCAGGGAAAAGAAAGAAGCAGGATTATAGACTTAATTTCCAGATTCTGTCAAAACATTCGCAAACCTTTTGTATCGATTGCATCGGTTTTTTTACCCGATGCAATCGCCGGCTTACAAACGCTTCCTACAATACCGCGGCGATCGCATCGACCACCGCGTCGATGTTGCGCGTATTCAGCGCCGCGACGCAGATACGGCCGGTATCGATGGCGTAAATCGAAAACTCGTCGCGCAGACGATCGACTTGCGGCTTGGTCAATCCCGAATACGAAAACATGCCGCGCTGCTTGATGACAAAGTCGAAATCCTGCGCCGGCACCTTCGCCTTCAGTTTGGCGACCATCAGTTGACGCAATTCCCGAATGCGCACCCGCATGCCCGCCAGTTCCTCTTCCCATACCGCGCGCAGTTCCGGCGACGCCAGCACGGTCGCCACTACCTGGCCGCCGTGGATCGGCGGGTTCGAGTAGTTGGTGCGCACCACGCGCTTGAGTTGCGACAACACGCGCGCCGCTTCTTCGGCGCTGGCGGCCACGATGCTCAGTGCGCCGACCCGTTCGCCGTACAGCGAAAACGACTTCGAAAAAGAATTCGATACGAACAATGCGCTGCCGGAGTCGGCAAAACGGCGTACCACCTTGCCGTCTTCGACGATACCGTCGCCGAAGCCCTGGTATGCCATGTCGAGGAAAGGCACCAGATTGCGCGTCTTGACGACGTCGATGATGTCCGTCCATTGCGCTTCGGTCAGATCCGCGCCGGTCGGGTTGTGGCAGCAGGCGTGCAGCAACACGACGGCGCCGGCCGGCATGGCCTTGAATGCCGCCAGCATGCCGGCAAAGTCGACGCCGCGCGTGGCCGCATCGTAGTACGGATAGTCATTGACCACGAAACCGGCGGATTCGAACAGCGCGCGATGGTTTTCCCAGCTCGGATTGCTGATGTATACCTGGACGCCCGGCTGCGAAAAACGCTTCAGGAAGTCCGCGCCCAGCTTCAATGCGCCTGTGCCGCCGATGGCTTGCACGGTGATTGCGCGTTTTTCTTGAATAATCGCACTGTCGGCACCAAATACCAGTTCTTGCACCGCTTTGTCGTAGGCGGCCAGGCCTTCTATCGGCAGATAGGTGCGCGGCGCCAGCTTTTGCGCCAGTTGCGCTTCGGCCATCTGCACGCACTTCAGCAGAGGCACTTTACCGTTGTCGTCGCAATACACGCCGACGCCGAGGTTGGTTTTGTTCGGATTCTTGTCCGCGTTAAAACCCTCGGTAATACCGAGAATCGGGTCGCGGGGAGCCATCTCAATGGCGGTAAGCAGGGAGGCAGGAAGAGGTGCGTTCATCGTGATAACATAAAAAGTTGACTGCAATCGGACATGCGCGGACGGTGGATGAAGTGCCAAGCTACAAGCAAGCATCGTTTTGTGACGTGTCATTCTACCAAAGGTCGAAATCAAATGGCTGAATTATCCCAGGTTGCTCTAACGCTCGGCGGGTCGAAAACCGTCACGTACCCAGGCTCCCCATATAAACTGCACCAGCCGTTCGCCCCGGCCGGCGATCAGCCGGCCGCGATCGACAAATTGGTCGAGGGCATCGAAGACGGGCTGTTTTACCAGACCCTGCTGGGCGTCACCGGCTCCGGCAAGACCTATACCATGGCCAATGTGATCGCGCGCATGGGCCGTCCGGCCATCATTTTCGCGCCGAACAAGACGCTTGCCGCGCAGCTGTACAGCGAATTCCGCGAGTTTTTCCCCCAGAATGCGGTCGAATATTTCGTCAGTTACTACGATTATTACCAGCCGGAAGCCTACGTGCCGCAGCGCGATCTGTTCATCGAAAAGGATTCGTCGATCAACGAACACATCGAGCAGATGCGTCTGTCCTGCACCAAATCGCTGATGGAACGGCGCGATGTGGTGATCGTGGCGACCGTCTCGGCCATTTACGGTATCGGCAATCCCAGCGAATACCACCAGATGATCCTGACCTTGCGCGCCAAGGACAAGGTCAGTCAGCGCGATCTGATCGCGCGCCTGATTCAGATGCAATATACCCGCAATGAAGTCGATTTCGGCCGCGGCACCTTCCGCGTGCGCGGCGACACCGTCGATATTTTCCCGGCCGAACACGCCGAACTGGCGATCCGCGTCGATATGTTCGACGATGAAATCGACAGTCTGCAATTGTTCGATCCGCTGACCGGGCGCGTACGGCAGAAAATCCCCCGCTTTACCGTCTATCCCGGCTCCCATTACGTCACGCCGCGCAGCACCGTGCTGCGCGCGATCGAGACCATCAAGGACGAGCTGCGCGAGCGGCTGGAATGGTTCCGCAAGGAAAATCGGCTGATCGAAGAGCAGCGGCTGGAACAGCGCACCCGTTTCGATCTGGAAATGATGCAGGAAATCGGCTTCACCAAGGGCATCGAAAACTATTCGCGCCATCTGAGCGGCGCCAAGGCGGGCGATCCGCCGCCGACGCTGGTCGATTATCTGCCGCCCGACGCGCTGATGTTCCTCGACGAGTCGCACGTGCTGATCGGGCAATTGAACGGCATGTACAACGGCGACCGCGCGCGCAAGACCAATCTGGTCGACTACGGCTTCCGCCTGCCGTCGGCGCTGGATAACCGGCCGCTGCGTTTCGACGAATTCGAAAGCAAGATGCGGCAGACCGTGTTCGTGTCGGCCACGCCCGCCGACTACGAAAATCAGCGTGCCGATCAGGTGGTCGAGCAAGTGGTGCGTCCTACCGGACTGGTCGATCCGATGATCCTGGTGCGCCCCGCCAGCACCCAGGTCGACGATCTGATGTCCGAAATCACGCTGCGCGTCAAAAAACAGGAGCGCGTGCTGGTCACCACCCTGACCAAGCGGATGTCGGAGCAATTGACCGAATTTCTCAGCGACAACGGCATCAAGGTGCGTTATCTGCATAGCGATATCGATACCGTCGAGCGCGTCGAAATCATCCGCGACCTGCGTCTGGGCACCTTCGATGTACTGGTCGGCATCAATCTGCTGCGCGAAGGGCTGGATATCCCGGAGGTGTCGCTGGTGGCGATTCTGGACGCCGACAAGGAAGGCTTCCTGCGTTCCGAACGCAGCCTGATCCAGACCATAGGGCGCGCCGCGCGCAACCTGAACGGCATGGCGATCCTGTATGGCGACAAGGTTACCGACTCGATGCGCCGGGCGATCGACGAGACCGAGCGCCGCCGCGCCAAGCAGGTCGAATTCAATACCGCCAACGGCATTACGCCGCAGGGCATCAGCAAGGAGATCCGCGAGCTGATCGACGGCGTCTACAACCCGCAGGAAGCGCGCGCCGAACTGATGGTGGCGCAGGATCGCGTCGATTACGAGGCGATGACCGACAAACAGGTCAGCCGCGAAATCAAACGGCTGGAGAAACAGATGATGGATCACGCCAAAAATCTGGAATTCGAAAAGGCCGCGGCCGCCCGCGATCAATTGCAGAAACTGAAGGAGCAGTTATTCGGTGCGACCGTCGGCGACCATCTGGTGCCGAATACCGGAAGCTGATCCGCCCATGACAAATCAATCATTCGCCAAACCCGCCATTCCGGCATCGATAGCCGATGCCATCGACAGCGCCGACGCCTCGTGGCGCGCCGTTCTGCATGCCGGGCTGCAGGCGGTGGCCGCCGCCGATCCGCACTATCTGAACCAATTGGCCGGCGGCCATTTCCTGCCGACCGAAGGACGCATGTTCGCCGCTTTCAAACAACCGCTGGACCGGGTGGCTTACGTGCTGGTCGGCGAAGGCCCGTATCCGCGCGCCGAAAGCGCGACCGGGGTCTGTTTCATGGACGGCGCGGTGGAGGCGCTTTGGTCAGAGCGCGGGCTGAGCAAAGCCGTCAACCGCGCCACTTCCTTGCGCAATTTCATGAAAATGCTGCTGGTTGCCGATCGTCAACTGGCGCCCGAGCATACCGGCGGCGAAGCATTGACCGATATCGCGAAACAGGCGCTGGCCGAGGGCAGCGGCGCCATCCAAAGCCTGCAGGCGCTGCAACATGGCCTGCTGACGCATGGTTTTCTGCTGCTTAACGCCAGCCTGGTGTTCCGCCCGGAAGTAGCGCCGCGCAAGGACGGGCTGGCATGGCGGCCGTTTTTGCAAACGGTGCTCGACGCATTGCGCCGTCATGCCGCAGATCAAGGAAGCTCGCCGCCGACGCTGGTATTGTGGGGGAAAATCGCTGCGGAATTGCAGGCTTTGCCCGGTGTGCCGGCGTTTCCGCAGGCAGTGTCGGAACACCCGTATAACCTGTCGTTCATCAAGAACGTCCGCATGCAGGCCTTGTTCGGAACCTTCAATCTATTAAAAGCAAAGGCCGAATAGACCTCATCGCCGACATGGGATTTCTCCTTGGAAACCTTGTAAAAAGCTTTTTCGAATACCTGACAGAATCAGTCAAGTTTGTTATACTCGCCTCCTGAGTTTCGAAAACAGGAAACTCGGATTCATGTTTGATTTGGGAGTGGAAATTTCATGCGACTGACTACCAAAGGCCGTTTTGCCGTTACGGCGATGATCGATCTGGCATTGCGCCATGGCAAGGGTCCCGTCACGTTGTCAGCTATCAGCGAGAGGCAGGAAATTTCTTTATCATATCTCGAACAGTTATTTGGCAAATTGCGGCGTCACAACATTGTGGCGTCGGTCCGCGGCCCCGGCGGCGGTTACAACCTGGGCCGCCGCGCCGAGGAAGTCACCGTGGCCGACATCGTCATCGCCGTGGACGAACCTCTGGATGCGACGCAATGCGGCGGCAAAGAGAATTGCCATGGCGCCGAACGACCGGGCGGATCGCGCTGCATGACCCACGACCTGTGGACCACGCTGAACGAGAAAATGGTCGAATATCTGGATTCTGTCTCGCTGCAAGATCTGGTGGATCAGCAGGAACAGAAGAATAACGATCAAAGTGTGGTCGTCGTTCATCGCACTCACGCACTCTGAATGGAGTTTTGGAAAATATTATGAATGCACCGCTCGAAAAAAGCCTGCTCGACACCCTGAAGGCGCCGCACTTCCCTATTTATATGGATTATTCGGCGACCACGCCGGTCGATCCCCGCGTGGCGGACAAGATGATCCCGTTCCTGCGCGCCCAGTTCGGCAATCCCGCATCGCGCAGCCACATGTACGGCTGGGACGCTGAAGCCGCCGTCGAAAACGCCCGTGAAGAAGTCGCCGCACTGGTGAAGGCCGATTCGCGCGAGATCGTCTGGACCTCGGGCGCCACCGAAGCCATCAATCTGGCCTTGAAGGGCGCCGCGCACTTCTACAAGACCAAAGGCAAGCACATCATTACCGTCAAGACCGAGCACAAGGCCACGCTGGACACCGTGCGCGAGCTGGAACGCGAAGGGTTTGACGCGACCTACCTGCAGCCGCAGGACGACGGTCTCATTACATTGAAGCAAATCGAGGAAGCGATCCGTCCGGACACCATTCTGGTTTCCGTGATGCTGGTCAACAACGAAATCGGCGTCATCCAGCCAATTCCGGAAATCGGCGAACTGTGCCGCTCCAAGGGCATCGTGTTTCATTGCGACGCCGCGCAAGGTACCGGCAAGGTCGAGATCGATCTGGAAAACTGGAAGGTCGATCTGATGAGCTTCTCCGCGCACAAGACCTACGGTCCGAAAGGCATCGGCGCGCTGTTCGTACGCCGCAAGCCGCGTATCCGCATCGAAGCGCAGATCCACGGCGGCGGCCACGAACGCGGCCTGCGTTCGGGCACGCTGGCGCCGCACCAGATCGTCGGCATGGGCGAAGCCTATCGTCTGGCGCGCGTCGAAATGAAGGAAGAACTGGCGCGTATCGCCGGCTTGCAGGAACGTCTGCGCAAGGGCCTGATGGAAGGCATGGAAGAGGTCTACATCAACGGCGACATGACGCACCGGGTGCCGCACAATCTGAACGTCAGCTTCAACTACGTCGAAGGCGAATCGCTGCTGATGGCGATCAAGGAAATCGCCGTCTCGTCCGGCTCCGCCTGCACCTCGGCCAGCCTGGAACCGTCGTACGTGCTGCGCGCACTGGGCCGCAGCGACGAACTGGCGCACAGCTCGATCCGCTTCACGATCGGCCGCTTCACTACCGAAGAAGAAATCGATTTCACCATCAACCTGCTGAAATCGAAGGTCGAAAAGCTGCGCGAACTGTCGCCATTGTGGGATATGTACAAGGAAGGGATCGATCTCAGCACGATCCAGTGGGCTGCACACTAAGCCGCAGTATTGCCGCGCCACGGAGAACCCGGGGTCGATTACATTTCAAGGAGCAGCAACATGTCTTATTCAAAAAAAGTGTTGGATCACTACGAAAATCCACGTAACGTCGGCGTATTCGATAAAGGCGACGACACCATCGGCACCGGCATGGTCGGCGCTCCGGCCTGCGGCGACGTGATGAAGCTGCAGATCAAGGTCGGGGTCGACGGCGTCATTACCGATGCCAAATTCAAGACCTACGGCTGCGGCTCGGCGATTGCGTCGTCGTCGCTGATCACCGAATGGGTCAAGGGCAAAACCCTGGATCAGGCGATGTCGATCAAGAACACCCAGATCGCCGAAGAACTGGCGCTGCCACCGGTGAAGATTCACTGTTCGATCCTGGCCGAAGACGCGATCAAGGCGGCGGTGCTGGATTACAAAACCAAGCGCGGCGACGTCGAGCAAAGCGTAGCGGCCGCAGCTTAGGCGGACGGTAGCAGAACAAAGGCGTAAAGATGGCGATTACATTGACTGAAAAGGCGGCTAAGCATATCAGCCGCTATCTGGAACGGCGCGGCAAGGGCATAGGCTTGCGCCTGGGCGTGCGCACCAATGGCTGCTCCGGGCTGGCTTATACCCTGGAATACGTCGACGAGTCGGCGTCCGAAGACCGGATGTTCGAATCGCACGGCGTCAACGTCTTCGTCGATCCGAAAAGCCTGCCGTTCATCGACGGCACCGAACTCGACTTCGCGCGCGAGGGCTTGAACGAGGGTTTTAAATTCCAGAACCCGAACGTCAAGAACGAATGCGGATGCGGCGAGAGCTTCCACGTTTAGAGGAAGCGCCGAGTAAGCGGCGTGAGCGGCCCCGGGACAGGACTGCGATGCTCAACGTACTCGCGTACGCCTGCGCTTCTCCTCCAGCCCCGGGGCCGCTCACGCCGCTTACTTGACACTTCCTCGCACTAAATAAGTCTGTTTATATTAAAAATATATTAAACAGGCTTTTTTTTGAATATTATGCAAAATCACTTCGAACTTTTTCATCTGCCGCAGCGCTTTCACGTCGATCCGGCGGCGCTTGAAAAGGCCTACCATGAAGTGCAGAATCAGGCCCATCCGGACAAGTTCACGCAGGCGTCCGGTGCCGAACAGCGGGTCGCCATGCAATGGGCCACGCGCGCCAACGAAGCCTACAACGTCCTGAAGAATCCATTCCGCCGCGCCGCCTACCTGTGCGAATTGCACGGCGTCGATCTGCAGACCGAATCGAATACGTCGATGCCGCGCGACTTCCTGATGCAGCAGATGGAATGGCGCGAAGAACTGGACGATGCGAAAGCCGCGAAAAGCCCGGATGCGCTCGAATCGCTGCAGCGCACCGTGCGCACCGCGCGTCAATCCGAAATCGCCGGAACCGGCGATTTGCTCGACGCCGGCGACTACGCGACCGCCGCGCTAAACGTGCGCAAACTGATGTTTCTCGAAAAATTCAATGCCGAGATAGGCGATGCCTTCGCGCTGATCGAAGCCTGACGGCCATGCAAACCGCCGCCGCCCTCCTCCCCCTCAACCGCAATCGATCGACAGGCCGCGCACTGCCCGCATGCGCCGCATCTGCATCGCACTAAGTCTATGGCCCTACTCCAAATTTCCGAACCCGGCATGTCCACCGCCCCGCATCAGCATCGCATCGCGGTGGGCATCGATCTGGGCACCACCAATTCACTGGTCGCGACCGTGCGCAACAGCATCGCGGAAGTGCTGCAGGATGAAGAAGGCCATTCGCTGCTGCCGTCCGTCGTGCGTTATTTGCCGAACGGCCACGCGCACATAGGCCGCAAGGCGCAGGCGGCGCAAACCGTCGACCCGAAAAACACCATCGCGTCGGTCAAGCGCTTCATGGGCCGCGGCCTGAAAGACATCGCGCACGCGGAAAACCTGCCCTATGATTTCCAGGACCAGCCCGGCATGGTGCAGATCAAGACCGTCGCCGGCGTCAAAAGCCCGGTCGAAGTGTCCGCGCAAATCCTGGCCACCCTGCGCCAGTGCGCCGAAGACGCGCTGGGCGACGATCTGGTCGGCGCGGTCATTACCGTTCCCGCCTATTTCGACGACGCACAGCGCCAGGCGACCAAGGATGCGGCGCAACTGGCCGGCCTGAATGTGTTGCGGCTGCTCAATGAACCGACCGCCGCCGCCATCGCCTACGGACTGGACAACGGCTCCGAAGGCATCTTCGCCGTCTACGATCTGGGCGGCGGCACCTTCGATATTTCGATTCTGAAACTCAGCCGCGGCGTGTTCGAAGTCCTGTCGACCGGCGGCGATTCCGCGCTGGGCGGCGACGATTTCGATCAACGCCTGTTCTGCTGGATCAGCGA
This sequence comes from Herbaspirillum sp., assembly GCA_028292625.1. Classification (GTDB taxonomy): domain Bacteria; phylum Pseudomonadota; class Gammaproteobacteria; order Burkholderiales; family Burkholderiaceae_D; genus Herbaspirillum. Next base: position 27,287 of record JAQGLY010000012.1, on the reverse strand, counting down.
GCAGGCGCAGCTCGGCCCGCTGTCGCATGAAGACACCAGCATCCTGATGGTCAAGGCGCGCGAAGCCAAGGAATTGTTGTCGTCCAAATCGGATACCGTGATCGACGCCGTGCTCAACACGGGCGAACAAGTGCATCTGACCATCACCGCCGCCGATTTCGCCGCGATGACCCAGCATCTGGTCGCCAAGACCCTCACCCCCTCCAGAAAAGCGTTGCGCGACGCCGATCTGTCGGTCGACGACATCGATGGCGTGGTGCTGGTAGGCGGCGCCACCCGCATGCCGCACATCCGCAAGGCGGTCGGCGATTTCTTCCAGACCACGCCGTTGGCCAATATCGACCCGGACAAAGTGGTCGCGCTGGGCGCCGCGATCCAGGCCAATCTGCTGGCCGGCAACCGCGCCGCCGGCGACGACTGGCTGCTGCTGGACGTGATTCCGCGGTCGCTGGGCATAGAAACCATGGGCGGACTGGCGGAAAAGGTCATCCCGCGCAACAGCACCATCCCCTGCGCCCGCGCGCAGGAATTCACCACTTTCAAGGACGGCCAGACCGCGATGGCGATCCACGTCGTGCAGGGCGAACGCGAACTGGTCAGCGATTGCCGCTCGCTGGCGCGCTTCGAGCTGCGCGGCATTCCGCCGATGGCCGCCGGCGCCGCCAGAATCCGCGTCACGTATCAGGTCGATGCCGACGGCTTGCTGTCGGTGTCGGCGCGCGAGATGACTTCCGGCGTGGAAGCCGCCATCAGCGTCAAACCGTCCTACGGCCTTGCCGACGACCAAATCGCGCGCATGCTGCAGGATTCGTTCCAATCGGCCGAGGCGGATATGCAAACCCGGGCGCTGCGCGAAGAACAGGTCGATGCCGAACGCATCGTGCTGGCGACGCAGTCGGCGCTGGACGCCGACGGCGCGCTGTTGAGCGAACAGGAACGGACCGAGATCGCGCAATTGATCCAGGCGGTGCAGCGGCAAAGCAAAGGCGACGATCAACTCGCGATCAAAGCCGCCGTCGACGCGCTGGCACACGGCACCGAGGCCTTCGCCGCGCGCCGCATGGATCGCAGCGTGCATCAGGCGCTGACCGGGAAAAAGCTGGCCGATATCGGCTAAACGGCGCGGCCAAACGGCGCGGCTGAACGGCCCCATCGACGAACACATCAAGCCATACGACTTTTCAAAGGTAAAAACCTCATGCCGCAAATCGTAGTTCTACCCCATGCCACGCTCTGTCCCGACGGCGCCGTGATCGACGCCCCCGCCGGCGTTTCGCTGTGCGACGCACTGCTCAACAACCATGTCGAGATCGAGCACGCCTGCGAGAAGTCCTGCGCCTGCACCACTTGCCACGTTATCGTGCGGGAAGGATATGCGGCGCTCAACGAAGCCACCGAAACCGAAGAAGATCTGCTGGACAAGGCCTGGGGCCTGGAAGCAAACTCACGCTTATCCTGCCAGGTCATGCTGGAAAACGAGGATCTGGTCATCGAAATTCCGAAATACACCATCAATCAAGTCAGCGAAAATCACTAAACCGGGACGAAAAACGCCATGAAATGGACCGATACGCAGCAAATCGCTGAAGACCTGTACGATAAATTTCCGGACGTCGATCCGACCACCATCCGGTTTACCGATTTGCATCGCTGGGTAATGGAACTCGACGGCTTCGACGACGATCCGAAGCGTTCGGGCGAAAAAATTCTTGAAGCCATTCAGGCCGCCTGGATCGAAGAAGCGGAGTAATCGCCAAGGAGAACAGCCAATTAAGATCGCGCTCCGCCATCAAGTCCTTGCACGCCGTCTGATCGCGCTGCTGGCGGCATTTGGCGCGACTCTGGTCGGCGCCGCGGCCTTTGCCGCCTCCCCGTTTTACCGCATCGAGATCGAAGCCCCCTCCCCGCTGCGCGATCTGCTGAAAACCAATCTGGATCTGGCGCGCTATCAATCGCGCGAGGACATGAACGACGACCAGTTGAAGTTCATGGTGGCGACCGCGTCGGATCAGGTGACCGCGCTGGTGTCGACGGAAGGCTATTTCACGCCGGTCACGTCGATCACGGTAAGCAACGACGGCGATGACGCCGGCAACGGCGTCAAGCTCGTCAAAGTCATCGTCGACCCGGGGCCGCGCACCATCGTGTCCGCCGTCGACCTCGGCGTCGAGGGCCCTGTCGCCGAACAGGATCCGCAACGCGTGGCGGCCATCCGCTCCGGCTGGTCGTTGCCGGCGGGACAGCCTTTTCGTCAGCAAGACTGGGCCGCGGCCAAGGACCAGGCGCTGCAAACCCTACAAAAGACGCGCTACGCCGCGGCCAGGCTGCTGACATCGCAAGCCCGCATTCTGGCCGATCAGCAAGACGCGCAACTGTCCGCGCATTACGACAGCGGCCCCGGCTTCACGCTCGGCGAACTGCAGATTTCCGGCCTCAAACGTTATCCCGCCAGCATTATCCGCAACGTCAATCCGCTGACGCCCGGCGAACCGTACAGCGTCGAGCGGCTGCTGGCGCTGCAGCGCCAGATTCAAAACACGCCGTATTTCAACAATGTCATCGTCGGCATCGACGACGATCCCGCGCATGCGGACAGGGCGCCGGTCAAGGTGCAGGTCAGCGAATTTCCGGCCCAGCGCGTGCGCGCCGGCGTCGGCTATTCCACCGACACCGGCGCGCAGCTGGAAGGCCGCTATTCGCATTACAACGTTTTCGATCGCGCCTGGACCTTCGACAGCCAATTGAAACTGGAACAGAAGCGTCAATACGGCCTGCTGGAACTGGGCATGCCGCCCGACACCAAAAGCTTCGTCAACAGCGTCAACCTGTCGCGGGACCGCACCACGCTGGAAGGCGTGGATCTGCGCAGCGTCCGCGTCGGCATGAAACGCGCACGTTCGCGCGAAAACTACGATACCGCCTATACGCTGGATTATTATTCCGATCAATTGCAGCAGGAAAACGGCGCGACGCTGCCGCCGGACACCATCACCGCGCCCGGCGTCCACCATGCGCTGGTGCCGGGCTTTTCCTGGGCCCGGCGCGACGTCGACAATCCGATCTTCCCTCGCAACGGCCATTTGCTGTCGGTACAGGCCGGCTTTGCAATAAAAGGGCTGCTGACCGATCAGACCTTTACCCGGTTCACCGGCCGCTACCGCCGCTATGTGCCGATCGCCAAACGCGATCTGATGATTTTCCGCACCGAGCTGGGCGCGGTATTCACCAAAGGCAGCAGCAGCCAGGTGCCGGCATCGCTGCTGTTTCGGGCCGGCGGCGGCGACTCGGTGCGCGGCTACAGTTATCAAAGCATCGGCAACGAGCAGAACGGCATTGTCTATCCGGACAGATATCTGGTGACCGCCAGCGCCGAATATCAGCATTGGCTGAACCAGCAATGGGGCGGCGCCGTGTTTTACGACGTCGGCACCGCCGCCGACAGTTGGAGCAGCCGGCAGCTGTTTACCGGCATCGGTTTCGGCGTGCGCTGGCGCAGCCCGGTCGGCGTGGTCAATGCCGATCTGGCCTATGGCGTTCAGAAAAAGCAGTTCCGCCCGCATATCTCGCTTGGTATTGCGTTTTAATATGCCCGAAGACCCCCTCCCTCCCCAACCACCGCCAAGTGCCGACGCTGCTGCTGGAAGGAAGCGGCGCGGGCGAATTGCCGCGTGGCTGATCGGCACGCCCGCGGTGCTGATCGCGGTGCTGCTGCTGGCCGCGATCAGCGCACTGCAAACCGATCGCGGCAGCCAGCTCTTGTGGCGCGCCGGCGTGTGGGCGATGCAGGGCAAGCTGGGCGGCGAATACGCCGGCGGCAGTGTCGCGCAGGGAGTGCATCTGCGCAAGGTGTTCTACCGCGATGCCGGCACGCAACTCGACATCGACCGGCTGGATGGCAGTTGGCGTTTCGCCGTCGGCGCGCGCAAGCTGAGCGTCGCCTATCTGCGCATAGGCAATGTCGACCTGAAACTGCAGCCCACGCCATCCAAACCCACTATCCTGCCGCAGGATTTGCGGCTGCCGATCGCCATCGACCTGCAGCAACTGACGCTGCAATCGCTGCGCATCGAGCAAGGGACGAGCATCAATGAAATCGGCAATCTGGCTCTGCACGGCAGTTCCGACGGCGTACAGCACAGCTTGAGCGTCGATAGCCTGCATACCGATTACGGCGATCTGAATGCGCGGCTGGCGCTATCCGGCCAGCGCCCGTTCGCCGTCGACGGCGGCGTCGATCTGAGCGGCGCCTATGGTCAGGAAAAGTACAGCGTCAACGCCAAACTGTCCGGATCGCTGCAAGCGCTCGGCATCGCGCTGAATGCGGATGGCGACAAATTGAAAGGCGTGGCGCAAATCGACGCGGCGCCGTTCGACAAGGTGCCTCTGCATCGCGCTCAAATCAGCATCGACCACATCAATCCGAAAGCCTTCAGCCCCGGCGCCCCGGAAGCGGACATCGCGCTGCGCGCCGATCTGAAGCCCTCCACGCAGAACGGCGCAGCGCCCGCGACCGATGCGCCGTTTTCCGTCACGGGAAGCGTGGACGCCAGCAACGCGCTGCCCGGCAGAATCGACCAGAATCGCCTACCGGTGCAAACCATCCACGCCGACGTCAGATTGGACGCCGCATCGCAGCAGCTCAAAAAGCTGACGATCGCGCTGACAGGCGGCGCGAGCGTCAGCGGCCAGGGCGTTTACCGCATCGGCGATACACCGGCAGCCAATAGCGGCAATTTCGACCTGAACGTCGCGGCACTCAATCTGCACGCGCTGCACGACGCGCTCCGCTCGACCAGACTGGGCGGTCCGCTGTCGATCAAACTGCAAGGCGACACCCAACAGATCGCGCTGACGCAGAGCGATCCCGCCATCGGCCTCAGTGCGCAGCTGGATCTGCTGATCGATAAAGAGAAATTGCAAATCCGACAGGCCGCACTGAGCGAAGGCAAGGCGCGCCTGACGTTCACCGGCGCGCTGGCGCATACCGGCGACATGGCCTACAGCGCAAAGGGTGCGCTGCGGCAATTCGATCCCGCGCTGCTGACCGGAAAACGCCGTTCCGGTCCGCGCAACGCGAGCATCAACATGGATTTCGACATCGCCGGCGCCTTTGCGGCCAAACCCCAGCCGCGCCTCAAACTGCGCTTCGGTTTGCGCGACAGCATCTACGATCAACTGCCAATGACCGGCGGCGGCAACATCGATATGCTGGGAGCGCGCCTGCTGGCCGGCGACGTATCGCTGCTGATCGCCGGCAACCGGCTGCAGGCTAAAGGCAGCTTCGGCGCGCCGGCCGACAGTCTGAATCTGCATATCGACGCGCCACAGTTGCAACGGCTGGGCTACGGCCTGTCCGGTTTGTTGAAGGTGGACGGCCAGCTCGGCGGCACGTTGCAACGGCCGAGCGTGCGCGCCAGCTATCAGGCAAACCAGTTGGCGTTCGGCGCCTACCGCCTGGACCGCCTCGACGGCAATGCCGACCTGCAAGGCGACTGGCGCAATCCGGCCGTCGCCGGCAACCGCCTCGACCTGCGCATCGCCGCGCGCGGCTACCGCAGTCCCGGCGTGCTGCTCAATACGCTCAACGCCAATCTGGCGGGCGCTTTCGCCGACCACAAACTGCAACTGGATGCGCAAGGCGCGCTGCACGGCAAGGCGCTGGCGCTGAAGCTAGCGGCGCACGGCAAGTTGCTGGCCGACAAGGGACAGTACGGATGGACAGGCAGCATCGATAAACTCGACAATACCGGCGTACCGCGGGTTGCCTTGCAACGCCCGCTGAGCGTCGACGCCGGCGCCGATCATCTGATACTGGGCAGCACCCGCCTGAGCGTGGCCGACGCCGTCATCGATCTGCAGAACTTCAGCTACCGCCCGACCGGCATACGCACGCAAGGCAATATCCAGGCGCTCAACATCGGCACTGTCCTGGATCTGCTGCGCGAGTTCGACATCGCCGTGCCGCCGCTGAAAACCGATCTGGTGCTCGACAGCCGCTGGGATCTGACATTGGCCGATACGGCCAGCGGCTATCTCGACATCGAACGCAAGAGCGGCGACGCCATCGTCAACGCCGGCGGCATCGACGTGCCGCTGGGCCTGAATACCTTGAAACTGCGCGCCGACCTGCAAGGCCGAGCCGTCAATCTGACTGCAAGCGTGCAGGCCGCGCGCATCGGCAGCATCGATGGCAAAGGATCTCTCACGCTGATCAAGGAGGGCAATCTGCTGACACTGACGCCGGACTCCGCGCTGTCGGCGCAAGCCAGGATCGCGGTGCCGACACTGGCGCCGGTCAGCGTGCTGCTGGGACCGAAAATCGCGTTCAGAGGCAGCCTGGGCGCGCAATTCAGTGCCCGCGGCACGCTGGGCCAGCCGAAATTGTCGGGCGCCATCAACGGCGACGGCCTGTCCGTGACCTTGTACGACCAAGGCATCCAATTGCAGAACGGCACCGTGCGCGTGGTCATGAATGAAAACGTGATTGACTTGCAGCGTTTCGAATTCTACGGCGGCAAGGGCACACTGCGCGCCAGCGGCCAGGTGCAACTGGGCAAGGCCAATCCCCATCTGAACGCCAAACTGATCGCCGATAAGCTCGAACTGTTCGCCAGTCCGGACCGCCGCTTGATGCTGTCGGGCCAGGCCGCCATCGCCAGCCTGGCCGACCAATTGCGCATCGACGGGCAGTTCAAGGTCGATCATGCGCTATTCGATCTGCCGCCAAGCAGCGCGCCGACGCTGGGCGACGACGTCGTCATCGTCCGCAACGACGGCAAAAGCGCCGCCGGCGCCCAAGCGACATCGCAGCAAAAACTGGCCAGCGCCTCCGAAAAACCGGCCGGCCGCTTCTCCCCGACCATCGCCGCGACGGTGGATCTGGGCGACGATTTCCGTTTCCGCGGCAGCGGCGCCGATTTGCGCCTGCGCGGCACGCTCGATCTCAAAAGCGAACCGTATGCGCCGCTGCGCGCCACCGGCACCATTCGCGTCGCCGACGGGACTTATGAAGCCTTCGGCGTCAAACTGGCGATCGAACGCGGCATCATCAATTTCCAGGGACCTCTGGACAATCCGAACATCAATCTGCTGGCGATGCGCCGCAACCAGGACATTCCGGCAGGCGTCGAAGTCACCGGCAACGCCAATGCGCCGCGTGTCAGATTGGTGTCCGAACCGAACGTATCGGAAGAAGAAAAACTGTCGTGGATCATGTTCGGCCAGGGCAGCAGCAGCGGCCTGGGTCAGCGCACCGCCTCCAGCGAAGCGCTGGCCTTCGTCGGCAATCTGGGCGGCAAAAAAATCGCGCGCGACATCGGCCTGGATCAGTTCTCGATCGGCTCCAGCGAATCGGGCATCACCGGCGTGGCAGGCGACCAGTTCGTCAATCTGGGCAAGGCCATTTCGCAGAAATTCATGCTGGGATACGAGCAAAGCCTGACCGGCGCGGAGAGCGTGGCCAAGCTGACGTATCAGCTTTCGCGCAATTGGCAGATATTGATGCGGGGCGGGACGATCAACAGCCTGAATCTACTTTTCAATCGCCGCTATGACTAAGGAAGGGCCGATTAAGCGCCGAGAGCGCCCCAATCACGGGACTGCGATGCTCACCGTACTCAAGTACGGCTGCGCTTCTCCTCCCGCGCTTGAGGCGCTCTCGACGCTTACTCGACCCTTCCTCTGTTTATAACCATCCAACCCGGCGCAGCCTGCGGTACAAATACGTGCATGACACCGTGATGCCGATCAGCACCACCGGATAAGACCAGCGCCACTCCAATTCGGGCATGACCTTGAAGTTCATGCCGTACAGGCTGAACACCATTGTCGGGATCGCCAGAATCGCGCCCCAGCCGGCCAGCCTTTTCACCACTTCGTTCTGCCGGATCGTGATCTGCGCCAGATCGACCTGCATCGCGGCGGCGACCATTTCGCGCAGGTTGTCGCAGGTTTCGGTGACGCGCGCGACGTGATCGTAAATGTCGCGGTAATAGACCCGGCCTTCCTTCGAAACGATGTCGCCGTGAAAACGCAGCAGTTGATTGCAGATGTCCAGCAACGGCACCGCCGCCGCGCGCAATCTGATCAACTGGCGTTTTAATTGATACAGGTCCTGCAAATGCTCCGAACCGGAATCGCGGACGAATAAATCGTTCTCGAATTTCTCGAAACGCATTTCCAGATCGTCCGTGATCGGCCGGTAGTTGTCGACCACGAAATCCATGATCGAATACAGCACATAGCTCGGCCCCTTGCTCAGCCGATCGGGCGAGGCCTCGCAATGCTGGCGTACTTTGGTATAACTTTGCGATGCGCCGTGGCGCACCGTTACCACGAAATTGGCGCCGAGGAAAACGTGAGTCTCGCCGAACGCGACGTCGTCGCCCACCAGCTGCGCGGTTTGCAGCACGACGAACAGATGGTCTCCGTATTCCTCCAATTTCGGACGCTGATGGGCCATGTAGGCGTCTTCCACCGCCAGATCGTGCAGGCCGAATTCCTCCTGCAGTTTTTTGACCAATTCCACGCTCGGCTCCAGCAAACCGACCCAGACGAAGGCGCCTTCGCGCGCCAGCTCGTCGCTGATCTCCTCTATGCTGATGTCGCGCAGCTTGACGCCGTTTTCGTAGACCGCGCAATTGACGATCATGTTAGCCGTGTCCAAATTTCATCTCCGTATTGTCCGACGCCGTTAAGCGCCAAAAATCGATGCGAGGTACAGGGCCCTCAAGCTGCCTGGTTCGCGACCTTGGGCTTGCGCCCGGCCAGCTCGGCGCCGTCACCCGGAACCAGGCGCATGTTCACGAATACGGAACTGGCGGAGATCGCCGCGACCACCAGGAACGCCGGCCAGAAATCGTGCGACGTCAACTTGGCGGTGCCCTGCAGATCCATCGTCGCCTGCAACGCCAGCCCGGCAATCGTGACGCCCAGCCCGATCGACAACTGCTGCGCGACGCTGGCAATACTGGTGGCCTGGCTCATATCCTTGGTGCCGATATCCGCATAGGCCAGCGCATTGGCGCTGGTAAATTGAATGGATCGGAAACAACCGCCGAACAGCAACACGCCGAACATCAGCGCCACCGGCGTAGTCGGTCCGAATGCACCGACGGCCCCGGTGACCGCCGCGCCGACGATGGCGTTCATGACCATCACGCGCCGGAAACCGAATCGCTTCAATATGCGCGCCGCGATGGTTTTGACGAACACCGCGCCGAAAGCGGAGGCGCAGGTCAACAACCCCGAATGAAAGGCGGTAAAGCCGAAGCCGATCTGCAGCATCAGCGGCAGCAGGAACGGCAACGCGCCGATGCCGACGCGAAACAGCGAGCCGCTGATGAGACTGATCTGCAAGGTCCGCACCTGCAACAGCCGCAGATCGATCAGCGGATAAGGCGTGCGCCGGGCATGCCAGACGTAGGTCATCAGCGACAGCGCGCCGATCGCCATGCAGGCGGTCGACGCTTCGCCGGAGATCATATGCCGCCCGGTCGTCGCCAGCCCGAGCATCAGCAGCGAACACCCCGCGGCGGACAGCACGAAGCCGACCCAGTCCAGCGGTTTGACGGACTCCGCCTTCAGGTTATCGATGAAGCGCGTCGCCAGATAAACGCCGAGGATACTGATCGGGATATTGATGAAGAAAATCCAGCGCCAATGGAAATAGGTCGTGATAAAGCCGCCCAGCGGGGGACCCAGCACCGGTCCCAGCATCGCCGGCATGGTCAGATAGCTGAGCGCCTTGACCAGTTCCGATTTCTGCACGCTGCGCAGCACCACCAACCGCCCCACAGGCACCATCATCGCGCCGCCGATACCCTGGAAAAAGCGCGCGGCCACGAATTGAGGCATGGTGACGCAGATCCCGCACAAGATCGATCCCAGCATGAACACGCCGATCGCGGAACGGAATACCGTCCGCGCGCCGAACCGGTCGGCCATCCAGCCGCTGATCGGAATGAATACCGCCAGGCTGACCATATACGCGGTCAACGCCAGTTTCAACGCGACCGGATCGACGCCCATATCGACGGCCAGCACCGGCAACGATGTCGCGATGACGGTCGAATCGATCTGCTCCATGAACAGCGCACAGGCGACGATCAGTGGAATCAGCAAAGTGCGGGATATAGCCATGGTTTGGATCGCGATGTCCGCGGCGTTTTGTCGGATAAATAACTGTTTTAGCGGCTGTTACAGCCGATCAGTATAACGGTTACGTTATGATGTTGCCCAAGGTATTCCGTTCCGGTTCGCCATTGAGCCCCATCCGCTATCAGAAACAGCCTCGATGAACGATTGTTTTGCCCTGCTGGAAGACAGCAACGACCGCGCCGATCCGGGCGCAGCGCCGCGCAGCCGCCTGTACACCGGATACAGCCGCACCCTGCGCTGCGATACCGCGCAAACCCTGCCTCGAATACTTGCGCAACTACAATCGGCGACGGCGCAAGGCGAGTACGCGCTCATGCTGATGAGCTATGAACTGGGCGCGCAACAGCATCGCATTGCACCGTTTCCCGGTGCTGCGGCGACCATGCCGGCGGCGGAAATATTACTATTCAGGCAATGCAGGCATCTGAGCGCCGCCGAAGTGGAACATTGGCTGCGGCGACAGGATCAGACCCCGGCCTATGTGATCAACCGACGCGCCGATGTGGGCCGCACCGAGTTCGACGACGCGATCGCCCGCATCAAAGCCTACATTGCCGCCGGCGACTGCTATCAGGTCAACTACACCTATCGCCTGCACTTTGACCTGATAGGCGCGCCGGTCGCCCTGTACCGCAAATTACGCGAACGCCAGCCGACCCGCTACGGCGCATTGATCGCGTTGCCCGACGGACGCACCATCTTGTCCTGCTCTCCGGAACTGTTCCTGCGCCATCAAGGCGGCAAGTTGACGGTGCAACCGATGAAAGGCACCGTCGCCGCCAGCGGCGACGCCGACATCGACGCGCAACGCGCCGCGGCGCTGGCGGCCGATCCGAAAAACCGGGCAGAGAATCTGATGATCGTGGATCTGTTGCGCAACGATCTCGGCCGCGTAGCGCAGACCGGCACCGTGCAGGTCCGCGAACTGTTCCAGGTGCAGCACTTCAAGCGTGTACTGCAAATGACCTCCACCGTGCAGGCATCGATCGCCGAAGACACCACGCTGCCGGCGTTGATCGAAGCGCTGTACCCCTGCGGTTCGATCACCGGCGCGCCGAAGCTGCGCGCCATGCAAATCATCCGCGAACTGGAAAACGCGCCGCGCGGCATCTACACCGGCGCGCTGGGCTGGTTCGACGCCGCCGTTGCGCCGCACGCCATAGGCGACTTTTGCCTGTCGGTACCGATCCGCACCCTGATGCTGGACGCTGCGCGGCAAGGCCTGCGTCACGGGCAAATGGGCGTGGGCGCCGGCATCGTGCACGACAGCATCGCCGCCGACGAATACGAGGAATGCCAATTAAAAGCGCGTTTCCTGACTGAACTGCCGCAGGATTTTCTGCTGTTCGAAACCATCCATGCGACGGGCGCGGCCGGCTGCCGGCATATCGAACGGCATTTGCAGCGCCTCGGCCGCTCCGCCGCCGCTTGCGGCTTCGCCTGCGACATCGATGCGATCCGTCAGGCCTTGCAGCGGGCCAGCGACGCGATCATCGGCGAGGCGCCGCATCGCCTGCGCCTGACGCTGGCGCACAACGGCGACATCGCCATCGCCGCGGCGCCGCTGACGCCATTGCAGGAACCGGTGCGCTTGTTCATTGCGCCGCGGAGCAACGACAGCGGCGCGTTTTTCACCGCGCACAAAACCACGGTCAGGCAAGCCTACGATCGCGCCTGGCAGGATGCGGAACAGCGCGGCGGCTTCGATCAGGTGTTTTTAAATGCGGACGGCTATCTGACCGAAGGCGGACGCAGCAATGTTTTCCTGCGCCTGCAAAACCGCTGGTACACGCCGCCGTTGCAGGCCGGCGTATTGCCTGGCGTCATGCGCGCGGTATTGCTGGCGGATGCGGCATGGAATGCGACCGAACGGAATTTGACGTTGGACGATCTGCGCCATGCGGAAGACATTGTGGTGTGCAATGCGTTGCGGGGGGCGCTGCATGCGACGGTGGACTGGGAGACGGCTTGAATGCCGCGCCGTCGGCCCACCTCAGGGGCCGAGATTATGGTCGCGGGCAAAAGTCATTGCAATGATCCGTTCAAACTCGATAGGCTTGCCCATATGATCGTTGAAGCCCGCTTCGAACGCCCGGCGGCGGTCTTCTTCCAGGCAGTAGCCGGTCAGCGCCACCAGATAGACTGTCGACAAGCCCTGCAATCGACGCAGCGCCCTGGCGACGTCGTAGCCGCTCATGTCCGGCAAGCCGATATCCAGAAATACCACCTCCGGCAAAAATTCGCCGGCCACTTCAATCGCCTGCTGCCCGCTATAAGCGGTTCTGACCTGATGATCGAGCAATTCCAGCAGCGCCGCCAAAGTGTCCGCGCCATCGGGGACGTCGTCGACCACCAGCACCCGGCGTGGCCGCGCCGCTTTTTCCTTCTCCGGTCCGGGCTTTTCGACTTCGCCGCCCGGCACGGCCACCGGCAAATGGATATCGAACTCATTCCCCGGCTCTTCCCCTTCGCTGCATGCGGCCACTGCGCCTCCGTGTAGTTCTACCAGGCTGGTTGATCGGCGTCGAACCGATGCCCAAGGCCTCCTGATTGTTTTATATCGTGCGATCTGCTCGGCAGAAATACTATGGCCGCCGTCGGCGAGCTGTAAACACGGTCTCGTTGTCATGGACTTTGGCCGACAGCGAAATGTTCCGCCGAAGCGTTATCAAAATAGAAATATTTATGACCCTTACGAATTGAGCGAATATAGGAATTGGTGGATGGGATAAAATCAAAAATTGCCGGCCGGAATTGCGTCGATGCCCATTCCGTTCTGCTTCCTGTCATTGGCCGAAATCGGCGCTGCCCGCCTATGCCGCGCCCATAAAAAAGCCGCCGGGACCAAGGTCCAAGCGGCTGAAAGCGAACGACTGCTGACGATGCTTATTGCGCAGCAGGGGCCGGCGCCGCATCGCGCTGGTGATGCTCGCCGCGATCGCCATGATGGCCGCGATGACCGTGTTCACCATGTTCGCCGAAGCGGACATGCGCAAAGGCTGCATCGAAGACCTTTTGCTGCACCGGCGTCAACACTGCATAAAACGTTTTGACGGCATTCAGACGCTGGGTCAGGGAAGCCTCCCTGGCTTGCATGCCGGCCAGGAATTTCTCCATGCGCTCAGGCGCGGTCAGCTTCGCCATTGCGGCGCGGTCCCGACCTTGCATGCCTTGGCGATGCTCAGGCGGCCGGGTCTGGTCGACGAATGTCTTCCACGCGGGTTCCTGTTCCGCGGTCAGTTTCAGTCTGGCGTGTAGCGCTTCCTGCCGCTTTAGCATTTTCTGATGAAATTTAGCCGTTTTCTCCGGCGACGGACCATGCTGTCCACCGGGGGATTGGGCGCTGGTGTCCGCATGCGCCGCCAGCGACATAAGGCCCATACTGAACGCCATCAGGCCGACCATGCATTGTTTTTTAAGGTTTAACATTTGATGTCCTTTTGAAGTAGCGTGCGAACTGCACGGAACCATTACACCCGCGGCGTGTATCGGGCGTTTTTCGCGATACACGCCGTTTGTATCCCTATGTATAAAGCCGGCGCTGTTTTGTATCGTTATGTTGCGCCCCAGCCGTTTGAGATACCGCTATACAATTGCGCACGCTGGCCGCCTGTCGAATCGGCATAATGGAGCCTATGGAAAACACCGCACACATACTGGTGGTCGATGATGACCGCGAAATCCGCACCTTGCTGGCCGAATATCTGGACGCCAACGGCTTCCGGACCCTCGTCGCCAGCAACGGCGCCGAGATGCATCAGACGCTGGCGCAATCGAAAATCGATCTGATCGTGCTGGATCTGACCTTGCCTGGCGAAGACGGCCTGACGCTGTGCCGCAATCTGCGCGCGCAATCGAATATCCCGGTGGTCATGCTGACCGCCCGCGGCGAAGCGCTGGATCGCATTCTGGGCCTGGAAATGGGCGCCGACGATTATCTGACCAAGCCGTTCGAACCGCGCGAATTGTTCGCCCGCATCCGCAGCGTTTTGCGGCGCACGCAGGCGCTGCCGCCGAACATGAACGGCAACGCCGCGCAACAAATGCATTTCGCCGGCTGGACGCTGGATCTGAATGCGCGCCATCTGCTCAATCCGGGCGGTGTGGTGGTGGCGCTGTCGGGCGCGGAATTCCGCATGCTGAAGATTTTCCTGGAACATCCGAACCGTGTGCTCAATCGCGATCAATTGCTGGAATTGACGCAGGGACGCGAGGCCGATCCGTTCGACCGTTCCATCGATATCCAGATCAGCCGCCTGCGCCAGAAACTCGGCGAAGACGCGCGCACGCCGGCGATCATCAAAACCGTGCGCAATGAAGGGTATGTGCTGGCGGCCACGGTGACGCAGGATCAACTGCAATGAAAGCGCTATTCGATTCCATCGCCAACCGCGTATTCCTGATTCTGCTGGCGGGCATCCTTGCCGCCACCGCCGCAACGATCTGGCTGTCGGCCGAGGAACGGCAAAACGCCGTGCGCGAACTGCGCAACCAGCACACTGCCGACAGGGTCGAGCAAATCGTCGATGTGCTCGACGATGCCACGCCCGGCGCGCGCCGGGTCATTCTCGACGCCGCGCCCAATTTCGGTTTCGAAGCGCGGCTGGCCGCCGGCAGGGCCCCGGCCGACGACGACAATCCGGAACTGCTCGCGGCGTTGAAGGCGCAACTCGGCAACAACCGCCACATCGTTATATCGCGCGCCAGCGACTGCGATATAAGTCCATCTGAGCGCGCTGCGCCGGGGGCTCCCGCGTCCTCCGACTCTTCCGCCAATCCCGCCGTTCCCCCGGAAACCTGCCGCTTGATTTACGTCAGGCTGCACGACGGCGCGCTGCTGACGCTGAAGCTGGATCCGCCGCGCAGCCGCCTGCAGCTGCCGTCAGCGAGATCGAGATCGATAGTGAGCGGCCCCTATCTGCTGCTGTTCCTGGCGCTCATTGCGCTGCTGGCCTATGCCGTGGCCCGAATGACCGCGCGCCCGATCAAACAGCTGGCGGTTGCCGCCGGCGAGCTCGGACGGGATATCGATCAGCCGCCGCTGCCCGAACGCGGTCCGGTCGAAATCCGTACCGCCGCCACCGCATTCAATCTGATGCAGGCGCGCATCCGCCGCCAGATCCAGCACCGCACGCATATGCTGGCGGCGATTACGCATGATCTGCAAACCCCGCTGACCCGTTTGCGGCTGCGGCTGGAAAAAGTCGGCGATGCGGAATTGCGCGACAAACTGGTCGGCGATCTGTCGCATATGCAGCAGATGGTGCGCGAGGGCCTGGACCTGGCGCGCAGCATGGACTCCAGCGAGGCGATGCAAAGACTGGATATCGATTCGCTGCTCGACAGCGTCTGCGCCGACGCCACCGATGCGGGAATGGAAGTGACGCAATCGGGCCGCTCGCATGCATCGATCCTGGCGCAGCCGAACGGATTGCGCCGCTGCTTGACCAACCTGGTCGACAACGCGATCAAATACGGACAATCGGCGGCGGTATCGATTGCGATAGAAAACGGTAAAGTCGCGATTCGGATACGCGATCACGGCAACGGCATTCCGGCGGACCAGCTCGATGCGGTGTTCGAACCGTTCTTCCGGCTGGAGACTTCACGTTCACGCGATACCGGCGGCACCGGGCTCGGATTGACCATCGCCCGCAACATCGCGGAAAACCACGGCGGCACATTGACCCTGAGCAATTGCACCGATGGCGGATTGCAGGCTTGTTTATCGCTACCGGTGACATCGCGCTGAGCCGAGGCGGTCGATAGCGGCGTCAAACGCCGCATCGACACACCGGGAAAAGACGGAATAAAAGGATAGGCGCACAGGCGTTTCCACATAAAAAAATCGACCCGCTGCAACAGCAGGGGTCGATTTTTTTTATGCCAAGGCTTGGTGTTAACGATAGCCCGGCGGCGGTGGCGGCGATCCCGCTCCCTGGGGCACATAATCGGGCGGCACGTTGCCGTAGCCCGGCCCCGGCTGATAACCGGTCGGAGGCGGTGGCATGCGCCCGCCGCTGTAAGGATCGGCGTCGCGCTGCATGACGCCGCCGCCGCGCACCGGCACTCTATTGCCGTGGGCATACATGCATTGCGTGTACACCTCGTCGTAGCGGCGTTGCGCGTTGTAACCGCTGGCGGCCGCATTGTTGCTGCCGGCCGCGCTGCCCATCAGCAGACCGCCGCCGGCGCCGATCGCCGCGCCCTCGCCGGCACGGCCGCCGGCCGCGCCGATCAAGGCCCCGGCCACGGCGCCGATCGCAGTACCAGCCGCGGCGCTGTTGACCATGGTGTCGTTGCTGCGGGCTGGCTGATCGCCGATGGCCTGACGCGCATATTGCTCACAGACCGCCTCGTCCTGACGGAACTGGTCGTAATTCTTGCCCGAACCCGGCATCGCCATGACGCGCGGACCGATTGGGGCGCTAACGCAACCGCCGAGCAGCAACACGGCGGCGACGGAACCAAGCTTATAGTGGAATTGCATAAAATCCTCAGAAAGAATGCCAGCCTGAACCGACATCCGTTGCATCGTTTTCCTCAACGGATCGGTGACCCAGGAAACTAATACCGGCTTAATGCGGGGTAGTGCTGCCGGGAACCACTTTCATCCAGCCTTGCGGGCACTCCTTGACATACGGGTAGTATGCTTTCGGCTGCGCGCAGTAATACCAGTAATCGTCGGATTTTTCGACATAGACCGGCGGCGCTTCCGGCGTCACGGGCTGAACATATACCGGTGCCGGCGGATAGTAGTAAGCCGGCGGATAATAGCCCGGCCCATAAAACGGAGGTCCCCATATCGGACCGCCGATATATATACCTCCGTGGATGCCGCCACGAGCCGAGGCGGTGTCAACGACGGCGGACATCGCCACCAGCCCCAGCGCTACCGATAACAATAATTTTTTCATGATCGCTCTATCTCGGGTTAGTCGGACGTACTTCTTAGCAGTACAAGTAACTGTCATTAATATACGAAAAGCGGAGCCGCCCGACTCGATTTGTTGCATATAGTAACTAGATTTAAGCGATTTTCGCGGCATCTTAAACACATTTATTTGTATTTTTACATCATTTAGGGATGGGTCATGTCTTTTGGCACCACCCACTCCGCAAACTGCGCGTCGGTCACGTATCCCAGGGTCAGCGCCGCCTGTTTCAAGGTCAATCCCTCTTTATGCGCATGCTTGGCAATCTGCGCCGCCTTGTCGTAGCCGATATGCGGCGCCAGCGCCGTCACCAGCATCAGCGAACGCTCCATCAGCTCCGCGATCCGGTCTTTATCGGCTTCGATCCCCTGCGCGCAATGTTGGTCGAAACTGACGATGCCGTCGCTCAGCAGGCGCACGCTTTGCAGAAAGTTATGCGCGATCAGCGGCTTGAACACATTCAATTCGAAATTGCCGGACGCGCCGCCGAAGTTGATCGCCACGTCGTTGCCAAACACCTGATAGCACAACATGGTCATCGCTTCGCATTGCGTGGGATTGACCTTGCCCGGCATGATCGAACTGCCCGGTTCATTTTCCGGAATCGACAATTCGCCCAATCCTGAGCGCGGACCGGATGCCAGCCAGCGCACGTCGTTGGCGATCTTGACCATGACCGCGGCCAGTGTTTTTAACGCGCCGTGCGCCGCCACCAGGGCGTCGTGTCCGGCCAGCGCGGCGAATTTGTTCGGCGCGCTGGTGAACGGCAGCGAAAAGCGCGCCGCCAGCGCAGCCGCCACGCGGTCGCCGAACTCCGGATGCGTATTCAGTCCGGTGCCGACCGCCGTGCCGCCCGCAGCCAGAGGCATCAATGCGGTCAGCGCGGCTTTGACCTGCGACTCGGCAAACGCGAGCTGCGCGACGTATCCAGAAAACTCCTGACCCAGCGTCAGCGGCGTCGCATCCTGCAAGTGCGTGCGGCCGATTTTGACGATGCCGTCGAACTGGGCGGATTTCTTATTCAGCGTCTCGCCCAACTGCCCGATCGCGGGCAGCAGCCGCTGGCCGATCTCGACCGCGGCGGCCACATGCATCGCCGTCGGAAAGATATCGTTGGACGACTGCCCCTGATTGACGTCGTCGTTGGGATGCACCAGCCGATCCTGCCCGCGTTTGCCGCCGAGCAGTTCGGACGCGCGGTTGGCCAGCACTTCGTTCATATTCATATTGCTTTGCGTGCCGGATCCGGTTTGCCAGATCGCCAGCGGAAATTCGTCCGGGTGCCTGCCTTCCAGCACCTCGTTGGCGGCATCCGCGATCGCCTGCGCCTTTTTTCCTTCCAGGCTGCCCAGAGCGGCATTGACTTGCGCGGCGCTGCATTTGATGGCGGCCAGCGCGTGAATCAGCGCGGGCGGCATCTGCTCGGTCGAGATGGCGAAATGATGCAGCGAACGCTGCGTTTGCGCGCCCCACAAGCGGTGATTGGGAACCTGGATTGGGCCGAAAGTATCTTTTTCCATTCTGAAATCGGACATCATTTTTCTCCATGAAATGAAAACGGCAGTCGAACATGCGGCATGCGATGACTTGCATTTCGGCATAGCGGATAAGACATATGTTGGGGGGGGTGGCGGAGGTTCGGTCGCTGCGGCGTACTGGATACGCTTACGCGGACTTGTTGTTCGGCTCGGGCAATACGCAGGCATTGATGACCTGCAAATCATTGTCCTTGGCAAAATCGATCACGAAATGATAAGCCAGCGGCTCGATGGTACGCAGCGCTTCGTTGACGGCCACTGCACGCACGCCGTTCAGAAATGTGGGGCGGACGTAAGGGGAATACTGCAGGCGAGCGTTGGGGCCGCCCGAGCCCTCCGGACGAAAACAGGACATGACACCGCATAAACGTTCGGCCCAGTCGCTGGGGCGGAACTGCTTGCCATCCCGGGTCAGACCCAAAATGACAAATTCTTGAGCAGGCGATGAAATCGAATCAGTCATGCACTTTTCTCTGACGTATGTCGCGGACGCAGCTCCCGAAAACCGGGAACGTTCCGCGATGCAGCATTATATCTTATATAAGACTTGGCTCCATCGGCAGTAGTGGACTGTTACAGTCGACCTAGCCCATCCAGACCGCCAGCGACAGCAGCAACAGCAAAGACATCCACAACAGCAGCGCCCGCCAGACCAGACCGACCGTGCTTTGCAGCGTCCTCGGCGACGGCGCTTCGCCCGGCAATATTTCCGCTTCCGCTCCCAGCGAGTCGACCATGGACGCGTCGGGCGGCAGGATTTCGGCGACGCTTTCCGCCGGCGAACCGAAGCGTACGCCCATCGCGCCGCCGCCGGCCGACAGGATGATCCCGGCGGCTTCGTCCTCCCATTTCCCGGCGAAATTACGCCAGGCGTAAATCGCCTCTTCGAAATTGCCGACAATCGCAAACGCCGCCGCAGTGAAGCGCGCCGGCAGCCAGTCTATCCAGTAAAACGCGCGCGCGGCGAAACGGCCGAATACCTCGCTGCGCATATGGTCCGGTTCGTTCCAGGCGCGCGCCAGATGCTCGGCCACGCGGTACATCACCGCGCAGGCCGGCCCGACTGGCATCAGAAACCAGAAGAACACGCCGAATACATGCCGATGAGTCGTGATCAATGCGCGTTCGGCCACGATCCGCGAAATATCGGCGACGTCCATGCCGGCGGTGTCCTGTTTGGTCCATTCGGCCAGCAATGCGCGCGCGGTGACGTCGTCACCGGTATTCAACGCAAATTGAATCGAAGTGAAATAGTGGCTGTAGTGGCGAAAACCCAAGGTCAGATAAACGATCAGCACGTTCCATGCGAACGCCAGCAGAAAGCTGACATGCAGCAGCATCCAGTACACCACCGCGGTAGGGACCGTCAGCGACAGCACGATAAATGCCCAGCCGAGCTGCCCGTGATGCGCGTGACCTGCGTTAAACCGGGTTTCGACACGCGTCGAAAACGAGCGGATCAGCGTATAGATCGGATTGTCCGCGCGCAGCGGTTTGATTTGCTCAATGAGCAATGCGAACAGAATCGAGAGAAATGTCATCGGACTAGGGCCCTAACCTTGGATGGCGTGCAATATGCTTGGGAATTTCAAGATAATACATGTGCAAGGCAGGACTAGAAACAGTATTGCGAATATTGACGACAAAAAGGCCGGGGCGGGCGCGATTCCGCGGCCACCGCCGCCGGTTCAACTGCGCAGCAGATGAAACAGGTTGCGCAGTATCGCGGCCGTCGCGCCCCAGATAAAATAATGCTGGTACTGAATCGCATAGAAAGTGCGGCTCACCGATTGCTTCGGCAATTCGATCACGCGGCGCTGATGATTGACGCCATCCATCAAAAACGCCAACGGTACTTCAAAGACTTCGGCCACTTCGCGCGGGTCCGGTTTCAATTCGAACGGCGGCGTCACCAGGCCCACCACCGGCGCCATTTTATAGCCTGTGCCGGTCAGATAATCCGGCATGCGGCCGAGGATTTCGATGTGCTCGCGCGCCAGGCCGATTTCCTCTTCCGTTTCGCGCTGCGCGGTTTCGATCATGGAGGCATCGCTCTCTTCCATTCTGCCGCCGGGGAAACTGATCTGTCCCGCGTGATCGGTCAGATCCGCCGTGCGTTGCGTAAACAACAAAGTCGGACCGCTTTCGCGCTGGACGATCGCGATCATCACCGCTGCCGGCCGCAGCGGATGCGTGATCTGGCGCCAGCGACGTTCGTCGATGTCTTCGCTCATCCAATGCGGCGGCGGATTGGCCAGGCGTTCACGCAACCAGTTGCTGTCGAGGCGCTCAGCGCCGATTGCCGCTTCGCCGGCAATCGCGATCAGCTGCGACGCCAATGGATCGAAAAGAGGTCTAGCCAAAATCGTTTCCCCGGTTTCTGAATAAAAAAAGGGACGCCCGAAAGCGTCCCCTTTGGATATTGCCTGCGCGAATTACTCCGCGACTTTTGCCGCCGCACTGCGACGGTTAGGCAATTTTTCCTTGATACGGGCCGATTTGCCCGAACGCTCACGCAAATAATACAGCTTGGCGCGGCGAACGTCTCCACGGCGTTTGACTTCGATCGAAGCGATCATCGGCGAATACAGCTGAAACGTCCGTTCGACGCCTTCGCCCGACGAAATCTTGCGCACGATGAAGTTCGAATTCAAACCGCGATTGCGACGCGAAATCACAACGCCTTCGTAAGCCTGGGCGCGCTTGCGCGTACCTTCGACCACGTTCACGCTGACAACCACCGTATCGCCTGGCGCGAAGTCAGGGATTTTCTTGTCGAGACGGGCAATCTCTTCTTGCTCTAATTGCTGGATCAGATCCATTTATTACTCCTATAACCATCTTGCCGGCGCGTTGTGCGACTATGCCCGGTAGAGGATGGGGGGTTACATACGAACGAAGCGACCAAACCGTCGCCATCGTCCACGCTTACTGCAAACTGCTTAAAAACCGTTCGTCGCTGTGCGTCAGCAAACCGTTCGCACGCGCCTGCAAAATCAAATCGGGGCGTTTCCTGGCGGTCGCTTCCAGCGCCCGCTGCCGCCGCCACGTTTCAATTTCGGCGTGGTTACCGCCCAACAAAACCGGCGGCACCGATACATCCAAATACGTTTCCGGCCGCGTGTAATGCGGACAATCGAGCAGCCCGTTGACGAAGCTGTCTTCGAGCGCCGACGCGTCGTCATGCAATGCGCCCGGCAATTGACGAATCACCGCATCCATCAAGACCATCGCCGGCAATTCGCCGCCGGACAATACAAAATCGCCGACGCTGATTTCCTCATCGACGCAGCGATCCAGCAAACGCTGATCCACCGCCTCGTAACGCCCGCACAACAATACCAGCCCCGGCTCCCGCGCCAGCTGCATCACCCTGCGATGCGTCAGCGGCGCGCCTTGCGGCGACAGATACACCACGCGCGGCGACTGCCCGGACAGCGGCAGTTGACGTGCTTTCGCGGCATCGAGCGCCGCTTCCAGCGGCTTCGCCAACATCACCATTCCCGGACCGCCGCCGTAAGGCCGGTCGTCGACGGTGCGATGATTGTCGGTGGTGAAATCGCGCGGATTCCACAGGCTTAACGCACACTGTTTTTTTTCAAATGCCCGCCGCGTAATCCCCGATTGGGTGATCGCGACGAACATTTCAGGAAACAACGTGACGACATCGAATTGCATCTCGTCCCTTTCTTCCCTTTGTCATTCTGTTATTTCCGACATGGCGCAAGCGCAATCGCGTCAGTAATCCTGTTCCCAATCGACCGTAATCTTTTTGGCTGTCTGATCGACGGTTCGAACGAAGCGGTCGACGAAAGGAATCAGCATTTCCGGCGCAGCGGCAACTGCCGTCTTGCCTCGCTTGTTCGACTTGGGCGGCTCCGCCTCGGCTTCGACGACGGCCTCGGCCGCCGGCTTGAGCACTCTGAGAATCGGATGCGCGCCGTTATCCATCAAATCGGCAACGACGCCCAGATGTTCTCCAGCCAGATTCTCAACCGCGAGGCCGATCAGATCGACCCAGTAGAATTCATCGTCCGACAACGACGGAAAATGACTGCGTGAAATCTGTATCTGATGGCCCTTGAGCGCCTCGGCCGCATCGCGACCGACCACGCCCATCAATTGCGCCACCACATCGCCGCCATGGCTTTTCGCCTGCAGCATATCGATATCGTGCAGGTCGGCGGATCCGGGCTTGTTCAGCCACCATCTCCGCGCGCCCAACAGCGCATCCGCATCAGCCGAATACGTTTTGATCCGAACCCAGCCGGCCACGCCGTAAGCGCCGAATATATAGCCGACGGTCACCAGATCTTCAGGAACACCCGGCTGCGCCATGCGTATCGATGCTGAAGCTGTATTAAGCAGCTGCCTTGCCGGCGCCACCGATCAGACGGGCAACGGTCGGCGACACTTGCGCGCCTACGCCTTGCCAGTGAGCCAGACGATCCTGCGCAATGCGGAAGCTTTCTTCCTTGCCCGAAGCGACCGGATTGTAAAAGCCCAGGCGCTCGATGAAGCGGCCATCGCGGCGATTACGCGAATCGGTTGCGACGATATTGAAGAATGGGCGCTTTTTGGCGCCTCCACGTGCTAAACGAATAACGACCATAATGATTCCAGAAAAGGTGTTCGATGACGAAAAAAGTTGCAAATTATAGCCCGCTTTGCCTCTCTACCGCAAACCTAATCGCAAGTAAAGCCCCCGCTTCGACGCCGAGCGTGGGGGAAATGCCGCAAATCGGGCGTCGCGGCCGGATTCAACGCTGCTACACTAGCCTGCTTTCAACCGCGAACCGGCCGTAAACAGCCAAAAGTTAACAAAAAGTAATATCAATTGCGCGGCTTTCATCGCTTTTAAGGTTTTCCCCCGATGTCGACGTCTCACAAGAATAAAACGCTCACCACCTTCCTCGCCGTCTTTTTCGGCGGCATCGGCGCCCACCGGTTTTATCTGCGGGGCATGCGCGACCGCTGGGGCTGGCTGCATTTGGTCACGGTGCCGATTTCGCTGCTGGCGATGGCCGCATTGCCGGAACAACAACAATTATTCACCGCTTCCCTGTTCATCGTTTCGGTATTGGCGGGCATGCTGGCGGCGCTGACCATCGGTCTGGTGCCGGATGAAAAATGGGATGCGCGTTACAACGCCGCCTCCGGCAAACAGTCTGATTCCGGCTGGACGGTGGTGCTGCTGTTGATGTTCAGCCTGCTGGTCGGGGCCGGGGGGTTGATTGCGCTGTTGGCGCGTACTTTCGATTTGCTTTATACCGGCGGGTCTTACGGCTGATGTGTGGTCGGAGCGCTTCCTTCGATACGGCTTCGCCTACTCAGGACGAACGGGGTTTTTGTGAAAATTTAAAGAAAACCGTTCGTCCTGAGTAGGGGCAAAGCCCCGTATCGAAGGAAGCGCGCCTATTCATCAAAACTGATCTTCCCTCAGTGCCAGCACCGAGTCCCCGCCCTCCACTATCGCCAGGCGATAAGCTTCGGCCTGCGTCAGGAAGTGATCGGCAAAAAACCGCGCAGTGCCGATTTTGGCTTCGTAAAAATCCCGGTCGCCGCCGCCGGCCTGCAATTGCCGCTGCGCAGCCAGTGCTGCCCGGCCCATCTGCCACCCGCCCAAGACGATTCCCGCCAGCTTCAGGTAAGGCACGCTGCCGGCAAACACCGCCTTGATATCGCTGTTCAGATTGGCGACCACGTAGGCCACCACCTCCTCCAGCGCCTCCGCCGCCATTTCCAGACGTTCCGCTATCGCGGACAAGTCATCGCCCCCTGCGGTAAACAAGGCGGCGACCGTTCCGCGCACCTGCCGGATGATTTCATACGCCACATCGCCGCCGTCGCGCCCGGTTTTGCGGCCGACCAGATCGTTGGCCTGAATCGCGGTGGTGCCTTCGTAAATCGTCAGAATGCGCGCATCGCGATAGTACTGCGCCGCGCCGGTTTCCTCGATGTACCCCATGCCGCCATGCACCTGGATGCCGGTGGAGGTGACGTCGATCGCCATTTCGGTCGACCATCCCTTGACGATCGGCACCAGATATTCGTAAAACGCCTGATGCTGTTGGCGCAACTCCGCGTCGTTCTCGTGATGCGCCAGGTCGAACGCGCCGGCTGCGACATACGCCAGCGCGCGCGCCGCCTCGGTCTGCGCCCGCATGCTCATCAGCATGCGCCGCACGTCCGGCTGATGAATGATGGTGACCGGGCCCGCGGAGCCGGACAGATCGCGCGACTGCACGCGCTCCTTCGCGTAAGCCACCGCTTTTTGATACGCCCGCTCCGCGATGCTGATGCCCTGCAGCCCGACCGCGAAGCGCGCCGCGTTCATCATGATGAACATGTATTCCAGGCCGCGGTTTTCCTCGCCGATCAGCGTGCCGACCGCGCCGCCGCGGTCGCCGAACTGCAGCACCGCGGTCGGGCTGGCCTTGATGCCCAGCTTGTGTTCCAGCGATACGCAAATCACGTCGTTGCGTTGGCCGAGCGAGCCGTCCGGATTGCTCAGAAACTTGGGCACCACGAACAGCGAAATGCCCTTCACGCCTTGCGGCGCGTCCGGCGTGCGCGCCAGCACCAGGTGGACGATGTTGTCCGCCATATCGTGCTCGCCGTAGGTAATGAAAATTTTGGTGCCGGACAATTTATAGCTGCCGTCGGCCTGCCGCACCGCCCGGGTCTGCACCAGCGCCAGATCGGAACCGGCTTGCGGCTCGGTCAGATTCATGGTGCCGGTCCATTCGCCGCCGATCAGCTTTTCCAGATACGCGGCCTTCTGCTCTTCGGTACCGGCGGTCAGCAAGGCCTCGATCACGCCGTCGGTCAACAGCGGGCACAATGCGAACGCCAGACTGGCCGAGTTCAGCATTTCGATGCAAGGCGTCGCTACCAGCTTCGGCAAGCCCTGACCGCCGAACTCGCTTGCATGCTGCACCCCTTGCCAGCCGGCCGCGCCGAAAGCCTTGAACGCCTCCCGGAAGCCCTTGCTGGTAGTGACCTGCCCACCGTCGTGCCAGAAGCTCGGCTGCTTATCGCCTTCATGATTGAGCGGCGCCACCACTTCGGTGCAAAAACGGCCGTTTTCTTCGAGAATCGCTTTCACCGTTTCCGGCGTGGCGTCATTACATCCAGGCAAGAGATTGATGTCGGCCAGACCGGCCAGTTCGTTCATCACGAACAGCATATCCTTCAACGGCGCTTTGTAGCTCATGAGCGGCTCCTACTCCTGACTTCCGAAATGAAGCGACCGCTTTCGTGCAGGCGGTCGCTTCATGCATGCCGATCAACCCAGTTGCTTGACCAGTTCCGGCACCGCTTCGAACAGATCGGCGACCAGACCGTAATCGGCCACACTGAAGATCGGCGCTTCCTCATCCTTGTTGATCGCGACGATCACTTTGGATTCCTTCATGCCGGCCAGATGCTGAATCGCACCCGAAATGCCGACCGCGATATACAACTGCGGCGCCACGATCTTGCCGGTCTGCCCGACCTGCCAGTCGTTGGGCACATAACCGGCATCGACCGCGGCGCGCGACGCGCCCATCGCCGCGCCGAGCCTGTCGGCCAACGGTTCCAGGATCTTGAAATTCTCGGCGGATCCCAGACCGCGCCCGCCGGAGACGACGACTTTTGCGGCGGTCAGTTCGGGCCGGTCCGATTTGGCCAGTTCGCGCGAAACGAAACGCGATTTACCCGAATCGGCCACCGCTTCAATGGTCTCGACCGCTGCGCCGCCACCTTGGGCCGCCGCGTCGAAACCGGTGCTGCGCACGGTAATCACCTTGATTGCATCGGCCGACTGCACGACGGAGATCGCATTGCCGGCATAGATCGGCCGTTCGAAAGTATCGGGACTGTCCACGCGGGTGATTTCCGAAATTTGCGCGACGTCGAGTTTGGCCGCCACGCGCGGCAGGATGTTTTTGCCGTAAGCGGTCGCCGGAGCCAGGATATGGCTGTACGACGATGCAATCGCCAACGCCTGCGCGGCGACGTTTTCCGCCAGGCCATCGGCGAATTGCGGCGCATCGGCCAGCAAGACTTTGGTCACGCCGCCCAGTGCGGCGGCGGCATCGGCGGCGGCCCTGGCGTTATGGCCTGCGACCAGCACGTGGACTTCGCCGCCGCAGGCGATGGCCGCGGTGACGGTATGCGAAGTGCTGCCTTTGAGACTGCCGTTATCGTGTTCGGCAATGACGAGTGCTGTCATGATAATTTCCTGAATGATGTGTGGTCGGGCGCGCGTCGCAACGCACGCGCGCTATGCCCCGCGTTGTCCTGAATCAGATAACCTTGGCTTCGCCCTTGAGCTTCGCCACCAGCGTGGCGACATCCGGCACCTTGACGCCGGCGCTGCGTTTGGGCGGATCCATCACTTTCAACGTCTTCAAACGCGGTGCGACATCCACGCCCAGCGCATCGGGTTTAACGATATCCAGCGTTTTCTTTTTGGCCTTCATGATGTTCGGCAACGTGACATAACGCGGCTCGTTCAAACGCAGATCGGTGGTCACGATGGCCGGCAGCGTCAGCGCCACCGTTTCCAGACCGCCGTCGACTTCGCGCGTCACGATGGCCTTGCCGTCTTCCAGCACCAGCTTCGACGCAAACGTCGCCTGCGGCCAATCCAGCAGCGCGGCCAGCATCT
>JAQGLY010000003.1 GCA_028292625.1 Herbaspirillum sp. | reverse complement strand
TCGCTACCGGCGAAACCGGTCGTGTCGGTACGCCGAAACGCCGCGAAATCGGTCACGGCCGCCTGGCTAAACGTGCGTTGCTGGCAGCATTGCCGCCGAAGGAAGAGTTCAGCTACTCGGTGCGTCTGGTCTCTGAAATTACCGAATCGAACGGTTCTTCGTCGATGGCTTCAGTTTGCGGCGGTTGCCTGGCATTGCTGGATGCAGGCGTGCCGATGCAAGCGCATGTCGCCGGTATTGCAATGGGTCTGATCAAAGAAGGCGGTAAATTTGCCGTTCTGACCGATATCCTGGGCGATGAAGATCACCTTGGCGATATGGATTTCAAGGTGGCCGGTACTGCAAACGGCATTACTGCGCTGCAGATGGACATCAAAATCCAGGGCATCACCAAGGAAATCATGCAGGTCGCGCTGGCGCAAGCCAAGGAAGGCCGCATCCATATCCTGGGCAAGATGCAGGAAGCCGTGCCGCATGGCAAGTCAGAGCTGTCCGACTTCGCGCCGCGTCTGATTACCGTCAAGATCAATCCGGAAAAAATCCGCGATGTGATCGGCAAGGGCGGTGCGGTTATTCGCGCCCTGACCGAAGAGACCGGTACACAGATCGATATCAGCGACGAAGGCGTGGTCACCATCGCGTCGGTGGACGCCGCAGCCGGTCAGGAAGCCAAGCGCCGCATCGAAGAGCTGACCGCATCGGTCGAAGTGGGCAAGATCTACGAAGGCACCGTGCTGAAACTATTGGATTTCGGCGCCATCGTACAGGTCTTGCCGGGCAAGGACGGCCTGCTGCACATCAGCCAAATCGCCAACGAGCGCGTCAATGCGGTCGCCGATTTCCTGAAAGAAGGCCAGGTCGTACGCGTCAAAGTGCTGGAAACCGACGACCGCGGCCGTCTGAAACTGTCGATGAAAGCGGCAGCCGAAGAGTCCTCCGCACCGGTAGTGGAAGTGCAACAGTAACGCCTGCTCGGTTCAGTGCCGCCGAGCGCGGTACTGAACACGGCGGACGTCGAAACCGCCCGTTGCTTCGCACGGGCGTTTTTTTTGGCCTGATTTCTGTCAAAAGTTTTAAGGAAAGACCGAGCAATATGCCTCATGTGATTATTCTGGGTTGCGGTTTCGGCGGCTTGTCCGCCGCCCGCCAGTTGGCCGCCGCGGATGTGCAGATCACCATGATCGACCGCTGCAATCATCATCTATTTCAACCGTTGTTGTATCAGGTCGCCACGGCGGGATTGTCGGCGCCGGCGATTAGCGCGCCGATCAGGCATATTCTCGCGAAACAGAAAAACCTGACGACCCTGATGGCCGATGTCGTCAGCATCGATACCGCCCGTCGCGTCGTCGTGCTCGACGATGCCGGCGAGCTGGCCTACGATTATCTGATCGTCGCCACTGGTTCCACGCACAGCTATTTCGGTCACGACGAGTGGGCGGAGTTCGCACCCGGCCTGAAAACGCTGGAAGACGCATTCAGAATCCGACGCAGGCTGCTGACGGCATTCGAACGGGCCGAGCGCGCATCGGACCCGGCCAAACAAGCGGCATTGCTGACCTTTGCGGTGGTCGGCGCCGGCGCCACCGGCGTGGAAATGGCCGGTACGCTGATCGAAATCGCCCACCACACACTGGAAGGAGAGTTCCGGCGCATCGATCTGCAGCAGACGCATGTCGTGCTGCTGGAAGGTTCCGATCGCGTGTTGGCGGCGTATCCCGCCGATCTGTCGGAAAAGGCGCGCGCGCAATTGACGCGGCTCGGCGTGGACGTGCGCACCGGCAGCCAAGTGACCGCGGTGGATGCCGGCGGCGTCACCTATGCCGATGCGCATGGCGAGCACCGGCTGCCCGCGGCCACGGTGATCTGGTCGGCCGGCGTGGCCGCGTCGCCGCTGGGCAAGACATTGGGTGTCGAATGCGATCGCGCCGGCCGGGTGCTGGTGCAGCCGGATCTATCGATTGCCGGCCATCCCGAGGTATTCGCGATCGGCGATCTGGCCGCGGTATTGTCAGGCGGCAAGCCGGTGCCCGGCGTGTCGCCGGCGGCCAAGCAAATGGGCGCTTTGGCCGCGCGCAACATCCAGGCGCTGATCGCGCGGCGTGCCACTGCCGCGTTCCGCTACAAGGATATGGGATCGCTGGCGACGATAGGCCGCAAGGCGGCGGTGGTGATGGTCGGAAAATTCAAATTTTCAGGTTATCCGGCATGGTTGTTCTGGCTGCTGGTGCACGTTTATTTCCTGATCGGATTTCGCAATCGGCTGATGGTGATGACCGATTGGGCCTGGGCGTATCTGACTTTCCAGCGCAGCGCGCGCATCGTTACCGGCAAGGAGCAGGAGGCGTCGCGCGAATAAGCGATATCACGGTTTGACGCTGCTTGTCCCGGCAAGCTAAAATGCGTGGTTATTTTGAATACATTGGCATATATGCGTCGCAAACTCGTGGCTGGCAACTGGAAAATGAACGGCAACCTTGCCGTCAACGCGGGATTACTGGCCGATATCGACGCCGGTTTGAAATGCGGCGGGGCCGCATTGGCCGCTTGCGATGTTGCCGTGTGCGTGCCGGCGCCGTATCTGGCGCATGCGCAGACCGCCTTGTCGGGCAGTCCCCTCGCCCTGGGCGCGCAAGATGTATCGATGCATGAGTCCGGCGCTTATACCGGCGAAGTGTCGGCCGCGATGTTGCTGGAATTCGGCGCGCGCTACGTGATCGTCGGGCATTCCGAGCGCCGTGCGTATCATGCCGAATCCGACGAGGCCGTGGCCAAAAAAACCGTGCGCGCATTGCAGGCCGGTTTGACGCCTGTGGTATGCGTCGGCGAAACGCTGGAAGAGCGCGAAGCCGGCAAGACAGAAGCGGTGATCGGCCGTCAACTCGATGCCGTGC
The DNA here is from genome assembly GCA_028292625.1 of Herbaspirillum sp. GTDB lineage: Bacteria > Pseudomonadota > Gammaproteobacteria > Burkholderiales > Burkholderiaceae_D > Herbaspirillum. The sequence goes on along the minus strand of JAQGLY010000003.1, from coordinate 54,266 downwards.
TGGCATTGCTGAGCGACGCGGAGATATTGCGGGTAGTCATCGCATACGAGCCGGTCTGGGCCATCGGCACCGGCAAAACGGCCACGCCGGAAATGGCGCAGGAGGTGCATGCGTTTTTGCGCGGCAAGCTGGCCGCCAGAAGCGCGGAGGCGGCGGCCAAGGTCAATATTCTTTATGGCGGCAGCATGAAGCCGGAAAACGCCAAGGAATTACTGGCGATGCCGGATATCGACGGCGGCCTGATCGGCGGCGCGGCATTGAAAGCGGCCGATTTCCTCGGCATCGTGCGGGCGGCTTCTGTAAATCCTTGAAAAGAAGCGCCCATGAGGCGCGGACGCCAACGAAAGTTCCCGAATTGAATTAGAATCACCACAAATTGGAAAGCACTAAATGAACACTATTTTTACCGTCATCATCGTGATCCAAGTGATATCCGCGTTGACGATTATCGGCTTGGTTTTATTGCAGCATGGCAAGGGTGCGGACATGGGCGCGGCGTTCGGTTCCGGTGCGTCGGGCAGTTTGTTCGGCGCGACGGGCTCCTCCAATTTTCTGTCTAAATCGACCGGCGTTGCGGCAGCGGTCTTTTTTGCCGCAACCCTGGCGCTGGCCTATTTCGGTAATCAGCATTCGGTCAGCGGCGGCGGGGTGATGGACAGGCTCGCTCCGGGATCTGTCGTGGCACCGGCGCCTGCGCCTGCGGTTCCGAATGCGCCGGCAAGTCCCGCCGCGCCGGCAACGACTGCGCCGGCGGCAGGATCGCAGGACCAGTCAAATCAGATACCAAAATAATTTTTTTGATTAGTATCAAATTTGATGATAATGCGGATTGAAGTAGTGTTGCAGGCGGGTTAAAATAGCGAGTTCGAGCCGACGTGGTGAAATTGGTAGACACGCTATCTTGAGGGGGTAGTGGCGAAAGCTGTACGAGTTCGAGTCTCGTCGTCGGCACCAGCAATATCGAAAGCCAGCAAAGGAGAACGTCCTGCGCTGGCTTTTTATCGAGGGAATTTCTGTATGATATTGAGAATCATTCCTAACCTTTTTGGCAGGCTGCACCTATCGTGAACCTCGAAAATTATTTCCCCGTTTTACTGTTTATTCTGGTCGGCATCGCTGTCGGCGTCGCGCCCCAGTTGATGGGGCGTCTGTTGGGGCCGCATCGGCCCGATCCCCAAAAAACCTCCCCTTACGAATGCGGTTTCGAAGCATTCGAGGACGCGCGCATGAAATTCGATGTGCGCTACTACCTGGTGGCGATTCTCTTTATTTTGTTCGATCTGGAAACGGCGTTTTTCTTCCCTTGGGGCGTAGCGATGCGCGACCTCGGGTGGTCCGGTTTCATCACGATGATGGTGTTCATTGCAGAATTCGTGGTCGGCTTTTGGTATATCTGGAAAAAAGGCGCCCTGGATTGGGAGTAACTTATGGCTATTGAAGGCGTACTCAACGAGGGGTTTGTCACCACTTCGTTAGATAAGGTAATCAACTGGACCCGTACCGGCTCGATGTGGCCGATGACTTTCGGCCTGGCCTGCTGTGCGGTCGAAATGATGCACGTCGGCGCGTCGCGTTACGATCTGGACCGTTTCGGCGTGATGTTCCGGCCGTCGCCGCGACAGTCGGACGTGATGATCGTGGCCGGCACGCTGAGCAACAAGATGGCGCCAGCGCTGCGCAAGGTGTACGACCAGATGGCCGAGCCGCGCTGGGTGATTTCGATGGGCTCCTGCGCCAACGGCGGCGGCTATTATCACTATTCGTATTCGGTGGTGCGCGGCTGCGACCGCATCGTGCCGGTGGACGTCTACGTTCCCGGTTGCCCGCCGACGGCCGAAGCGCTGCTGTACGGCGTGATTCAGCTGCAGAACAAAATCAAGCGCACCAACACGATTGCGCGCTAAGAGGTCGGTATGACAACAAAACTGGAAGCGCTGGAAGCCGCATTGCGCGGCGCGCTCGGCGGATATCTGAAAACATTGACGGTCGCGCTGGGCGAAGTGACGATCATCGTCGGCGCCGGGGATTACCTGTCCGCCATGCGCGTACTGCGCGATCATCCCGATACGCGTTTCGAGGAATTGATCGATTTGTGCGGCGTCGACTATTCGACCTACGGCGACGGCGTATGGGAAGGCCCGCGCTTTGCGGCGGTATCCCATCTGCTGTCTTTGACGCATAACTGGCGCGTGCGGGTGCGCGCCTTTGCGCCGGACGACGAGTTGCCGTTGCTGGCGTCGGTGACGTCGATCTGGTCGGCCGCCGACTGGTACGAGCGCGAAGCGTTCGACCTGTACGGCATCCTGTTCGAAGGTCACAACGACTTGCGCCGCCTGCTGACCGACTACGGTTTCATCGGCCACCCGTTCCGCAAGGATTTCCCGGTTTCCGGCTACGTCGAAATGCGCTACGACGCCGAACAGCGGCGCGTCATTTACCAGCCCGTCACGATCGAGCCGCGCGAGATCGTCCCGCGCGTCATTCGCGAAGAAAATTACGGGGTCAATTAATGGCAGACATCAAGAATTACACGCTCAACTTCGGCCCGCAGCATCCGGCGGCGCACGGCGTTTTGCGTCTGGTGCTGGAACTCGACGGCGAAGTGATTCAACGCGCCGATCCGCACATCGGCCTGCTGCACCGCGCGACCGAAAAGCTGGCCGAGCAAAAGACCTATCTGCAGTCGGTTCCGTATATGGATCGTCTCGATTACGTGTCGATGATGTGCAACGAGCACGCATACGTGATGGCGATCGAGAAGCTGCTCGGCATCGAAGTGCCGCTGCGCGCCCAATATATCCGGGTGATGTTCGATGAAATCACCCGTCTGCTGAACCACCTGATGTGGATCGGCGCGCACGGGCTGGACGTCGGCGCTATGGGCATTCTGCTGTACGCCTTCCGCGAACGCGAAGATCTGATGGACTGCTACGAAGCGGTATCCGGCGCGCGCATGCATGCCGCCTATTACCGTCCTGGCGGCGTGTACCGCGATCTGCCGGAAACGATGCCGCAGTACAAGGCGTCGATCATGCGCAACGACAAGGCGATCCGCGCGCTGAACGAAAACCGCCAGGGTTCGCTGCTCGATTTCATCGAAGACTTCACCAACCGCTTCCCCAAATACGTCGACGAATACGAAACCCTGCTGACCGACAACCGCATCTGGAAACAGCGGCTGGTAGGCATCGGCGTGGTGTCGCCGGAGCGCGCGCTGGCAATGGGCTTTACGGGTGCGATGCTGCGCGGTTCCGGCGTCGAATGGGATCTGCGCAAGAAACAGCCGTACGAAGTCTACGATCTGCTCGATTTCGACGTGCCGGTCGGCAAGAACGGCGACTCGTACGATCGCTATCTGGTGCGCGTCGAGGAGATGCGCCAGTCCAACCGCATCATCAAGCAATGCGTGGAATGGCTGCGCAACAATGCCGGTCCGGTGATTATCGATAATCACAAGATCGCGCCGCCGCCGCGGGTCGACATGAAATCGAACATGGAAGACCTGATCCACCATTTCAAATTGTTCACCGAAGGCTTCCATGTGCCGCCGGGCGAAGCGTACAGCGCGATCGAACACCCGAAAGGCGAGTTCGGCATCTATCTGATATCGGACGGCGCCAACAAGCCGTACCGGATGAAGATCCGCGCGCCGGGCTTCGCGCATTTGCAAAGCCTCAACGAAATGGCGTCGGGCCACATGATCGCCGACGCCGTCACGATCATCGGCACGCAAGACATCGTATTTGGTGAAATTGACCGCTAAAGATAAACCGTAACCCGCGCAGCGATGCGCACGGATGGCTAAAAAATGCTGTTAAGTGAAGAGTCGTACAAAAAGATCGATCGCGAAGTCGCGAAATATCCCGCCGAGCAGAAACAGTCCGCGGTGATCGCGGCGCTCGCCATCGCCCAGGACGAAAAGGGCTGGCTGGCGCCTGAAACGCAGTTGGACGTGGCCGATTATCTGGGCATGCCGGCGATTGCGGTGCAGGAAGTGGCGACCTTTTACAACATGTTCAACACCAAGCCGGTCGGCAAACACAAGATTTCCGTTTGCACCAACCTGCCATGCGCGTTGTCCGGCGGCGTCGGCGCGGCCGAACACCTGAAGCAGAAGCTTGGCGTCGGTTTCCGCGAAACCACCGCCGACGGCCTGTTCACGCTGGTCGAAGGCGAATGCATGGGCGCCTGTGGCGACGCGCCGGTGATGCTGGTCAACAATAAACGCATGTGCAGCTGGATGTCCGGCGAGAAGATCGATGCGCTGCTGGAGGAATTGAAGAAATGACTAGTTTGCATGATCGTCATATCCAGCCATTGATTCTGGCCGGCCTGGACGGCAACAACTGGGGTCTGGCCGATTACGTCAAGCGCGGCGGCTATGCATCCCTGAAACGCATCCTGAACGACAAGATCACGCCCGAGCAGGTCATTGCCGAGCTGAAGGCCTCGTCCTTGCGCGGCCGCGGCGGCGCCGGTTTCCCGACCGGCCTGAAGTGGAGCTTCATGCCGCGCCAGTATCCGGGTCAGAAATACCTGGTCTGCAACAGCGACGAAGGCGAGCCGGGCACGTTCAAGGACCGCGACATCATGCGCTATAACCCGCACTCGCTGATCGAAGGCATGATCATCGGCGGTTACGCGATGGGCATCACTGTCGGCTACAACTATATTCACGGCGAAATCTGGGACACCTACGCGCGCTTCGAAGAGGCGCTGGAGGAGGCGCGCGCCGCCGGGTTCCTCGGCGACCGCATCCTGGGCACCGAATTCTCGTTTCAGCTGCACGCCTCGCACGGCTACGGCGCCTACATCTGCGGCGAAGAAACCGCGTTGCTGGAATCGCTGGAAGGCAAGAAAGGGCAGCCGCGCTTCAAGCCGCCGGTCCCGGCCAGCTTCGGTTTGTACGGCAAACCGACCACCATCAACAACACCGAAACCTTCGCCGCCGTGCCGTTCATTTTCGGCATGGGCGCGGAAGCCTACGCCGCCATCGGCAAGCCGAACAACGGCGGCACCAAGATCTTCTCGATCTCCGGCGACGTCGAAAAGCCGGGCAACTACGAAATTCCGCTGGGCACGCCGTTCGCCAAGCTGCTGGAACTGGCCGGCGGCATGCGCGGCGGCAAAAAGATCAAGGCCGTCATTCCCGGCGGTTCGTCGGCGCCGGTGATTCGCGGCGACGTGATGATGGACACCGATCTGGACTACGACGCGATCGCCAAGGCCGGCTCCATGCTGGGCTCGGGCGCCGTGATCGTGATGGACGACACGCGCTGCATGGTCAAGTCGCTGCTGCGTCTGGCGTATTTCTATTTTGAGGAATCGTGCGGACAGTGCACGCCATGCCGCGAAGGCACGGGCTGGATGTATCGCGTGGTCGAGCGCATCGAAAACGGCCAGGGCCGTCCGGAAGATCTGGACCTGCTCAACTCGGTCGCCGACAACATCCAGGGCCGCACCATCTGCGCGCTGGGCGATGCCGCCGCGATGCCGGTGCGCGCGTTCATCAAGAACTACCGCGAGGAATTCGAATACCACATCGAGCATAAGCATTGTCTGGTGCCGGCTTATATGTAAGGCGTCGGGCAGTGTATCTGCTACCGATGTAATCAAGCGTAATCAAGAATACTTGGGCGAAAAGCAAAGCCATGGTTGAAATCGAAATAGACGGTAAAAAAGTAGAAGTGCTCGAAGGCAGCATGGTGATGGACGCTGCCAACAAGATCGGCACGTACATTCCACATTTTTGCTATCACAAAAAATTGTCCATCGCGGCCAACTGCCGCATGTGCCTGGTCGAGGTGGAAAAGGCGCCGAAGCCGCTGCCGGCCTGCGCCACCCCGGTGTCCGCCGGCATGATCGTGCGCACCGCCAGCGACAAGGCGGTCAAGGCGCAAAAAGGCGTGATGGAATTCCTGCTGATCAATCACCCGCTGGATTGCCCGATCTGCGATCAGGGCGGCGAATGCCAGCTGCAGGATCTGGCCGTCGGCTACGGCAAGTCGACGTCGCGCTACGAAGAAGAAAAGCGCGTCGTGGTGCCGAAAGACGCCGGCCCGCTGATCTCGATGAAGGAAATGAACCGCTGCATACACTGCACCCGTTGCGTGCGTTTCGGCCAGGAAATCGCCGGCGTGATGGAGCTGGGCATGCTGGGCCGCGGCGAACATGCCGAAATCACGACCTTCGTCGGCAAGACCGTTGACTCCGAATTGTCCGGCAACATGATCGATCTGTGCCCGGTCGGCGCACTGACTTCGAAACCGTTCCGCTACAGCGCCCGCACCTGGGAATTGTCGCGCCGCAAATCGGTCAGCCCGCACGACAGTCTCGGCGCCAATCTGATCGTGCAGGTCAAGGGCGGCAAGGTCATGCGCGTGCTGCCGCTGGAAAACGAAGCCGTCAACGAATGCTGGATTTCGGACAAGGACCGTTTCTCGTACGAAGGCCTGGACACGGCCGACCGCCTGACCAAGCCGATGCTGAAACAGGACGGCCAATGGCGCGAAGTCGATTGGCAGACCGCGCTGGAATACGTGGCGCACGGTCTGCGCAACATCAAACATGAACACGGCGCCGACGCCATCGGCGCGCTGGCGACGCCTTACTCGACGCTGGAAGAGCTGAGCCTGCTGCAAAAAGTGGTGCGCGGCCTGGGTTCCGAAAACGTCGATTTCCGCCTGCGCCAATCGGATTTCTCGCTGGACCGCAAGGTCGCGCCGTGGCTGGGCATGCCGATCGCCGACGTGTCGCAGCTCAATCGCGCATTCGTCATCGGTTCCTTCCTGCGCAAGGATCATCCGTTGCTGTCGGCGCGTCTGCGCGCGGCGACCAAGAGCGGCGCCAAGCTCAGTCTGTTGCACGCCACCGACGACGATCTGCTGATGCCGGTGGCCGCCAAGATCATCGCCGCGCCTTCCGCGTGGCTGGCGTCGCTGCATCAGATCGTCGCCGCCATCGCCAAAGAAAAAGGCATCGCCGCGCCAGCCGGATTCGAGACCCTCGACATTTCCGACGCGGCCCGCGCCGTTGCCGCCAGCCTGTCATCCGGCGAGCGCAAGGCCGTCTTCCTCGGCAATGCGGCCGCGCAGCATCCGCAAGCCGCGCAGCTGCACAGCGCCGCGCAATGGATCGCCGAGCAAACCGGCGCCAAATTCGGTTATCTGACCGAAGGCGGCAACACCGTCGGCGGCTATCTGGCCAACGCGATGCCCGGCGCAAACGGGGCGGACGCGGGCAAGATGCTCGGCACGCCGCGCAAGGCCTATCTGCTGCTCAACGTCGAACCGGAACTCGATTGCGCCGATCCGCAAGCCGCGCGCTCAGCGCTGGCCCAGGCCGAAATGGTGGTGGTGATGTCGGCCTACCGGCACGGCGCCGATTACGCCGACGTCTTGCTGCCGATCGCTCCGTTCACCGAAACCTCCGGCACCTTCGTCAACGCCGAAGGCCGCGCGCAAAGCTTCAACGGCACCGTCAAGCCGCTGGGCGAAGCGCGTCCGGCATGGAAAGTATTGCGGGTACTGGGCAATCTGCTGGAATTGCCGAATTTCGATTACGACACCTCGGAAGCGATCCGTACCGAAGTCATCGGCGACGCCGCCGACATCGATGCGGTGCGCGCGCGTCTGAACAATCTGGCCGCGCACACGCAATGGCAAGCCGCGCAAGCGAGCGCCGGCCAGGCGGAGCGCATCGCCGATGTGCCGATCTACTTCACCGATGCGGTCGTACGCCGCTCGCCGTCGCTGCAACAGACCGCGGATGCGGCCGCGCCGCGGGCGTGGCTGTCGGCGGCATTGGCAGCCCGGCTCGGCATCAACGCCGGCGATCGCGTCAAGGTCAGTCAGGGGCAGGGCAGCGCAACGCTGGCCGCCGCAATCGATAAGAATCTGCCCGCGAACGTGGTGCGCGTGGCGGCGGGTCATGGCAGCACTGCGGCGCTGGGTGCGATGTTTGGCGCAATTGCAGTGGAGAAAGCGTGATGGATCAATTCTTACTGACCGTCAATTCGTCCGGCGCGAATTTGTTCGGCTATTTCTGGCCGCTGGTCTGGAGCCTGATCAAAATCGTGGTGATCGTCTTACCGCTGCTGGGTTGCGTGGCTTATCTGACTTACTGGGAACGCAAGCTGATCGGCTGGATGCACGTCCGCATGGGACCCAACCGGGTCGGACCGGCCGGCTTGCTGCAACCGATCGCCGATGCGCTGAAGCTGATTTTCAAGGAAGTCACCACACCGGCCAAAGCCAGCAAATTTTTGTTTTTCATTGCGCCGGTCATGACCATCATGCCGGCGATAGCGGCGTGGGCGGTGATTCCTTTCGGACCGGAAACCGTACTGGCCAATGTCAACGCCGGTTTGCTGTTCATCATGGCGATCACCTCGATCGAAGTGTACGGCGTGATCATCGCCGGCTGGGCGTCGAACTCGAAATACGCATTCCTCGGCGCCATGCGCGCATCGGCGCAAATGATTTCCTATGAAGTGGCGATGGGCTTTTGCTTCGTGATCGTGCTGATGGTGACCGGCAGCCTGAACATTACCGATATCGTGATGGGGCAGAGCAAAGGCTATTTCTTCGACCACGGTTTGAGTTTCCTGTCGTGGAATTGGCTGCCTCTGCTGCCGGTCTTCATCATCTATGTGATCTCCGGCATTGCCGAAACCAGCCGCCATCCGTTCGACGTGGTCGAAGGCGAATCCGAAATCGTGGCCGGTCACATGATCGAATACTCGGGCATGTCGTTTGCGATCTTCTTCCTGGCCGAATACGCCAACATGATTCTGATTTCGATGCTGGCTTCGCTGATGTTCCTCGGCGGCTGGGCGTCGCCGATCCACCTGCTGGACTTCATCCCGGGCTGGATCTGGCTGGGCATCAAGACCTTCCTGGTGGTGTCGATGTTTATCTGGGTGCGCGCATCCTTCCCCCGTTACCGCTACGACCAGATCATGCGCCTGGGCTGGAAGGTGTTCATTCCGCTGACGCTGTTCTGGCTGGTGACGGTGGCGGTGTGGATGCAGACTCCATGGAATATCTGGAAATAGAGTTTGCCGTTGTGTAACGGCAGCAACGCAAAATTGAGAGCAAGACATGGAAGCAATTAAAGACTTTTTCGGCAGCCTGATGCTGCGCGAACTGATCAAGGGACTGGCGCTGACCGGCCGCTATCTGTTCGCGCGCAAGATCACGATCCAGTTCCCGGAAGAAAAGACGCCGATGTCACCGCGTTTTCGCGGTCTGCATGCATTGCGCCGCTATCCGAACGGCGAAGAGCGCTGCATCGCCTGCAAGCTGTGCGAAGCGGTGTGCCCGGCGATGGCGATCACCATCGAATCGGAGCAGCGCGACGACGGTTCGCGCCGCACCACCCGTTACGACATCGACCTGACCAAATGCATTTTCTGCGGATTCTGCGAAGAATCCTGCCCGGTCGATTCGATCGTTGAAACGCACATTCTCGAATATCACGGCGAAAAACGCGGTGATCTTTACTACACCAAGGAAATGTTGCTGGCAGTCGGCGACAGGTACGAAAAGGAAATCGCGGCAGCCCGTACCGAGGATGCCGCATATCGCTGATTCAGATATTGACCGGCCGCAATGCTCGTTTGCACCCGCATGCGGCCGACTTTTTTTAGCCGACTTTTTGGTTGATCATGGAATTTAAAACTGTCTTGTTCTACGCGTTTGGGGCGATTCTGGTGCTGGCGGCCTTGCGCGTCATCACTGCGCGCAACCCGGTGCACGCGGCGCTGTTTCTGGTGCTGTCCTTCTTTTCGGCCGCCGCGATCTGGCTGCTGCTGCAAGCCGAATTCCTGGCCATCGTGCTGGTGCTGGTCTATGTCGGCGCGGTGATGGTGCTGTTCCTGTTCGTGGTGATGATGCTCGACATCAATATGGAAAGGATACGCGAAGGCTTCTGGGGCTACTTTCCGCTGGCCAGCACCATCGGCGTGGTGATCGTGCTCGAAATGGCGGCGGTGCTGCTGTACAGCTTTCCTTCGTTCAGCTTTCCGGAAGCGCAAGTGCCGGTCGCCGCCGGCGTCATCGGCACCACCAAGGCGCTGGGCATGGTGATCTATACCAAATACGTATATGCGTTTGAAATCGCCGCGGTGATATTGCTGGTGGCGATCGTCGCCGCCACCGCGCTGACGCTGCGCCGCCGCAAGGACAGCAAGCACTTCGATCCGTCCGATGCGGTCCGCGTCAAGAGCCGCGACCGCGTGCGCCTGGTCAAGATGAAATCGGAATCGACGCGCAATGAGGTCGCCGCCGCCGTGCCCGCCGATGCCGTCGCGGCAAACAAACAATCATAAGGGGCGACCAAACATGACTCTCTCGCTCACGCACTACCTGGTTCTCGGCGCCATTCTGTTCGCGATTTCGATCGTCGGCATCTTTCTGAACCGCAAGAACATTATCGTATTACTGATGGCGATCGAATTGATGCTGTTGGCCGTCAACCTGAACTTCATCGCCTTCTCGCATTATCTGGGCGATGCCGCCGGTATGGTTTTTGTGTTTTTCATCCTGACTGTGGCTGCCGCGGAATCCGCGATAGGTCTCGCCATTCTGGTGGTGCTGTTCCGTAATCTGGACACCATCAACGTGGAAGATCTCGACAGTCTCAAAGGTTAACTAAAATAGCGATAAGGTTCATCATGGCGGGGCAACTCAACCCACTTCTACTTCTGGCCGTACCGATGGCCCCGTTGATCGGATCCGTAATTGCGGGTCTGTTCGGCACAAAATTCTTCGGCAACCTGATCGGCCGCAAGACGTCGCATACCGTGACGATCCTGGGCGTGCTGATCGCGTTCATCATCTCGGTGCAAACGCTGCTGGCGGTGATCGACGGCGCCAGCTACAACGGCACCCTGTATACGTGGATGTCGGTCGGCAGCCTGAAGCTGGAGGTTGGATTCCTAGTCGACAGCCTGACCGCGATGATGATGTGCGTGGTCACCTTCGTGTCGCTGATGGTGCACATCTACACCATCGGCTATATGGAAGAGGACGAAGGCTATAACCGTTTCTTCTCGTATATCTCGCTGTTCACGTTCTCGATGTTGATGCTGGTCATGAGCAACAACTTCCTGCAACTGTTCTTCGGCTGGGAAGCGGTGGGTCTGGTGTCGTATCTGCTGATCGGCTTCTGGTACGAGCGGCCGACTGCGATCAAGGCCAACATGAAGGCCTTCCTGGTCAACCGCGTCGGCGATTTCGGCTTCATTCTGGGCATCGGCCTGTTGCTGGCTTACGCCGGCTCGATGAATTACAGCGACGTGTTCGCGCAACGCGCCGATCTGGCGCGGCTGACGCTGCCGGGCACCGACTGGATGCTGCTGACGGTGGCCTGCATTTGCCTGTTCGTCGGCGCAATGGGCAAGTCGGCGCAGTTCCCGCTGCACGTCTGGCTGCCGGATTCGATGGAAGGCCCGACCCCGATCTCCGCGCTGATTCACGCCGCGACGATGGTGACCGCCGGCATCTTCATGGTGACGCGCATGTCGCCGCTGTTTGAGCTGTCGGATACCGCGCTGTCGGTGATTCTGGTGATCGGCGCGATCACGGCCTTGTTCATGGGGTTTCTGGGCGTTATCCAGAACGACATCAAGCGCGTGGTGGCGTATTCGACGCTGTCGCAGCTCGGCTACATGACCGTCGCGCTCGGCGCGTCGGCCTATTCGGTCGGCGTGTTCCATTTGATGACGCATGCTTTCTTCAAGGCGTTGCTGTTCCTGGGCGCCGGTTCGGTGATCCTCGGCATGCATCACGATCAGGACATCCGCAACATGGGCGGCCTGCGCAAATACATGCCGATCACCTGGATCACGTCGCTGATCGGTTCGCTGGCGCTGATCGGCACGCCGTTCTTCTCGGGCTTCTATTCGAAGGACAGCATCATCGATGCGGTGCATGCGAGCACCATCGCCGGCTCCGGTTTCGCTTATTTCGCGGTGCTGGCCAGTGTGTTCGTGACAGCGTTCTACTCGTTCCGCATGTATTTCCTGGTATTCCACGGCGAAGAGCGCTTCGGCAAGGCCGCGCACGATGCGCACGGACATGATGCCGCCGATGCGCATCACGCTCACGCCGATGCGGCGCACGGCCACGACGATCATGCCGACCACGATATCGGCGACGCCGACGCACATCACGGTCTGGCGCCCGGTCAGAAACCGCACGAATCGCCGTGGGTGGTGACGCTGCCCTTGATCATGCTGGCGATCCCGTCGCTGCTGATCGGCTTCTTCGTGGTCGATCCGCTGCTGTTCGGCTCCTTTTTCAAGGGCGCCATTTTCGTCGGCGAAAACCATCATGCGATGGAAGAACTGCATGGCGAATTCCATGGCCCAGTCAGCATGGCGATCCATGCGGTGAGCGCGCCGACGTTCTGGCTGATGATCGCCGGCGTGGCGTCGTCGTATTACTGCTACATGGTCAACCCGCGCCTGCCGGCGGCGATCAAACGCAGCTTCCATCCGATCTACGCGCTGCTGGACAATAAATATTACATGGACAAGTTCAACGATGTGGTATTCGCCGGCGGCGCGCGTCTGTTGGGCGGCGGTCTGTGGAATGTCGGAGACAAGGGCCTGATCGACGGCCTGATCGTCAACGGCAGCGCCAAGGCCGTCGGCTGGTTCTCCAAGATCACCCGTCTCTGGCAATCCGGTTACATCTATCACTATGCATTCGTGATGATCATCGGTTTGCTGGGTTTCCTGGTTTGGTTCATGCCGTTTCCGTTTGCCAAATAAGTTGGCGGAGTTAAGTAAATAATAACCATGATGCAGTCAACTTTCCCTCTTCTCAGCCTTGCGATCTGGTTGCCGGTCGCTTTCGGTCTGCTCGTCCTGGCAATCGGCCGCGACGATAATCCACAACTGGCGCGCTGGCTGGCGCTGATCGGCTCCATCGTCAGCTTCGCGGCGACGCTGCCGTTGGTGATGCATTTCGACAATGCGTTCCACGGCATGCAGTTCGTCGAAAACACGCCCTGGATCGACCGTTTCAGCATCCGCTACGCGCTGGGCATCGATGGCCTGTCGCTGTGGTTCCTGCCGCTGACCGCGTTCATCACGGTGCTGGTGGTGATAGCCGGCTGGCGGGTGATTGAGAAGCGGGTCGCGCAGTACATGGGCGCCTTCCTGATCCTGTCCGGCCTGATGATCGGCGTGTTCTGCGCGCTCGACGGCCTGCTGTTCTACGTATTCTTCGAGGCCACGCTGATTCCGATGTTCATCATCGTCGGTGTCTGGGGCGGCTCCAACCGCGTGTATGCGGCGGTCAAGTTCTTCCTGTACACGCTGATGGGTTCGCTGCTGATGCTGATCGCGGTGATCTATCTGTATTTCGTGTCCGGCGGTTCGTTCGATATCCTGACCTGGCAGCAGGTGCCGTTGTCGATGACCGAGCAGGTCCTGATTTTCTTCGCGCTGCTGATGGCGTTCGCGGTCAAGGTGCCGATGTGGCCGGTGCATACCTGGCTGCCGGACGCCCACGTTGAAGCGCCGACCGGCGGCTCCATCGTGCTGGCCGCCATCATGCTGAAACTGGGTGGTTACGGCTTTCTGCGGTTCTCGCTGCCGATCACGCCCGACGCCAGCCATTATCTGTCGGGCTTCATGATCACGCTGTCGCTGATCGCCGTGATCTACGTCGGCCTGGTGGCGCTGGTGCAAACCGATATGAAGAAGCTGGTGGCGTATTCGTCGATCGCGCACATGGGTTTCGTCACGCTGGGCTTCTTCATGTTCAACGACATGGCGGTGCAGGGCGCGATTGCGCAGATGATTTCGCACGGCTTTGTGTCCGGCGCGATGTTCATGTGCATCGGCGTGCTGTACGACCGCATGCACACCCGCCAGATCGCCGATTTCGGCGGCGTGGTGCACAAGATGCCGCGTTTCGCCGTGTTCTTCATTCTGTTCTCGCTGGCCAATTGCGGCTTGCCGGGGACTTCCGGTTTCGTCGGCGAATTCATGGTCATCCTGGGCGCGGTCAAATTCAATTTCTGGATCGGCCTGCTGGCCGCCACCGCCCTGGTCCTGGGCGCTGCCTATTCCCTGTGGCTGGCCAAGCGCGTCATTTTCGGCGTCGTCGCCAATCATCACGTGGCCGAACTGTTGGATTTGAACAAGCGCGAATTTCTGATACTCGCACTGCTGACCATCGCGGTACTTGCAATGGGTCTGTACCCGGCGCCGGTCACCGACGCGATGCAGGTGTCGGTCGGCGAACTGCTCAAGCATATCGCCATCTCGAAAATCAACTGACATGCGACCAGCGTATAAAAATCGGCAAATAAATGAATAATCTGAATCTGATCCCTGTTTATCCGGAAATATTTCTGCTGATCGCGGCCTCCGCGATTCTGCTGATCGATATGTTCCTGCCGGATGCCAAACGCATCGTCACCTACTACCTGTCGCTGCTGACCATCGCCGGCTGCGCCGCGCTGACGCTGCTGCATTCCGGCAGCGGCGCCACCGTATACACCTTCAACAATATGTTCGTGACCGATCCGCTGGCCGAAGTGATGAAGCTGGCCGTGTATGGCGCGGTGGCGATGACGCTGGTGTATTCGCGCGCCTATATTACCGTTCGTGAAATGGTCGGCAATCATCTGGGCGGCGAATTCTATACGCTGGCGCTGTTTGCGATGCTGGGTCAGATGATCATGATTTCGGCCAACAGCCTGCTCAGCATCTATCTGGGCCTGGAACTGATGTCGCTGTCGCTGTACGCCTTGACCGCCTTGCGCCGCGACAATACGGCGGCCACCGAAGCCGCGATGAAGTATTTCGTGCTGGGCGCGCTGGCCTCCGGCTTCCTGTTGTACGGGATTTCGATGCTGTACGGCGCTACCGGCGCGCTGGAATTGCCTGCGATATTCCAGGCGATCGCCAGCGGTCAGGTCGATCGTACGATTCTGGTGTTCGGTCTGGTGTTCATGGTCGCGGGCCTGGCCTTCAAGCTGGGCGCGGTGCCGTTCCACATGTGGATACCCGACGTTTATCAGGGCGCGCCGACCGCGGTGACGCTGTTGCTGGGCGCGGCGCCGAAGCTGGCGGCTTTCGTCATCACTTACCGTATTCTGGTCGAAGGCCTGTTGCCGCTGGCGATCGACTGGCAGCAAATGCTGCTGGTGCTGGCCGTGCTGTCGCTGGCCATCGGCAACATCACCGCGATCGCGCAAACCAATCTGAAACGCATGCTGGCGTATTCGACCATTTCGCATATGGGCTTCATGCTGCTGGGCCTGCTGTCAGGCGTGGTCGGCAACAGCCTGTACGCGGCGCCGAATGCGTATAGCTCGGCATTGTTCTATGCGATTACCTATGTGCTGACGACGCTGGGTACTTTCGGCGTGATCCTGCTGATGTCGCGCGCCGGCTTCGAAGGCGACCGGCTCGAGGATTTCAAGGGTCTGAATCAGCGCAGCCCATGGTTTGCCTTCCTGATGATGATGATGATGCTGTCGCTGGCCGGCTTGCCGCCTACAGTCGGTTTCTACGCCAAGCTGTCAGTGCTGCAGGCGGCGCTGGCGACCGGCCAGATCTGGTTGCCGGTGGTGGCGGTGCTGTTCTCGCTGATCGGCGCGTTCTACTATCTGCGCGTGGTCAAACTGATGTATTTCGACGATGCGATCGACACCGCCAAGCTGGCGACCAGCATCGACGTGCGCGTGGTGCTCAGCCTCAACGGCCTGGCCGTGCTGGTCATCGGTTTGTGGCCCGGCATGCTGATGGATCTGTCGGCGCAAACGATGGTGAAGACCATGTCGTCGTTCCTCAGTGTGGTGATGCATTGATGCCGGGCGCCGTCAGTGAACGTTTCCCTGTATAGCTGGGCCGTCATCCTGCTGGCGCTGATCGCCGCCAATCTGCCTTTT
This sequence comes from Herbaspirillum sp., assembly GCA_028292625.1. Taxonomy (GTDB): domain Bacteria; phylum Pseudomonadota; class Gammaproteobacteria; order Burkholderiales; family Burkholderiaceae_D; genus Herbaspirillum. The sequence goes on along the minus strand of JAQGLY010000003.1, from coordinate 38,351 downwards.
CTGAATCAGCAGTTGTTCGCCGTCATTCCGCTTAACCGCAGCGAGGGCTACGTCAAGCCGATCTGGTGGCGTCTGATCGAATTAGTGGTGCTGTATTTTGCGGTCGGCGGCGCCGCGTATTTTCTGGAATCTACGATCGGCAATACCTTCGCCCACCACTGGGAATTCTTTGCCATCAGCGGGTGCCTATTCCTGGTGTTCGCTTTTCCGGGCTACGTTTTCCGTTATCTGTACAAACATCGCTGAGCCGAATACGCGATACGCCGGAGAAATGCATGGATGAGCATTTGGTCGAAGTCAAAATCGACAGCAAGACGGCCTATGACGGCCATTTCCTGAAACTGGTCAGCGATACGGTGCGTTTGCCCAACGGCAAGCCGGCCATACGCGAGCACATCAAACATCCCGGCGCGACGGTCATTCTGCCGGTATTCGACGACGGCAGCGTGCTGCTGGAACGCCAGTTCCGCTATCCGCTGGATCGCGTCTTTATCGAGTTCCCGGCCGGGAAAATCGACGTCGGGGAGGATTCACTGATCTGCGCACAGCGCGAATTAAGGGAAGAAACCGGCTACACCGCGACCGACTGGCGCTTCGTCTGCACGATTCACAATGCCATTGCGTATTCCGATGAGCATCTGGACATCTATCTGGCGCGCGGCCTGGTCGCCGGCGGCAGCACGCTGGACGACGGCGAGTTTCTGGACGTCTACAAAGCGCCGCTGAGCGAGCTGATGAATGGCGTGCGCAACGGGCAGGTAACCGACGTGAAGACGATCATCGGCGCGTTCTGGCTCGACAAAATCTCTCGCGGCGACTGGGAAGTCTGAAATAGTATGGGCGCAGGTTCTTGCCGCGCCGATTCATGTCAGGCATCGATCAATGTCGCCGCCGCAATGCCGCTGCGCACCGCCGCTTCCAGCGTGGCAGGGTAATCGCCCTCAGTGTAATCGCCGGCAAGAAAAATACCCTCCGCATCGGTACGATGTCCCGGCCGCCGCAAGCCCGGCGCGCACGAAAACGTCGCCCGTTTTTCACCGATGACCTTGCTCCACAACGGGATTGCCAACGCCGGCAGCCGCAATACGCTCGCCAACTGCGCGGCGATCTGGCTTGGCAAAGCCGTCAGGCCCGGCGCAATCGCGTCGCCGGCGCTGCTGACCACCACGGCGAGCAAACCGGCTTGCGCAGGATCCAGCTGGCCACGATCGAACACATATTGGCCCCACGCCGCCAAGGATGGATCGTCCGGCAACGCATAAAACACCCGGTCCAGCCGCATGTCCGATGGATACTGCAGATAACAGGTGGTGATCGGCTCGTAGGAAAACGCTGCCAGCATCCGTGTGTCGCTTAACTCGGCGAGCAGGGCGGCGGCCTGTTCCGGCGCGGTCGCGACAATGATTTTGTCGGCGATTACCGGAGCGCGTTGCGGGTCGCTGAATTGCAGCGTCCAGTACATGTCATCGGATGCGCGGGCTATCCGCTTGACCGCGGCGCCGGTTTCGACGCGGGCGCCGGCGCGTTGCAGATATTCCGCCGCGCGCTGCGGCAGCAGGGCGCTCAAGTCGACGCGCGGCAACAGCATATCGGAGGCGCCGCGGCGCGGCGCGGCCAGGCTATCGCGCAGCACGGCCAGAAAGACCTGCGCCGACGCGCGTTGCGGCGGTGTGTTCAGCGCCGCAACGCATAGCGGCCGCCATATGCGGCGACATAGAAATTCGCTTTGATCGTAGCGCTGCAGCAGCTCCAGCACCGAACAATCCTCATCCAGCCGCCAGGCGATCCAGCGCATCGCGCTGAAAAAACGCGCCAGCGCCAGCTTGTCGCCGCGCGGCATGCCTTTCGCGCGGCACAGCGCAAACAGCAGATGCAGCGGCGCAGGCAAGCGCGGCGCAATGAAATCGACGCCATCGCAATCCGGCGGATAGCGCATTTGCAGAGGCACGCGCAGCATTGCCGCATCGATATCGACCTTCAGCATGCGCATCATGTCCAGACTGGCGCGATAGGCGCCCAGCAGAATATGCTGGCCGTTATCCAGCGCCTTGCCGCCGACGTCGACGCGGCGCGCGCGGCCGCCCAGCATGCGCCCGGCTTCCAGCAGGGTCACGTCGTGGCCGGCGCGCGCCAAGGTCACGGCGGCTGCGCAGCCGGCCCAGCCGGCGCCGACGACTGCGGTGCGCAGGCGCCTGTTCAATGCGGAAAACTCCGCTGAGAGTGAGCGATGGACATGTCAGTTGCGGATATAGGTCTTCCAGGCCAGCCATAGCTTGCGGATCGGCGTCAGTGCAATACGCTGCTTGAGCACATGAAAGCCGTCGCGTTCGATTTCATCGAGCAGCGTGCGATAAATCGCCGCCATGATCAGCCCTGGCCGTTGCGCGCGCCGGTCCTGCCGCGGCAACAGCGCAAAGGCCTCGTCGTAGACGGCCTGCGCGCGCGCCGCCTGGAATTGCATCAGTTTTTCGAAATTCTCGCTGTGGCGCGCATTCAGGATATCGGCCGCGGTCACGCCGAATTGCTGCAATTCGTTGACCGGCAGATAGATACGCCCCTTGCGGCCGTCTTCGCCGACGTCGCGAATGATATTGGTCAATTGAAACGCCAGGCCCAGCTTTTCCGCATAGGCCAGCGTGGCCGGCGTGGTCGCGCCGAAAATGCCGGCCGACAGAATGCCGACCACGCCGGCCACATGCCAGCAATATTTTTGGAGCGCGATATAGTCCAGATAACGCGTCTGGCTCAAATCCATTTCCATGCCGTCGATGATGGCCTGCAGATGTTCGCCCTTCAAATCATAGGCCGCCAGATGCGGTTGGAGCGCCAGCGTCACCGGATGGCTGGGATGACCGTCCAGCATGGAGGCGATTTCGTGGCGCCACCACATCAATTTGGTACGCGCGACGTGTTCATCGGTGGCATTGTCGACCGTATCGTCCACTTCGCGGCAGAATGCATACAGCGCGGTAATCGCACGGCGCCGCAGCGGCGGCAAAAACAGAAAACTGTAATAAAAACTGGATCCGCTTTGCGCGGTTTTCTGTTGGCAATATTCGTCTGGTGACATAAGTAAGAGCGATGAGATGAAAAAGCGATGCTGTTGCGGAGTAATGGCAGGCGCTATGCTAGCCGACTGGTCCGGCCGGGACAATCGAAAGTTGCCATGCTTACATACGCAAGCCGCGCCATAAAATCGCCGGCCAGTCGCGCATGCCCAACATCGGGCGACGGCGGAACACGTCATAATCGTTAGCTGCGATCCGGTCCAGAATGCGCAAGCCGCCTTGCACCACCAGCCGCAATTCCCAGCCCAGGCGGCCGGGCAGGCGGCTCGCCAAGGGCGCGCCGGACAGCATCAACTCACGGGCGCGCCCGATTTCGAACGCCATCAGCCGGCGCCAGGCCGCATCGGCGCGGCCGTCGGCGATGGCTGTTTCGGTCACGCCGAAACGCCGCAGGTCTTCCAGCGGCAGGTAGATCCGCGCCTTTTGCCAGTCGATGCCGACGTCTTGCCAGAAATTGATCAGTTGCAGTGCGGAGCAAATGGCGTCGGAATCCCGGAGATTTTGCGCCTCGGCCTTTCCATACAAATGCAGCATGAGATGACCGACCGGGTTGGCGGAGCGGTCGCAATAATCGAGCAGGCCGGCAAATGTCGGGTAACGGGTGGTCACGACGTCTTGCTTGAATGCCGAGATCAACGCCAGGAACAGCGGCGGCGGGAGCCGGTATTGCCGGATGACGCCGGCCAGCGCCGCAAATAAGGGATCCTGCTGTGGCAAGCCTTGTGCGATTTCGTTCACTGCCGTCTCGTATTCCTGCAAAGCGGCCAGACGCTGTTCCGGCTGCGCATCGCCTTCGTCGGCGATATCGTCCGCGCTGCGGGCGAAGGCGTAAATCACCTGCACCGCGGGGCGCAGGCGCGCCGGCAGCAGCAGCGACGCCACCGGGAAGTTTTCATAGTGGGTCAGCGGTTTGAAGTCCGTCGCCGCCATGCCGGAGGCATCCGCGCGCGGTTCATTCATGGCGGGCATTGCTCGGGGCTGGAAACACGATGTCGATCACCTTTTTAACGGGAGAAAAATGAGCGGCGCAATGGTCGCAGACGGCATGATAAGGGATAAACGGCGCCGGACTTGTAAAGCCGCGGTCTCGATATGAATGGATAAATGCCGGCGTATTCGGTAAAATACGCGCATCTGCAGATAGAGCGCATTTGGTAGGCGCACTGGATTTAGGTGTCGGGGATATGGCGAAATTGGTAGACGCACAAGATTTAGGTTCTTGCGGAGCAATCTGTGTCAGTTCGAGTCTGACTATCCCCACCACAATTTAGGCAGTGTCCGTTTTTCCCCATCGTTTTGCCCCCATCTGTTTGACCCGTCCCCCAATTCAGCCCCAACTGCCCCAACTGCCCCAACTGCCCCAACTGCCCAACTGCCCCGATTTCAACGCGGGGCGATGCCGTTCAAGATGATCTTCTGGATATTGGCGGTTGCTTCCTCAAGGAATTCGTCGTCGGTCAAGTCCTTCCCGAGGATGGCCTGAATCTGCACGGCGTAATCGGCATAGTGCTGGGTAGTCGCCCACATTGAAAAAATCAGATGGTAGGGATCGACCGGCGCCAGCCGTCCCGCCGCGATCCAGTGGCGGATCACCACTGCCTTTTGCGTAACCAGTTCACGCAAAGCGCCTTCCAGCTCATCCTTCAGCAGCGGCGCGCCGTGCATGACTTCAAAGCAGAACAGCCGTGACGCCTTGGGATGATTGCGCGAGTACTGGATCTTGATGCGCAGATATTCGCGTATCGCCTGCAGCGGCTCCTGATCGGCGGTGAAGTTGAGCAGCGGTTCCAGCCAGATGTGCAGCAGGCGTTTGAGCACCGACAGATAGAGCTCTTCCTTGGAGCCGAAGTAATACAGCAAATTGGTTTTCGATATATCGGCAAGATTCGCGATCTGATCCAGACTGGAACCATAAAAACCGTACTGCGAGAAAATTTCCAGTGCGGCTTGATGAATCACCTCTTTTTTTGCCTCCATCACGCGCAACCTGCGCGCGCCCGGCTCTTTTTTATCGATCGGCGGTCGTTGCAGTTCGCCGCGCGATTGGCGTACGGTCGGAATTTTTCCTGGCAGTTTCTGAATGCTCAAACAAGCTCCATGGTCAATGCGGCGCAATGGGCGACCGGTACGGTGTTCGCGCCGGCTCTACGGAAAATCAAGGCGTCCGCGTCGCGACATAGTATTCCGACGGGCGGGATGCCGGCGCATGACCCTATGCTGCTCCACAGCCGGTTGCAACTTCAGTGCCAAGGCGGCGCCGCTTTGGTCTATGCCAGGCGATGGCGCTCGCCAGTCTTGAGTTCGTTCCCTTGCGCACCGCGTGCGTGCAAATGATAGACCATTTGATCCAATTTTGATCGTCCGGTCTGAATTTGGTGCGCAAAATCGCTGTTTTCCCTCCAATGTCGGCCGGTTTCGGCTGGCACCGATATTGCATCTATCGCATCATCTCAGCCGTTTCATCCATGTTTTGCCGCTCATTTCAACGGATCGATTTTTCCAAGAGGTGTCCTCATGAATATCGGTGTTTTCATCCCCATAGGAAACAACGGCTGGCTCATTTCCAGCGCCGCGCCGCAGTACATGCCGACCTTTGAGTTAAACAAGCAGATCGTGCAGAAGGCGGAAAACTATGGATTCGATTTTGCATTGTCGATGATCAAGTTGCGGGGCTTCGGGGGCAAGACCGAGTTCTGGGAGCACAACCTGGAATCCTTCACGCTGATGGCCGGTCTGGCTGCGGTGACTTCCCGCATCAAGTTGTTTGCGACGGCCGCGACGCTGGTGATGCCGCCGGCGATCGTGGCGCGCATGGCCTCCACCATCGATTCGATATCCGGCGGCCGGTTCGGGATCAATCTGGTGGCCGGCTGGCAGCGGCCCGAATATTCGCAGATGGGCATGTGGCCGGGCGACGAGTATTTCAGTAGCCGCTACGCTTATCTCTCCGAATACATTCAGGTATTGCGCGATCTGTGGCGCGACGGAAAAAGCGATTTCAAGGGTGAGTATTTCAAGATGGAAGACTGCCGCGTCAGTCCCATACCGCAGGCCAGGATGGAAGTCATCTGCGCCGGCCAGAGCGAGGCCGGGCTGGCTTTTTCGTCGAAATATGCCGATTACAATTTTTGTTTCGGGCGCGGCGTCAACACGCCGGCCGCGTTTGCTCCGGCTTCGGAAAACCTGGCCAAGGCCAATGCCATCACTGGACGCAACGTGGCGCTGTATGTGCTGTTCATGATCATTGCCGCCGATACCGACGAAGCAGCGATGGCGAAATGGGAAAGTTACAAGGGCGGCGCCGATACGGAGGCGCTGGCGTGGCTGTCGGAGCAGGGCGCGGCCGACACCAAATCCGGCGCCGACGCCAATGTGCGGCAAATGGCCAATCCCAGCTCCGCCGTCAATTTGAATATGGGCACCCTGGTCGGTTCTCATGCGACGGTCGCCAGAATGCTGGATGAAGTGGCGGCGGTGCCGGGCACGGGCGGCGTATTGCTGACATTCGACGATTTTCTCGGCGGCATCGAAGACTTCGGCCAGCGCATACAGCCGCTGATGAATAGCCGCTGCGCCGTCAACCTGAGCATGGAGGCTGCGTAATGACCGGCAAACCTTTCGATATCGCCGCGGCGCATGCGTCCGCGGACGAAGGCATTTATCCTGCCGCCGGCGGCAGCGGCGCCCAATACATGCTGGCGGCGCGGCCGGAGCCGATTGCCTTGCGCGCCGACAATACCGCGCTGATCGTGGTCGATATGCAAAATGCCTATGCCTCGAAGGACGGCTATCTGGATCTGGCCGGTTTCGACGTGACGGGGGCGGTGTCCGCGCTGGCGCGCATTCAGGTGGCGATCCGGGCGGCGCGCATGGCAGGCATCCCGGTGGTGTTCTTCCAGAATGGCTGGGACCCCGACTATGTCGAAGCCGGCGGCGCCGGTTCGCCTAACTGGTACAAGTCGAATGCGCTCAAAACCATGCGCAAGCGGCCGGAATTGATGGGCAGCCTGCTTGCCAAGGGCGGATGGGATTATCAACTGGTCGATGAGCTGGTGCCTCAGGCCGGCGATATTGTTCTGTCCAAGCCACGCTACAGCGGTTTCTACAATACCAGTCTGGATAGCATGCTGCGCGCGCGCGGCATACGCAATCTGGTGTTTACCGGTATCGCGACCAATGTCTGCGTGGAGTCCACATTGCGCGACGGTTTCTTTCTCGAATATTTCGGCGTCGTGCTGGAGGACGCCACATATCAGGCCGGGCCGGCATATCTGCAGCAGGCCTCGCTGTACAACATCGAGACCTTTTTCGGATGGGTTTCGAGCGTCGATGAATTCTGCCGCTGCATCGCCGATGTGTAAGCGGACATCTTTCCCGCAACGATAGAACAGGAGATTTCCATGCCCAAGCAAGTCATCATTCCCGCCGGCACCGGCACACCGATCGCGCCTTTCGTCCCCGGCACGCTGGCCGATGGCGTGGTTTACGTATCCGGCACCTTGCCGTTCGACAAGGACAACAATGTGGTGCATGTGGGCGACGCCGCCGCGCAAACCAGGCATGTGCTCGACACCATCAAAAACGTGATCGAAACCGCCGGCGGCGGCATGAGCGACGTCACTTTCAACCAGATATTCATTCGCGACTGGAGCGACTACGCGGCAGTCAACAAGGTCTATGCCGAATATTTTCCCGGCGAAAAGCCTGCGCGTTTTTGCATACAGTGCGGCCTGGTCAAGCCGGATGCCTTGATCGAAATCGCATCCATCGCGCATATCGGCTAGCAATGAAACGCCGATTCCGGGTTCGCCGCAAAAGCCTGCATCACGCATGCGGCAGTGATCTCGGCGATCAGGCCGGTTTACCCCCGATACCAAAAAGGGTGGCATGCATGCATTATGAAATAGTGGGACAGCAGGATGCCGGCGCGCGCGCCATCCTGCTGTCCTCCGGCCTCGGCGGCCTCGGCAGTTTCTGGCAGCCGCAGCTGGAGGCGCTGGCGCGGCAATTCAAAGTCATCCTCTACGATCATCGCGGCACCGGCAAGAGTCCGGCGCAGCTGCCGGCGGATTATTCGATTGCCGACATGGCCGAGGACGTGCAGCAAATCGTCGACGAACTGGGCGTCACGCAAATCGATTTCATCGGGCATGCGCTGGGCGGCCTGGTCGGCGTGCAGCTCGCGCTGCAACGCCCGCGGTTGATACGGCGCATGATTATTGTCAACGGCTGGGCGCGCGCCGACAGTCATACCGGGCGCTGCTTTGCCGTACGCAAGGATTTGCTCCGCGACAGCGGCGTGGCCGCTTACGTGCGGGCTCAGCCCATCTTCCTGTATCCGGCGCCGTGGCTGTCCGCAAATGCGCAGCGCATCGCCGAGGAGGAACAGCATGCCATCGCGCACTTTCCCGGCGTCCCCAATGTGCTGGCGCGCATCGAGGCGCTGCTGGAGTTCGATCCCGGCGAGCAATTGCCGGGCATGCGGGTGCCGACGCTGGTGCTGGCGGCCAGGGACGATGTGCTGGTGCCGTACACCTGTTCGGAACAACTGGCCGCGCTGTTGCCCGCGGCCACGCTGCAATTGCTGGCCAGCGGGGGACACGGATGCACTGTCACCGTCAGCGATGAATGCAACCGCGCGATGATCGATTTTCTTCAATCCTGAAGCACATATCCGGATCGGTTGGCCTATTTTAAAAGGACGCTTTCCATGACGATGCTGAATGTACCGATAGTCGACATTTCCCCGCTATATGCCGACTCGGCCGGCGATAAGGCGGCGCTGGCCGAAGCCTTGGACAAAGTGTGTTCCGACATCGGTTTTCTGGTCATCGTCGGGCATGGCGTGCCGCACGATTTGCTGGCGCGGGTCAACCGCAGCGCGCGTCTTTTTTTTGCATTGCCGGCGCAGGCCAAGGCCGGATGGAAGCGTCCGCAGGACGATCAGGTGCGCGGCTACAGCGGGGTCGGCGACGAAGGCTTGTCCAATTCGCTGGATGAGAAGACGCCTGGAGATCTGAAGGAGTCGTTTTCGATCGGGCCCATCGATGCGCCCAATACGCCGTATTTCAACGGGCCTGCCGCCGGCCCGCATTTCGCGCCGAACCTGTGGCCGCGGCAAGTGCCGGATTTCCAGGCCAGCTGGTCGGAATATTTCACGGCGATGTCGGATCTGGCCACCGATCTGATGAAGCTGTTTGCGCTGGCGCTGAAATTGCCCGAGGATTTTTTTGCGGGGAAGATCGACCGTCACATCAGCATGTTCCGCGCGCTCAACTATCCGAGCCAGGACCGGGAACCGGACCCTGGCCAGCTGCGTGCCGGCGCCCATTCGGATTACGGCAGCCTGACCATTGTCCGGGTCGAGGACAGGCCCGGCGGGCTGCAGGTATGCAACAAGGCAGGGCAATGGGTCGATGTGCCGTTCGTGCCGGATTCCTTTGTCGTCAATATCGGCGACCTGATGATGCAATGGACCAACGACCGCTGGATTTCGACCATGCACCGGGTGGTCAATCCGCCGCGCGAACGCGCCGGCGACAGTCAGCGCCAGTCGCTGGTTTTTTTTCACCAGCCGAATTACGACGCCATGGTGCAATGTCTGGAAAGTTGCCTGGCCCCGGGCGAAACCGCGAAGTATCCGCCGATTTCATCCGGCGACCATTTACGCAACAAATTCGTCAAGCAAACCACGTTTGCCGGCCCCGCCGTCAATATGGCCTGTGAGGATTTTTCGCGATGAACACGCTTTCCTACGTCAACGTATTTGCGCGCGATATCGTGGCGCTCAGCGGATTTTATTCCAGGCTGTTCGGCTTCAACGAAATCGAAGCGATGCGTTCGCCTATCTTTCGCGCGCTGGATACCGGCAAGAGCAGCATCGGGTTCAATGCGCAGGAGGCCTACGATCTGCTGCAGCTGTCGGCCTATGCGAATCCGTCGGGTTGCCGGTTCCTGCTCAATATCGATGTCGACAGCCGGCAGGAGGTCGATCGCGTGGCAATGCAGGCGGTCGCCGCCGGCGCCACGCTGATCAAGCCGCCCTATGAAACGTATTACCACTGGTATCAGGCGGTCCTGCTGGACCCTGAACAGAATGTCTTTCGCATCAATGTCGTGTTGTAGCAAGCATCACTGTAGTTCTTTCATAGCCGCTTGAAAAAAAAGGGATAAATGATGATAAGCAGAATGATTAAATGGACGTTGCTGGCGCTCGCGATGACGTTGACGACCGGCGCGGTGCTTGCGGACGACGGCTTCACGCTCAAGGGACCGCCTAAGATCGCGATGCTGTATTTCAATGCGAAGAACGACGGCGGCTGGACCCAGGCATTCGACGAGGCGCGGGTCAAGGTGGAGAAAGCGCTGGGGCAAAAAATCCAGTTTGTCGAAAACGTGCCGGAAGACGCATCGGCGATCAAGCCGGCCGCGGAGAAACTGATCAAGCGCGGCGCCAATATCATCATCGGCACCGCCTTCGGTTATTCGGACAGCTTCAAGGAATTGGCCGCCAAATACCCGGATGTCGCTTTTCTGAACGGTTCCGGCACCACCAACGGGCCTAATCTCGAGTCGTTTTACGGCCGCACTTACCAGAGCCAGTACCTGTGCGGCATGGCTGCCGGCGCGGCATCCAAGACCGGCAAGCTGGGATTCGTCGCGGCCAATCCGTTCGGCGTCGTGAACTGGACAATTAATGCGTACGCGCTTGGGGCGCAAAAGATGAATCCGAACGCGACCGTGACCGTGGTCTATACCGGCACCTGGAACGACCCGGTCAAAGAGCGGGCGGCGGCGATGGCCTTGATCGACCAGGGCGCCGACGTTATCGGTCAGCACGTGGATACGCCGACGCCGCAGCTGGTTGCGCAGGAACGCGGAAAATTCGGCACCGGCCATCATCGCGACATGCGTCAGTTTGCGCCGAAGGCCACGCTGTGCTCGTCGGTCTGGGTGTGGGACAAGTTCCTGACGCCGGAAATCAAAAAAATCGAGGCCGGCAATTGGAAGCCCGCTCCTTACGGCGCCTTCATTGCCATGGATGCAGGCGGCACCGATATCGCCTGCTGCGGTCCCGGCGTACCGAAGGACAAGGCGGCGGCGATCATGGCCGAACGCGATGCGCTGCTGAAGGGCAAGCAGATTTATGCGGGGCCGATCAAGGACCGCGACGGCAAGTTGCGCATTCCGGCGGGCGCCGTGTTGTCCGACGCCGATCTGTGGAAGATGGACTGGTTCGTACCCGGCGTTATCAGCCAGAAATAAGCGATACCGGATGAGCGCCGCTCTCAGACTTTCAGGCATACGGAAATCCTTCGACGGCTTCGTCGCGCTGGATGACGTCAGCTTTGCCGCCCGCTGGGGGGAAGTGCATGCGCTGTTGGGAGAGAACGGTGCGGGCAAGTCGTCCCTGATGAATGTCGCAGCCGGCATCTATGCGCCCGAAGCGGGCGAAATCCACATCGATGAGAACCCGGTGCGGCTGGCCGGCCCGCGCGACGCGATGCTGCATCGGATCGGCATGGTGCATCAGCATTTCAAGCTGGTCCGGTCGTTTACCGTGGCCGAGAATATCCTGCTGGGCTGTTCCGCCCGAGACCATCCGGGCGATGCCGCGCCCGCCGGCTTTCGCGGAAAATTGCGCCGGATCGAACGGGAGATCCAAGCCCAGGCTGCCGAACTGGGTTTTGAAATCGATGTGCGCAAGCGCATCGATGTCCTGTCGGTGGCCGAGCAGCAACGGGTGGAGATCCTCAAGGTCTTGCTCGCCGGCGCCAGGATTCTGATTTTCGATGAGCCGACTGCGGTGCTGTCCGATCGAGAGGCCGAGCGTTTGTTGACTACGGTGCGCGCGTTGGCCCGGCGCGGCAGCGCCGTCGTTCTGGTCACGCACAAGATGGCCGATGTCAAAACCTACGCCGACCATGTGACCGTGATGCGCGGCGGCCGCGCGGTGGCTACGCTCGATCCGCAGCATGTGGATGCGGCCGAACTGGTTCGCTTGACGGTCGGCGAATCGCTGCGTCCGGCGCATCGCCGCGGCGATGCGCAGCCGCAGGCCAGCGTGCCGAAGTTGTCGCTGCGCGGCTTGAAAACCCGCCATGCCGACGGCCGTACTGCGCTCGATGGGGTCGATTTGCAAGTGCGCGCCGGGGAAATCTACGGACTGGCGGGAGTCGGCGGCAACGGTCAGGACGAGCTGGCCAATGCCCTGATGGGTTTGCCGCCCGCCGTGGAAGGGGAGCTGCGATTGGACGGTCACGGCGATCTGAAATTGCTGTCGACCTCGGCGCGGCGCGCCTGCGGGATCGCGGCGATACCCGCGGACCGCTATAGCCATGCGCTGTCGGGCGGCATTTCGGTGGCGGAAAATTTCGGCATCGGCCAGGTCCATGCAGGGCGCTACGGCTCGATCTGGCAACTGGCCCGCAAGCGGCTCGATAGCGACGCGGCGGCAGCCGTCGAGGCCTTTGACGTGCAAGGCGTGCGTTCGATTCGTCAAAAGGCGGCTTTGCTGTCCGGCGGCAATGCGCAAAAGCTTGTCATTGCGCGTGAGTTCAGCAAACAGCCGGAAGTCGTGCTGGCGCACAGTCCCAGCCGCGGTCTGGATGTGCGCGCCGGCGCGGAAGTCCATCGCCGCCTGCTGGAGGCGCGCGACGCCGGCGCCGCGGTGCTGCTCATCAGCGAGGATCTGGATGAAGTCATGGCGCTGGCCGATCGCATCGGCGTGATGGTGGCAGGCAGGATCGGCGCCGAATTTGCGCAGCCGGCGGATCGCCAGGCGATCGGACAGGCGATGGTCGATCATGGGTGACATGGCGATGAACGAAGAAACGCCAACCGTGGCGGCGCCGACATTGCCGGCACTGCGCAACCGGCCCTGGCTGAGCCGCCGCTACGCGATCGAGATCAGGCAGTCGACATCCTGGCGGCGGCATGCCTCGATTCTGCTGCTGTCGGTGCTGGCCGGATTAGCGATCTCGGCGGCGATCCTGATGGCCGCGGGCGTGTCCGCCGCGGATCTGCTCGATGAATTCGTGCTGCAGACGCTGTTCGACGCCGACAACTTCAAAGCGGTGTTGTTTCAGGCCGCGCCGATGATCATGACCGGTCTGGCGGCGGCGATTTCCTTTCGCGCGCGGTTCTGGAACCTTGGCCTGGAAGGACAGATGATCTGGGGAGCGATCGCCGCCACCGCGATATCGTTTTTCCAGATCGGGCCTGAATATCTGCGTCTGCCGCTGATGCTGCTGGCGGCAGCCGCGGCCGGCATGCTTTGGATGGCGGGGCCGGCATGGCTGAAGCTGCGTCTGGGCGTCAACGAAATCATCTCGACACTGATGCTCAATTACATTGCCGCTGATTTTTTGCTGTACCTGGTCTATGGCGCCTGGAAGGATCCCAAGGATTCCTTTCCCTATTCTCCGCAATTTCGCGGTTTCGAACGCCTGCCGGATATGGTTCCCGGGCTCAGCAGTGCGATCGCGCTGGGCGCGGTGGTTGCGATCCTGGTCTGGTGGTTTGTCGATATCAGCCGCGGCGGCCTGTATTTGCGCTTTATCAGCGCCAATCAGACGATGGCGCATGCCGTCGGCGTGCCGGTGCGCAAGATGATCCTGAGCGCGGTATTGTTGTCGGGAGCGCTGGCCGGGGTATCGGGTTTCATTGTCGTGGCAGGGCAGGAAGGGCGGCTGACCCAGGCTTTTTATCAGGGCTACGGCTTTTCCGGCATTCTGGTTGCATTTTTGGCGCGCAATAATCCGCTGGCGGCGACGGTGGTGGCGATCGCGATGGCGGCATTGTTTGTTTCCGGCCGCAGTCTGCAGGTTTTTTATCAAATCCCGTTTTCGATGGTGCAATTGATACAGGCCATTCTGGTGATCTGCGTGGCATCTTCCGAATTTTTCATCCGGCACCGCTTGCGCCAAGTGACGGGCAAGGAGACATGATGGCGTTCATCGGCAACTGGCTGGGCAATGCGCCCGACTTCGCCGTGCCTTATGCGCTGGCGGCGCTGGGATTGATCCTGACGGAGCGCTCGGGCGTGCTCTCGCTCGGCGCCGAGGGGCTGATGCTGGTCGGCGCGCTGGCCGGCGTCGCGGCGCAGCTGAGTTTCGGCAACAGCGGCGTGGCCCTGTTGCTGGCGATGCTGGCGGCGTCGCTGGTGTCCGTGCTGTTTGCGACGATGGTGGTGTTGCTGCGGGTCAATCAGGTGATCGCAGGCCTGGCCCTGGTGTTTTTCTGCCAGGGCCTGACCGCCTTGCTCGGCACGCTGTGCGGCTGGACCAATCGTCCGGTCGCGGGTCTCGATGCGATTGCGCTGGGGCCGTTGTCGACCTTGCCGGTGCTGGGGCATGCGCTGTTTACGCAAAACGTGGTGGTGTATGCGTTGCCGTTCTTCTTTTTCGGCGTGGTATGGTTTTTGCGGCGTTCGATGACCGGCATGCGTTTGCGCGCCGTCGGTGAAAATCCGCAGGCGGCCGACGCCGCGGGCATCGGCGTTGTTCGCTATCGTTTTCTGGCGGTGCTGGCCGGCGCCGCGCTGGTCGGGCTGGCCGGCGCCTATATTGCGGTGCTCAGCACCAAGTTATGGATAGCGGGGATGACAGGCGGGCGCGGCTGGATTGCGGTAGGGCTGGTGATTTTCGCGCGCTGGTCGCCCTGGCGCGCTTTGGCCGGGGCCGTGCTGTTCGGTTGCGTCGAAGCGCTGATTCCGCAATTGGCCGCCGCCGGCATACAGCTGCCGCAGTATTTCGTGCTGATGACACCCTATGCCGTGACGCTGGCGGTGATGATCTGGGTGGCGCTGGCGCGCGGCGGCAATGACGGCGAACCGGGCGCGCTCGGCCAGCCCTATATACGAGAAGAGAGGGGTTGAGCATGCGTGCCTATGTATACGAGCAGTTGCGCGAGCTGGACGATGCGCGCTTTGCGGATTATCTCGATCCATCCACCACGGCAGTGATTTCGATCGACATGCACAGGGGTCATCTCGAGCCTTCCATCGATTGTCCATGCCCCGCGCCGCGGGCGCGCGAACTGGTGGCGCCGCTGGATGCCTTTCACGAACAGGCGCGCGCGCTCGGGGTGCGCATCGTTCATGTGAAGTCGGTATTGCGCAGCGGCGGGGTGGATGACATCAACGGCATTCCCGCCGCCTGGCGCCGCACTTTTCCGCTGCATGTCGGCGACATTCCGAATGCCGATGCGCATGCGATCGAAGGCAGCCGCTGGACTGAACACCTCACGCACCTTGCGCCCGGCGACATGATGGTGGCGAACAAGCGCCGCCTGTCGGCTTTTTATCCGACCGATCTGGATTTCCTGTTGCGCAATCAGGGTATCACCACCGTCGTGTTGAACGGCGGCATGACCGATTGCTGCGTCTTGAATACCGCATTCGATGCGAACAATCACAACTATCGCGTGATCGTTTTGCGGGACCTGGTGCGTGGCACCGATGCGCATGTGGAATCGTCCGGATTGAGCATCGTATCCCTGCATTTGGGGCTGGTGATGCAGTCCGGGGATTTGCTCGATCAGTGGCGCTCGGCGTTGACCGGCCGCTAGGGCCTCGGCCCTGTTGACTGGCCCTGATTTCGCCGGGAATTTCTTAAGTTTTTTCTGGCATCGCTGAAGAGTGATGGCTGGTGATCAGCCATTGGCTTCCATCCCACTTATAAGTGTATGTATAGCGCGCCTTGACCTGGGCGCCGGTGGTGCCGAACGTGAAGGTGTATAGTCCGGCGTCGACCGCTGTATTGCAATCGATTTCTATCATTCTGAAATCGATTTTCCCCACAGGTTTATTTTCAAGAAAGTGATGGAAGTAATCTTCCTTCTCGGCCGCGGTCAATCGCGGTTGGTTCGAAACGGTGGGAAGGAGGATGGAGCGCTCGGCGTAATTGGCGGCCACCTTGTGCGGGTCGCCGCTCTGCAGCGATAGATTCCATCGGTCGAACAAAGCCGAAATTTCTTGCTCATCGCTGGCCTTGCAGACCTCCGTTCTCGCCGACGCTGTCAGCGAATCCGAAGGCGTTGCCGCGCACCCGGTCAGGACCACGGCGACGACGGCGGATAAGAGTATGCTGGTTTTCATGATTTTCCTCTGTATGTTGATGGCGGCGGCGTTGGAACAGAAAACGGGCTGTCGACTATCTGCAGTTAAAGCACGTTTTCCGGGAAAGAACTGTGGCGATGCTTTTAGAATCTCCTGCTTGCTCCGAGTATTTCAGCGATGCGCTGCAACTCAATATAGCCGACAACCTGCTTGCGCACGGCTGGTCGCAGCAAAATATCTTTTTGCCGGAGGAGCTGACCCGTGAACTGGCGGCGCAATGCAGCGTATTGGCAACAGCCGGCGCACTGAAGCTGGCCGGCACTGGCCGTGGCGCAACACAAGCGCGCTCTAAGATCCGCGGCGACCGCATCCTCTGGCTTGAAGCCGGACAGTCGGCGGCCTGCGACCGTTATCTGCACATCATGGAGGCCTTGCGCGTGGCGCTGAACCGAAGTCTGTTTCTGGGGCTGGAGGAGTACGAAAGCCACTTTGCGTTTTACTTGCCGGGCGCTTCCTATCTGAAACATCTGGATCGCTTTCGCGACGATGACTGCCGTACGGTATCGGTGGTGATTTATCTGAATCAAGACTGGTTGCCGGAACAGGGCGGCGCCTTGCGACTGCATCCGCATGGCAAATGCACCGAAGATATTACGCCGCTAGGCAGCCGGCTGGTGCTGTTTTTATCCGCCGACATGCTGCACGAAGTGCTGCCGGCGACGCGCAATCGTCTATCGCTTGCGGGTTGGTTCAGCCGGCGGCAGCTGCAATAGATGAATTTCCGCCCGAGTTTGGTGCGCATGCGACATGGTGGCGCAAGGCGCGGCCTGTTTTGTTGCGAAATTCATCGTCTATGCACCAAGATGCGGGCATATTATTTGCTATGAGGCAAGCGGTATTCTGCAAGCCATGTCTGAGATCGCGACGCTGCGCGGCTTCTGCATCTTTCCTCACCAGCGTCCCATAGGAAAATCCGTCCACCATGCCTACCCGTCGCTTCCGTGCAATTCTCCCCAGTTTGACTTTGGCCTTGGGCCTGACCGCTGCGCTGACCTTGTCGCCGCCCGCGATGGCCGAAGAGACCTTACGCATCGCGATGACCGCGGCCGATATCCCGACCACCACCGGCATGCCGAACAACGGCTGGGAAGGCATGCGTTTTCTCGGTTATCCGATCTTCGAATCGCTGGTGCTGTGGGATTTGAGTCATGCCGATCGGAAGGCGACCCTGCGGCCGGGCCTGGCCGAAAGCTGGGAGCAGGCGAAGAACGACAAGAAAACCTGGATCTTCCATCTGCGGCACGGCGTGAAGTTTCATGACGGCACCGATTTCAATGCCGATGCGGTGATCTGGAATCTGGACCGCTACTTAAAAAAAGACAGTCCGCAGTTCGAGGCGGCGGCCTCCGGCCTTACCCGTGTTCGCATGCCGATACTGGCCAGCTACAAGAAGATCGACGACTACACGGTCTCGTTTACGACGACCCAGCCGGCCTCCTATTTCTTGTCGATGGTGGTTTATGTGCTGTTCACCTCGCCGGCTTCGTTCGAGAAGGCCGGTCACGATTGGGCGCGCGTCGCCACGTTGCCGGCCGCCGGCACCGGGCCGTTCCGCATCACCCAGGTGACGCCGCGCCAATCGGTGCGGCTGGCGCGCTGGGACGGCTATTGGGATCCGGCGCATAAGGCCAAGGTCGATTCCGTGCTGCTGCTGCCGATCCCGGAAGCCAACACCCGTCTCGCCGCGCTGCGCTCGGGTCAGGTCGATTGGATCGAAGCACCGCCGCCCGACGGCATTCCATCGTTGAAGGCCGCCGGTTTCGTCGTCTCGACCAATTCGTATCCGCATGTCTGGCCGTGGATGTACAACATGAGCGTCGCCGACAGTCCGTTCAAGGACGTGCGCGTGCGGCAGGCGCTGAACTATTGCGTCGATCGCAGCGCCGTCGTGGCGCTGCTCAACGGCACCGCCGAACCGGCCGTGGGCTGGCTCAAATCGAACGATCCGGCTTTCGGCAACCCGGTCAATCACTACAATTTCGATCCGGCCAAGGGCAAGGCCTTGCTGGCCGAAGCCGGCTATACCGCGCAGAAGCCGCTGGCGTTCAAGGTGATGATTTCCAATTCCGGCTCCGGCCAGATGCTGCCGTTGCCGATGAATGAGTTGCTGCAGCAAAACCTGAAGCAGGCTTGCGGCGTGGATGTGACCTTCGATGTGGTGGAATGGCAAATGCTGTCCAGCTCGGCGCGCCTGACTCCCGAGAATCCCGGGCTGCATGGCGCGATGGCGCTCAATGTCAGCTCCGCGTCGATCGACCTCAGTTATATGGTGCGCTATTTCGCCGCGGCCAACGCCACGCCGGCCGGCAATAATTTCGAACACTGGAAGGACGATAAATTCGAGGCGGCGCTGGATAAGGCGGCCAATGCCACCGACAATGCAACGATACAGGCCTCGTACCGCATCGCGCATGAACGCCTGGTGGATAATCCGCCATGGCTGTATGTGGTGCACGATCTGAATCCGCGCGCGATGAGTAAAAAGGTGCATGGCTTCGTCTCGGCGCAGTCCTGGCTGGTCGACCTGAGCCTGATCAGTCTCCATTGAGGCTATTCGCCTGAACGCGACCGAATATATTGAATTCACAACAAGGACCCGTATGTCATCTGTAGATATCCAGCAAGCCGTGCAATTCGCGATCGATCATGAATCGCTTTGGGACCGCAGTGTCGATGGCGTGTGGGGCGTGCATCCCAACGATCCGCCGCCATGGAACCGCCTGTTCGGACCGGTGCACGATCGCGGTCCGGTGTCCGGCGCCATCGAACTGGACGGCCGGCCGCTGGCATCGTGGGGCGAGCCCGACCGCGCCGACCTGACCTTCAGCATTGCCAAGACCTATCTCGCGCTGCTGGCCGGCGTCGCCTACGATCGCGACTTGCTGCCCGATGTCGACGAACCGGTGTGCGTGCGGGTTCCGGGTATCGGCTTCGATGACGCCCACAATGCCAGCGTGACCTGGGCGCATCTGCTGACCCAAACCAGCGAATGGCAAGGCGAATGTTTCGGGCTGCCCGATCGGGCCGATCACTATCGTGCGTCGGCGTTCGGCAAGCCGCCCGCCGGCAAGAAGGGCCAGGTGCGGCCATTGGAAACCCCGGGCACGCATTGGGAATACAACGACGTGCGCATCAACCAGCTTTCGCTGGCGCTGATGCACCTGTTCGGCCGGCCGCTGCCGGAGGTGTTCGGCGAGGCCATCATGAAGCCGATCGGCGCCAGCGAGAACTGGCAATGGATAGGCTACGACAACGCCTGGGTCGACCTGGGCGGACGGCGCGTGCAGTCGGTGCCGGGCGGCACGCATTGGGGCGGCGGTCTGTCGATCAGCGCCAACGACCAGATGAAGGTGGCCCGGATGTTCCTCAATCAGGGCCAGGCCGACGATGGCCGCCAGGTCATCTCCGCCGAATGGCTGCGGCGCATGCTGACGCCGTGCGCGATCCTGCCGACCTATGGCTATCTGGTCTGGCTCAATCATCAGGGCATCGTGTTTCCGAGCGCGCCGGCTTCCAGCTACTTCTTTATCGGCGCGGGTTCCTCGTTCACCTGGATCGAACCGGAACGCCGCCTGTCCGTCGTGGTGCGCTGGCTCAACCCGGCGCACGCCGATGCATTTTTCGGACAGGTGCTCAAGGCGGTCGACGCCTTGTAAGCTAAGACTTGGTCATGTCCCAGAACACCGGGACCGCGGCGCGCACCTGATGACTCACGTTCTTGCGCGTGGCGGTAATGATCGATCGCTCGCCCAGCGGGATGACAGTCACTTCGTCAATCGCCAGACGCTGAAGTTGCACCGCGATTTTCTTTTGCTCGGCCAGATCGCTGGTGCGCGCCATCTTCAGGCGCAGGACTTCTATGGCCGGCACGTCGGGCCAGCCGAACCAGGCCCCGGCGCCATTGGCGGCGATGGTCTGGGAACCCACCGGGTCGGCCAGCGCGGACAGCGGACTCATGGTGCTGAAGATGCTCCAGCCGCCTTTGGAAATGGGTTCTTTGGACGTGCGGCGTACGGTCACGGTCGCGCCATCCATGTCTTGCACCTGGACATTGAAGCCGGCCTTGCGCAACGCTTGCGCATAGACCGGAGGCATGGCCCCGGAGGCGGCATCGTCGGTGGGGCGCAGGATCACCACCGGCGTGCCGTCGTACTTGGCGGCCTTGAGCATGGCGGCGGCCTTGACCGGATCGCCCTTGACGAACTTGTCGGCATCCACGTTAGTCGCGTATATGCTGTCGCAGCCGTACAGGGATGCGCAAACCCGGTAGTATTTCGGATTGCCGACCTGCGCCTGCAGCACGGCTTCCTGATCCATCGCGCGCAATGCGGCCTGGCGGATCAGCTTGTTGTTGAATGGCGGCTGCGTGTGGTTGAGTCGGACCAGGCTTTCCTGGCCCTGTTCCTTGTATTCCGTGAGGACGACATCCGGGTTGTTTTCGACCATCGGCAGCAAATCCTCCGGCAGGTCCTCGAGAACGTCGATTTCATTGTTCAGCAAGGCGTTGACGGCCGTCATCGGATCGGAGATGGATAGCCATTTCACCCGGTCGACCTTGACCACCTTGCCGCCGGCCAATCCGCTGGCCGGTTCGCGGCGCGGCACATAATCCTTGAATTTTTCAAACATCGCCTGTACGCCGGGACGGTATTCGGCGTTGACGAAGCGGAAGGGCCCCGAACCGATGGTCTCCTTGATCGGCACGCCCGGCGGCGTTTGCGCGACGCGCAGCGGCATCATGAAAGCGGGAAGATTGCTCGGCCTGGACAGCGCGCGCAGGACGATGTTCGTCGGTTCCTTGAAGGTCATGGTGAAGGTTTTGGCGTCAATCACTTTCATGTCGGCCATCAGCGCGGTCATTACCTGGCCGAGTTTGTCCTGAGTAGCCCAACGCCGGATCGAGGCCACGCAGTCGTCCGCGGTGACGGGCGCGCCGTCATGCCATTTGAGACCGTCGCGCAGCGTAAAGGTATAGGCCTTGCCGTCGGGCGAGACGGTCCACTTCTCCGCCATTTGAGGCTGCACCTGGTCTTTCGCATCGCGCGCCAGCAAGGTGTCGTACACCATGTAGCCATAGTTGCGGACGATTTCAGTGGTGGAAATCACCGGGTCCAGTGAACGCAGGCTCACATGCATGACGACGGTAATGGTCTGCGTCTGCGCCTGTGCCGTGGCGGCGCAGCTCAGGCAAAGGGCCGTCATGATGGCGCAGGCGATGCGATGGATAGCGGATGTTGCGTGAAGCATGGTCTGTCTCCATGGTGAATATGTATCGGTGATAGATATTTTTTCGACCCGCGTGAATATGGCCGGACCGGTTTGTTTTTATTCAGTTGCTTTTTGAACCGACTTCGCAGGACTGGACAGATAAAGGACGATCGTGAACCGATCGCAATTCAAGCTGCATCTTTGAATCGCGACACTACACGACCAGCGATTGCTTGAGCAAATTCCATGCCATTGCCATCGCTTCGGCGCTTCCGCTGAAAACGCCGAAGCGGCTGTTGTTGTACGATTGCCAATGCAAATCCATTGCCGGCCCGGGTGTCCGCCGCTTCGAATGAATCAAGTGACAATGGCGCTCATGGAAAGGCGCAAGGACCGGGTGCCTTTTGCAGCGATGTATTATTTTTTATACGGCCGCAAAATCGTAGCCCGGATATGCCGGCGCGGTTTCGAATGCCGGCGGCTGTCGTGTTGGCGGGATGTCTATTTGCAGCGCATCACATCGCAATCGTCATTCCGCCGTCCACCGTCAGCACGTGGCCATTCACATAACTGGCCGCGGGCGACGCCAGAAACACCGCCGCGCCGGCGATTTCCTGCGGTTGCGCCCAGCGCCCCAATGGGGTACGCATGGCGAAGTGCGCCAGTGCCTGCGGATCCGCCAGCATCGCGGCATTGGCGGTGGTGGCCACGCCGCCCGGTGCGATCGCATTGCTGGTGATGCCCAGCGGACCATATTCGGCCGCCAGCGCGCGCATCATGCCGGTGACGCCCTGCTTGGCGCCGGTGTACACGGCGTCGCCGCCGCGTGCGACCTGCCCGGCGATCGAGGTGACGAAAATCAGGTGCCCGCTGCGTTGCGGCAGCATCAGCCGCGCCGCTTCCCGCGCCAGCCGGTACGGCGCGATCAGGTTGATGTCGAACATGCGCTGCAGGTCGTCGTCGCCGAAATCCTGCAAGGGCTTGCGGTTGCGCAGGCCGGCATTGCTGACCAGGATGTCGAGCCGTCCATATTGGGCGGCGATCTCGGCGAACGCCTGTTTCAGCGCCGTCGCGTCGCCCACGTCGAACGCCAGCGTCGATGCCGACAAGCCGTCCTGCCGCAGACGCGCCGCCGCGTCCGCCAACGCCGCCGGATCGCGTCCGTTCAGGATCACATGGGCGCCGCTGCCGGCCATCGCCTGCGCGATGGCCAATCCGATATCGCGCGCCGCGCCGGTGATCAGTGCGATCCTGCCTTCCAGCGAAAAATTCTGCAGATACGGTAAAGCCATCGAAATCGATCTCCTGTGCGCTCGGCGTGGTCGGGGTGCTCATTAATTGTTAACAGGCCCTAAGGCGGTATTGTACTGATAAGCCGCCTGAGCACGGTTTCGTCATCGCCGCTTTCAGTTGCTGCGTTGTATCGCCGCATTGAATTGTTATCGCAGCCCCGTTACAATCGCGCGTACATCAACCCGATCTCAACAATAATTCCAAGTGATCTCCTCTTTTTCATTACCGATGACGGAGCCTGTCCGGCTGGCCAAACGCGTGACCGATCTGCTGGGGTGCTCGCGCCGCGAAGCCGAAATCTATATCGAAGGCGGCTGGGTCAGCGTGGACGGAGTCGTCGTCGAGGAGCCGGGTCATCGGGTCGCGCCGGCGCAGACGGTGGTGTTGTTGCCGCAGGCTACGCTGACGCCGGCGACTCCCGTCACGATCCTGCTGCACAAGCAGCCGGGCGCGGCGCTGAGCGAGGCCCCGGAAGCGTTATCGGCATGGATCGCTCCCGCCGCTCGGGTCGAGGACGACCGCTCGGGCGTGGCGTTTTTGAAACGGCATCTGGCGGGCCTGCAACTGGTGTCGCCGCTGGAAGACAGCGCCAGCGGTTTGCTGGTGTTTTCGCAGGATTGGCAGATCCGGCGCAAGCTGGTCGACGATGCCGCGAAGATGGAGCATGAATACATCGTCGAGGTAAGCGGCTATATTGCGGCCGACGGACTGGCGCTGCTCAATCACGGCCTGAAGTGGAACGGCAAGCCGCTGCCGCCGATCAAGGTCAGCCGGCAGAACGAGACCAGGCTGCGCTTCGCGCTGAAAACGCCCGATCGCGGACTGATCGAGCACATGTGCGGCAACGTGGGTTTGCGGGTCGTCACCCTGCGCCGAATCAGAATAGGGCGGGTGCCGATGGCGAACCTGCCGGTCGGACAATGGCGTTATCTGCTGGGATACGAACGGTTCTGATGTCGGCGCTGTGCAACAACGCAAAAAACCCTGGTAAAGCTGTGCAACCGGTCCGGCGCGCTATCCGTTAAGCTGGACTCCGATCGCAAAAAACGACGGAGACGGCATGGATTTCGACCTGAACGAAGATCAACTGGCCTTCCAGCAAAGCGCGCGCGACTTCGCCGCCGGCGAAATGGCGCCGCATGCAGCGCGCTGGGATGAAGAGGCCATTTTCCCGGTGGATGTCATCGCCAAGGCCGGCACGCTGGGGTTTTGCGGCCTGTACACGCCGCTGGACGCCGGCGGACTCGGCTTGTCGCGGCTCGACGCCAGCATCGTGTTCGAGGAACTGGCCGCCGCCTGCACCTCGACCGCGGCCTATCTGACGATTCACAACATGGTGAGCTGGATGGTGGCGTCGTGGGCCACGCAGGAAGTCCGGGATGAGTGGTGCCAGGCGCTGGCCTGCGGCGCCAAGATCAGCTCCTATTGCCTGACCGAGCCGAGCGCCGGATCGGACGCCGCGTCGCTCAAAACCACTGCGCGCCTGGCCGACGGCAGCTATGTGCTGAACGGCGCGAAAGCGTTCATTTCGGGCGCCGGCGCAACGGACGTGCTGGTGGTGATGGCCCGCACCGGCGCCAGCGGCGCCGCCGGCATTTCCGCCTTCGTGGTGCCCGCCGCGACCGAAGGCGTCAGCTTCGGCCGCAAGGAACGCAAAATGGGCTGGAACAGCCAGCCCACGCGCAGCATCCATTTCGACGACGTGCGCATACCTGCCAGTCATCTGCTGGGCAACGAAGGCGAGGGCTTCAAAATCGCGATGAAGGGGCTGGACGGCGGCCGCATCAATATTGCCACCTGTTCGGTCGGCGCGGCGCAGGCTGCGCTGGACGCCGCGCATGCGTATATGAAACAACGCCGTCAGTTCGACCGGCCGTTAGCCGATTTCCAGGCACTGCAATTCAAGTTGGCCGACATGCAGACGGAATTGGTGGCGGCGCGGCAGATGGTGCGGCTGGCGGCGTCCCGACTGGACGCCGGTTCACCTCAGGCGAGCGTGTATTGCGCGATGGCGAAGCGGCTGGCGACCGATCTGGGATTCAACATCTGCAACGAAGCGCTGCAAATCCACGGCGGCAACGGCTACATCCGCGAATATCCGCTGGAGCGCTACCTGCGCGACGTGCGGGTGCATCAGATTCTGGAAGGGACCAACGAGATCATGCGGGTCATCGTCAGCCGCCACTTGCTGCAGCAGGAGTCGCTGGAAAACATACGTTAGCAGTCGCTCGGTTGTCGCGCCGGAGGCCTCTGTTCAGCGCAGCAACTCCGCCGCGATTTCAAACGACTGCAAGCGCGCCTGATGATCGTAAATCTGTGCGGTGATCATCAATTCGTCCGTCCCGGTGCGCGCGATGAATTCGCGCAGACCTTGGTGCACCGTGTCGCGCGACCCCACCATCGCGCAGGACAGGGAACGCTCCACATGCGCTCTTTCCTCCGCCAGCCACAGGCCGTCCATGCTGTCGACCGGCGGCGCCAATTGCCCCGGCGTGCCGCGGATCAAATTCAGAAACTGCTGCTGCAGCGAAGTAAACAAACGCTGCCCCTGGTCGTCGGTTTGCGCGGCGAATACGCTCACGCCCAGCATCACGTACGGCGTTTGCAATTGCGCCGAAGGCTTGAAGCGGGCACGGTAAATCTCGATGGCCTGCATCATCATCGTCGGCGCGAAATGGGAGGCGAACGCAAACGGCAGGCCCAGCTCGGCCGCCAGTTGCGCGCCGAACAGGCTGGACCCGAGCAGCCACAGCGGGACGTTCAGCCCCGCGCCCGGCACCGCCTGCACGGCCTGATGCGGCGTGGCCGGCGCGAAATACGCCTGCAGTTCCTGCACGTCCTGCGGAAAATTGTCGGCGGTATCGCTCAGATTGCGGCGCAACGCGCGGGCCGTGCGTTGATCGCTGCCCGGCGCGCGCCCCAGCCCAAGATCGATACGGCCGGGATACAGCGATTCCAGCGTGCCGAACTGTTCGGCGATGACCAGCGGCGAGTGATTCGGCAGCATGATGCCGCCGGCGCCCACGCGGATGGTGCTGGTGTTGGATGCGACGTGCGCGATCACCAGCGAGGTGGCGGCGCTGGCGATGCCGCGCATATTGTGATGCTCGGCCACCCAGTAGCGCCGGTAGCCCCAGCGCTCGGCATGCTGCGCCAGATCGCGCGTGTTGGCGAATGCCTGCGCCGGGGTGTCGCCTTGTTTGATCGGCGACAGGTCTAGTACGGAAAAAGGAATCATGAATCTGGTCTCAAATCTGAAGAATGAATGCGGATGGCCTGAAAGTCGGGTGTGCGGCGCAACGCGTCAATGATCGCCGACCCGCACCACGACTTTGCCGAAATTGGCGCCTTGCAGCATGCCGATGAACGCCTCCGGCGTCGCTTCCAGCCCGGGGATGATGTCTTCGCGGGAAACGATGCGCCCGCTGCTTACCCATTGGCGCATGTCCCGTTGGAAGACCTCGAAATGCGTCGGATAAAAATCCAGAATAATGAAACCCTGAATCAGCAGGCGGCGCGCCAATGCCACACGCAGCAATTTCGGTAAGCGGTCTTTGCCGGTGGCCGGGCCATGGTCGTTATATTGGGAGATTAGTCCGCATAACGGCACGCGGGCATGCAGATTGAGCAAGGGGACGACCGCGTCGAGCACCGCGCCGCCGACGTTTTCGAAATAGACGTCGATACCGCGGTCGCATGCCGCCGCCAGTTGCGCCGCGAAGTCGTCGGCCTTGTGATCGATGCAGGCATCGAAACCGAGTTGTTCGACCGCATAGCGGCACTTGTCGGCGCCGCCGGCGATGCCGACGGCTTTGCAGCCTTTGCGTTTGGCGATCTGTCCCACCGCCGAGCCGACCGCGCCGGTGGCGGCGGCCACCACCACCGTTTCTCCGGCTTTCGGGCGGCCGATTTCCAGCAGCCCCGCATAGCCGGCAAAACCCGGCATGCCGAGCACGCCGAGCGCGTGCGACGGATGGGCCATGTCGTCAGGCAGCTTGCGCAAATCCTTGCCGTCCGACAGCGCATAATCCTGCCAGCCGGTGACGCCGACCACCCAGTCGCCGGCATGGTAATCCGGGTGGAAGGAATTCACCACGCGCGATACCGCGCCGCCGATCATGACCTGTTCGAGCTCCACCGACGGCGCATACGACGGCGCGGCGCTCATGCGGCCGCGCATATAGGGATCCAGCGACAGGTAGACCGTACGCAGCAGCACTTCGCCATCTTGCGGCGTCGGCACGCCGACGTGATCCAGCCGGAAATTATCCGGCGTCGGCACGCCATGCGGACGCGAGGCCAAGACAATGCGGCGGTTGACGGTGGCGGACTGGGTGCTGGTCGGCAACATGGCGGGGTTCCTTGCTAAACGGCAATATCCGAATATGACGCACGATGCGGCACCGGAGTTCTGGCGGCGCACTAATATAGAGCGACATCATAGGCCAAATTCGAAAAGCCGGCAGGCGCCCTAACCATCGGTTTCAGCTTCGCGCGGATCGGGGATAAGCGTTTTCGGTGCAATCACGAAATCCAGCGGCCGCTTTAGAAAGCGCGCAATCAGCAGTTTCATCAACTGTGCGCCGTGGCGGAACCGGATCTGCCGCGAACGCAGCGCCACAATCAGCGCCAGCGAAAAACTGACCCATAAATTGACGGTGCCGATGGCCAGCACGCCGACGATGGCGACGAGGACGTTCTGCAGGCTGACCTGGCCCTGCAGGCCGACCAGTGCGATCGCAAAATTGGCCGCCGAAAAGGTAATGTGGCGGATATCGATCGGCAGCCCGAGCAGGAACCCCACAGTTCCCAGGCTGCCGAGTAGAATGCCGAAATAAAAATTCCCCATCAGGCCACCCAGGTTGGATTCCAGATAATCGCCCAGGCGCTCCACGCGCTGCGCACCGAGCCGGCGCTTGAGCCATTTGACGCGGGCGATGCGCTGGCCCATGCGCGTATAAAGCGCCTTGTTATCGTAATAACCGGAAATCAGTCCGGCCAAAAACAGGCAAACGCCGGCGATGGCGGCGTAAAACAGGGCCGGCGAAGTAAACGGATCGATATCGTGCAGCAGATGCCGCGCCTTGTCCGGCGACACCGGCGGCTGGCCGAACAGGCCGCCGTACGCCAGCGCAATCAGATACGCCACCGGAAACGCCAGCAGCAGATTGCCGGCGACCGCGATGAATTGGGTGCGGATCACCTTGACCACCAGGTCGCTCAGACTGTCGAGATCGATATTGCGCCCGTCGCGGCTATGCACGCCGGCGGCGATGCGCGATGCGGTCATCGCCGGCTGTTTGGTGGCGACGGTGAAATGCAACACGTGTATCAGCATGAAACCGAGCGAATAATTCATGCTGAACAAGAACGCTTCGACCAGCGGCGCGGCATGCAAATAAGAGGCCAGCAGCTTCAGCATCGCTATGAAACCGATGACGATGCCGGCGCCGGACGCAGAGCGCAGCATCGCCCGGTATTGCGGGCGGTCCTCGGCGATATAGTGCTCGCCGGTGCGGCTGGCGTTTTCGGTGACGTTGCGCGCCAGCAGATTGATGTTGCTGGTGAACAGTTCGCGAACCGCGTATTTGCGGTTGTGCGCCTCGATCAATTCCAGGCCCAGCATCAGCGCGGTACGGTGTTTTTCGCCCGCCGGCGGCGCCGTTTTGCCGCGCTCCGGATCGGGCAAGGGGGCGGCGCGCCGGTCGATCAGCGACAGCAGGGTGCGCAGGCGCTGGATATTTTGCGCCAGCCGGACCAGGCGATAGGTCAGCGCGATGCTGGTGCCTACGCGCAGCGTGGTTTTGCGGATCTTCTCGATCACGTCGTCGCACTGGTCCAGCATGACCAGCACATGATCCGGGGTTTCATCGTCGCCGGCGGCGCCGCTTGGTTGCGCTGGCAGTTGCGCCGGCTGCATGTAGGCGCTCAGATAGCGATGCAATTCGACGTTTTGCATCAGGAAAGGAGATTCGAACGCTTTGACGTCGGTATAGATGCGAATCAATTCCGGTTCGGTGCCGATGGCGCTGATGCGATAGGACAGAATTTGAATCGCCTGCAGCAATTCGGTGACGGTTTTGCCGATGGCGTCGGCGTCGGATTTCGCCGATTCCGCATCCGCTCCGGCGCTCCGATTGACCGTATCGGCCAGCGATAGCCACAATTCGGGCGGCACCTCCGCCATCCAGACGTGATCGCGCCTGTGCGGCAGAATCAGGTCCAGGCAATCCAGCAGATAGCGTTCGTCCAGCGCCGGCGGCAGCAGCCGATAAGATAGGCGCCGAAACAGTTCGGTGAAGAAACCGCCGTCGGACAGCACGCCGACGTCGGTATACAAGCTGGTCTGGCGCCGGGTCGACAATAGCCGTAGCAGATAATGGCGCAAGGCCGTCGCGTGTGCGGCGCGGACCTGCAGCAATGCGATCAATATCTGAACCCGCTCAGCGGCGCCGTTGTCCCGTGCATGTGCGGCCGGGCGCAGCGCATCGACCAGCATCATCAGCGGTTCGATGCTGTCGAGCTCCGGGTCGGCGGCGATTTGTTCCAGTATTGTCTGCATGAAGGGAGTTCGCGGTGGATTCGGCAGCGTAGTGTAAGGCGCGCGTTCCGAACGCAGCAACGCTTTTACCGGGGAATCGGGAAAGAAAACAGGATCGTTGTCATCAGGGCCTGTTAACCATCAATTTGGGAACGCATCGCCTAAATTGATTGTTAACAGGCCCTAGGATATGATGCTATCGCAGATTTGTTGTTGTTCTGTGTCAATCATCGTTTAGGAACCGTCATGGATGTCACCGGTATCGCCGCCATCGCCACTAGCCTGGCCCAGCAGTCAACCTCCGATCAGGTCAATATTCTGGTGCTGAAAAAAGCGCTGAACAGTCAGGCAACGCTGGCTGCCGGCTTGCTCAACGCGCTGCCAGCGCCTACGCCAGCGCCGACGCTCACGTCGAGCATGGGACATACGATCGATACAACGGCCTGAGCGCCGTTGCGCCGTTTTTATGCAGGCAATGAAAACACGCTCGCCGTCTTCATTGCCCTCATTGCCGTCGCCCCCGTTGCCGCTGCGCGACGGCGTCGCCCCTAGCTACCTGTGGCTGCCGGAGGGTGACTGGCCTGATCTGCTGACGTTCCTGGGCCACCGTTTTCCCGCTGTCGATGTGAGCGACTGGCGCCGCCGGATGCAGTGCGGCGAGGTGCGCAATCAACATGGACAGGCGTTGACGCCGGGCTCGCCGTATCGTTACGGCGAATGCATTTTTTATTATCGTGAAATCGCCGATGAAATGCCGGTGCCGTTCGAAGAGCGGATTGTGTATCGGGACGCGCATATTCTGGTGGCCGACAAGCCGCATTTTCTGGCGGTCACGCCGGGCGGCCGCTTCCTGCACGAAACCCTGCTGGTGCGCTTGAAAAGGAAAACCGGGCTGGCCGATTTGACGCCGGTTCATCGGCTCGACCGTGAAACCGCGGGTCTGGTGCTGTTTTCGCATAATCTGCAAAGCCGGGCGGCATTCCATGCGCTGTTTCGCGATCGCACTATCCATAAAATCTATGAAGCATTGACCGACGGCCCCGGTCCGATCGCGCTGCCGCCGATCTATCGCAGCAGGATCGAAGAGAGCGCCTCATTTTTTCGCATGGTGGAAGTCGCGGGCAAACCGAACGCGGAAACGCATATCAGGCTGTTGCAGCAGCACGGTACGCAGGCGCATTATCAATTGCATCCGGTGACCGGCCGCAAACATCAGTTGCGGGTGCAACTGGCGGCGCTGGGCCGGCCCATCGTCAATGACCGCTTTTATCCTGACGCCGTGCCCGACGGGACGCCCGACGACTACCAACGGCCGTTGAAGCTGCTGGCGCGCGCCATCGCCTACGTCGATCCGCTGGACGGCAGCGAGCGCCGGTTCGAGAGTTCGTTCACGCTCTGAATTCTGACGCTCGGCCGGCCATTGCCTGGTTGGCGCCTTGCCCTGTACACCTTCCACATAAAAAACCGATCTGATGCAGGAAGGCGTTGTTCGCCACGCCACGGCATTCTTGGGCCGCAGCGGCTCATATCGCTGTCCCAACGCGCGGGCGCGTGTTTCCCGGTGAATATATTTGCCGCCAGAGCGATCGTTTTTGTCGACAATATATATATTTACTTGCAATAAAATGGAACGAATCCGCACTCGTTTAAGTCCGCCGCACCAAAATACGGCTTTGCTTCGACGGTCGCGGCGCTTGGCGGCGCCAGAAAAATTGAGGGAAGCCGGCGCTGCCGCTCTTCATTTTCAGATCGTCGCCAACAAACGATCGCCTCCCGTCATTTGTCGACAATCCCCTTTTTTGGAATGCAATTGCCTGGCACCGATGGCTTTTTGAAAAAGTTGGCACGGAGTTTGCTCTTGTCTCTGTTGACCGGCTGAAACCTAGAGGGGGGGAAGGCCGGACAAGGATCAATTTCGCGATAACGATTGACTAAACCAGGGGAAATAACATGCGGAACAGCACCATTCGGGTATGTGGATTAAGCGCAATAAGTATATTGACGGCCGGCGCGTTGGGCTTGTCGGCGCAGGCGGGCGCGGCGGATTGGAGCGATACGTCGCTCGGTTACCGTTACGGTACGCAGTTCGCCGAACCGTACAATGGCAAGGACATCTCCAAGAGCATCATCAGCCTGACGCATGCCAGCGGCTATAAGTACGGCGTCAACTTCGTCAATCTCGATTTTCTGCAGTCCAATAGCACCGACAGCAATGCGCAGGAAGCCTATCTGGTCTACCGCAATACTCTGGATTTCGGAAAAATCACCAGCAAGGATTGGGGTTTCGGTCCGGTAAAGAGCACAGGCTTTACCCTCGGATTCGATGTGAATACCAAAAACGAT
This sequence comes from Herbaspirillum sp., assembly GCA_028292625.1. Taxonomy (GTDB): domain Bacteria; phylum Pseudomonadota; class Gammaproteobacteria; order Burkholderiales; family Burkholderiaceae_D; genus Herbaspirillum. Next base: position 6,778 of record JAQGLY010000003.1, on the reverse strand, counting down.
CCCGGCTATGCTTCCAAAAAACGGATGCTGGTCGCCGGCCCGACCCTGATGATGGATGTGCCCGGTTTTCTGAACATCAGTGTGCTGGCCCTGAAGGAAAGCAACCAACCGGTGGGCCTCCCGAGCCGCTATACCTACAAGACCCATCCGATGCTGAATCTGGCATGGGGCATTCCGCTCGGCGCCGGATTTTCGTTCGAAGGGTTCATGAATTACATCGCCGCCAAGGGTACCAACGAGTTCGGCGGCGGCACGGCGCCGGAAACCAATTTCGACGGCATGGTGATGTACGACCTGGGCACACCGTTGGGAATGGGTAAAAATACCGTCCGTCTGGGCTTTGAATATCAATACTGGCGCAACAAGTTCGGCAATCCGTCGAATGTGCCGGGTTCATTGGCGAAGACACCGATGGTGCGCGCCGAATATCACTTCTAACGACGACTTACAGCGGCGCCGCTCTGCCGGCGCCGTTTTCCGTTGCATCCATTACGGCGCCGGCGGCGTCGGTCGGTTCACCATCCGGCCGCTTTTCATCCGTCCATGCCCCTTGCAGTATTTCCTAAGCACTTCCAGTGGCTTCTTCCACCGTCTCATGCAGGCGAAATAAGGCGATGCGATAAATTTGCCGCAGGCATTCCCGCATTTCCGTTTCCCTGTCGTTTTGCAGCCTGCTCGCCATCAGATCGAGAATGCTGCCGCGGGTATGGCCGCGTACGGCGACGATAAAGGGGAAATCGAATTTCCTGTTGTAGGCGTCGTTGAGCGCATGCAGGCGTTCGAATTCTTCCGGGCTGCAGAGATCCAGTCCCGCGCCTTTTTGCTCGCGCGTCGACTCGTCGGTCAATTCGCCGCGCAGCGCGGCCTTGCCGGCCAGTTCCGGATGGGCGCGGATCAGCGCCAGCCGGGCCGCCGGGTTCGCGTGCTCGACCTGCCGGCACATCGCCGCATGCAGCGCGGCAATATCCAGGTAGGGACGGGCCGCAGCGGCGTTTTCGGCAATCCATGGGGAATGTTCGAAAATGCCGCTGAGGATGGCGCTGAATTCGGAGGTCTCGGCGCGATTGAGCGCGCTCAGGCTGATGCGGGGCATGATGGATTCTCGGGATGCGGATGGGTGCGTATCCAGTGGTCGGCGATATCGATGCGGCGCGCGATCCATACCTGCTCATGCGACTGGATGTAATCGAGAAAGCGCTGCAATGCGCGCATGCGGCCAGGGCGCCCCAGCAGGCGGCAATGCATGCCGACGGACAGCATCTTCGGCGCGGTCGCGCCCTCCGCATACAGCACGTCGAAGCTGTCTTTCATGTATGCATAAAAATGATCCGCCGTATTGAATCCTTGCGGCGACGCAAAGCGCATGTCGTTGTTGTCCAGCGTATAGGGCACCACCAGATGCGGCCGGCGTTCGCCGCCCGGCAGATCGACATTGGTCCAGAACGGCAGATCGTCGCCGTAATAATCGGCATCGTAGGTGAAGCCGCCGTGTTCGACCACCAGTTGGCGGGTGTGCGGCGAATCGCGGCCGGTGTACCAGCCCAGCGGCGCGCTGCCGGTCATCTCCCGCAGCAACGCCACGGCGATGCGCATGTGTTCGCGTTCGACATCGACCGGCACATTCTGATAATGCAGCCAGCGCCAGCCGTGGCAGGCAATTTCATGACCCAGCGCGACGATGGCTTGCGTGACCTCCGGATTGCGCTGCAGCGCCATCGCGGCGCCGAAGACGGTCAACGGCAGTTTGCGTTGTTCGAATTCGCGCAGTATGCGCCAGACGCCCACGCGCGAACCGTATTCATAGATCGATTCCATCGACATGTGGCGCGCCGGATAACTGGCCGCGCCGATGATCTCCGACAGAAATTGCTCCGAACCGTCGTCGCCGTGCAGCACATTGTTTTCCGCTCCTTCCTCGTAATTGAGGACGAATTGCACCGCGATGCGGGCGCCGCCCGGCCATTGCGCGTGCGGCGGATGCGCTCCGTAGCCAATCATGTCGCGCGGATAGGGCGCGGCAGCGGGGTGAGACGTAGCAGGTTTAGACATGCTGACCTATCGAATGATGCATTAAATTAATCGAAACGGGACGCTGGCCTGGTGACCGCTAGGATTTTCCCAGCGCCGCGCGTAAATCGAAATGTTCGTTGTCTTCCGGTTGCACCCTTTCTTCGCAATTATGCAAATGATGTGCCATGTGCTGTTGCGCCAGCGCGGTGTCGCCGTTTTCCAGCGCCGTCAGCACCTGGTCGTGCTCATCGAACGAACAGGCGTTTTGGCCGGGCGCTTCCACCGTGGCGATCAGTAGCGTGGTGCGCGAAACCAGCCGGCGCAGCGTATCGACCAGCAGCGTGTTGCCGGTCAATTGCGCCAACTCCAGATGAAAATGGGCCGACAGGCGTATCCATCGCGGCCGGTCGCCGGCGATATAGGCATTGCGCTCTTCGGTCACCAGTTTGCGCAGCGCGCCCAGCTGCCGCGGAGTGGCGCCGCGCGCGACGCGTTCCAGCGTCGCATGCTCGATAATCTGCCGCATTTCGAACATGTCCTGGGCTTCGGCGGCCGACGGGCTGGCGATGAAGGCGCCACGGTTCGCTTCCAGCTCCACCAGCCCCTCGGTCGCCAGGCGCGCCAACACCTTGCGCACCGTGTGGCGCGCGGTATCGTAGATCTGGCATAAGATCTGCTCTGTCAGTTTGGTGCGGGGAGGAAGGCGATGCTCCATGATGGCGTCGTAGACGTCCTGATAAATCGCTTCTTCGGTGCTGACGGCGGCGGAGGATCCCGCGACGGATGCGCGGCGCGGCGATTTGGCGGGTTTGATCATGATGCTCTTTCTGCCGCTACGCGCCGCCGCGGCGAAAATTGCAGGTTTGTGAACGCCGGCATTTGAATTAGAATTTGTCGACAAAATTTATTGTGATCATCGACAATTTCCGACGAGATGGTCGGAAAATCGCACAAAAATCGTTCGTATCGCACCAAAAGGGATGCTTTAAATGGGTCATTCATATGAGTAAACTAACTACACACGTTCTGGATAATAGCAGGGGAGTCCCGGCCGCCGGTATTCTTATACGGTTATTCGAAGTTGTCGACAATTCAAGAAGACATATTCTAACAACAAAAACCAACGACGACGGGCGCTGCGATGCGCCGCTGCTGAGCGGCGACAATTTCAAGGCGGGAGTGTATGAACTGGATTTCCACGTCGGCGATTATTTCTCCGCGCAAGGCGTTTCGGTGCCTCAGCCGGCGTTTGTCGACGTGGTGACGCTGCGCTTTGGCATCGCCGAACCGGCGCGGTCTTATCATGTGCCGCTGCTGGTGACGCCGTGGGCCTATTCAACTTACCGGGGCAGTTGATGGAAGCTTACCTCCTCGAATGGAGCGGCATCTTGCTGCGCTGGCTGCACGTCATCGCCGCCGTGGCCTGGATCGGCGCATCGTTTTATTTCGTCTGGCTGGACAACAGCCTGGCCGCGCCGACCGATCCCGCGTTGCGGAAAAAGGGCGTCGGCGGCGAATTGTGGGCGGTGCACGGCGGCGGATTCTACAATCCGCAAAAGTATCTGGTGGCGCCGGCGACGGTGCCCGCGCATCTGCACTGGTTTTATTGGGAGGCCTACACGACCTGGCTGTCCGGCTTCGTGCTGTTTTCGGCGCAGTATCTGTTTAACGCCAACACCTTTCTGATCGACAAGGACGTGATGGCGATGACGGCCCCGGTTGCCGTCGCATCCGCGCTGGCTTTCCTGGCCGTGGGCTGGATTGTTTACGATCTGATTTGCCGGATGTTCGGCGATCGTGAAGACGGCGACCGCATCGTCGGCATCCTGATTGTGGTGTACGTCATTGCGGCGGTATGGCTGGTCTGCCATGTATTTGCCGGGCGCGCCGCCTTTCTGCTGGCGGGCGCGATGGTGGCTACCATCATGGTCGCCAACGTGCTGTTCTGGGTGATCCCGGGGCAGCGCAAAATGGTGGCCTCGATGCGCGCCGGCCAGGCGCCGGATCCGATTCACGGCCGGCGCGGCAAGCAGCGCAGCGTGCATAACAGCTATTTCACGTTGCCGGTGGTGTTTGCGATGCTGTCAAATCACTACAGCATGATGTACGGCGCCGCGAACAACTGGCTGATCCTGTTGCTGATGATGCTGGCCGGGGTATTGATTCGGCATTTTTTCATTTTGCGGCACAAGGCGGTCGTTCACTGGCGTTACCCGGCGGCCGCGTTGCTGGTGTTCATCGTTGTGGGCGTCATGCTGGCGCCCGCGCCGGCGCCGGCGGCGGCCGATGCCGGCGTGCCGTTCGCGCGGATCGAGCAGATCGTCGACACGCGCTGCCTGCAATGCCATGCGGCCAAGCCGACGCTGATGCCGACGCCGGGCAAGAACATCGTTCTCGACAGCAAGGACGGCATCGGACGCCATGCGCAGCAGATTTATCAGCAGGTGGTGGTTCAGAAGAGCATGCCGCTCGGTAATCTGACCAAGATAACGGATGAAGAGCGCGCGTTGATCGGCGCCTGGTTTACTGCGGGAGCGGCTACCAAATGACGCCGACAGCGCCGGATGCGGCGGATGACTGGGACGGAATCGGGCAGCGCATCATGCGCGACGCCGATGCGCTGGCGCTGTACACCGAAACGGCGCCGCTGATCACCCGTACTTATCTGACCGCGCAGCATCGGGCGGCCGCGATGCAGTTGGCGCAATGGATGCTGGAAGCCGGCATGACAGTGCGCGGCGATGCGGTCGGCAATGTGATCGGGCGCTACGAAGGCCTGACGCCGGGCGCCCCGGCGCTGGCGACCGGTTCGCACTACGATTCGGTGCGCAATGGCGGAAAATACGACGGCAACCTCGGCATTTTGCTGCCGATTGCCTGCGTGGATGCATGGAACCGCGCCGGACGCCGCTTTGCGCATGCGATCGAGGTGATCGGATTTGCGGAGGAAGAGGGCGTGCGTTTCAAGGCGACCTTGCTGGGCAGCCGCGCCGCCGCCGGCACCTTCGATAGCGCCGCGCTCGACAATCTCGATCAGGACGGGGTGACGATGCGCGAGGCGATCGATGCGGCGGCGCTCGGTTTCAGCAGCGCCGACGTGGCGCGCGCCGCCTATGCGCGGGAAGCGCTGCTGGCCTTCGTCGAAGTCCATATCGAGCAAGGGCCGTTGCTGCTCAACGAAAATCTGCCGCTGGGCGTGGTCACCGCGATTTCCGGCGCGACCCGGTTTGCGATCGACATCGAGGGCCAGGCCGGCCATGCCGGGACGGTGCCGATGGCGCTGCGCCGGGATGCCGCCGCGGCCGCCGCCGAAATGACGCTGGCGGTCGAAAGCCGCTGTCGGCAGGCCGACGGTCTGGTCGGCACGGTGGGGCAGCTTCAGGTGCCCGACGGCGCGGCCAATGTGGTGCCGGGACGCGCAATGTTGACCATTGATGTCCGCGCCGGAGACGACGCCGTGCGGCAGGCCGCCGTCGCCGATCTGCTGCAGGCGGTCGAGGCCATCGCCGCGCGCCGCGGGGTGTCCGCCCATGTCCGCAAAACGCACGAAGCCGACCGCGTGGCTTGCGCGCCGTGGCTGCAGCAGCAGATGCGGCAGGCGCTGGCGGCCGTGAATTTACCGTTGCGCGAACTGCCGTCCGGCGCCGGTCACGATGCGATGGCGATGGCGGCCGTCACCGATGTGGCGATGCTGTTCGTGCGCTGCGGCAATGGCGGCATTTCCCATCATCCGGCCGAAACCATGAGCGCCGAGGACGCCGCGCAGGCCGCGCGCGTCTTTTCCTTGTTTGTCGAACGTTTTACGGCCAAAGCATAAGCGGCGGAACAGCAACAAATGAGCGGCTATCGCCGGTGAACTACGAGAAGCAGTATCTCGAGGAGCTGGCTGGGAAAGAAGCTGCTAAAAAAGATTGCGCTTCAGAGTAGATCCGGCCCAAGCCGGATTTTTTACGCGCATGCCGAAATCGCCTCCCAAAAGACTACAAAGACCAACCAAAAAGACTACAAAGTACCCAACAAAAGAACTACAAAGTACCCACCGAAAAGACTACAAATAGTGTAGGATTCTTGTCGTATTGCTCATAAATAAAATTGCCACCGGCTTTACGTTTAATAAAAAAAATAGGGATTTATAATGGAAATCATCGCGAGCGGCAGGGGCAGCTCAAGCCGCATCGGTATCGCCATTGTGCCCATCATTGGACTGATATTCTTTTTCATCAATCTCACCCTGCTTTATCCCGGCAATTACATCTTCGATAGCCAGGATCAACTTGCGCAAGCCTTGAGCGGCGATCTCAATGACTGGCATCCGCCGATGATGGCGGTATTCTGGCATCTGTTGATCGAGATATTCGGGAGCGCCAGTGCGCTGCTGGTGTTCCAGCTTGGGCTTTATTGGCTTGGATTGGGATTGATTGCCGACGCGCTGACGAAACGCGTCGGCCTTGGCGTCGGCTTGATGGTGCTGCTTGCCGGCGTGTTCCCGCTTTTTTTGTATATCAACGGCTTGCTCACCAAAGATAGTGAAATGGGATGCGCTTTCCTGGCCGCCTTCGGACTTCTTTTTTGGCATCGCTTGCAAAAACGCCCTCTGGCCATTCCGACCGTAGTTGCCGCCGCGGCGCTGCTCGCATATGGCGTGCTGGTGCGCAGTAACAGCATTTTTGCATTCGGCCCCATCGTGCTGTACTTTTTGTATAGCCGCAAGCCAAGCGGCTATATCAAAACGGTCTTGCTGTCAGCCGTGCTGGCTGTCGCCGCGCTG
>JAQGLY010000094.1 GCA_028292625.1 Herbaspirillum sp. | reverse complement strand
CAGACCCCGCCGCCGCACTTCCGCTAAACGCCCACACTTATCGGCTGTTAATTGTTAAAGATCATTCCTGCTTTTTTGCACCCAGTCCTGCTTGGCGCACTGCCAACAAAGCGTTTTGTTTGTCGGCTTGATTCCGTAAATCGTTTCCGCTTGACGCCCCGCGCAACACATGAATGTTTTGCTTGGTTCGTTACGGGAGCCGAACTATAGCAAGGCTATTTGCGTTTGCAAAGCCTTTTCTGGAAAAAATTTTAAATATTTTCCGCAAGCGCGAATCCGACCCGATCCGTGCGGTAGCCGGCCATGCCGATCCGGCGCCGGGCGCGTCAATTCGACCCTTCGCGATCGAGCAGAATGCGCTTGCGCTCCACGCCCCAGCGATAACCGGACAATGCGCCGTCGCTGCGCACCACGCGGTGGCAGGGAATCGCGACCGCCAGCACATTCGCGGCGCAAGCCTGGGCCACCGCACGCACCGCTTTGGGTGCGCCGATGCGCGCGGCGATGTCGCTATAGCTCTCGGTGCGGCCGATCGGGATATCGCGCAACGCCTGCCATACGCGCTGCTGAAACGCCGTGCCGCGCACATCCAGCGGCAGCTCCAGACCCAGCGCCGGCGCCTCGATGAAGCCGACGACTTTCGCGATCAGTTGTTCGAAGCCCTCATCGCCGCCAACCAAATCGGCACGTGGAAACCGGTCCTGCAAATCGCGCACCAGACGGTCCGGATCGTCGCCCAGCGAAATCGCGCATACACCGCGTTCGCTTTGCGCCACCAGGATCGCGCCCAGCGAACACTGACCCACGGCAAACCGGATTTCGGCGTCGGCGCCGCCGGCGCGATAGACCGTGGGCGTCATTCCCAGCAGTTGATCCGCGGCCGCATAAAACCGGCTGTTCGAATTAAAACCGGCATCGTAGATCGCCGCGGTAACGGAATCGCCGGCGTCGAGACGGCTGCGTACCTTGTTGGCCCGATGGGCGGCCGCATAGGCTTTCGGCGTGACCCCGGTGACCGATTTGAAAACGCGATGAAAGTGAAAAAGACTGACGCCGGCGGTCGTCGCCAACTCCGCCAGATGAGGCAATTCTTCCGCCTGCTCGATTTGCCGGCATGCGTCGGCCACCATCCCGGCATGATGCGCGGCCAAGGCCGTCGAACCGGCCGCGGCGCGTTTGCTCGGCCGGTAACCCGCCGCTTCGGCCGCCGCCGCGGTGTCGAAAAATTCGACGTTCTCCGGACGCGGCAAGCGGGTCGGACTGCTGGCCCGGCAGTACACGCCGGTGGTCCGGACCGCATAAACGAAAAGCGCATCCGCAGCCGGGTCCCTGGCTTGCACCCTCGCCCAGCGCGGATCGGTCGCGGTCGAAAGCGTTTCGGCGCGGCGTGGCTGCATCGGTATCGTCATATCGGCCTCGAATTTATGTCGTCGCAGCCACTCTAGACGCAGCCGTCGCCGCCGGCACTCCGCGTCTTGCTTTCAAATTCAAACACGAGACATTTCCCACGTCACCCCGCCTTGCGAAATGTAATATTAATACGCTGTGCGCCCAGCAACGGATGATGCGCCTCCTTCAGCGGCAATATGCCGTGATAACGCAGCCGATCCGGCCCGCCCCATACCGCCACATCGCCATGAAACAGCGGCACCCGCTGCGTCTTGTCGGTGCGCTCAGGCCCGCCGAACTGAAACATCGCCGCAATCCCCAGCGACACCGACACGATGGGCGCACCCATATCCCGCTCGTTGCGATCCTGATGCAGCGACAGCCGCGTGCCCGGCAAATAGCGATTCATCAGGCACGCGTCCGGCGTGAAAGCGGCAAAACCGGCTTCCGCCGCGGCCTCGCGCGCCAGAGACATGAAGACATCCGGCATGGCCGGCCAAGGCCGGCCGCTATCCGGATCGATCCCGGTGTATCGATAGCCGCGACGGTCGCTGGTCCAGCCCAATCTGCCGCAATTGCTGAGCGCCACCGACATCCGGAAACCGCCCGGCGTCACCATGTGCCGGAACGGCGCCGCTTCCAGCAACGCCGCCAGCGCGGGCTGCAATGCATCGACGTAGGGCAGCGCAAAGCCGCGCAATACAAACGCGGCCTCTCCGAGCGGCACCCGTTCGCGCCCGGACGGCTCCATCGCTTCAAACAGATCGAAATTTTTCATACCGGCAATATATTGTCGAATAAAACAAGCTTAAAGCATTGCGCCGGAATTTTGCATCCCTTCTTGCATTGTCAATGCGGCCCTCCGATTCACGGCTTGCGAACGCTCAAGATTTCCTACACCAATTTACCGCTTTCTCCGCTATGGGACTGGCATGGCCTCATCTAAGCTCTTTCAACCGGCGCGACGCAAGCGCAATGCAAGCCAGCTCCCCCAGCCGGACGCAAGCCCGCGCAGTCCCGCGCAACCGCTTCCCCCTTACCAAGGAACCCTTCATGTCCTCAACTGTTGCCGACATTCTCGTTGAAACTTTGTATCAAATCGGCGTACGCCAGATATTCGGCGTGGTCGGCGATGCGCTCAATCCGCTGACCGATGCAGTGCGCCGCGACCGGCGCATCGAATGGATAGGCGTGCGCCACGAAGAAGGCGCGGCGCTGGCCGCCGCCGGACAGGCCAAACTGACCGGAAAACTGGCCGTCTGTTGCGGCACCACCGGCCCCGGCGCCAACCATCTGGTGGCCGGCCTGTACGAAGCGAAAAAGGATCACGCGCCGGTGCTGGCCATTTCCGGCGGCGTCCCCGCCGGCAAACGCGGCCTCGATTATCTGCAGGAAAACACGCCCGACCTGCTGTTCCGGGATGTCGCCGTATACACGCAGACCGTCATCAGCGCCGAACAGGCGCCGCAGGTATTCCACCAGGCGATCGCGCAAGCTTACGCCAAACACGGCGTGGCGCATATCAGCCTGCCGGCCGACGTCATCGGCGCCAAAACATCGGCCGGCATGCAAAGCATCCACACCCTGCGCCCCGCCACCGACGTGATGCCCGCCGCCGAAGAGCTGCAACGCGCGGCGCAGATGATCGACCAAGCGAAATCGGTCGCCATTCTGGCCGGTCAGGGGGCCCGCAACGCCGTCGCCGAAATCACCGCGCTGGGGGAAAAGCTGCAGGCGCCGATCATTCATACGTTTCGCGCCAAAGACATGCAGGCCTATGAGCACCCGTACTGGATAGGCGGCGTCGGCCTGATCGGCGGCGCGCCCGGTGTCGATGCGCTGCAGGCGGCGGAACTGGTGCTGATGCTCGGTTCCGATTATCCATATTCGGAATTCCTGCCGACCAAGGGCCGCACCATCCAGATCGACGAGCGCGGCTTCGTGCTGGGCCGCCGCACCGCGGTCGAGCTCGGCATTACCGGCTCGGTCAAGCCGGCTGTCGAACAATTGCTGCACTTGACCAGCGGCAACACCGACGGCGCGTTTTACAAAAAGGTCAGCGAAGACCGCCGCAAGTGGAATGCGATGCTGGACAAACACGCCGAAGCGGACGGCAACGCAAAAAAAATCAAGCCGCAAACCCTGGCTCGCAAAATCGGAGAAATGGCGGATCGGGACGCGGTTTTCGTGGTCGACACCGGCGTGGTGACGCTATGGTGCGGCAACTGGATACGGCAGTCGGGACGGCAGCGCCTGCTGGCATCGTTTAACAACGCCGCGGTCGGCACCTCGCTGGGCCAGGCCAACGGCATTCAGGCGCTGGACCGCGAGCGGCAAGTCATCGTTGCCGTGGGCGATGGCGGATTGACCATGCTGCTCGGCGAATTCATGACCAGCGTCGAACATCGATTGCCGGTCAAGGTGGTGGTTTTCAATAATCGCGAATGGGGTCTGGTCCATCTGGAAATGGAAGGGGCCGGCCTGCCTGCATTCGAAGGCAGCGAATTTCCGAACATGGACTTCGCCGCCTTCGCGCTGGCTTGCGGCGCGCAAGGTTATACCGCCCGCACGCCGGACGAACTCGACGGCGGTTTGCGCCGCTTGCTGGCGAGTTCCGGCCCGGCCATATTGAACGTGTTGATCGATCCGTCCGAATTGCCCGTGATGCCGCATATCAAGCTCGACCAGATCTGGAATTTCGGCTTGGCCAAGGTGAAGGAAACAATGAGCGCGATGGCGGGCAGCTGAGCGGCCGAACGATGCAATACCTCGGAGAACAGATGAAACTGACAGGCTCTTGCCACTGCGGCGCGGTCCACTTCTCGCTGGACAGCGATACGCCCTATCCGTATCAGCGCTGCTATTGCTCGATCTGCCGCAAAACCCAGGGCGGCGGCGGTTACGCCGTCAATATCGGCGGCGACGCCAATACGCTGAAGGTGCGCGGCGGCGATGCGATCGCCGTCTATCACGCCAAGCTCAAACGCGACGACGAACAACGCGTTCACGCCAGCACCGGCCAGCGCCATTTCTGCCGGCTTTGCGGCAGCGCCTTATGGCTGTTCAGTCCCGAATGGCCCGATCTGGTTCATCCCTTCGCGTCGGCCATCGACACGCCGCTGCCGGCGCCGCCGGAATATACGCACATCATGATCGACTCCAAAGCGCCGTGGGTCGAAGTCCAGGCCGGTAAAAAGGACCGGCGATTCCGCGACTATCCGAAAGAGTCGCTGGCCGAATGGCATCGGCGTTTGGGCCTGTCGAACGGCGCGGACTGAACAGGCGCGACAGACCGTCTTTTTAACTTTTTCCTGAAGGAGCATGTCATGACGAAGCAACTGGAACACATGAAAATCGCACTGCTGGTCACCGATGGATTCGAGCAGGCCGAATTGCTGGAGCCCAAAAGGGCGTTGGAAGCCGCCGGCGCCGAGGTCGATGTCATCTCGGATAAAAAAGACAGTGTGCAAGGCTTCAAACATACGGACAAAGGCGTGCAGGTGACGGTCGACAAACCGATCGGCACCGTGCGCGAGGAAGACTACGACGCCGTGCTGCTGCCGGGCGGCGTGGTCAATGGCGATGCGTTGCGCATGGTGCCGGAGGCCCGCAAATTCGTCCAGGCCGCCAACGCCGCGCAAAAACCGATCGCAGCAATCTGTCACGGCGGCTGGCTGCTGATTTCATCCGGCATCGCCAAAAATCGCACCGTCACCAGCTGGCCAACGCTGCAGGACGATTTCAGGAATGCGGGCAGCACATGGGTTGATAAGGAAGTCGTGCGCGACAAAAACTTCGTCACTTCGCGCAAACCGGACGATATTCCGGCGTTCAACCAGGCCTTCATTTCATTGTTGAGTGAAAAGCATGCGGCTCGCGCACATGCTTAGGGCCGGTTAGCGGCGTCCATTTTTTGAAGGAGGAGACAGACGGCGCGGAACAGCGCCGCTTTTTTTGGGAGATCCATTCCGGCGGAAAAGAATCCTTTATACTGTACATTCATACAGTTTACAGCCAGCTCCTTTTTGCATGTCCAATCCATTGCCGAATCCGTTCTACTATCTCGACAATTTCCACACGGTGCTGGAATGGATAGCCGAGCGTTACAGCGATCTGCTGGCCCCCGACGAGCGCGATTTCATCGCCCGATTTCCAGCGTTGCCTGGAGCCTCTCGCGCGTTGCTGGTGCGCATGGCGATGCGAAAGGGGGAGCTGTTCCGCGCCGGCAAATTACGCTATGACGAAATCGGCTGCCCACGGCAAGCCGCCGCGCCGCTGCTTGCCGAAGGCTGGATCGACGACCGGCCCTTGCTGACGATAGCCGAGTTGTTCGCCGCGCTGAAGAAAAGTGAAATCGCCGCGATATTCGATTTTCCGCCCACGCTCAAAAACGCCCGCAAAGCCGATCAACTGGAGGCACTGCGCGCCGATGCAGCGGTCGCCGATGCAGTCCGTACCGCGACGGCATGGGGCGTCCCGTCCGATGAAAGCATCTATCGCTTGCGCGTCGGCGACTTGTGCGATCGTCTGCGGCTGATGTTTTTCGGCAATCTGCACCAGGACTGGTCGGAGTTCGTCCTGTCCGAGCTCGGCATCTACAAATACGAAAAAGTCGTCCTGTCCGCATCGTCGCGCGGATTTCACAGCCGCCGCGACATCGACGATTACCTGCATCTGCATCGCTGCCGCGAACGCTTCCTGGAGGGCGCGGCGGCGCAGGACATATTGCCGGACATCCCCACCGCCGGCTACGAAAACCCGTGGCTGGAAAGCAGACGCGCAAAACTGCTATTCCGCATCGGCCAACAGCACGAGCAAAGCGGCGAGCTGTCCGATGCGCTGCGGGTCTACAGCAATTGCCCATATCCCGGCGCCCGCCTGCGCGCCATCCGCGTGCTGGAGCGCAGCGGCGACATCGAAGCGGCATTCGCGCTGGCCGGCAGCGCCGCGAACGCCCCCGAAAGCGAAACCGAAAAGCAGCATTTGCTGCGCATCGCGCCGAGGTTGCGCCGCCGGCTCGGCATGCCGAAACTGGCGGCCCAGGCAGCCGCGCCGCTGCTCAGGCACGACCTGACGCTGAGCAAACCCGTCATCCCGGCTTCAGTGGAAATGCTGGTCCGAGACCATTTGACGCAAACCGACGCGCCCGCCCATTACGTCGAAAACGCATTGATCAATTCGCTGTTCGGCCTGCTGTGCTGGGACGCGATTTTCGCGGCCGTGCCGGGCGCTTTTTTCCATCCGTTCCAATCCGGCCCGGCCGATCTGTTGAGCCCCGATTTCCTGCGCCGCCGCGCGCGCGAATTCGAGACCTGCCTGGCCCGGCTCGACGGCGGCGATTACCGCCAAGCCATGCTCCATACCTTCGACGCCAAAGCCGGCACCCTGTCGCCTTTCGTCTACTGGGATTGGCTCAGCGACGAGCTGCTGACGCTCGCGCTGGACTGCATCCCCGCCGCGCATTTGCGCAAATGTTTCGACCGTATGCTGCAAGACATCGGCGCCAACCGCGCCGGCTACCCGGATCTGATCCAGTTCTGGCCCGCCGAAAAACGCTACCGGATGATCGAAGTCAAGGGGCCCGGCGATCGCCTGCAGGACAATCAACTCCGCTGGTTGAGCTACTGCGCCGCGCACGACATGCCGGTGACCGTGTGTTACGTGCAATGGGCCGGAGACGCTGCGTGAAATACGTCGTCGCCGTGCGAGCCTTATGCGAATTCACCGCGAAACAGGGCGATCTGGACCTGCACTTTACGCCTTCACCGTCCGCGCAGGAAGGCATCGCCGGACATCTCGCCGTCACTGGACGCCGCGCAGCCGGCTATGAAACGGAAATCAGCCTGAGCGGCGAATACGACAAGCTGCACGTGCGCGGCCGCGCCGACGGTTACGACTCGGCGCGCAACCGGCTCGAAGAAATCAAGACCTTTCGCGGCGACCTGAACCTGATGCCGGACAACCATCGTCATCTGCATTGGGCGCAGGTCAAGATCTACGGCCATCTGCTCTGCCTGGCGCGCGGGCTCAGCGAGATCACGCTGGCGCTGGTGTATTACGACGTCGGCAAAGGCAGCGGCAAGGAAACGGTATTGACGCGAGCGTTTTCCGCCGACGCGTTGAAGCAATATTTCGACCAGCAATGCGAATGTTTCCTGGCCTGGGCCGAACAGGAGCTGGCGCATCGCGCCGCCCGCGATCTGGCGCTAAGCGATCTGTCGTTCCCCCATGCGTCGTTCCGCGCCGGCCAGCGCCCCTTTGCCGCGGCCGTCTACCAATCCGCCGCGAAGGGCCGCTGCCTGCTGGCGCAAGCGCCGACCGGCATCGGCAAAACCGTAGGCGCGCTGTTTCCACTGCTGAAAGCCTGCCCCAGCCAGAGGGTCGACAAAATCTTTTATCTCGCGGCGAAAACGCCGGGCCGAAAATTAGCGCTGGATGCGCTGTCACGCATCCGGGACAGCGCGCCGGGATTGCCGCTGCGCGTGCTCGAGCTGGTTGCGCGCGACAAGGCCTGCGAACATCCGGACAAAGCCTGCCACGGGCAATCCTGTCCGCTGGCGCAAGGCTTTTACGACCGCCTGCCGCAAGCGCGCAGCGCGGCAGTGGCCGCCGGGACCATGGACAAATCCGCACTGCGCGAGATCGCATTGGCGCACAACATCTGCCCTTATTATCTGAGCCAGGATCTGGTGCGCTGGTCCGACGCGATCGTCGGCGACTACAATTATTATTTCGACCTGAACGCGATGCTGCACGGCCTGAGCGTCGCCAATCAATGGCGCGTCGGCGTGCTGGTCGACGAAGCGCACAACATGATCGAACGCACGCGCAAAATGTATTCGGCGCAACTCGATCAGCGCGATCTGATCACGCTGCGCCGCTCGGCTCCCGCGGCGCTGAAGCGGCCGCTGCAGCATCTGCACCGGCAATGGAATGCCTTGCACCAGGAACAGGAAGCGGACTACCAGACCCACGACGCCATCGCCGAACCGTTCATCGCCGCCTTGCAATACGCGATCGCCGACATCACCGACCATATGAGCGAGTACCCGGCAGCGGTCGACGCCGAATTGCAGCGCTTCTATTTCGACGCGCTGCACTTTTCCCGCATGGCCGAATCGTTCGACCGGCATTCGCTGTTCGATATCGTCAAGAACAAAGGGCATGGCAACGGGCGCGGCGGCGTCACGCTCTGCATCCGAAACATCGTCCCCGCGCCGTTCCTGGCGCCGCGTTTCGCCGCCGCCCATTCCACGGTGCTGTTTTCCGCCACGCTGAGTCCCTGGCATTTTTATGCCGACACGCTGGGCCTGCCGGCCGATACCGGCTGGATCGATGTGCCCTCGCCGTTCGCCGCCGAGCAACTGTCGGTGCAATTGATCAGCCGCATCTCGACGCGCTACCGGCACCGCGACGACTCGCTGGCGCCGATCGCCGACCTGATCGCCACGCAATATCGGCAGCAAGCGGGGAATTATCTGGCCTTTTTCAGCAGCTACGATTATCTGCAAAAGGCGGCCGCCCTGTTCCGCGCGCGTTACCCGGACATTCCGATCCTTGAACAGGCGCGCCAAATGGACGAAAGCGAACGTGAGCGCTATCTCGCCAGTTTCACGCAGACCTCGGAGGGTGTCGGATTCGCGGTGCTCGGCGGTTCGTTCGCCGAAGGCATCGACCTGCCCGGCCAGCGCCTGATAGGCGCCTTCATCGCCACGCTGGGCTTGCCGCAAATCAATGCGATCAATGAACAGATCATGCAGCGCATGGATGCGGCCTTCGGCGCCGGCTACGAATACACCTATCTTTATCCGGGCCTGCAAAAAGTGGTGCAGGCGGCCGGCCGCGTCATTCGCACGCAGGAGGACCGTGGCGTGGTGTACCTGATCGACGACCGCTTCGCGCAAGCCGACGTGCGCCGGCTGCTGCCGGAATGGTGGAAGCTGGGCTGACCGTTCGATCAGCCCGATCGGCCGGCCTAATCGACCAGCTCCTTTCCATCGTAAAACGGATACGGCTCGTCGAATTCGCCGGCGTTCTTCAGTCCAAGCCTATGACGGCATCGATCGCAGCGCGTGCAGCCTGCCGTTGCGCCTCTCGCAACCACCTTATTTGGCCGGTCAGCGCTGCCAACACGACGGAACGCTGTTCGACCGGTAGCCCTTTGGCGGCGTTGAGCAGGACATTGGATGTTACCTGCCGGTGCGTCTCTGGCAGGAACCTTATTTGATCGGCCAGCGCTGCCAACACGACGGAACGCTGTTCGACTAATAGCCCTTTGACGGCGAGGAACACGGCGCCGAATGCAGCCTGCCGGTCTATCTCTACCAGGAAACATATTTGAGTGGCCAGCGCTGCCAACACGACGGAACGCTGTTCGACCGGTAGCCCGTTGGCGGTGTTGAACACGGCGTTGAACACGGCGTCGAATGGAGCCCGCCGGTCTGCCTCTGGCAACACACATATGCGTCTGGCCAGATCTGCCAACACGACGGAACGCTGTTCGACGGGTAGCCTGTTGACGGCATTGAGCAGGACATTGAATGCTGCCTGCCGGCGCACCTCCGGCAAGAACCATACTTGGCGGATCAGCGCTGCCAACACGACGGAACGCTGTTCGACTAGTAGCTCGTTGGCGGCATCAACCAAGGCGTCGAATGCTGCCTGCCGGTGGTCCCCCTCCGGCAACATTTCTATTTTGCCGGCCAGATGTGCCAACTCGACAGAACGCTGTTCGACTGGTAGCTCGTTGACGGCATCGACCAAGGCGTGGAATGCAGCCGGCCGGTGTTCGTCTGCCAGGAACTCTATGCTGAAAGCCAGTTTTTTCAACACGACGGAACGCTGGCCGACTAGTAGCCCTTTGACGGCGTTGAACACGGCGTCGAATGCAGCATGCCGGTGGTCCCATGACAAGTACCACCTTGGTTCGGCCAGCGCTGTCAACGCGACGGAACACTGTTCGACTGGTAGCTCGTTGGCGGCATCGACCAAGGCGTGGAATGCAACCAGTTGGTGTTCCTCCGGCAGCTGCCATATTTGACGGGCCAGCGCTGTCAAAGCCATCGGCTTGATATCCGGCCGGGATTTCAAACTGCCGTTCAGCGCAATGAGAGCCTCATTAATCTCAGCTAATGTGGGTATCCTTTCCACGTTACGAATAGCATTCCCCACCTTGACGTAATCCGCCAACATCGTAGACCAGGACTGATTGGCTAAGTTGAGATTGATCACGTCTTCAAGTCCACAGTACGCGACTATCGCGTGTATCATCTCGTCCGGCAGATCCTCCAATGAGCTCTGCAGGGACTCCAATGGGCTCTGCAGGGGCGCCAATGGCCTCGGCAAGGGCACCATTTCTATGCATTCTTCTCCTCCGGTAGGTCGGGAGACATTCCCTGCTAACTCCCGAATTGCCCATTTTCGCGACGACTCATCCCGCAATGACTCTTGTTGCGGCGAGGGCGCCATTACAATGGGGTCGTTTCCGGCCCCGCTCAGCCCGTCTCCGATAGGAGAGGTCTCGCCTGGAATCGAATGCTCCGGCACAGCGGCGGTGGACGAGGTGGAAGTGGAAGGTTTGGATGGGCTACTGGTAAACATAGTCTTTACTGCGTTCCAAGTTTAGGGAGCGCTTCGATTATAGATACATCACACGCCGGGCAATTGCAGTTTTCGCTCATCAGGCGCGACGGCCGCTTCGCGCAAGCCGACATGCGCCGGCATACGCTGCCGCAATGGCCGCAGCTGGACTGACCTACCGGTCGGCCGGCCTAATCGACCAGCTCCTCGCCATCGTAAAACGGATACGGCCCGTCGAATTCGCCGACGTAGGCGGTATGGCTGATCAGTCCGGCATTCGGATGCCACCAGTGCAATTGATACGCCGGCGGTTCCATCACGAACAGCGACGGCGCGTCGGCGTCCAGATCGAGCGCCACCTGATGCGCCACGCTGGGGCAGGTCGACGCGATGGTGCCGCCGAAGCGCGTATGAATCGGCCGGTGCAAATGGCCGCAGATAATGCGCTCGACCTGCGAATGGCGCCGCACCAGTCGTTCAAGCTCCGCGGCGTTCTCCAGACCAATCTCGTCCATATAACCGATGCCGGTGATGAACGGCGGATGATGCATGGCAATCACCGTCGGCTTCTCCGGCTGCCCGCGCAGGGTCCGGTCCAGCCATGCCAGGCTGGCCGCATCCACTACGCCACCCGCAGCCCCTGGCACCACCGTATCGAGCGCCACGATGCGCAGCGGAAAATCGTCGATCGCATACAGCACCCGGTCGCCGTCGCGGCGGTAGCCGTTGCCCTGCAGATAAGCATGATCGGGGAACGCCGCGCGCAATGTGCCGCGTTCGTCGTGATTACCGGGGAGTAAGTAATAGGGCATGGTCAGCGGCTGCAGCAATTCGCGCAAAAACGCATATTCCTGAGGCTCTCCGGAATCGACCAGGTCCCCGGTCAGCACCACCGCATCGGGCCGCTGCTTGAGCTGCATCACGCTGTCGATGCAACGGCGCAGACTGCCGGCGGTATCGACCACGCGATATGATTTCCTGCCGCCGGCCTTGATATGCAAGTCAGTTATCTGACACAGGATCAAGCGAATACTCCTCGGTCAAAATACAATTGATTGAAATGGCTAGTCTATACTGAACCGCAAACGGGCTCTAGTTTTAACGCACGCTTCTGGAGCCGATCCCAACTTCTGCATAAACTGAAATTCATCGAAAAATAAGCCAAAAAGATAAATTAATTTCTTGATGGCTACCCTTCAAAAAACAATTTGATGTTTAAACAACATGGTGTACTAACAATATTAAAAATAGTAGGAACAAAAGGCAGGAAGGTTTAGTCTCTCTTTAACATTCGGGAGAATGGGGACATTGAAACGTGCCCTTAAAATTGCTGACCGTTTTTCACAATCGTTACAGCTGAGCTTTCATTCAGGGAGATAGGATGTTTTTCTTATTTCAATGGAGAATAAAATCATGCGCAAAACCATCATCGGCATCCTGGTTGCAACGAGTCTGTTAGTTTCAGGCGCAGCGGCCAACGCGGAAATCGTCGCCCATACGCCCACCACTTTCACCAATTTTTCGGACAGCATTTCCCATGAATTCTCAGCGGCAGATGCGGGCCAGACTTTCCAGGAGTTTTTTGACCTCACCATCCCTACGTCGTCCTCTCTTTTCGCGGGAGTGATTTCAGGCTCATTGGGCATTACCGGTCTGGATATCACCGGTTTGACGCTGCAAGAC
>JAQGLY010000083.1 GCA_028292625.1 Herbaspirillum sp. | reverse complement strand
TCAAGCTTCCTACCCGCACGCTCCGCGAGCAACATCAACGCGTGCCTATTTGGAATTGCTCCGAGTGGAGGTTACCGCGTTTCACCGTAACTTAATACGCTCGTCTCTGTGGCCCTATTCCTCGCCTTATACCTCGCGGCTTTCAGCGGACGGCCGTTAACCGTCACCCTGCTCTATGGAGTCCGGACCTTCCTCCCGTCGCCGCATTACACGGCAACCAGCGACTGTCTGGCCTGCTTCGGCCGCCATTGTAGCGCAGGAAACCCCTCGATTAAACATATCCGCCGACCAATCGCGGAGCTTGATGCCGACTGTTCCTGATATTGATACAACGCGCCGCCGCTGTCCGCATGGGATCGCATGGGATCGCATAATCTTTACATGGAAAACCGTTTTTTTACGCTATCTGGTATTTTCCTGTCTGGTCCGCGAGGTATTTTTACTTAACCATGATCGCCGCCGGCCTGTCGGCTCTTAAAATATCGAAATACTGCTACCCTGCTTACCTCTCCGCTTTCAGGCTCGACGATGCAATGGAAATACTAACTGCGCTGGAACACCATAAGGCCGGCCGCATCGCCGAAGCCGTCGAAATCTACCAGCAGATTCTGCAGGCCGACCCGGACCACCCCGAGGCCTTGCATCTGATGGGCAACGCCGCCGCGCAATTGGGCGATATCGATTTTTCCATTGCGCTCATTTCAAAAGCCAGCCTTCTTTTCCCGCGCAATACCACTTACCTGCTTTCGTTGGGAATGGCGTACCGGACCAAAAAGCTGTTCGATCAGGCCATGGCCTGCTATTCCGGCATCCTGGAGATCGAGCCGAACTCGGCATCCGCCTATTTCGGCATGGGCATTACGCTGCAGAAGCAGGACCGGATGGACGAGGCGATGCAAAGCTTTCGCCAGGCGCTTGCGCTGGCGCCCGACTTTTTCGAGGCGCGGTACGCTCTGGCAAATCTGGAAAAATCGGCCGGCCGCCATGCCGAAGCCATCGCCAACTACCGGCTGGTGGTCGCGCAGCAACCCGGTTTCGCCGATGCGCATCACGATATGGGCGACGCCGCGATGGCATCCCAGCGGCTCGACGAAGCGGCCGATCATTACGCCAAGGCGATTTCGATCTCCCCAGGCATGGCGCAAACCCATTTCAATCTGGGCGTCGTCAGATACCGGCAAAACGATCTGACGGCGGCGGCCAGCTGTTTCGAACAGGCCGTGCTCTGCCGCCCGGATTATCCGGAGGCCGTCTATAACCTGGGACTGATCCATGGCCGCCGCTCGCGGCCGGCCGAAGCCGAGCGCTGCTACCGGCAGGTGCTGGATCTCGATCCCGACTATATCGATGCGCATATCAATCTCGCCGTCATCCTGGACGACGACGGCCGCGTTGTGGAAGCCAAGCGCCATGCTGCCCTTGCCTATTCGCGCCGGAACCTGTTTGAAAAATATTCGCCCGACGCCAACAAAACGGTGCTGATACTGTTCGATGCCGGAAAAGGCAACCTCAACCTCACCCATTTGTTCAACGAAAAGAAGAACAACATCATCGACTGGATGATCGAATACGCGCCCGCCGGACAAGCCGATCGATTGCCGGCTTACGATCTGGTATTCAACGCCATGGGCGATGCCGATGTGACCGGCGATGTCGCCGCGCCGCTCAGTCGTTTTGTGCAGGTATGCGCCAGGCCGCTGCTCAACCATCCGGATAAAGTGGCGCGTACGGCGCGCGACAAGCTGCCGGCGCTGCTGGCCGGCATCGACGGTCTGTGCCTTCCGCCGGTGCGGCGCTATGCCGACCGCGCCGGCTGGGATGCATCCCTCGCGGATCGATTGCCGCTGCTGATACGGCCGGTGCATACGCAAGGCGGCATCGGTCTGACGCTGGCGACCGACGCCGCCGAACTGGCGCAATGCAGAGCCGGCCAATCCGGGCCTGTGTATGTTTCCCAATTTGTCGATTACCGCTCCGCCGATTCCTGGTGCCGCAAATACCGGATGATTTTCATCGACCGCAAGCCCTATCCTTATCACCTCGCGATCTCGCCGAACTGGATGGTCCATTACTACACGGCGGAGATGGAGGCCTGCCCCTGGAAACTGGAAGAAGAAAGCCGGTTTCTGCAGGACCCGCAAGCCGTTCTGGGTCCGGCCGGCATGCAGGCCATCGCCGCTATCGGCGCGAAAATGGATCTGGATTACGCGGGCATCGATTTCTCCATCCTGCCGGACGGACGCATTCTGGTTTTCGAGGCCAATCCCACGATGTTGGCGCATCCGGAAAATGCCGCGGGAGTGCTGCAACACAAGAACGTCTATATACAGCGGATCCTCGACGCCTTCGAAGATCTGCTGACACGCGCCGTCGAACCGCCATCACATCCATCTCTTTAAGGTCGCGTTCATGCCGATCAAATTATTTACCCCCGCAACGCCCCCCAATCCTGACATCGATGGAAAAATCTGGATCGCCATAGGCCAGGAACGTCTTGCGGCAGGAAACCCCACCGAAGCACTGCAGGCGCTGCAGCGCGCGGCGACCATGCTGCCGTTGAACGCGGATGTCTACCGCGTGCAGGCGGCGGCATTGCACGCCAACGGCCAACAGCCCCAAGCGCTCGCCGCGGGCATGGCGGTCGAAGCATTGGAGCGCGGCTCGGCGGTAGACCTGTTCAATATCGGCACTGCCTACTTCATGAATCGCCATTGGGAACCGGCGGGCCATTGGTATCGCCTGGCGCTGATGCTAGATCCCGATCTGGTGTCGGCCAATCAGAACCTGGCCGAGGTTCTGCGTCAGCAGGGCCGCTCGGCCGAGGCGGACGAGCACAGCGACCGCGCGTACCGCCGGCAATCGCTGTTCATCGAACCGGCCGCCACGCCGGTGCGCAATGTATTGATCCTGTGCTGCGGCCGGCCCGGCAATGTGCCTTTCGACTATCTGCTGCCGACCACCGTCAATGCGCTGATCAAATGGGTCATCGAGTATGCGCCGGCAGGGCAGTCGTTGCCGCACTACGATATCGTCTTCAACGCCATCGGCGACGCGGACACCGCCATCGGCAGCCGCGCCGCAGTCGACCGCTTTCTGGCGATCAACCGCCGGCCGCTGCTCAATCCGCCGCAACGCATTGACCGCACCGCCCGCGACCGCATCGGCGCGCTGCTCGCCGGTATAGACGGCATCGAAGTGCCGCAAGTGGTACGCTGGGATCGCCGGCCGGACGGCCCGACGCAGGGACACGTGCCGCTTGCTGCGGCGAGCATGAACTACCCCGTCATTGCGCGCCGCGTCGGCGCCCATGGCGGAGAAGGCGTGGAATTATTGCAATCGCCGCAGGAATTGACCGCCGCCGTGGTGCCGGGCGCCGAGCAACTGTATTTGAGCAGCTATTGCAAATACCGTTCGGACGATGGCTACTTTCGCAAATATCGCATCATTTTCGTCGATCGCCGGCCGTATCCCTATCATCTGGCGATCGGCAGCCACTGGCTGACGCATTACGACACCGCCGATATGTTGCCCATGCGCTGGAAGACCGAGGAGGAACACTGCTTCTTGCAGGATCCCATCGGGGTGTTGGGCCCGGCGGCATGGGCCGCGCTGATAGCGATCGCGCAGCGTCTCGATCTCGATTTCGGCGG
The DNA here is from genome assembly GCA_028292625.1 of Herbaspirillum sp. GTDB lineage: Bacteria > Pseudomonadota > Gammaproteobacteria > Burkholderiales > Burkholderiaceae_D > Herbaspirillum. The sequence goes on along the minus strand of JAQGLY010000083.1, from coordinate 33,195 downwards.
CGTGGATTTTTCCGTGCTGGCCGATGGACGGCTGCTGATTTTCGAAGCCAACGCCACCATGATGGTGCATCCGGAACATTACCACGAGGTATTGAAGTTCAAGAATCCCTATGTCCAGCGCATCTACGACGCGTTCGATTGCATGCTGGCGCAACGCATGGGCCTTGGCGCCGCCACGGTCGCGACCTGAACAGTCAACGTTCCGGCAGCAGCAAACGATAGCCGACCGCGGTTTCGGTCAGCAGATAGCGCGGCTGGGCCGGATCGGCTTCCAGCTTTTGCCGCAGATGCCCCATGTAGACGCGTACGTAATGCCCGTCCTCGGCATGCGACGGTCCCCACACCTCGCGCAATAACTGCGGGCTGGTGACGACCCGCCCGGCATTGGTCGCCAGCACCGCCAGCAGCCGATATTCGGTCGGCGTCAGCTTGACCGGCGCGCCGTCACGGGTCACCAGCCGCGCCTTCATATCCAGCCGGACATCGCCGAATTGCAGCACGCCGTCGCCGCCGGTCGCCGACTGGCGCTGCCGACGCAAGGTGGAGCGCACCCGGGCCAGCAATTCACCCACGCCAAAGGGCTTGCCCAGATAATCGTCGGCGCCGGCATCGAGCGCCTTGATCTTGTCGCTTTCGCCGGCGCGCGCCGACAGCACGATCACCGGCACTGCCGACCAGCGCCGCAAATCGGCGATGAAATCGAGACCGTCGCCGTCGGGCAGGCCCAGATCCAGAATCACCAGATCGGGTTGCCGCGTGCCGGCATCGATCAGGCCGCGCTGCATGCCGGACGCTTCGAATACCTGCCAGCCCTCCTGTTCCATGGCGCTGCGCACGAAACGACGGATCTGCGGCTCATCTTCGACCAGTAATGCGATGGGAGAGGAATGTGTCATTTTCTGTTCAATCTTCGATAGCAGGCAGCGCCGGCGGCGTGCCCAACGGTAAGGTAAACACTATACTGGCCCCGCCCTCGGGCGATTTGGCCGCGCCGATAACGCCGCCGTGCGCGATCACGATCGCCTGGCAGATCGCCAGGCCCAGACCGACGCCGGAGGTGGCCGACTCCTGTTCGCCGCGCGTGAATTTCTCAAACAGCGCCTGTTCGCGTCCCGGCGGCAAACCGGGGCCGTTGTCAGCGACCGACACCTGCACGAACTGGCCGCCGACCTCGGCCGCGATCACGATGCGCGAACCCGGCGGCGTATATTTGACTGCATTCTCGACCAGATTGCACAGTACCCGCTCCAGCAACACCGCATCGAAGCGCAGCAGCGGCAGATCCGGCGCCAGCCGCGTCTGCACCATATGCCCGGCCAGCGCCGAACCGCAGGCGCGCAATGCGCTGCCGACCACTTCTTCCAGCGGCTGCCATTGCAGATTGAGCTCCACCTTGCCGCTTTGAATCCGCGCCATATCCAGTAAATTCGACACCAGATTGCTCATGCGCAGCGCTTCATCGTGCAGCGCTTGGGCCAGCGCCGATTGCGCGGCGGTCAGCGGCGGTTGCGAGCGGGTCAGCGATTCGGACAAGCCGACCAGCGATGTCAGCGGCGTGCGCAGATCGTGCGACAGCGCCGCCAGCAGCGAATTGCGCAGCCGCTCCGATTCCATATGCACCAGCGCGCCCTGCGCCACTTCGATGTAATGCACGCGCTCCAGCGCAATCGCGGTCAACGCGGCAAAGGTGTCGAACTGCTGCCGCTGTTCCGGGATCAGGATCCAGCGCCGGCTTTGCGGCGCAATCGCCAGCACGCCGCGGGTACGCATCGGGGCCACCAGCGGCATGTAAAACGCCTTGCTGGCGGCCAGCGTATCGGTGCCCGCGCCGGCCGGCGACGCATGATCGAAGGCCCACTGCGCAATGCCGGGTTCGATATCGGGATTGGCAACGGCGCCCTCGGGAATCGCCAGCCTGCCCTCATCGTCCGGCAGCAGCAGCGTGGCCTTGCCTCCGAAACTGCTTTCGATAAAGCCGCAGGTAGTCTCGAAAATCTGCTCCGCCTGCAACGCGCTGGACAATTCGCGCGCGAATTCGTACAAGGCGCGCGAACGCATCTCCCGACGCCGCGCCACGCGCGCCTGATAACGCAGGCTGGAGGTCAGATGCGCGATGATCAAGCCCACCGTCAGCATCACGGCAAACGTCACGCCGTATTGCAGATCGCTGATGGCGAACGAAAAACGCGGCGCCACGAAAAAATAATCGAAGGCGGCCACGCCGACCAGCGTAGACAGCACCGCCGGCCCGCGCCCCAGCTGCATGGCCACCACCACCACCGTCAGCAGATAAATCATCGCGATGTTGGACAGATCGAATTGCGGCAGCACAAACATCGCCAGCGCCGTCGTCGCCAGACTGGCGCCAGCCGCCCATAGATAACGCCGGACGCGGAAGGGCCGGCGCGGCGCATCGGTATCGGCGTCGAACGCGGCTGCGGCCGCGGTATCGGCGGCACGCTGCGCGTCGCCGCCGCTGCCCAGCTCGATGAGATCGACATCCGGCGCCTGCGCCGCCACCCGCCGTCCCACACTTTGCCGCCACGGCCAGGCGTTCCTGCCGCGCCCCAGCACCAGTTTCGAGAAATTATGATTGCGCGCATAACCGGCGGCGGCTTCGGCCACGTCGCTGCCGGACAACACCGCCGTGGTCGCGCCCAGATCCTGCGCCAGCTTCAAGGTTTTCAAAATGCGTTCGCGCGCCGATGAAGGCAAACGCTGCAAACGCGGCGTTTCCACATAGATCGCATGCCAGTCGGCGTTGAGCTGCGTAGCCATCCGCGCGGCGCTGCGCACGATATGATCGCCGCCGGCGTGCGGCCCGATCAGGGCCAGCAGCGTGGCATCGGTTTTCCAGACCGCGCTGATCGATTTTTCGATGCGGTACGCCTGCATGTCGTCGCCGATGCGATCGGCGGTGCGACGCAGCGCCAGTTCGCGCAATGCGATCAGGTTGCCCTTGCGGAAAAAGTTTTGCGACGCCCGCTCGGCCTGCTGCTGCCCGTACACCTTGCCGGCCTTCAGGCGCTCCAGCAATTCATCGGCCGGCACGTCCACCAGCACCACTTCCTCGGCGCGGTCGAACACGGTATCGGGCAAGGTCTCCGCCACGCGCACGCCGGTAATGCCTCCGACCACGTCGTTAAGGCTTTCCAGATGCTGCACATTGACGGTGGTAAACACATTGATGCCGGCCGCCAGCAGTTCCTCCACGTCCTGCCAGCGCTTGGGATGGCGCGACCCCGGCGCATTGGTATGCGCCAGCTCGTCGATCAGCAGCAGCGCGGGATGCCTTTCCAGCGCCGCATCGATATCGAATTCGGCGACCTGCTTGTCGCGATAGACCAGCGACTTCAACGGCAGCAGTTCCAGTCCTTCGAGCTGCGCCGCGGTTTCGGCGCGGCCGTGCGTTTCGACGATGCCGACCGCGATATCCAGCTGTTCCGCCACCAGTTTGCGCGCCGCCCTCAACATCGCATAGGTTTTGCCGACTCCTGCGGAGGCGCCGAAATAGATGCGCAGCTTGCCCCGCAGCGCGCGCTGCTCCTGCTCTTGGACATAAGCCAGTAAGGCGTCTGGGTCGGGGCGTTGCGGATCGCTGGATGACATAAGGAGATATGAAGTACTGAATAGCGCTAAGTCTGCCCTAAATCACCGGGCGCGTCGCGGACAATGCACACCGCGGCCCTACCTGGCGTCGCCCCGGTCCAGCGCCAGATTCAGCGCCAGCACATTGACGCGCGGCTCGCCGAAAAAGCCCAGCCACGGCTGCTGGCTGTAACGGCCGATCAGGCCGCGCACTGCATCGACGCCGATCTTGCGTATCCTGGCCACGCGTCCGGCCTGATAATAGGCGGCCGCGAGACTGATTTCCGGATCCAGTCCGCTAGCCGATGCGGTGACCAGATCGACCGGCACCAGCATCGTATTGTCCGGATCGGCCGCCTTCAATGCGTCCACCCGCTGCTTGACCGCATCGTTCTGCGCCGGATTGGCCGGACTCAGATTGGAGCCGCCGGACGATTCGGCGTTATTCGGCATGGGACTGGTGGCCGATGGACGGCTCCAGAAATACTGCGGCGACGAAAACGCCTGGCCGATCAGCGACGAGCCGACCGCCTTGCCGTCTTTCATCACAATGCTGCCGCCGGCCTGGTCGCCGAACGCCAGTTGGCCGATTCCGGTCACCGCCAGCGGATACGCGACGCAGCACAATACCGTCAGCAACAGAAACAACACCAGTGCGGGACGTAATATGGTTTTCATGAACATTCCTATGCGAGATGTAAAAGAGCCAACAGCATGTCGATCACCTTGATGCCCACGAACGGCACCAGAATGCCGCCCAGGCCGTAGATAAGCAGATTGCGGCGCAACAGCAATGCGGCGCCGATCGCCCGGTATTGCACGCCCTTGAGCGCCAGCGGGATCAAGGCCACGATCACCAGCGCATTGAAGATCACCGCCGACAAGATCGCCGAATTCGGACTGGTCAGATGCATCACATCCAGCGCATGCAACTGCGGATAGGTGCCGACGAACGCCGCCGGAATGATCACGAAATACTTGGCGATATCGTTGGCCACCGAAAACGTGGTCAGCGAGCCGCGCGTCATCAGCATCTGCTTGCCGATTTCGACGATCTCCAGCAGCTTGGTCGGATTCGAATCCAGATCGACCATATTGCCGGCTTCCTTGGCGGCTTGGGTGCCGGAGTTCATCGCCACCGCGACGTCGGCCTGGGCCAGCGCCGGCGCATCGTTGGTGCCGTCGCCGGTCATCGCCACCAGCCGGCCGTCGGACTGATAACTGCGGATCAGCTTGAGCTTGTCTTCCGGTGTCGCTTCGGCCAGGAAATCGTCGACGCCGGCTTCGGCCGCGATCGCAGCGGCGGTCAGCTTGTTGTCGCCGGTGATCATCACGGTCTTGATGCCCATGCGGCGCAGCTCGGCGAAGCGTTCCTTGATGCCGCCCTTGACGATGTCCTTGAGCTCAACCGCGCCCATCACGCGGCCGGCATCGACCACTACCAGCGGCGTGCTGCCGCGTTTGGAGATCTCGTCGACCGTCCGCGCCACTTCGGCGGGATACGGGCGGCCCAGCGCTTCGACATATTGCTTGATCGACGCGGCAGCGCCCTTGCGCACCGCACGCTCACCGGTATCGATGCCGCTGATGCGGGTTTGCGCGGTGAACGGGACGAATTGCGCGTTCAACGCCGCCATATCGCGTTCGCGGATGTTGAATTTCTGCTTGGCCAGCACCACGATGCTGCGGCCTTCCGGCGTTTCGTCGGCGATCGACGCCAGTTGCGCGGAATCGGCCAATTGCTCTTCGGTCACGCCGGGCGCGGCGAAGAAGGCGGAAGCCTGCCGATTGCCCAGCGTGATGGTGCCGGTCTTGTCGAGCAGCAGCACGTCGACGTCGCCGGCGGCTTCCACCGCGCGGCCCGACGTGGCGATCACATTGGCCTGCATCATCCGGCTCATGCCGGCCACGCCGATGGCCGACAGCAAACCGCCGATGGTGGTCGGAATCAGACACACCAGCAGAGCGACCAGAACCGTGATCGTCACCGGCAGGCCGGTGCCGGCCAGGCTGACGCTGAACAGCGAGAACGGCAGCAGGGTCACCGTCACCAGCAGAAACACGATGGTCAGCGCCACCAGCAGAATCGTCAGCGCGATTTCATTGGGCGTCTTCTGACGCTTGGCGCTTTCGACCATCGCAATCATGCGGTCGATAAAGGCTTCGCCGGGATTCACCGAGACCCGCACCACCAGCCAGTCCGACAGGATGCGCGTGCCGCCGGTCACCGCGGAGAAATCGCCGCCCGACTCGCGGATCACCGGCGCCGATTCGCCGGTGATCGCGCTCTCGTCGACCGACGCAATGCCCTCGATGACTTCGCCGTCGGCAGGAATCACATCGCCGGCTTCGACCAGCACGGTATCGCCCTTGAGCAGCGACGAGGCCGGCAGCGCCGTCCAGCGGCTGCCGCGGCGCGGCGCTTCCAGTTTCTTGGCGCTCACGGTTTGCTTCAATGCGCGCAGCGACGCGGCTTGCGCCTTGCTGCGGCCTTCCGCCAGCGATTCGGCGAAGTTGGCGAACCAGACCGTGACCCACAGCCACAGCGCGATCGCCAGGATAAAGCCGGACGGCGCCTCGCCCTTGCCGGTCCATGACTGGATCAGCAACAGCGTGGTCAGGATGCTGCCGATATACACGACAAACATCACCGGATTGCGCAACTGCGTGCGCGGTCCCAATTTCTTGAATGCGTCGATGGCGGCGGGACCGGCCAATGCTGCATCGAAAAGCGTTAAGCCTTTACGTGACATGAAAAGCTCCTGTTATTTTATTGAAAGGGACGAGCCGAACAATTGCAGATGCTCGATGACCGGTCCCAGCGCCAGCGCAGGCACATAATTGAGCACGCCCAGCAACACCACGGTGCCGATCAGCAGCGCAACAAACAAAGGTCCGTGCGTCGGCAAGGTGCCCGCGGTGACCTCCAGCCGTTTCTTGGCGGCCAGCGAACCGGCGACCGCCAGAATCGGGATGATCATCGCAAAGCGGCCGAACCACATCGCAATGGCGAGCATCACGTTATAAAACGGCGTGTTGGCGGACAATCCGGCAAATGCGCTGCCGTTGTTATTGGCGGCGGAGCTGAACGCGTACAGAATTTCAGAGAAGCCATGCGCGCCGGGATTCAGAATCCCGGCCTTGCCCGCATCGCACATCACCGCGATCGCCGTCCCGATCAGCACCAGCGCCGGCGTCACCAGCAGGGCGATCGACGTCATCTTCATGTCGTAGGCCTGGATTTTCTTGCCCAGATATTCCGGGGTGCGGCCGATCATCAACCCGGCGATGAACACCGCGAGAATTGCAAAGATCAGCATCGTATACAGCCCGCTGCCGACGCCGCCGAAAATCACTTCGCCGAACTGCATCAGCAACAGCGGGGCCATGCCGCCCAAGGGCATCAACGAATCGTGCATCGCGTTGACCGCGCCGCAGGAAGCGGCGGTGGTGATCGCGGCGAACAGCGCCGATGCGGAAATACCGAAGCGGGTTTCCTTGCCTTCCATATTGCCGCCCGCCTGCAGCGTACTGACGGTCTGATCGACGCCCATCGCGTGCAGCGCAGGCAGGGCCTGTTGCTCGGTATAGAAGATCGCCAGCGTCGCGATCACGAACACGATGGTCATCGCCGCCACCACCGCCCATCCCTGCCGCATATCGCCGACCATCCGGCCGAACGCGAAACACAAGCCCGCGGGAATGATGAAAATCGCCAGCATCTGGAAGAAGTTCGCCAGCGGCGTCGGGTTTTCATACGGATGCGCCGAATTGGCGTTGAAGAAACCGCCGCCGTTGGTGCCGATCATTTTGATCGCTTCCTGCGAAGCCACCGGGCCCATGGACAGGGTCTGCGTGGTCGCGACCGCATCTTTGGTCACCGGCGCGCCCTTGGCGTCTTTCAGCGGTTGCCCGGCGGCATCGACCTGCGGCATCTGATAACTGACCGGATCGATCAGCGCCACGGTCTTGGATGGCGAGAAATTCTGGATCACGCCCTGCCCGATCAGAAACACCGCCAGCACCACCGACATCGGCAGCAGCACATACAACACGGTGCGCGTCAGATCGACCCAGAAATTGCCGATCGACTTGGACGAGCGCGCCGTAAATCCGCGAATCAGGGCAAATACGACCGCAACGCCGGTCGCGGCGGAAAAGAAGTTCTGCCCGGCCAACGCCACCATTTGCGTGAAATAGCTCATCGTCGCTTCACCGGCATAGCCTTGCCAGTCGGTATTGGTGGCAAAGGCGACGGCGGTATTGAACGACGAATCCGGGCTGACGTTGATCATCCCCTGGGGATTGAGCGGCAGCCAGAGCTGCAGACGCTGCACGCCATACACGAACAAAGCGCCCACGGTATTGAATACCAGCAGCGCGATCACATAGGTTTTCCAGTTCATCGCGGCATGCGAATCCTTGCCTGCCAGACGGTACATCCAATGTTCGAACCGGTACAGCCAGCCCAGGCCCTTGATCGGCCCATCTTCGCCGACCTTCGCCAGATACAAACCGAACGGATAGGCCAGCGCAAACAGCACGACCATAAACGTCACCAGCAACATCATCGATTGCGTAGTCATATCAAAGCTCCTCGGCCTTTATCAGCGCCAGCAACAGATAGACCAGCAAACCCATCGCCACGACCGCACCCACGATATAGAACGCGTTCATAGCGTCCTCCCTAATTTGTGGCAGCCCACGACAAATGCCCAGCTGACCACGAAAGACGCAACAATTGCGCCGATATAAACGATGTCCATGAGACCCCCGATTTACTTTGATTGGTACACGAGGGACTGTAGCGGGAAGGGTCTAAAGATTTAGTAAAGACTTGGGAGGGGGGTGTATACGTTTTGTAAAAAACGGAGTGTAGAAATGAAAAACGGGCCGAAGCCCGTTTTTTTATGAGACCTTGTTCGCTCCGCCGATGCCGGCGCCGGCGTCTCGGGCCATGCCGAAGTAACCCGGCAGCGACGCCAGCGACAACAGCCCCGCCAGAATGAATGCAATACGAAAGTCGGACAGCCCGAAATGTTGACCTCCGACGGCATCCGCGCCGCCCCAGTAATCGGCCAGGCGCAAGCTGACCGCGCCGTAGGCGATGCCCATGCCGATCATCATTTGCGATGCCGCGCTCCATAACGTATTGGCGGTATTCATCAATGGCGGCGCAATATCGGCATACGCCAATATGGCCAGCGTCGAAAACAGCATCGAACGCGCCAGGCCGTAGCTGAATATGATGATCAGAATCACCGCCAGCGGGGTCGACGGCGCCATGAATCCGCAGGCGATGGTGGTCAAGCCGCCGACGCTGACTGCGCCGATCGCTGCATTGCGAAAACCGAAACGCTTCAGAATCGGCGTCACAAACGCTTTCATGCCCAGATTGCCCAGGGCGCTGGCCAACAGCAGCAGACCGGAAGTAAACGCCGACATGCCGAAGCCGATCTGAAACAGCAATGGCATCAGATACGGCACCGCGCCTATGCCGATGCGTGTGATCGAGCCACTGACGACGGTCACCGAAAACGTCGGCACTTTCAAGGTCGCGAAATCGATCAGCGGATGCGCGCTCCGCGCCGCGTGCCAGTATGTCAAAAAGCCGAACACGACGCCCACCGCCACAAACGCCAGTGCGACGCGCACATCGGCATCGGCCTGACTGGCCAGTTCGGTACCGTACAGCACCGCCGTCAGCGCGGCGCCGCTGAGCAGAAATCCGATGACATCCAGCGGCCGCTTGTCGCCGCGTTCGTTGCGCACCAGAATCATTACCGCGATCAGCGCCGCGATCCCGAACGGCACGTTCAGCAAAAATATCCAGCGCCAGTTGGCATAGGTGGTGATGAATCCGCCGATCGGCGGTCCGATCACCGGCGCGGCGATGGCCGGCCAGGTAATCGTGGCGATCGCCTTCATCAGCAGGCTCTTTGGGGTATGTCGCACCACGATCAAGCGCCCGACCGGCACCATCATCGCACCGCCTATGCCCTGCAATACGCGCGCGGCGGTAAATTCCGCCACGCCGTTCGATATGCCGCACAGAATGGACGCCAGGGTGAATACCACGATCGCGCCGCCGAACACGGTGCGCGAGCCGAAGCGGTCGGCAATCCAGCCGCTGACCGGGATGAACACCGCCAGCGCCAGCATGTAAGCGGTCATGCCCAGACTGATTTCGTTAGGGCCCACGCCGAAAGACGTGGCCATCTGCGGCAGCGCGGTGGCGATTACCGTGGTGTCCAGATACTCCATGAAAAAAGTCGCCGCGACCAGATACGGAAGCAGGTAAAAACGGTCTTTCGCAGCAGCGGCTATAGTCATGGCGCAAACGGTGAACGGTGAACGGTGAAATTAAGCGGATAACGAGCGCATTTCATCGCGCGCCGCGGAGAGAGAAATTGTTTCGGGCAAATTATCGCTGAATTAACGAATTCGCGCACTGAGAGTCAAACTGGGGGATATCCGAAAAAAACGGCCGCCGAAAAGCGACCGTTTTGACGTCGATGAAAAATCCGGCCGGCTTATGCCAGCGCCGGGTAATCGATATAGCCCTCGGGGGTCGGCGCATAGAAGGTTTCCGGCACCGGCGCATTCAACGGCGCATCGAGTTTCAGGCGTTGCGGCAAATCCGGATTGGCGATAAACCATTTACCGAACGCCACGGCGTCGGCCTCGCCGCTATCCAGCAAGGTCTGGGCCGATTCCTTGGTCAACATCTGATTGGCGATATACGCGCCGCCGAACGCTTTCTTCAGCTGCGGTCCCAAACGGCCATCGCTCTGCCCTTCGCGCGCGCAGATGAACGCAATCCCGCGGCGACCCAGTTCGCGCGCCACATAACCGAAGGTCGCGGCCGGGTCCGAGTCGCCCATATCATGGGAATCGCGTCCCGGCGCCAGATGCATGCCGACGCGATCGGCGCCCCATACTGCGATACAGGCATCGGTGACTTCGAGCATCAAACGCGCGCGGTTCTCGATCGAACCGCCGTAGATATCGGTGCGCCGATTGGTGCTGTCCTGCAAAAACTGATCCAGCAGATAGCCATTCGCGCCGTGAATTTCGACCCCGTCGAACCCGGCCGCCTTGGCATTTTCCGCACCTTTGCGATAAGCCGCGACGATGCCCGGGATTTCTTCCAGATCCAGCGCACGCGGTGTGACGAAGGCGCGTTGCGGACGCACGAGACTGACATGGCCGGCCGCCGCGACGGCGCTCGGCGCCACCGGCAAGTCGCCATCGAGGAATATCGGATCGGAAATACGGCCCACATGCCACAGTTGCAGCACAATCCGGCCGCCCGCCGCATGCACCGCCGCCGTCACTTTTTTCCAGCCGGCGACTTGCTCGTCAGACCAGATGCCCGGTGTATCGGCATAACCGACGCCTTGCGGGGTCACCGAAGTCGCTTCGCTGATGATCAGGCCGGCACTGGCGCGCTGCCCATAGTATTTCGCCATCAGGTCGTTCGGCACGCGGCCGCCGCCGACCGCGCGCGACCGGGTCAGCGGCGCCATGATGATACGGTTGGGTAAATCGAAAGCGCCGAATTTAATTGGAGCGAATAAGCTTGTCATAAGAAATTTCCTTTGTATAAGTAACGCCATCATTGCGATTAAATGGCCGTCAAAAACCGCATAAAAAACTGAAAATAAAGTCCGTCGAAATCGACAGGATTGGACGCTGATCGGAGAAAGCGATCGCGGCGTCTTGCAAATTACAAATCGCCGTTGATCGCCTTTAAAAATCCCTGGATCAGGGCTTCATTGCGGCTATAGAAAATCCATTGCCCGACCTTGTGCGCCGTCACCAGATCGGCCTTCTGCAGAATGGCCAGGTGCGCCGACACCGTCGATTGCGACAAGCCGCAGCGTCGATCGATCTCGCCGGCGCATACGCCCAGTTCCAGCGAATGGCCCTGCTCCGGGAAATAAACGGCCGGCGTTTTCAGCCAGACCAGAATTTGCCGCCGCACCGGATTCGCCAATGCTTTGTGAATTGCATCGCAATCCATGTTTTACCTTTCCGTCTCTATACGATGTCAACTTGACCAATTTCGTCGAATGACGAAATTAATATCGGAATTTTACGATATATTAATTTTTCTTGCTGGAGGGGGCAATCAGCATTAGTTGATGTGGCGCTTATGGACGCCTATCAACGCTCAACATGCACATCCAAATGCTTCTGCAGAAACTTCACGCACTCCCTGATCTTGGCTGAATTTTTCAGTTGCAGCGGATAGACCGCGCACAGGTCCGCTTCTTGAGAATAGGCCGGCAGGATGCGCAGCAACGCGCCGCTTTTCAGGCTGGCCGCGACATCCCAGATCGAGCGCAGGATGATGCCATGCCCGTCTATCGCCCACTGGCGGATGATTTCGCCGTGATTCGACGCCAGGCCACCCGACACCTTGACGGTTTCCAGACCGGTGGGGCCCATCAGGCGCCAGATGCCGAACGATTCGTTGCGTTCGCGAATCACCAGGCATTGATGGCGCGTCAGTTCGGCCACGGTTTTCGGCAAGCCTTGACGCTTCACATAGGCCGGACTGGCGCACAGCACCCGCTGGCTGCCGAGGATGCGCTTGGCAAACAGATGCGGCTCATGCGCCGGGCCGACACGGATGTCGAGATCGAAGCCTTCATTGATCATGTCCACATTGCGGTCGAACAGTTCCAGCTGGATTTTCAGATCGGGATGCAATGCGGCGAATTCTGAGATCAACGGCGAAACGTAGATGCGTCCCAACGCGAAACTGGTGCTGATTTTCAGCGTGCCGCGCGGTACGTTCTTGGCGGTGCTGATGGTTTCCATCATCTGGTCGACGTCGTTGAGGATGCGGTGCGCCCAGTCGTGTACGTCGCTGCCTTCTTCAGTCATCACCACGCTGCGGGTGGTGCGATGAAACAGGCGTACTCCCAGCGCGCTTTCCAGCAGTGCGATGCGCTTGCTGATGTAGGCCGGCGACGCCCCCAGTTCCTTGGCGGATTCGACAAAGCTGTGCTTGCGCGCAACGACGCAGAACAGGCGCAAGTCTTCGAGTAACGGGGAATTATTCACGATCCGTGGATTATAACGGGTGCCCCGCGTGAGCAGTTCATTGGATGAGAAAAGCCTGCAGCGAGGCCTCGATCAGCGCGCGTGCCGGTAATTTGCCGATCAGCACCAACTGCGAACGGCGCTCGTCGTCAGGCCAGGCGGGTAAATGCAGCGGAGGATGGATCATCTGCTGGACGCCATGGATCACCAGCGGCAATTCGGAACCTTGTATGTTCAGGATACCCTTGACCCGCAGGATGTCGGCGCCCCGGCTGTGCAACAGCATGGTCAGCCAGATGCCGAAAGCGATCCAGTCGATCGGCTGGTCGAAGGTCAGCGAAAGCGTCGATATGTCGCCGCGGTGCGACGATTCCGCCGCGCGTCCGAACTCTGCATAGCGCGCCGCCGGCGTACCCGCTGCGGGAAACCAGCGCCGCACTTCTTCCATGCGCGAGGCGGCCAGATCGACGTCTTCGGTCAACAGGATCTCCGCATTCCCGGCGTCGCCGCGGGAGACCGTCAGCCATGCCGATGCATTGATTTGCCGCAAGGCGTCGCGCACGGCATCCAATTGCGCGGCGTCGACCAGATCGGCCTTGGTGATGACCAGCCGATCGGCAATCGCCGCCTGCTTGCGCGATTCGTCCTGCCGCGCCAGCTGGTCAAGCGCATGCAGCGCGTCGACCGTCGCGACCACCATGCCTGGACGATAGTGATGCCGCAGCACGGGGTCGCGAACGATGGTGTTGAGCACCGGCGCGGGGTCGGCCAGACCGGTGGATTCGATGATGACCCGGTTGAAGGGCGGTATCAGATTGCGTTCCCGGCGGTCATGCAGGTCGAGCAATGCCTGCCGCAGATCGTCGCGTACGCTGCAGCAGATGCAGCCGTTCTGCAATACGACGGTCTCGTGTTCGACCAGGCCCAGCAGCCGATGATCGAGGCCGATTTCGCCGAATTCGTTGATCAGCACCGCACAGTCGGCCAGCGCCGGTTCGCCCAGCAAGCGCTTGAGCAGCGTCGTCTTGCCGCTGCCGAGGAAGCCCGTCAGGATATTGACGGGAATGCGTTCGGGTTGCGCGCACTGGTTCACGATGCCGGCTGCAAACGGGCCAGCACATCCGCTGCGAGCGGATCGGCAATGCGGCCGCTCAAGCGTTCCACCGCCGGCCATAGCTGCGCCAGGTTATCGATAATTTCAGTGTTGCCGGTCAAGGTGCTGAGCAGGTAGGCATGGCCCTGCCAATCGCTCACGGTGCAGGAAAATCCGCGCAATACCCGGTTCAGCTGGGCCACGCGCAATTGCCGTTCGCGATGGCGCGTCCTGGTCAGGTCCTCGTCCGATGCCGCGCGGCCCGCATCCGACCAATGCGCCTCGCCTCCCAGCATCCCGCATAAGCCGCACATGGCCCGCCGCGCCCGTTATCCGGTCAGACGCGCGGAAAACGCCGCGCGTAATCGTCGGCCATTTCTTCCATGCGCACGAAGCGCACGCCCTTGTGCCCGGCCATGTATTCGAACAGCCGTTCCAGCATCAGCAATACCTGCGGCCGGCCGGAGACATCGGGATGAATGGTGATCGGGAAGACCGCGTAGTCGTATTCCCGATAGACCCAGTCGAACTGGTCGCGCCACATTTCTTCGAGATGCCGCGGGTTGACGAAACCCTGGCTGTTGGGCGCTTTCTTGATGAACATCATCGGCGGCAGGTCGTCGAGATACCAATTGGCGGGGATCTCGATCAAATCGGTTTCACGGCCGCGCACCAGCGGCTTCATCCATTCTCCCGCCTGCTTGCTGTAATCGATCTTGGTCCACTGGTCCCCGACGCGAACGCGATAAGGCTGGAAATCATGGTGCATCAGGCTGTGATCGTAGCGAATGCCGTGTTCGATCAGCAGTTCGTTGGTGACATTGCTGAACTCCCACCACGGTGCGACATAACCGGTCGGCTTGCGGCCGGCGAGTTTGGTGACCAGTTCGATGCTTTTATCGAGCACCGCCGCTTCCTGCTGGCGCGTCATCGCGATCGGGTTTTCGTGCGAATAGCCATGAATGCCGATTTCATGGCCTGCCGCCGCCACCGCCTGCATCTGTTCCGGAAAGGTTTCAATCGAATGGCCGGGGATGAACCAGGTGGTCTGGATCTGCATCCGTTCGAAAAGTTTGAGCAGGCGCGGCGCGCCGACTTCTCCGGCGAACAGGCCGCGCGAAATATCGTCAGGGGAATCTTCTCCGCCGTAAGATCCAAGCCAACCGGCCACCGCATCTACATCCACGCCGAAACCGCATAGAATTTCTTTTGCCATTTGGTGCCCCTCCAAAGTCAATGTTAAGGTGGTAAATCCTGGAGCTCGCGCGCGTCGGGTTCGCCGGCGCAACAGGCGGCCGGCGGCGAAGACGGCTCGGACATTATGCCAATACGGCAGCGATGGCCTTGCCGACTTCGGTGGTATTCGCACTACCGCCGAGATCGGAGGTGCGCGGCCCGTCGACCAGCACCGTTTCGATCGCCCGCACGATGGCGTCGTGCGCCTCGCGATACACGCCGCTGCCGTTACCGAGGAAGTCGAGCATCATGGCGCCGGACCAGACCATCGCAATCGGGTTGGCGATGTTCTTGCCGTAGATATCGGGCGCCGAACCATGCACCGGTTCGAACAGCGAAGGAAAATTCCGCTCGGGATTCAGATTGGCCGATGGGGCGATGCCGATGGTGCCGGTGCAGGCCGGTCCCAGGTCGGACAAGATATCGCCGAACAGATTGGAGGCGACCACCACGTCGAAGCGTTCGGGACTCAATACAAAACGCGCCGCCAGGATATCGATGTGATATTTGTCCCAGCACACGTCCGGATAGTGTTTCGCCATGGCTTCGACGCGTTCATCCCAATATGGCATGGTGATGGCGATGCCGTTGGACTTGGTGGCCGATGTCAGATGTTTTTTAGGCCGGCTCTGCGCCAGATTGAAGGCGAAATCGAGGATTCTATCGGTGCCCTGACGCGTAAACACGCTTTCCTGCATCACGAATTCGCGGTCGGTTCCTTCGAACATGCGGCCGCCGACCGACGAATATTCTCCCTCGGTGTTTTCGCGCACCACATAGAAATCGATGTCGCCCGGCTTTTTCCCTGCCAGCGGGGAAGGTACGCCCGGCATCAGGCGTACCGGACGCAGGTTGACGTATTGGGAAAAGTCGCGCCGGAAGCGCAGCAGGGAGCCCCACAGCGAAATATGATCCGGCACAATCGCCGGCCAGCCCACCGCGCCGAAATAGATCGCCTCGAACGGCATCAACTGTTCGTACCAATCGGCCGGCATCATCTCGCCATGCTGCTGATAGTAGTCGCAATTGGCCCATTCCATCACCGTGAATTCCAGTTGAATGCCAAACCGGCGCGCGGCGGCTTCCACTACCCGCATGCCTTCCGGCGTGACTTCCTTGCCGATGCCGTCGCCGGCGATTACCGCGATTTTATGTGTCTTCATAAGGAGTTCTCTTTTTGAAAAAGGCTCTATCGATCAAGCCCGGTTAGCGTATCCGATCGGTTTGAATAAATAATAGCGCGCAGGAGAGGCGGCATAGCGTTCATTTGTGTGATCCCATCAATTACGAAAGGTGAACAATCATTCGCAGATGGTATGCGCCGCATGATGTCGCACAACAGGACATTTCGCGCGAGATGCCCTGCGGCAACGGTTCGCCAGCAATCCCCGAACAATTTACGATCCGTGTCTTATTGATTCACGCATTGACCGATTACGCTGCTAATTATCGACACTACAATTGGCTCATGCATGTTGACATATTGTCCGACACAGTACCTGGGGAGGAAACGTCATGGGTAGCAAAACGAAAACGCTGGCAAGCTTCAAGGACCTGAAAAAAATAGGTTTCATCACACCGTCGTCGAATACGGCGCTGGAGCCTCTGACAATGGCAATGACGGAGCAAATCAGCGAACGTATTTCGACGCATTACAGCCGGGTTCCGGTAAAGAAGCTGACGCTCGGCAGCCACGACGTCAATCAGTTCCAAACGCAGAAAATGGTCGACGCGGCCACGCTGCTGGCCGATGGCGGCATGGACGCCATTCTGTGGAACGGCACCTCCGGCAGCTGGACCGGCGAAGGACTCGAAGCCGATGTGACGCTGTGCGATGAAATCCGGCGGGTGACGGGGGTGCCGGCGTCAACCTCCTCTCTGGCCCAGGTGGATGTGCTGAAGCACTACGGCATCAAGCGATTCGGCCTGGCGGTGCCGTATGTGGAGGAGCCTACCCGCAAGATCGTCGAGACTTACGGCAAGCAGGGATTCACCGCGGTCAAATCCGCCCTGCTTCATGAAACGGACAATATCTTGATCGGCAATACGCCGTTTGCCCGCATCAAGCAATTGCTGCGCGATGCGGACTCGCCTGACGCCGAATGCATCGTGGTCGCCTGCACCAATCTGCCGGCCACCGTTGTGCTCGGCGAGATGGAAGCGGAACTGGGCAAGCCGATTTTCGACAGCATCGCGGTGACCTTGTGGAAGGCGCTGCAGATGACCGGCATCGACGTGCCATTGCACGGCTGGGGCAGATTGCTCAGGGACAATCCGGTGCTGGCCGAACTGGAGCAGATCATGGCGACATTGCGCCAAGTCACCGACGGCAGCCGCACCACCTTGCGCATCGATATTCCCGCGCACAACTGCCAGGTCGATACCGTATGCGCCGAAGCCGTCGCGCCGGGCATCGCCGAACTGAAGCTCAATTCGTCGTTGAATCAACGCAGCCTGGCGACGGTCCAGTGGCTGGAAGCCGAGCGCAAGCCGCTGGTTCAGAACGATTGCGCCAATGCGGCGGTCAAGCCGCCCAAGGCATTGATGCAGGTCTACGGCGTCAAGGCGCAGATGCTGATCGGCCTGACGTCGAAGGACGACGAGGTCATCGGCTGGATTTCGGTCCATTACGTGCCGGGTACGCGCCTCTGGAGCGATGCCGACGTCGCCGCGCTGCAAACCGCGGCCGATCGCGTGCGCCAAGTATTGGAGCAACACAGCTGGGCCAGTTTCGCGCAGTAAATATCTTCACAAGCCGGAGGCATTAAAACGTCAAGAGCGAATCAAGGAAGCGCGGCGGGCGCTTTCCCCATTCAAATTCAAACAATGAAATCGGAGGGAAGACCATGAGCGTTCCAATGGAAACCGCGGCAGTCGATGAGCCCAAGACAGCGGTGCGGTGGAAGATTTTCTTTATGTTGTTATCTCTGGTGGCGATCAACTATATCGATCGGGCTTCCTTGTCGGTGGCGATGCCATTGATCGCAAAGGATTTCGATTTGGGCCCGGCCATGCAGGGTTTGCTGCTCAGTTCGTTTTTCTGGACCTATGCATTGATGCAGATCCCCGGCGGCATGTTGGCCGACCGTTTCAAGCCGCGCATCGTGATCGCTTGCGCGGCGATATGCTGGGGCGCTTGTCAGGGGATCGCCGGCATGTGCACCAATGCCACCGCGCTGCTGTTGACCCGTTTCGGCCTGGGTGCGGCCGAAGCGCCGATCTACCCTGCCGGCGGCAAGCTGAACGCCATCTGGATGACGCAGAATGAAAGAGGCCGCGGCGCCACCTTGCTGGACGGCGGCGCACCGCTGGGGGCGGCGTTGGGAGCGGTCATCATCGCATGGCTGATCGGAACGCTGGGATCGTGGCGCATGGCCTTCGTCGTCGCCGGCGTCGGCACCGTGGTGGCCGGCCTGTTCGCCTGGCGCTATATTCGCAACAGTCCGCGCGAGCATAAGGATGTCAACGAAGCCGAGGCTGTGTACATCGAAAACGCGCGCGCGATCGAATTCAGCCAGCAGCCCGCCAATCTGAGCGGGCGGTCGCTCGATCTGTTCAAGTATCGCTCCGTCTGGCTGATGTTCTTCGGCTACATGTGTTCGAACGTCGTGTTCTACGGATTGTTGACATGGATGCCGAATTACCTGAGCAAGGTGCACGGCTTCGACATCAAGCAAATGGGCGGCGCCACTTTCATCATCTTCATGTCGGGATTCGTCGGCGAACTGGTTGGCGGATATATATCGGACAAATGGAAGAGCGCGGGCGGATCGCCGAACAAGGTCATGCGCAGCCTGCTGGGTTTCGCGTCGATCGTGGTGACGATCGCGATATTTTCCGTGGCCTATACGACGGGGCCGGCGCTGACGGTCGTGCTGCTGTCGATCACCTTGTTTTTTCAGCGCTGGACAGGTTTGTACTGGAGCATCCCGTCGATACTGGGCACCCGCGACAAGGTCGGCCTGCTCGGCGGCACCATGAATCTGGGGGGAAATATCGGCGGCGTTTGCGTGCCGCTGGCGGTTGGATTGATCGTCCAGCTGACCGGTTCGTACTTTCTCGCGCTGATGGTGTTTACCGGCGCCGGGATCGGCCTGTTCTTGTGCTCGACCTGTATCAATTACGAAAAGAAACTTCCGGTCTGAGCGGATTAAGTGGATTACCGTGCATGCCGCGCTCCGTATCGGAGCGCGGTGCCGGTCCGTTAGTGATCTAATAGATCTCCGGAACGATGATTTCCGACGGCACCGGACGCCGTACGTAATCTTCGTTATGTTCGCGCTGCGGTAATGCGATGGACGGATGCGTGATCTCTTCGTAAGGCATCAGGCCCAATAAATGATTAATGCAATTGAGTCTGGCCTTTTTCTTGTCGACCGCCTGCACCACCCACCACGGCGCTTCCTGAATGTGGGTGCGCTCCAGCATGATTTCCTTCGCCTTCGTGTATTCCTCCCACCTGCGGCGTGATTCCAGATCCATGGGGCTCAACTTCCATTGCTTGAGCGGATCGTGAATGCGCCCCAGAAAGCGCAGATGCTGCTCTTCGTCGGAAATGGAAAACCAGTATTTGACCAACTGAATCCCGGATCTCACCAGCATCCTTTCAAACTCGGGAACGGTGCGGAAAAATTCTTCGTACTGTTCGTCGGTGCAGAAATTCATGACGCGCTCGACGCCGGCCCGGTTATACCAGCTGCGGTCGAACAGCACGATCTCGCCGGCCGCCGGCAGATGCGACACATACCGCTGAAAGTACCATTGGGTACGTTCGCGATCGTTCGGGGCCGGCAGCGCCGCCACGCGACACACGCGCGGGTTGAGCCGCTGCGTGATGCGTTTGATGACGCCACCCTTTCCGGCGGCGTCGCGCCCTTCAAACAGGATCACGACCTTGTGTCCGGTATGCACCACCCAATCCTGCAACTTCACCAGCTCGCCCTGCAAACGGAACAGTTCCCGGAAATACAAGCGCCGCCGCTCCCGTTCCTCCGCATCGTGGCCGACCGATGCTTCTTCCTCCAGCCACGCCAAGGAACGGTCGTCCATCTCCAGCTCCATCTCTTCGTCATAGCTATCGGCAAGATCGAGCCGAATGCGGCTGATGACTTCCTGTTCGGTTAACTTCACGACTGTATCCTTTTTGTTTGAATCGAGATTGTAGGCTTGCCGGCCGAAATCTACCCTTGAAATGTGACTGGACCGTGACGCCGGAGGGCAGCCTGGGGCTGCGTTTCCGGCAAGAATTAAAGGCAATATACATGCCGCTATCTGATCTGGCATGAGCCTTGCATAGGTAGCGATGCCCTGCGAATGGGTCGCGGCGGCCGAAAAAGAACCGGTCGGCATCGATTTCACCCCAGTCGGCATGCCGGGCCCCGCTCCGGTACCGCCGCCCACCCTTGGAACTAAAAAAACAACCATGAACCGAACGCTACTGATCAAGCACGCCAAAGTCCTCGTCACAATGAACGACGCCCGGGAAGAAATCCCCGATGGCGCCGTTTTTGTTCGAAACAACGTGATCGAGCAGGTCGGCGGCAGCGCCGATCTGCTGCATCTCGCGGAACAAGCCGGCGAAGTCATCGACGCCAGTGGTCATGTCGTCCTGCCGGGACTGATCAATACGCATCACCATATGTATCAGAGTCTGACGCGCGTCATACCGGCGGCGCAAAACGGCGAGCTTTTCAACTGGCTGACCAATCTCTATCCGATCTGGGCCAATCTGACGCCGCAGATGATCCACACTTCGACGCTAACGGCGATGAACGAATTGATCATGTCGGGCTGCACCACCAGCAGCGATCATCTGTACATCTATCCCGACGCCTGCCGCCTCGACGACAGCATCGAGGCCGCGCAGCAAATCGGCATGCGCTTCCACGCCGCGCGCGGCTCGATGAGCATAGGCCAGTCCAAGGGCGGCTTGCCGCCGGACCGGGTGGTGGAAAATGAAAACGATATTCTGCATGACACGCAACGCGTGATCGAGACCTATCACGACTACAGCCGCCATGCGATGCTGCGCATCGTGGTGGCGCCCTGTTCGCCGTTCACGGTGTCGCGCGACCTGATGCGCGAATCCGCCAGTCTGGCGCGCAGCCATAAGCTATCGCTGCACACGCATGTGGCGGAAAATATCAGCGACGTTGCGTACAGCCGTGAAAAATTCAATATGACGCCCGCCCAATATGCGGAAGATTGCGGATTGGTCGGCCACGACGTCTGGCATGCCCACTGCGTGCAACTGGACGCCGCCGGCATCGACCTGTTCGCGCGGACCGGCACCGGCGTCGCGCATTGTCCGTGTTCCAATATGCGACTGGGTTCCGGCATCGCGCCGGTCCGAAAAATGATCGATGCCGGCGTATCCGTCGGCCTCGGCGTGGACGGTTCGGCCTCCAACGACGGCGGCCATCTGCTGGGCGAAGTCAGACAGGCGATGTTATTGCAGCGGGTGGGTTTCGGGCCGGATGCGATGACGGCGCGGCAGGCTTTGGAGATCGCCACCCTGGGCGGAGCGAAGGTGCTGGGCCGGGACGACATCGGCGCCATACGGCCGGGCATGTCGGCCGATATCGTGCTGTTCGACATGAACCGCATCGATTATGCCGGGGCGCTGCACGACCCCGTCGCCGCACTGGTGTTCTGCAACCCGGCCAATGTCGCCTGGAGTATCATCAACGGCAAGGTCGTCGTGCGGGAAGGCCACTGCGTCACGGTCGATTCGGGCGTGTTGCGCGAACGCCACAACAAACTTGCCCGCGAATTGGCGGAGGCCGCCCGCTGAGGGGCGCGCGACTGCGGCCAGAGCCTGGCTGGCCCGAGTCAGGTTATGATGCGCAGTCATTTTCTATTAGCCGGAACTCGCCATGCACAGTCTTTCCGCCCAACCCCCACGGGACCTGTCGTCCTGGTGGAAGCCCATTCTGTTCGTACTCGTTGCCGTCATCGGCCTCTATTACGTCAAATGGTCGCCCTACTACCTGAAATCCTTTGTCGCCGCCGCCAATCACAATATCGGCGCGTCGATTATCGACGATCACCAGAGCGCGCCGGTCGCAGCGGCGCTGGCCTATGCCAAGGCGTACTTTCTGGCGATCTGGAAAGCGGCCGTATTGGGCGTGATCCTGGGATCGCTGATCCAGGTGCTGATCCCGCAGGACTGGATGCTGCGCTTGTTCGGCCGGGCCGGCGTCGCCTCTACCTTGCGCGGCGGCCTGTTCGCGCTGCCGGGAATGATGTGCTCTTGCTGCGCCGCGCCAGTGGTGGTGGGCATGCGCCGCCAACAGGTCTCGGTCGGTGCGGCGCTGGCCTTCTGGATCGCCAACCCGGTGCTCAATCCGGCGACGCTGGTGTTCATGGGATTTGTGCTGGGCTGGGGTTTCACCGCGCTGCGGCTGGTGGCGGGCGTGGCGCTGGTATTGGGCGTTTCGCTGATCGCTCAGCGCATAGACCGCGCTGACGACATTCCCGCGGCGGCGCTGGAAGCGGCAACCGACGCCCGCCAGCCCGATAGCGAAAACCTCCTGCTTCGCTGGGCGCGCAAATTGTGGCAGCTGTTCTGGAGCACGATCCCGGTATATGCGTTGGCGGTGCTGGCGCTGGGCGCGGCGCGGGTCTGGCTGTTTCCGCACATCGATGGCGCAATGGGGAATAGTCTGCTTTGGCTGGTGCCGCTGGCCATCGTCGGCACCCTGTTCGTGATTCCGACGGCCGCCGAAATCCCTATCGTGCAGACCATGATGTCGCTGGGCCTGGGCATGGCCCCGGCGGTGGCGCTGCTGATGACGTTGCCGAGCATCAGCCTGCCTTCGCTGCTGATGCTGCGTAAATCCTTCAATCCGAAAGTATTGGTGGCGGTGGCCTTGCTGACCATGCTGATCGGGGTGATCTCGGGACTGGTCGGCGCGGCCGTGCTTTAGGCTTTGAGTTTGGCGGCGCTGCGTTCGTTCAGGTAAGCGAGCACGGCCTGCTGCTCGCCGGCAAATTCGATGCGCGACGCCTTGCTCTCGCGCTGGTAAGCGTAAATCGGATCGTAGTATTCGAGCAGCAGCCCCTCAATCCATCCGCGGTGCAGCTCCACCGCGCCGCTGCGCTCTTGCTCGGCCAGGGCCGCCTGCAGCATCGCCAGCATGCGCTGATGACGTTCGCCGCCCAAGCGTTTAAGCAGCTTGTTCATGGCCTGCAGCAGGTGCTCTTTAAACAGCGCAAAACCCGCTTCGCCATGCATGGCGCGGTAATCCGCCTCCAATTGAACCACGTAATCGCGCAGAATGCGTCCGACACGGCCCTCCAGGCTATCTTCCAGCCAGACCATGGGGAAATCCTGCATGCTCTGGTAAAGCTGCAGCGGCAATGCGCAACGGCCGATCAGGCGGCTTTCATCTTCAAGCACGAATTGCTCGATGCCGTTCGCACGCTTTCTCAGCACATCGATGGCCAGGCGGTTTTCGAAGTCGATGCCGGACGGCTGGTCGGTGGCGCGTTTGCCAAAACTGGAGCCGCGGTGATTGGCGTGCCCTTCCAGATCCAGCCCATGATGCAATTGCACAATCACGTCGGTTTTGCCGGTGCCGGTCATGCCGCCGATGACGACGAAACCGCATTGCGCCACAGCGCTGTCGATGGTTTCCATCAGGAAACTGCGCATGGCTTTGTAGCCGCCGGCCACACGCGGATAGGCGATGCCCGCCTCGGTCTTGAGCCATTGCTGGGCGATCTGCGAACGCAGGCCGCCTCGAAAACAGTATAGGCAACCATCGGGATTGGCGCGGGCGAAATCGGCCCAGGCGCCGATCCGATCGGATTTGGTTTGACCGTTCACCAGCCGATGCCCCAATTCGATGGCGGCCTGCTGCCCATGCTGCTTGTAGCAAAGGCCTACTTTCTGCCGCTCGCTGTCGGTCATCAGCGGCAGGTTGACGGCGCCGGGGAACGCGCCCTTGTTGAATTCAATCGGCGCCCGGGTATCCATCATGGGCCGGGCGTTGAGGAACAGGTCGCGGTAGTTGTCGATGTCGCCGCCGTCGCCGGACATCAGAAAACCTCTACCGCGCGGGTCTGTCGCTCGACCAGATGGCCGATCGGCGCGAGCGTCATGCCCAATTCCGCGGCGACGGCCAGGAAATCGGCGTTCCCTTCGGGCGTGACCGCAACCAGCAGTCCCCCGCTGGTCTGCGGATCGCTCAGCAATTGCTTTTGCGTTTCGCCAATGGCGCCGATTCTGTCGGCGTAGCTGTCGAAATTGCGCTGCGTTCCGCCGGGCACGCAGCCTTCCGCCAGATAATGTTCGACACCCGGCAGGCGCGGCACGCGGTCGTATTCGATGCGCGCGGTCAGGCCGCTGCCATCGGTCATTTCCACCAAATGGCCCAGCAGACCGAAGCCGGTAACGTCCGTCATCGCGGTGACGCCGGGCAGTTTGCCGAAGCGGCTGCCAGCATTGTTCAGCACGCACATCCAGTCCCGGGCGAGGCCCACATCCGCCGCTCGCAGCTTGCCCTGCTTCTCGGCCGTGGTCAGGATGCCGATCCCCAGCGGCTTGGTCAGATACAGCAGGCATCCGACGGCGGCGGTGTCATTGCGTTTCATGTGACGTTTTTCCACCACTCCGGTGACGGCCAGACCGAAGATCGGTTCGGGCGCATCGATGGAATGGCCGCCGGCCAGAGGAATGCCCGCCGCATCGCATGCCGAGCGGCCGCCGCGTATGACTTCGCGGGCGATTTCCGGCGGCAGCAGATTGACCGGCCAGCCGAGAATCGCAATCGCCATCAACGGATCGCCGCCCATGGCGTAAATATCGCTGATGGCGTTGGTGGCGGCAATGCGGCCGAAGTCGAAGGGATCGTCGACGATGGGCATGAAGAAATCGGTAGTGGAAACCACGCCGCGCTGGTCGTCCAGCGCATAGACCGCCGCATCGTCGCGCGATGCGTTGCCGACCCACAGCTTGGGGTCGAGGTTCTGGGCGCCGCTGCCGGCGAGAATCACCTCCAGCACCTGCGGAGAGATCTTGCAGCCGCAACCGGCACCGTGGCTGTACTGGGTCAGGCGAATCGGTTCGCTCATATGCGCATCTTCAGGTGTGTCGAAACAAGCGATTTTAGCAGACGCGCGCTGGTGGACTGTAACAGCCCACCAGCGCCTGTTCAGGCGATTTCCACCCGATCGCGTCCGCTCGCCTTGGCGACGTACAGCGCCTGGTCGGCCGCGCTGATCAACGTCGCTACGGTATCGGCGGGATATACCGGCGTCAGCGCATTGATGCCGGCGCTGGCGGTGACAATGCCGAGTTCATTGCCGGCATGTTTGATTTCCAGCGCGCGAATGGCCCTGCGAATATCTTCGGCGACTTTCAGCGCGCCCTGCACGTCGGTGCTCGGCAACAGCATTGCGAATTCTTCTCCGCCGTAACGCGCCGCCAGGTCGCCGGGACGGCTCTCGGCCGCTTTGAGCACCTGGCCGATCTGGCGCAGACAGTCGTCGCCCGCCAGATGGCCGTAGATGTCGTTGTACTTCTTGAAGCAATCGACATCGATCATGATCAGCGCCAGGGAACTGGCCGAGCGCGTGGCGCGGCTCAGTTCATCCTGCAGCACGATGTCGAACCGGCGCCGGTTCGCCAGCCCGGTCAGACCGTCCTGCAATGCCAGTTTTTCCAAGGTCTGGTTCAACTCGAGCAAGGCCTCGCCCGCTCGGCGCGCTTCCTGTTCCGCCAGGACCCGCAGGCCGATCTGGTCGATCAGGCGAAATCCCAACAGACCGAGCAGCACAACGATGACCGCGACGATGGTGCCTTGAAGCAGCGTAGCCCGACGCCACTCGGCGTAGATTTCATCCTCCGACAACGCCACCATGACCATCAGCGGGAAGTTCGGCAGGCGGTTGTAGGCGTTGAGCCGCACCACGCCGTCCACCGGCGATTTGATCATCGCATTACCTCTTTCGTTGCCCGAAGCGTAGAGGGCGAACAGCGGGCCGTTAACCATGCTCCTTCCTATCGAATCGTGCAGGATCGGCCAACGCAGCAATTGCGTGCCGCTGTTGAGCACAAGCAGGATCAGTCCCTCGCGCCCGATCTCATAGCTGGCATAGAACTGGTAGAAGTAGTCGATGCCGATGGTCGCCACTACGATGCCGGACAACTGGCCGTCGGCATCGTTCATACGCCTTGAAAGCGGAATCACCCATTCCTTGGTCGCACGATTGAGTATCGGCGCGCCGATGTGCGGGCCTAGATCCTGATGAGTGCGGTGATACAGAAAAAATTCGCGATTGGAATTGTCGCCCACCGGAGCTTCCACCTCGGCACGTGCGTTGACCACCCTGCGCCCCTCTATATCGTAAATGGAAATGCCTCTTAAAGCCGGCTGTTCGCTGACCAGCAATGCCAGCAGCTTATGCAGCCGCTGCAGCGCCTTCCGGGAGGTGCCGTCGTACGCAATGCGTTCCGACACGCCGATAAGCGCCGTATCGACCGTCTTGAAGGTATCGTCGGCATGCTGCGCCAACGAACGCGCCATGTTTTCGGTCGCGATCTGCTGTTCCCGTAATTGGACTCCACGCGCGGTCCATGCGCTCCAGGCGGACAGAGCCACCAGCAATAAACAGACCAGTAGCACAAAGAGGGTGGCGGAGATGAATATCGGAGATTTCGGAACAGGCGCGAACGACGGTTTGGTTTTACTCATGGTACCTTTGTTGAAGCGGTAATCGTCGATTTCGACGCTGCAGGCCGTGCATGACACGGCATGCGGCATTTTAAATGCAACGGGCCGCCGTAGGAGCGGAAATTGGTGAATCCCAGATGTTAAAACACGTTAAGGCGCCGGCAGACCGAGTCCCATCTGTCGCCATGGCCGAGGTCGTTGCGTCTAACAGCCCTAAAATGCCGCAACTTCGGTTAGCATGGCAAAAATCAAATCACACAGGCGGCGCCGCGCGATACTTATGAATACCCCCCAACTGCACGAAAAAACCTTTCTGGCGCTGCTGATCGTCGTGACCATTGCGTTCGGCTGGATACTGCTGCCGTTCTACGGCGCGGTGTTCTGGGGTGCGGTGCTGGCGATTCTGTTTGCGCCGTTTTATCGCAAATTGCTGATCCAGCTGCGCCAGCGCCGCAACCTGGCTGCGCTGTTCTCCCTGCTGCTGGTGCTGGTCATCGTGATTCTGCCATTGACGCTGATTACCGTTTCGCTGATCAAGGAAGCCGTACTGGTCTATGACAACATCAATTCGGGCAAGATCAATTTCGGCGTGTACTTCCAGCAAACCATCGCCGCATTGCCGCGATGGGTAGTCGGATTGCTGGACCGCTTCGGCCTGAGCGATATCACGGCGCTGCAGGACACGCTATCCAAAGGCGCGCTGCAAGGCAGCCAGTTGATCGCCAAGCAGGCGCTGAGCATCGGCCAGAATACTTTCGACTTCCTGATCGGCTTCGGGGTCATGCTGTATCTGCTCTATTTCCTGTTGCGCGACGGCAGCGATCTGGCGGCGCGGATCCGGCAAGCGATTCCGCTGGCGCCGGCGCACAAACGGCATTTGTTCAGCAAATTCACCACCGTCATCCGCGCCACGGTCAAAGGCAATATCGCCGTGGCCGCGGTGCAGGGTGCGCTGGGCGGCCTGATTTTCTGGATCCTGGGCATCCAGGGCGCGCTGTTGTGGGGCGTATTGATGGCTTTCCTGTCGCTGTTGCCGGCCATTGGCGCGGCGCTGATCTGGGCCCCGGTCGCGGTGTATTTTCTGGCCACCGGCGCCATCTGGCAAGGCGTGACGCTGATCGCATTTTGCGTGGTGGTCATCGGCCTGATCGACAACGTCATGCGCCCCATCCTGGTCGGCAAGGATACCCAGATGCCGGATTATGTCGTGCTGATTTCGACGCTGGGCGGCATGGGCCTGTTCGGGCTGAACGGGTTCGTGATCGGGCCGGTGATCGCTGCGATGTTCATGTCGGCCTGGGATCTGTTCAGCAGTGCGCAGCATCCGGATGAAACCAGCCGGCCGCAGCAATCGAAGGAACCGAATCGCTATAATTGAACCGCCCCGATTCGGCGCAGTCAAACATGCTATTTATCGATGTCAAACACCGGCGTTGCTCTCTTCCAATCACACGCATGCCGGAAACCTTGGAGATGCAAATGAAAACGCATAAGAATATCCGTCAATATCTGACTGCGGCGCTGGCCGCAAGCGCCATGCTGATCGCCGGTTGTTCGGGGATGGGAATGCACGACATGATGGGTTCCTCGCTGAAATTGGACGGCATGCATGAGGTGCCGCCGGTGTCGACCGATGCGACCGGAGAGAGCACGGTGAAAATCGCGTCCGACAAATCGGTCAGCGGCACGATTACCACCAAAGGCATCGTCCCCACCGTGGCCCATATCCATATGGCGGCGGCAGGTGTCAACGGCCCTGTGATCGTACCGTTGAAGAAGACCGGCGATAACGTCTTCAGCGTTCCCGACGGCACCATGCTGACCGATGCGCAGTATGCGGCCTATCAGATGGGCAATCTGTACGTCAACGTGCATAGCGCCGCGCATCCGGGCGGCGAGATTCGGGCGCAATTGCCGGCGAAGTAAGCTGCGTTTCGCGGTGAGCGATAAGCTCGGTGCATCGACCATGCATGCATCGGGCTTTTTCCCAGCTTCGCTTGTTATGCGATATCCGTATTGTAAGTGTCGCCTTCAAATTCGATCAGGCAAAAACCGTGACCGAATGGATCCGAGAAGGTCACACATTCCGATCCATTCCATTCCATGCATTCGCTTTCACGGATTGCGCCGGCGTCCAGCACCTGTTTTGTGGCCTGCTTGATATCGTCAACAACGAAATCAATATGAACCGGGGTCCAATGTCTGGAGTACTGACGAGACCCAGAGACGGAACTCGCGCATGTTGATCCGGTGTCTTTTTGAAGAAGATAGATGATCGAAGATCCTCCTGTAAGCTCTGCAACATCATCGTCCATTACGCGCTTGAGATGTAATCCAAAGGCCGCACAGTAGAATTTTATTGCCGGTGCAAGATCGGGGACATCTATGTTTACCAGCGTTTTCATGGCTTGGCATCCTTTTAAGGTGACGCATAACTGCCTATTTAACAGGACGGCTCGCGCCGTTTCCCTGTCATGCAAACCGGCTGAAATCCGCCTTCCGCTTTTCAAAAAAAGCCGTCATCGCCTCCTTTGCTTCCGGCGATTTCAACATCGCGCCGAAGTGCCCGATCTCGTCGAAAATCCGCTGCTCGACGGCAGCCTTCAGTTGCTGCTTCATCAGTTGCTTGGTCACGCGTATCGATGAGGCAGGCAAAGCGATCAGCTTGGCCGCCTGCCGCCGCGCATGGCTTTCCAGCTCGGCCAGCGGCAGTATCTTGCCGACCAATCCCATCCGCAACGCTTCGTCGGCCGGGAATGGTTCGCCCAGCAATAACTTCTCGGCGGCGCGCTGATAGCCGGCCAGTTGCGGCAGCAGCAGCGACGACGCGGCTTCCGGACACAAACCCAGCTGCGTGAACGGCATCGCGAAGCTGGCGTTGTCGGCGGCATACACCAGATCGCAATGCAGCAGCAGCGTGACGCCGATGCCGACTGCGTTGCCGCATACGCCGGCCACCAGCGGCTTGCCGGCCTGGCTGATGCGTTGCAGGAATTGGACTACCGGGCTGTCGGCGCCGGCCGGCGGATGTTTCAGAAAATCGTCCAGATCGTTACCGGCGCTGAACACCTGCTGGCTGCCCAGAAACAGGATCGCGCGCACCTCCGTATCGCTTTCCGCGCGATGCAGGGCGTGAGCCATGGCCTGATACATCGCGGCGGTGATCGCGTTTTTTTTCGCCTCGCGGTTGAACACGATGCTCAGTAAACCGCCTTCCTTGGTGATCAATACATCCGCTGTTTCCATGTTTGTTTTTCCCTGAAATGCTGAGCGATATGCGATTCAAATAAAAAGCCGCACCGGAAATACTGTGCGGCTTCATGGTCTGCGCCAGGGCAATCCCGATTACATGCGTTCGAAGATTCCCGCTGCGCCCATTCCGGTGCCGACGCACATGGTGACCATGCCGTATTTCAGATTATTGCGGCGCAAGGCATGAATCGTGGTCGCAGCGCGAATCGCGCCGGTGGCGCCCAGCGGATGGCCGAGCGCAATCGCGCCGCCCATCGGATTGACTTTGGCCGGGTCCAGACCCAGATCGCGAATGACGGCCAGAGCCTGCGCCGCGAAGGCTTCGTTGAGTTCGATCCAGTCCAGTTGATCCTGAGTGATGCCGGCGGCGCGCAAGGCGACCGGTATCGCTTCCTTGGGTCCGATGCCCATGATCTCCGGCGGCACGCCCCTGACCGCGAACGAGACGAAACGCGCGAGCGGCGTCAGGTTGAATTGCTTCAGGATCTTTTCGCTGACCAGGATCAGCGCGCCGGCGCCATCGGAGGTTTGCGAACTGTTGCCGGCGGTGACGCTGCCCTTGGCGGCAAATACCGGCCTCAGTTTCGCCAAGGCCTCCAGCGTGGAATCGGCGCGCGCGCCCTCGTCGGTATCCACGGTGCGGGTCTTGATGTCGATCTGACCGGTGGACAGATTCGGAAAACGCTCGATGATTTCGACCGGCGTGGTTTCGTCCCTGAATTGGCCCGCCTGCTGCGCGGCAATCGCCTTCCGATGCGATTCCAGCGAGAACGCGTCCTGATCTTCGCGCGAGACTTTCCATTGCTTGGCGACATTTTCGGCGGTCAGACCCATGCCGTAGGCCATGCCGATGTTTTCGTCCTTGAACACTTCCATGTTCATCGATGGATGGAAGCCCATCATCGGCACCATCGACATCGATTCGGCGCCGGCGGCGATCATGACGTCGGCCTGGCCGACGCGGATCCGGTCGGCGGCCATCGCGATCGCGGTGACGCCGGACGCGCAATAGCGATTGATGGTCACGCCGCCCACGGTTTTCGGCAGCCCCGCCAGCAGCACGCCGATGCGCGCCATGTTCAAACCCTGCGCGCCTTCCGGAAACGAGCAGCCGACGATCGCGTCTTCGATCAGAGCCGGGTCCAGGCCCGGCGCCTGCGCCAGCGCGGATTGGATCACGCGCACCAGCAGGTCGTCCGGCCGGACATTCTTGAACATGCCGCGCGGCGCTTTGCCGATAGGCGTGCGCGTTGCCGCAACGATGTACGCTTCCTGAAGTTGTTTAGTCATTTTTCATATCTCCTTGCGCTGCATTAGTTGCGGACGGGCTTGCCGGTCTGCATCATGCCCATGATGCGCTCTTGCGTCTTCGGATGATTTAACAGTTCCATAAAAGCGCGGCGCTCCATATCGAGCAGCCATTGTTCGCTGACGTGGCTGCCTTCTTCGATTTCCCCGCCGCAAACGATCTCGGCGATCATCTTGCCCAGCTTGAAATCGTGTGCCGAGATCATGCCGCCGTCGCGCATGTTGACCAGTTGCGCCATGATGGTCGCCACGCCGCGGCGGCCGAGCACCGGCGTCAGCGTCGCCATCGGCGGGCGATAACCGGCCTCGAACATGGAGCGCGCTTCGACCTTGGCGACATGCAGCAGTTCGTATGGATTGAATACGATGACATCGTCGTTTTTCAGATAACCGAGCTTTCTGGCTTCCAGCGCCGATTTCGATACCGCTGCGGTGGCGGCGCTCAGGAAGGTGTGCTGCAGAAATTGCAGGATGTCGTTGCCTTTGGCGTCGGCGGCCGCGCGCAGCGCCGCTTCTTTCAAGCCGCCGCCGGCCGGGATCAGGCCGACGCCGACTTCGACCAGGCCGATATAGGATTCGATCGCCGCGACGCGCTTGCTTGCGTGCAGCAGCAGCTCGCAACCGCCGCCCAGCGCCAGACCGGCGACCGCCGCCACCACCGGGACATTGGCGTATTTCAGGCGCTGATGGGCCTGCTGCAACTGCACCACTGCCGGTTCGATCGCCTTCACGCCGCCGGACATGAACAGCGGCAGCATCGATTGCAGATCCGCGCCGGCCGAAAACGCGCCGCCTTCGGCCGCATCGGCATGCCAGATCACCAGTCCCTTGTAATTTTTCTCGGCTTCATCCAGCGCCTTGTTCAGACCGTCGATCACGGCTTGTCCGATGACGTGCATCTTGGTCTTGAACGACAGGATCAGCACCTCGTCGTCCTGATGCCAGATGCGCACGGATTCGTCTTCGAAGAACGTGACGCCGGCGGTCTTGCCGTCCGCCACGCCGCTGCCGACCACCGGCGCACGGAACACCTGCCGCGCGTATACCGGCAGATCGGACGGCGGCACGTTGCGCTTTTGCGCCGGCGACCAGGAGCCGTCTTCCGCATGCACGCCAGTGCGGCCGTCGAACACCCAGGCCGGCAACGGCGCTTTCGACAGCGCCTTGCCGGCGTCGATATCTTCCTTGACCCAGGCCGCGACCTGCTGCCAGCCCGCGGTCTGCCAGATTTCGAACGGGCCGGCGCTCCAGCCGAAGCCCCAGCGCATCGCGAAATCCACATCGCGCGCATTATCGGCAATCGCCTCCAGATGCACCGCGATGTAATGGAAGGCATCGCGATAGATCGCCCACAGGAACTGCGCCTGCGGATTGCTGGAATCGTGCAGCGCCTTCATGCGCTTGACCGGATCTTTTTCCTTCAGGATGCGGCCGATCAGATCGTCGGCCTGGCCGCCGCCCGGGACGTAATCGCCTTTGGCGGCGTCGATGCGCAGAATGTCCTTGCCCACCTTTTTATAAAAGCCGGCGCCGCTCTTCTGGCCCAGCGCGCCCTGTGCGATCAGCTTGCTCAGCAGCGGCGGTGTGTCGTATGCGCCGATGAACGGGTCGTCCTTCAAGTAGTCCTGCATGGTCTTGATCACATGGCCCATGGTGTCCAGGCCGACCACGTCGGCGGTGCGGAAAGTGCCGGACTTGGCACGGCCGAGCTTGGCGCCGGTCAGGTCGTCCACCACGTCGACCGACAGACCGTAGGTTTGCGCTTCGATGACGGTGGCCAGAATGCCGAACACGCCGACGCGGTTGGCGATGAAGTTCGGCGTGTCCTTGGCGCGTACCGCGCCCTTGCCCAGCGTGGTCGTGACGAACGATTCCAGTTGATCGAGAATTTCGGGCCTGGTCGCGGCGGTCGGGATCAGCTCGACCAGATGCATGTAGCGCGGCGGATTGAAGAAGTGCACGCCGCAAAAGCGCGCCTTCAGGCCG
>JAQGLY010000054.1 GCA_028292625.1 Herbaspirillum sp. | reverse complement strand
GGGAGTAGCGCTGGTGCCCTCGCCGCAAGCTGCCTGAGGTCGCCATGTTTACCAAATTCGAAGAATTCGCCGCGAACCAGATGCTGGGTCAGCCGGACTCGCCGCCACGTGCGTCGGGCAAGTTGTATTTCAGCGAAGAATGGCAGCGTACGGTGTTTGGCATGGCGATGGCCTTGTCGAAACAGGGGTATTTCGAGTGGGAAGATTTTCGCCAGAAATTGATCGCGTCGATTGCGGCATGGGAACGCGACGCGTGCGGCGGACAGACGACTTGGGATTACTATGAGCGCTATGCGCTGGCCTTGATCGCGGTGCTTGAAGAATACGGGGTGATCGAGGCCGGCGAGCTGGATCGGCTTGCCGCTTCGTAAGCCTTTGTCGCCTTCAAGTCCCTGCCATCGCCTTTTTCAAATTCGTTTAACGGGATTTCCATGTTTTCTTCCGACAGCCACGTGGCGCATAACGATGCGTCCGTTGTGAAAAGCAGGATCAAGACCCTGTATGTATTTCTCGGGGGGGCCAATCTCCTGGTGTGGGCTTGGGCGTTAATCGGACTGCGCGGCAATTCGGCCATGCTTGGCACCGCATTGTTGGCCTACAGCTTCGGTTTGCGGCATGCACTCGATGCGGATCACATCGCGGCGATCGATAACGTGACACGCAAGCTGATGCAGGACGGCAGTCGCCCGGTGACGGTCGGTTTCTGTTTTGCGTTGGGTCATTCGCTGGTTGTGATCGTCGCGTCGATTGCCATCGCGGTGATGGCCAAATCGGTGACGCCCTACCTGCCGCAATTGCAGGAATACGGCGGACTGCTCAGCTCGGTGGTATCGACGGTCTTTCTGCTGGCAATCGGCTTGATCAATATCGTGCTGCTGGTCGATATCTATCGCGCGTTTCAGCGCATGCGATCCGCAGAAAACCAAAGGACAACTGAGATACCGGCCAATAAAGGCCATTTCCTCGCGCGCATCTTCCGTCCCTTGTTCGGCAATATTCACACCAGCTGGCAGATGATACCGCTGGGTTTTCTGTTCGGTTTGGGATTCGAGACCGCGACGGAAGTGGCCTTGCTCAGTACGTCGGCACTTCAGGCGGCGCAGGGTCTCAGCCTCGGCACGATCTTGTTGTTCCCGCTGCTGTTCACCGTGGGCATGTTAACGGTCGATGCGACCGATGGTGTATTGATGCTGCGGGTATACGGTTGGGCATTCGTCAAACCGTTTCGCAAGCTGTACTACAACATGATGCTGACATTGACATCGACCTTGCTGGCGCTGGTGATCGCAGCGATCGGGATCAGCAGTTTGCTACGGGAATACTTCCATCTGACCGGGGTATTCTGGGCGGTCATTCAAAGTTTGCATGATAATTACACATCGCTCGGCTATGTGATCATCGCTGTATTCGCATTGAGCTGGGCTGGATCGGAGGCCTTTTACAGAATGCGGGGGTACGACGCGATCGACGCCGCCTCGTGAACAGAGGAAAGTGATGCGCAAGGTTACTGTTGGCATGTTGTTGTTTCCCGGCTTCCAGATGCTGGATATTGCCGGACCGGGGGATGCCTTTGCCGAAGTCGATGTTCTGAGCGGCGGCGAGTTCAAGTATGAAATGTTGACGGTAGGCACTACGCGTCGTCCGCTGCAATCGGCAAGCGGCTTTACGATGGTGCCGGACCGTACCATCTTCGATCCGTGCCCGCATTTCGATACGCTGATCGTGCCGGGCGGCCAGGGCGTTTTCAATACGCTGGAAGATACGACCATCGTCGATTGGATCAAGGAACAGTTCGACGATTGCCGGCGTGTCGGCGCGATCTGCAACGGCGTGTTCGCGCTGGGCGCCGCGGGCCTGTTGAATGGCAAGACGGTGACGACGCACTGGATGGATGCGGTCAATCTCGCCGGCATGTTCAAGCGTGCGATCGTCGATCCGGATCGTATCTATATCAAGGACGGCTCGATTTACACCACCGCCGGCGTGACGGCCGGGATTGATCTGGCTCTGGCGTTGATCGAAGAAGATTGCGGCAAAAAGATGGCGCTCGACGTCGCCAAGTATCTGGTGGTATACCTCCGCCGCTCAGGGGGGCAGTCGCAGTTCAGTCCGCTGCTGGAAACGCAAGCCGCGCAGGATTCAGTGGTCGGTAATGTGCAAAACCATATTCTCGAAAATCTGGCGTTGGAGCACACGCTGCCGTCGCTTGCCGAGCACATGCGGATGAGTCCCCGCAACTTGTCGCGTGTCTTCAAGAAGGAATGCAGCATGACGCCGATGAACTTCGTCACCGATGCGCGCATCGATGCAGCGAGGCGTTGTCTGGAATCGACGGAGCTGGGCTTAAAGGATATTGCGAAACGTTGCGGCTTTGACAACGAGGATGGTATGCGGCGCATTTTTGTTCGGCGTCTCGATATCAGCCCCGCCGATTATCGGCAACGCTTTCGACTGTAGACCATTGGTGGCCTGCAGGCCGATAAAAGTGCTCCAAATCAACAGTCGGCGCGATGGGTGATTCCCACAACACTTTCTTCCGCCGAACTGCGTCCGACTCCGCCATAAACCCATGTGTTTATCTAATGCAATACTTTCAAAGTATTTGCTAAGTCATTCATTTTCTTGATAATTGGCTTTCAAGCGGCGTTAGCACTTTGAGCTAAGTCTTTGACTTTATTCAGTAAATTCCTATTTCCTCTTTAATATTGCTTGACCTGTAATAGGCCATCCTCTAAAGTGGGCGACAGTGTGAAAAAGTGTCATTTTGTGGGCTGAATCGGCGTTGAAGGCTGCCATTTCGGTCCGGTGCATTTTTTCGCGAAACGTCAAACCATCCGCAAATCGAGGGTTATCACAGTGTTTCAGGGCGCGTCAGCATTAAATCTCGATGCAAAAGGGCGGATGTCGATTCCGGCCAAGCATCGTGACGCCCTGGCCGTTCAATGCGAAGGCCGCATTACCCTCACCCGTCATCCCCATGGTTGTCTGCTGTTCTTCCCGCGTCCGACATGGGAAAGCCATCGCGAACAAATCGCCGCATGGCCGATGTCGGCGCGTGCATGGCAACGGATTTTCCTCGGCAATGCGTCCGATGTCGAAATGGACTCCGCCGGCCGGATCCTGATCGCGCCCGAATTGCGCGGCGCCGTCGGCCTTCAGCGCGACGTGATGCTGCTGGGCATGGGCAGCCATTTTGAAATCTGGGATGCCGCGCAGTTGGCGGAAAGTGAGACGCAGGCCATCGCCGGCGGTATGCCGGACGTTTTAAGTAACTTCTCTTTTTGACGGCACTAGTGATGACTTTGCAAACGGTGCCGGATCTGTCGCACCGCACGGTGTTGTTGGATGAAGCGATCGACGCGCTGGCCATCGAGGGTGCGCGCATCGACGGCGTATATCTGGACGGCACTTTCGGCCGCGGCGGCCATTCGCGCAAGATCCTGCAGCGGCTGGGCGCCAACGGCCGTTTGATTGCCTTCGACAAGGATCCGGCCGCGATCGCCAATGCGCAAACCATCGCCGATCCGCGCTTTTCGATCGTGCACGACAGTTTCGCGACGCTCGACGAGGCGCTGGGCGAGCGCGGCATAGGGCAGGTGGACGGCATCCTGCTGGATCTCGGCATTTCGTCGCCGCAAGTCGACGATGCGGCGCGCGGTTTCAGCTTCCGTTCCGACGGACCGCTGGATATGCGCATGGATACCACGCGCGGCGTATCGGCAGCCGAATGGCTGGCCACGGAAGCAGAACAGACTATTGGAAAGGTTATACGCGAATATGGGGAAGAACGGTTTGCTGTTCAGATTGCAAAGGCGATTGTTGCTCGCAGGGCAATCGAGCCAATTTCAAGCACACGACAGCTTGCCCAGATCGTGGCACAAGCCGTCAAAACCCGCGAGAAAGGCAAAGACCCGGCCACTCGGACATTTCAGGCTATACGGATTCACATCAATAAAGAGCTTGAAGAACTTGAAATAGGACTGGCGAAGGGATTTCACCGGATGGCGCAGCACGGGAGAATGGTTGTGATCAGCTTTCACTCGCTGGAAGATCGGATCGTCAAGCAGTTCATGGCGGGCAAGGCCAATGTGCCGCAGCCCGATCGCCGTCTGCCGATCCGCGCCGTGGACCTGCCGCAACCGCAAATGAAGCTGTTGTCCCGTCGCAAGCCCGGCGACAGCGAAATCGCGGACAATCCGCGTGCGCGCTCCGCGGTAATGCGGGTGGCCGAGCGTCTGACCGGGGCGCCGCAATGACCGGGCGCCTGAATGTGCTGTTGACGGCGCTGCTGGTCGGCTGCGCGTTGTCGCTGGTCAATGCGCAGTACCAGGCACGCCAGTTGTTCATCGAACTGGAACGGGCCCAGAGTCTGACCCGTCAGCTCGATATCGAATGGGCCCAGCTGCAGCTGGATCAATCCACGCTGGGCAAAAATTCCCGCATTGAAGCGATTGCGCGGCGCGACCTGAATATGGTGGCGCTGACGCCGGACCGTACCCAATACATGGAGGGTGGCAAATGACGCGCATGCCGCCCCGGACCATCCCGCGCGGCCGCATCGCCGCCGGCAAGGGCGTGCCGTTCTCCGCCAGCCCGATGCTGCAGGTGCAGATGCCGGCCTGGCGTTCTCGCATGGTGCTGTTCGTGCTGTTCGTCTCCTTCCTCGCGCTGGCGTTGCGGGCGCTGTGGCTGCAGGGCGTTTCCACCGATTTTCTGCAAAAGCAGGGGGCGGTGCGTTATGCGCGGACGCTGGAATTGCCGGCCACGCGCGGCAAGATCACCGATCGCAACGGGCAGGTGCTGGCATCGTCGGTGCCGGTCAAGGCGATTTGGGCGATTCCCGACGACGTGCAGGAAGCGCCGCCCGAGAAACTGCGCGAACTGGCGAAGCTTCTTGAGATGAGCGACGCCGATCTGCATAAAAAGCTCGATTCGGATCGCAACTTCGTTTACCTGAAACGTCAGGTCGAGCAGGACACGACTGACAAAATCCTCAAACTCGGCATCGCCGGCATCGAAACGCGCAAGGAATACAAGCGTTTCTATCCTGAAGGCGATGTGACCGCCCACGTGGTCGGCTTCACCAATGTCGAAGACGCAGGCCAGGACGGCATGGAGCTGTCGGCGCAGAAAACGCTGGCCGGCGTGACCGGCAGCCGGCGCGTGATCAAGGATCGCCTCGGGCGCATCGTCGAAGACATCGAGGCCGTCAAGGAACCGCATGACGGCAAGGATCTGGCCCTGTCGATCGACAGCAAGATCCAGTACATCGCGTTTACCCAATTGAAAGCGGCGATCGAGAAACATAACGCCAAGGCCGGCGGCATCATTGTGGTGGATGTGAAAACCGGCGAAGTGCTGGCGCTGGCGAATCTGCCGTCCTATAATCCGAATGACCGTTCCGTGCTGACCGGCGCGCAGTTGCGCAACCGCGTGGTCACGGACACCTTCGAACCCGGGTCGACGCTCAAGCCGTTTACCGTTTCGCTGGCGATGGACACCCATCGCGTCACGCCGGAAAGCACCTTCCAGACCTCGCCGGGCCAATTGACGATCGGCACCGCGACCATTCACGATTCGCATGCCCACGGTTTGCTGACCGTGGCGCAGATCATCGAAAAGTCGTCGAATATCGGCACCGCCAAGATCGCATTGCAAATGCCCCCACAGGAGATGTGGGAAATGTTTACATCAGTCGGATTCGGTCAGCAGCCGAAATTCGGTTTCCCCGGCGCCGTGGCCGGCCGCGTGCGTCCCTATAAGGCCTGGCGTCCGATCGAACAGGCGACGATGAGCTACGGGCACGGCATTTCGGTCTCCCTGCTGCAACTGGCGCATGCCTATCTGATTTTCGCACGCAACGGCGACCTGATTCCGCTGTCGTTCGAAAAAGTCACCGACCAGCCGATCGGACGTCGTATCATTTCCGAAAAGACCGCGCAGCAGATGCGGCAGATGCTGGAAACGGTGGTCAGTCCGACCGGCACCGCGCCACAGGCCCAGGTGCCGGGTTACCGGGTCGGCGGCAAGACCGGCACCGCCTACAAGATCGAAAACGGCAAATACGTGCACAAGTATGTCGCATCGTTTATCGGTATCGCGCCGATGTCCAATCCGCGCATTATCGTCGCCGCCATGATCGATGAGCCGACCACCGGCGGTCACTTCGGAGGCACGGTCGCCGGTCCGGTGTTTGCGTCGGTCGCCGCCAATGCGCTGCGCGCGCTCGACGTGGCGCCGGATTCATCGGTGACTAAAATCGTGATTCCGAAAGACGCTGAAGAGGAGAGCATGTGATGACGCCATTCGCACTTCCTCCGCTGCCCCCGGCTTCTTCTTCCGACGCATCGATGCCGCACCGCGCCGTCGTGCTGAAATGGCTGAAACAGATCGTTACGTCCGCGCCGGCGTCTGTTGCGCCGCAGCTTTGCGCCGACTCCCGCCGCGTGCAGCCCGGCGATATTTTCTTTGCGTTTCCCGGCGACAGTGCCGACGGTCGAAGCTATATTGCCGACGCCGTCGAGCGCGGCGCGCGCGCGGTGGTGTTCGAAGCGGACAGCTTTGCTTGGGACGATTCGGTCGAGCTGCCGCATTTGGGTGTATCCGGATTAAAGCAGTTGTCCGGATCGATCGCCAACGCCTATTACAATGCGCCGGATCGCGATATGTTCAGCGTGGCAGTCACCGGCACCAACGGCAAGACCTCCTGTGCCTACTGGCTGGCCAATGCCCTGTCGCAGCAAAAACCGATCAGCTCGGCGGCGATGATCGGCACGCTGGGCATCGGCCGTTTCACCAACGGCCTGCCCGGCCGTTTCGATGCCACCGGCTACACCACGCCTGACGCAATACTGTTGCAGCGCGAGCTGGCCCAGCTGCGCACCGCGCGAGTGGCCGCCGTGGCGCTGGAAGCTTCATCCATCGGTATGATGGAAGGCCGCCTCAACGGCATGCATGTCGACGTTGCGCTGTTCACCAATCTGACGCGCGACCATCTCGATTATCACGGCGACATGGCTGCCTACGGCGCGGCCAAGGTCATGCTGTTCGACCGGCCAGAATTGCAGCACGGCGTGGTCAATCTGGACGATGCGTTCGGCGTGCAGTTGGCGCAGCGCCTGCAGCAACGCAGCATTCCGGTGCTCGGTTACAGCATTGGCGACGCCGCGTTGGACGGCGTGCCGGTGTTGCGCGCATCGGCGCTCAGGCTCGGCGGCGCCGGCACCGTTTTCCAGGCGGCATCTCCATTTGGCAGCGGACAGATCAGATCGCGTCTGGTCGGCCAATTCAACGTCAGCAATTTGCTGGGCGTGCTGGGTGTATTGCTGGTCAAGGGCGTGACATGGGAAGCCGCCGTCGCCGCCGCGGCCGGACTCAGCGCGGCGCCCGGCCGCATGCAGCAACTCGGCGGCCAGGACGCGCCGCTGATCGTGATCGATTACGCGCATACCCCTGACGCAATGCAGAAAACCTTGGCGGAGCTGCGCGAGATCGCCGATCAGCGGCGCGGCAAACTGTGGTGCGTCTTCGGCTGCGGCGGCGATCGCGATTCCGGCAAGCGGCCGGAAATGGGACGCGCGTCGGAAGCCGCGGATGAGGTCATCCTGACCAGCGACAATCCGCGCAGCGAAGAGCCCCAGGCCATCATCGAACAGATCCGGCAGGGAATGCAGACACTGACGCCGCGCATCCTGGAAGATCGCGCCGCCGCCATACTGTGGGCCGTGCGCCACGCCGGCAAGCAGGATGTAGTGTTGCTGGCGGGAAAAGGACATGAGATGTACCAGGAAGCGAGCGGCAAGAAACTGCCGTTCCTGGATGCCGATCACGCTTCGCTGGCGCTGGCCGCGCGCGCCACGATGATGGGAGGCGCTTGATGCATGCGACGCTGGCTGAATTGATGCAATGGCTGCCCGGCGCGGTGCTGCACGGC
Organism: Herbaspirillum sp.; assembly: GCA_028292625.1. GTDB lineage: Bacteria > Pseudomonadota > Gammaproteobacteria > Burkholderiales > Burkholderiaceae_D > Herbaspirillum. The sequence goes on along the minus strand of JAQGLY010000054.1, from coordinate 30,026 downwards.
GCTGCAGATGGCGCCGTCAACGTCGACTCGGTGGTCACCGACAGCCGCGCGGTGACCGTCGGCTGCCTGTTCATCGCCTTGTGCGGCGAGCGTTTCGATGCGCACGATTTTCTGCAAACGGTGCAACATCAGCGCGCCGCGGCGCTGCTGGTGCAGCGCCTGCCGGCCGATATGCCGTTGCAGATTCCGGCCATCGTGGTGCCGGACACGCGGCTGGCATTGGCCGCCATCGCGCAACACTGGCGCGCCAAATTCACGCTGCCCGTGATTGCCGTGACTGGCAGCAACGGCAAAACCACGGTGAAGGAGATGATCGCCTCGATTCTGGAGGCGGCGTTCGGCCCCGACGGCCAGATGGCGACGCGCGGCAATTTCAATAACGAAATCGGCGTGCCGCTGACGCTGTTCCGGCTCAATCCGTCGCATCGCGCCGCGGTCATCGAACTCGGCATGAATCATGCTGGCGAAATCGCCGTGCTCGCGGCCATGACCCGGCCGACCATCGCACTGGTCAACAATGCGCAGCGCGAGCATCAGGAATTCATGGTCAGCGTCGAAGCAGTGGCGGTGGAAAACGGCGCCGTCATTCGCGCCTTGCCGGACGACGGCATAGCGGTGTTTCCGGCCGACGATGCGTACGCGGCGCTGTGGCGCAAGGACGCCGGTCCGCGGCGCACGCTGACTTTCGGTTTGTCCTTGCGCGCCGATGTGCGCGCCAACTATACCGCGGAAGCATTCGGCAGCCGTCTGCAGATCGCCGTCGCGCAGCAAGACGGCCGGCCCGCGCAAAGCTTTGCGCTGCAGCTCAACGCCGCCGGCGAGCACAATGTGCTCAATGCACTGGCCGCGACCGCCTGCGCACTGGCCGCCGGCATCGAAGCCGATGCGGTGGTGCGCGGTCTGGAAGCCTTCGCACCGGTGTCCGGTCGTTTGCAACGCAAGCAAGGCGTCGGCGGCGCGCTGGTGATCGACGATACCTATAACGCCAATCCGGATTCCGTGCGCGCGGCGATCGATGTGCTGGCGCAAGCCGCCGCCCCGCGCGTGCTGGTGCTCGGCGATATGGGCGAAGTCGGCGACCAGGGGCCGCAATATCATGAAGAAATCGGCGCCTACGCGCGGCTGCGGCGCATCGAGCGCGTGCTGACGCTGGGCGAACTGGCGCGGCATGCCGCCAAGGCGTATAACGCGGCGGCGGTCGAAGGCGACAGCAATGGCGCAGCCGATCATTTCGCCGATATCGATACGCTCAATCTAGCCGCCGCGGCCCTGTCGCTGCCCGGCGCAACTGTGCTGGTCAAAGGTTCGCGTTTCATGAAAATGGAACGCGTGGTTCAGCATTTGGTAAATCCGCAGTCCGCTGCGCAACAAGAAAGCGTTTAAACCATGCTGCTTTGGTTGGCCCAATATTTTCAGCAAGACTTCGGCTTCCTGCGGGTCTTCAATTTCATTACGTTCCGCGCGGTGTTCGCCACGCTGACGGCGCTGGTGATCGGCCTGATCGCCGGGCCGCCGGTCATCCGCATGCTGACCAATCTCAAAGTCGGGCAGGCGGTGCGCACCGACGGACCGCAAACGCATTTGATCAAATCCGGCACGCCTACCATGGGCGGCGTGCTGATCCTGATTGCGATCGCCATCGCCACCTTGCTGTGGGGCGATCTGAGCAATCGTTTCGTCTGGATCGTGCTGATTGTGACGCTGGGCTTCGGCACCATCGGCTGGGTCGATGATTACCGCAAGGTGGTATACAAGGATCCGAAGGGCATGTCTTCGCGCCAAAAATATTTCTGGCAGTCGCTGATCGGACTGGTCGCGGCGTTTTATCTGGCGTTTTCGGTGTCGGGCTCGACCAATACGCAGGTGATCGAACTGTTCTTCGCCTGGATGCGCTCCGGTTTTACGCTCGCCCTGCCGGATAAGGCCGATCTGATCGTGCCGTTCTTCAAAACCATCAGCTATCCGCTGGGCGCCTGGGGTTTCGTGGCGTTAACCTATTTCGTGATCGTCGGCACCAGCAATGCGGTGAATCTGACCGACGGCCTGGACGGATTGGCGATCATGCCGACGGTGATGGTCGGTTCGGCGCTGGGCATTTTTGCGTATCTGACCGGCAACGTCACTTACTCCAGATATCTGTTGATTCCACATATTCCGGGCGCCGGGGAGTTGCTGATTTTTTGCGGCGCGATGGCGGGGGCAGGGCTGGCGTTCCTCTGGTACAACGCGTATCCGGCCCAGATGTTCATGGGCGATGTCGGCGCGCTGGCGCTGGGCGGCGCGTTGGGCACCATCGCGGTGATCGTACGCCAGGAAATCGTGCTGTTCATCATGGGCGGCATTTTCGTGGTGGAAACGCTGTCGGTGATGATGCAGGTGGCCTATTTCAAATTCACCAAGAAGCGCACCGGCATCGGCAAACGCGTGTTGCTGATGGCGCCGCTGCATCACCACTATGAACAGAAGGGCTGGAAGGAAACGCAGGTCGTGGTGCGCTTCTGGATCATCACCATGATGCTGGTGTTGGTCGGTTTATCCACGTTGAAATTGCGTTAAAAGAATCGGATTTATGGATCAAGCACTGCTTCACGTCGAACGCTACGCCGGCCAGACCGCACTGGTGCTGGGCCTGGGCGAGTCCGGCCTGGCCATGGCCCTGTGGCTGGCCGGTTGCGGCGTGGGCGTGCGGGTGGCCGATACGCGCAGCGAAGCGGCGCTGGCGGAGCGGCTGGCGCAACTGCGCGAACAGGCGCCCGACGCGGTGGTCATCTGCGGCGAACTGAATGTCGCTTTGCTGGACGGCGTCGACTTCGTCGCCGTCAGCCCCGGTCTGGCGCCGGAACGCGAATTGAAAGATATCGCCGCGGCCGCCGCAGAGCGCGCCATCCCGTTGTGGAGCGAAATCGAATTGTTTGCGCAGGCGCTGGCGGTATTGCACGAACAGCGCGGCTACGCGCCGAAAATCATCGCGATCACCGGCACCAACGGTAAAACCACCGTGACCAGCCTGACCGCGCAGATGTGCCGGCGCGCCGGCATGAGCGTCGAGATGGGCGGCAATATCAGCCCTGCGGCGCTGGACATGCTGCGCCAGGCGCTGCGGCTGGACGCGCTGCCGCAAGTCTGGGTGCTGGAATTGTCGAGCTTCCAGCTGTATGCCACGTACAGTTTGCGGCCGGATGCCGCGACCGTGCTCAATATCACGCAGGATCATCTGGACTGGCATGGCGATATGGCGGCATACACCGCCGCCAAGCAGCGCATTTTCGCGGCCGATACCATCCGCGTGCTCAATCGCGACGATGCGCTGGTGATGGCGATGGCCGCCGGCGCGCCGGCGCTGAGCACGTTCGGCAGCGACCAGCCGGCCGGCCTGGACAGCTTCGGCCTGGTCAACGAAAACGGCATGCTATGGCTGGCGGCGACGGTGCCGCTGGAAGAGCAGGAAAAGAAGCGCGCGCGCAAGGAAAAGCCATCCAACGATCCGAAAAAGCAAATGCAGCTGGTCGATGCGGCGGTCGCGGTCAACCGCCTGATGCCGGCCGACGCATTGAAAATCCGCGGTTTGCATAATGCGGTCAACGGATTGGCGGCGCTGGCCCTGTGCCGCGCCATCGATCTGCCGCTGGCGCCGCTGCTGCACGGCTTGCGCGATTATGCGGGCGAACCGCATCGGGTCGAATTGCTGACCACCATAGTCGGCGTCGAATATTACGACGACAGCAAGGGCACCAATGTCGGAGCGACCGTCGCCGCGCTCAACGGACTGGGCCACGGCGGACGGCCGAACCGGCTGCTGTTGATCGCCGGCGGTGAAGGCAAGGGGCAGGACTTCACGCCGCTGGCCGAACCCTTGTCGAAATACGCGCGAGCGGTATTGCTGATCGGCCGCGACGCGGCGTGCATTCGCGAGGCGGTGGCGTCCGCCGGCGTCGAGCTGATCGATTGCCCGACGCTGGAAGCAGCGGTGGAAAAAGCCGCGACGCTGGCGCAGGCCGGCGATGCGGTGCTGCTGTCGCCGGCCTGCGCCAGCATGGACATGTTCCGTAACTATGCGCATCGCGCCGAGGTATTCGCCGCCGCAGTGCGCGAAGCGGCATTGGCGCGCGGGGAGATCGTGGCATGAAACTGGCGCTGACCAATCTGTTGAGCTTTTTCGGCGCGAACGCAAACGACGCCAAGAGCGCCGCCCGAGACGGCGGCCGCGGCAAACACGGCGGCATCGTCGAACAACGCTCGAAGATGATGGAATACGATCAGCCGCTGGTCTGGGTCGTGCTGCTGCTGATGCTGTTCGGCATGGTGATGGTGTACTCGGCGTCGGTGGCCTTGCCGGATTCGCCCAAGTACGCGGCCTACACCACCACGCATTTCCTGACGCGGCAGGCGATGTTTATCTGCATTTCGATCCTGGTCGGCCTGATGGTATTCCGGGTTCCGGTCGAAACCTGGCAGCGCTGGGCGCCCTACCTGTTTGCCATTACGCTGATTTTCCTGGCGCTGGTGCTGGTGCCGGGCATCGGCAAAGGCGTCAACGGCGCGCGGCGCTGGCTGTCGTTCAAGGTCTTCAACATCCAGCCGTCGGAGCTGATGAAATTGTTCGTCGTGCTGTATGCGGCCGATTACACGGTGCGCAAGCAAGCCGTCATGCATAAGCTCACCAAGGGTTTCATGCCGATGACCGTCGCCATCGGCGTGGTGGGGCTGCTGTTGTTGCTGGAGCCGGATCTGGGCGCGTTCGGGGTGATTGTCTGCATTGCGATGGGGATTCTGTTTTTGGGCGGGATCAACGGAATCTGGTTCGGCGGCATCGGCGCCACGCTGGTCGGCATTTTTTCGATCGTGATCGTGGCGTCGCCATGGCGGCGCGAACGGATTTTCGCGTATCTGAATCCGTGGCAGGAAGACAATGCATTGGGCAAGGCCTATCAGCTCTCGCATTCCCTGATCGCATTCGGCCGCGGCGAATTGTTCGGCGTCGGCCTGGGCGCCAGCGTCGAAAAGCTGCATTACCTGCCGGAAGCGCATACCGACTTCCTGCTGGCGGTGATCGGCGAGGAACTGGGCTTTGTCGGGGTGCTGGCGGTGGTGCTGTTGTTCTACTGGCTGATCAAGCGGGCCTTCGAAATTGGCCGGCAGGCGATTGCGCTGGAACTGATGTTTGCCGGTCTGACCGCCAAAGGCATCGGCATCTGGCTCGGCGTGCAGACCTTCATCAATATGGGTGTCAATCTCGGCCTGCTGCCGACCAAAGGCTTGACCTTGCCGCTGATGAGCTACGGCGGCTCCGGCATATTGATCAATTGCATCGGGCTGGCGATTCTGCTGCGCATCGATTACGAAAACCGGGTGCTGATGCGGGGAGGCCGTCTATGAGCGTGATCCATGCGCCCAAGCGCCTGCTGATCATGGCGGCCGGCACCGGCGGTCATATTTTTCCCGGTCTGGCGATCGCCGACACGATGCGCGCGCGCGGCTGGACGGTGTCGTGGCTGGGCACCACGCACGGCATGGAACAGACGCTGGTGCCCCGGCATGGCGTCGAAATGGACAGCATCGCGTTTTCCGGCTTGCGCGGCAAAGGGCTGGCGCATTCGCTGCGCGGGGTCTGGCGTTTGCTGGCGAGTTTTGGCGCCTGCTGGCGCATCGTCGGCCGCCGTCGTCCGGATGTGGTGGTCGGCATGGGCGGTTACGTGACGGTGCCGGGCGGCGTGATGGCCAGGCTGCGCGGCGTGCCGCTGGTATTGATCAACGCCGACGCCGGTTTGCTCCTGTCGAACAAATTGCTGGCGCCGCTGGCCAGCCGGCTGCTGTTCGGTCTGTCGTCCGACGGCGGCGGCTTATTGTCGCGCTCATCGGCGAAGTCGGCGGTGACCGGCAATCCGGTGCGCGCCGAAATCAGTACTCTGCCGCCGCCGCAGCAGCGCTATGCCGAACGCAGCGGGCCGCTGAATTTGCTGGTGGTCGGCGGCAGTCTCGGCGCTCAGGTGCTCAACGACAGCGTGCCTGCCGCGCTGGCGCTGCTGCCGCCGGAGCAGCGGCCGCGGGTGGTGCATCAATCGGGCAAACAGCACATTGCCGCATTGCGCGCCGCGTATGCCCGGGCCGGCGTCGAGGCCGAAATATGCGATTTTATCGACAACATGCCGCAGCGTTACGCGCACGCGGATCTGGTGCTGTGCCGCGCCGGGGCGATCACCGTATCCGAGCTGACCGCCGCCGGCGTGGCCAGTATTCTGGTGCCGTTCATGGCGTCGACCACGTCGCATCAACACGACAACGCGGCCTGGATGGCGCGGCAACACGCGGCGATCCATTTGCCGCAACCGCAACTGACGCCGGCGGCACTGGCCGCGCAGTTCAATACATTGACACGCGCCGATTGCCTGACCATGGCGCAATCGGCCTATGCGCAAGGCCGGCGTGACGCCAACCAGGCGATCGCCGCCGAGTTGCAACAGCAGGCAAGGGCGGAAACAGCATGAAGCACAGAGTCAAAAATATTCATTTCGTAGGCATAGGCGGCTCCGGCATGAGCGGCATCGCCGAAGTGCTGCTCAATCTCGGCTATACCGTGTCCGGCTCGGATCTCGGCAGCAATGCCGCGACGCGCCGGCTGGCCCATTTGGGCGCCAAAGTCACCCAGGGCCATGCCGCCGAAAATGTCGAAAACGCCGACGCGGTGGTCACCTCGACCGCCGTGCGTTCGGATAATCCGGAAGTCATCGCCGCGCGCAAGCGGCATATTCCGATCGTGCCGCGCGCGATCATGCTGGGCGAACTGATGCGCCTCAAGCGCGGCATCGCCATCGCCGGCACCCACGGCAAGACCACCACCACCAGCCTGGTGGCCAGCGTGCTGGCGCAGGGCGGCCTGGATCCGACCTTCGTGATCGGCGGCCGCCTGACCAGCGCCGGAGCCAACGCCAAGCTGGGCGCCGGCGAATTCATCGTGGCCGAGGCCGACGAGTCGGATGCCTCGTTCCTGAATCTGATGCCGGTGATCGAAGTGATCACCAATATCGACGCCGATCATATGGAAACCTATGATCACGATTTCGCCAAACTGAAACAGGCCTTCGTCGAGTTTACGCAGCGCCTGCCGTTTTACGGCGTTGCGATCCTGTGCCTGGACGACCCGCACGTGCGCGAGATCATGCCGATGATTTCCAAGCCGATCATTACCTACGGTTTTCACGCCGAAGCCGACGTGCGCGCGATCGATGCCGTGGCAATGGGCGGCCAAATGCAGTTCACCGTGATCCAGGACGGCTACGCCCCGATGCAGATCAGCCTGAATCAGCCCGGCATGCATAACGTGCAGAATGCCTGCGCCGCCATCGCCATCGCGCGCGAACTGGATGTGGCGGATGAAGCGACGCAGAAGGCGCTGACCGAATTCGACGGCGTCGGCCGCCGCTTTACGCGTTACGGCGATATCCCGCTGCGCGACGCCGACGGCAATGCCGCCGGCAGTTTCACGCTGGTCGACGATTACGGTCATCACCCGGTCGAGACCGCCGCCACCATCGCCGCGGCGCGCGGCGCGTATCCGGGCCGCCGGCTGGTGCTGGCGTTCCAGCCGCATCGCTATACCCGCACCCGCGACCTGTTCGAGGATTTCGTCAAGGTGCTGTCGACCACAGATGTACTGGTGCTGGCGGAAGTGTATGCCGCCGGCGAACAACCGATCGTCGCCGCCGACGGCCGCTCGCTGGCGCATGCGCTGCGCGTGGCGGCCAAGGTGGAGCCGGTGTTTGTCGAAGATATCGCGGACATGCCGGCCAGCATCCTGGCGCTGGTGCGCGACGGCGACGTCGTGATGACGATGGGCGCCGGTTCGATCAGCGGCGTGCCGGGGAAACTGGCGCAATTATCGGAGGCGGAGCAATGATGGAAAACGCGATGCCAACCTCGTTCGGAAAAGTCGGCGTTCTGTTCGGCGGCCGTTCGGCCGAGCGCGAGGTATCCCTGATGTCCGGCGGCGGCGTGCTGGCCGCGCTGCTCGGCAAAGGCATCGATGCGCATCCGTTCGATCCGGCCGAACGCAGCCTGGCCGAACTGGCGGCGCAGAAATTCGACCGCGTGTTCATTGCGCTGCACGGACGGTATGGCGAGGACGGCACTTTGCAGGGCGCGCTGGAGCAACTCGGCATCCCGTACACCGGTCCCGGCGTGCTGGCGTCCGCGATTGCGATGGACAAGGCCATGACCAAGCGCATCTGGCTGGCCGACGGCTTGCCGACGCCGCGCTTCGAATCGCTGACGGCGCAATCGGATTGGGCCGCGGTGGCCGCCCGGCTGGGCTTGCCGCTGATCGTCAAACCGGCGCACGAGGGATCGACGCTGGGCCTGACCAAAGTGGTCGCCGCCGATCAGTTGCCGGCCGCGTATGCGCTGGCGGCAAAACTGGACAAGGCGGTGATCGCCGAGGAATTCATTGCCGGCATGGAACTGACCTGCGCGTTGCTGGGACAGGGCGCGGCGGCCGTCGCGTTGCCGCTGATCCGCATCATCGCGCCGGACGACAACTACGATTACCAGAACAAGTATTTCAGCGATACCACGCAGTACCTGTGCCCGAGCGGCTTGCCGCCGGCGCAGGAAGCCGAGATCCGGGCGCTGGCGCTGGCCAGTTACCGTGCGCTGGGCTGCCGCGGCTGGAGCCGCGCCGACGTGATGGTGCGCGCATCGGACAACAAACCGTTTTTGCTGGAGATCAACACCTCGCCGGGCATGACCGGTCATTCGTTGGTGCCGATGGCGGCCAAGGTGGCGGGGATGAGTTATGAAGATTTGTGTTGCGAGATATTGCGGCAGGCAGCGCTCGATCTGACGCCGTCGACCGACTGGAAGCCCGCGTAAGCGGAGCATAGAGGAATCGCCATGTGGCAAGACGTCAAAATGTTGAATGCGCTGAGCGGCCTGCTATTGGCCCTGGCGGTGCTCGCATTGTTCGGCGCCGGCCTGTGGTGGCTGGGGCAGCGGCCCATGTTCACGCTCAAGACCATTGTGGTGGAGGGCACGCGCGACGTGCCCCTGCGCCGGGTCAACGCGTTGACGATCCGCACCGCCGCCGTGCCGCGCATCAAGGGAAATTTTTTTACCGCGGATCTGGAAACGGTGCGCAGCGCATTTGAGTCGGTGCCGTGGGTGCGGCGGGCGATGGTGCGGCGCGAATGGCCGGACCGCCTGATCGTGACCATCGAAGAACATCGTCCGCTGGGGACCTGGGGCGAGGACGGCAGTCTGCTGTCGGCCGAAGGCGATGTCTTTACCGCCAATCTGGCGGAAGCGGAAGAAGACGGGCCGCTGCTGGCGTTCGACGGGCCCGAAGGCAGCGAAAAAGATGTGCTGACCCGATATCGGGATTTGGGCAACTGGTTCGCACCGTTGTCGCTGAAGCCGGAAGCGGTGGAGCTATCGAGCCGCTATGCATGGACCGTCAAGCTGGACAACGGCATGACGGTGGAGTTGGGCCGTGAACAGGACAAGGACACTTTGCGCAAACGCGTGGCGCGCCTGATTTCGGTTTACCCGCAACTGCAGGGGCGGATGAACGGCGGGATTGAAAATGTGGATATGCGTTATCCGAACGGGATGGCGCTCAATGCAGGCGGGTTGACTCTGGCCGGGATGGCGGGAAAACATAATAAAGCGAAATGACATGACTAAAGACGCAAAAAATCTGATCGTCGGCCTCGATATCGGCACCTCCAAAGTGGTGGCGGTGGTGGCGGAGGTGCTGCCCGACGGACGGCATGAGGTGATCGGCCTTGGGCAGTCCGATTCCAAGGGGCTGAAGAAAGGCGTGGTGGTCAATATCGAGGCCACCGTCGAATCGATTCAGCGCGCGTTGGAAGAGGCCGAACTGATGGCCGACTGCAAGATCAGAAACGTCTACACCGGAATCGCCGGCAGTCATATCCGCAGTTTCAATTCCAGCGGCATGGTGGCGATCAAGGACAAGGAAGTCAGCGCGGCCGACGTGTCGCGCGTGATCGAAACCGCGAAGGCGGTCAACATTCCGACCGATCAGCAATTGCTGCATACCGTGCCGCAGGAATTCATTGTCGATAATCAGGAAGATGTGCGTGAACCGATCGGCATGAGCGGCATCCGACTCGAGGTCAAGGTGCATATCGTCACCGGCGCGGTGTCCGCGGTGCAGAACATCGTGAAGTGCGTGCGCCGCTGCGGACTCGAAGTGTCCGACCTGATTCTGCAGCCGATGGCGTCCGCCGATTCGGTGCTGACCTCGGATGAGCGCGAACTGGGCGTGGTGCTGGTCGATATCGGCGGCGGCACCACCGACGTGGCGGTGTTCACTGAAGGCGCGATCCGGCATACCGCGGTGATTCCGATCGCCGGCGACCAGATCACCAACGACATCGCGATGGCGCTGCGCACGCCGACGCTGGAAGCGGAAGAAATCAAGCTGCGCTACGGTTATGCCAAGCAGATCCTGGCCGATCCCGGCGAAACGCTGGAAGTGCCGGGACTGGGCGATCGCAGTCCGCGCACCTTGTCGCGGCAGGCGCTGGCGGCAGTGATCGAGCCGCGGGTCGAGGAATTGTTCGCGCTGGTGCATCAGGTGGTGCGCGAATCCGGCTACGAAGAGGTGCTGTCGAGCGGCATCGTCCTGACCGGCGGATCCGCGATGATGCCCGGCATGATCGAACTGGCCGAGGATATTTTCCTGAAACCGGCGCGGCTGGGCACGCCGGAGTACAGCGGGCAGTTGGCGGACGTGGTGCGCAGCCCGCGCTATGCAACGGTATTGGGTTTGTTGCTGGAAGCGAAAAAACAGTATTTGCGGGGATATATCGTGACGCGCCAGGAAGGCTCCGTAAAAGCCATCTGGCAGCGCATGAAGGAATGGTTTCTGGGGAATTTTTAAGCGTCGGCGATTGGGGTGCAGCAAGCGGGGCGGTTCTGGTTTGGTTTTAGAGTGATTCGGGAAATTGGTTTGTTTTTAGGTATTGCTTAGCAAATATTTGGCCATTAAACACAGTTCTCAGTTGCTAGACGTCACACCGCGTGATGTCTATCGACTGCAAGCTGTACTTATCAAGGAGTTCATCATGGAAATAGATATGCTGGAAAATGCATCGTTGGGCACCATCATCAAAGTGGTCGGCGTCGGTGGCGCCGGCGGCAATGCGGTGCAACACATGATCAACAAGGGCGTGTCCGGCGTTGAGTTCATCGTCGCCAATACCGATGCGCAGGCATTGAAGACGTCGAAGGCCGGCAACGTCATCCAGATCGGCGAAACCGGGCTGGGCGCCGGCATGCAGCCGTCAGTAGGCCGCCGTCTCGCCGAGGAATCCAGCGCGCGCGTGGAAGACGCGTTGCGCGGAGCGCACATGGTGTTCATCGCCGCGGGCATGGGCGGCGGCACCGGCACCGGCGCCGCGCCGGTGATCGCGCAGATCGCCAAGGCGCAGGGCGCGCTGACGGTGGCGGTGGTGTCCAAGCCATTCTCCTACGAAGGCCAGAAGTGCATGGACATCGCCGACCAGGGTCTGGAAGAACTGGCGCAGCATGTCGATTCGCTGATCATCATTCTTAACGAGAAGCTGGAAGAGATCTACGAAGACGACAGCATGATCGAGTGGCTGGGCCATGCCGACGATGTGCTCAACAACGCGGTAGCGGGCATTGCCGAAATCATCAATGTGCCGGGCCATATCAACGTCGACTTCAACGACGTCAAGACCATTATGGGCGAGCAGGGCAAGGCCATGATGGGAACGGCGACCGCGTCCGGTGTCGATCGCGCGCGGGTGGCGGCCGAACAGGCGGTGGCCTCGCCACTGCTGGACGGCATCGATCTGTCGGGCGCGCGTGGTGTATTGGTCAACGTGACCGCCAGCCGCAATCTGAAGGGCAAGGAAATCAAGGAAGTGATGGCGACCGTACGCGCTTTCGCCGCCGCCGATGCATCGATCGCGCAAGGCATCGCGTACGACGATACGATGGGCGACGACATCCGCGTGACAGTGGTGGCGACCGGCCTGGGCCGCGGCCGCAAGACGGTGCAACTGGTGCAGACACCGATGTTGCGTACCGGCACGCACAATGAGCCGATGATGGCAGGCGCCGGCAGCCACGCCGGCATGGCCAACCATCATGGTCAGCCGCAAGGTGCGGCATTCGGCGGCCTGAAGGCGCCGGCGGTGTGGCGGCGCGAGTCGGCGTCGGACACAGTGCGTGCACTGGAGAAGAACGGGATGGAAACTTACGACATTCCGGCTTTTCTGCGCAAGCAGGCCGATTAAGCAAGCGGCTTAAATAAGCTAACTAAGCAGACCTATCGATCTTCGGAAAGAGTGGTCTGGAATGGTCCGATCAGCGATTCGGACTGTCTGAAAACGCCGCGCCTTGTGCGCGGCGTTTTGCCGTCCATCGCCGATTTCGGGAAACGTTGCATTGAATTTCTCTAAAATTCAATGCGCGATTTATGCGCAATAACCTGGTTTGGCGGCGGTAGCATCGGCCTTCTTTTACAAAAAGGACCGCCATGCCGTGGAATCTGCCGTTCATTGGCAAAAGTAGTTCCGCCTTCTATGTGCCGCTTGCGCCGGAGGCCGCCGAATCGTGCGCCGTCGAGCCGGCCGCGGAGGTGCTTGCGCATCCGCCGACGCAGGAATCGGGCTTGAACAAATATTTGCATCATATTGTTCATGCCCAAGGCTTTGAGCCCGATCGAAACAGCGTGTGCAATCCGTCGACGGTGTACCAATGCCTGGTGGCCGGGCAAATGATCGTCAACCCGAAAATCGGTAAAGCGCTGGCCGATTATCTGTCTCCCGACGTGGCGCATAACCGACGTTGCCTGGTCGCTCACGATGAGATGATGCAGGCGATGGCCGGTCCGCAATTGCAATTCCAGCAGGGCATCGTCGCCGTCCTCAAAAGATCCGATCCAATGGCGAGTACCGTGGAAGCCGATGTGCAATCCTTGCCGCACGCGAAGGCGATCCGCTGCGCTTTTGCGGTTCCCGGCGAGGCGGCCGATGCCGCGCGCCGGGTAAAAGACTACGTCAGCGCCAAGACCGACGGTTTTATCAGCGCCTGTCCGCACACCGGGGATTGGGGCGGCGATATCCGCTTCTCCGTCACGGCGGTGGTGCATCTCATCGCGAAATGGCAGCAAGCCTTCGATCCGAAGCAGACCAACCTGGAACAGTTTCATGTCGGCGGCGGTGCTCCGAAGCTGGTCGAAATGATGTCGCAGTGCGAAGCCCGCGGGGCATTGAATGAAAAATGGGGAAACGGCTACTGCTTGCTGTTCGCGCGCCGCTTCGTTTCTGCCGCCGGACAACCGCTGACGATGTTGTATGCGCTGCCGGAAAGAAATCTGTCGCCGTACGCGCATAAAAGCAGCCGCGCGCATCTGCTGGCGCGTCTTGCCGACGGCGGCATGGAAAGCCTGAAATTGCGCTCACGCACCATCGATGAATTCAAGGCGCCGAAATTCGACTTTACTCAAACGCGCGATATCGACCTGCCGGGGATCGGCGCTTTTGTCGGCGATTCGGGCGGTTCGGCCGATCTCAAGCAGATCGCGCGATTTCAACACAACGAAGATGGGGTGCGGGCGGCGGCGGCGGCCCGGTTCGCGGTGGCGGAGGGAGGAAGCTGCAGAGCGCCGTTACGGATAGTGTTGAACCGGCCTTTCGATGCGTTCGTGATTCCGGCCGACGGCAGCGTGCTGTTCGCATTGCATGTCAACGACCCGACTTAGGGACGAATCAGGTCCCGCGGCGAAATTGATGCCGCCCGCTCCGATTTGCCGCGTTTTGGTGTACTCTCGTTTTTCATTAAATTTTCAGGAGGAATCAGACATGACTATCAAAGTTGGCGATCGCTTGCCGGAAGGCACTTTATCCGAATTCATCGAAACCGCGACCGATGCTTGCGCGGTGGGTCCGAACACTTTCAAGGTCGCCGATCTGGCCAAGGGCAAGAAGATCGCGATCTTCGCCGTGCCGGGCGCATTTACACCGACCTGTTCGGCCAAGCATCTGCCGGGTTTCGTCAATCACGCCGCCGAGTTCAAGGCCAAGGGCGTGGATGAAATCTGGGCCATCTCCGTCAACGACGCGTTCGTAATGGGCGCCTGGGGCCGCGATCAGAAGGTCAATGGCGCGGTGCGCCTGCTGGCCGACGGCAGCGCCAATTTCACCAAGGCGTTGGGTCTGGATGCCGATTTCAGCAAACACGGCATGGGCGTGCGTTCGCAACGCTATTCGATGCTGCTCGAAGACGGCGTGGTCAAGCAACTCAATGTAGAGCCGAGTGGCAAGTTGGACGTGTCCAGCGCCGAGGCGTTGCTGGCTCAGATCTAATAGGGGGCTCAGGGGCAAAAGCCCCGGTTGTCATCCAAGGCGCCTTCGGGCGCTTTCTTTTTTTGCGCAATGCGTCATTTTCGCGACATCCCGGCTGTCGGAGCCGTAGCTGGCTATAATGGCCGCATGTTGAAACAACGCACAATTAAGAAATCGATCAAGGCCGTCGGTATCGGCATGCATTCCGGCACCAAGGTCGAGTTGACGCTGCATCCGGCCGCGGTCGATAGCGGGATTCTGTTCCGCCGCATCGACCTGGATCCGATCGTGGAATTGCCGGCGACCGCGCTGGGCGTCGGTGATACCCGCATGGCGTCGGTGCTGGCCAAGGATGGGGTGCGCGTATCGACGGTCGAGCATCTACTGTCGGCTTGCGCCGGTATGGGATTGGATAACCTGATTATCGACGTGACCGCGGAAGAAATCCCGATCATGGACGGTTCGGCGTCGTCATTCGTGTTTCTGCTGCAGCAAGCCGGCCTGCAGGAACAAAATGCCGCCAAAAAATTCCTTCGCATCAAGCGCCCGATCGAAGTCCGCGAAGGGGAGGGCGATCGCGAAAGATGGGCGCGCCTCGAGCCTTACGAAGGCTTCAAGCTCAAGTTCTTCATCGAATTCAATCATCCGGCCGTAGACGCCACCGGTCAGACCGCCGAAGTCGATTTCGGCTTTGAATCGTATGTGAAGGAAATCGCGCGCGCCCGTACCTTCGGCTTCATGCAGGATGTCGAAACTCTGCGCGGCATGGGTCTGGCGCGCGGCGGCTCCTTCGAGAATGCGATCGTGCTGGACGAATACAGGATCTTGAATACCGACGGCCTGCGTTACGATAACGAATTCGTGCGGCACAAGATTCTGGATGCGATCGGCGATCTGTATTTGATCGGCCACCCATTGCTGGCCAGCTACGAGGCGCATAAATCCGGCCACGCACTGAACAACCTGTTGTTGCGTGCGCTGCTGGAGCAGCCCGATGCCTATGAGATCATCACCTTCGACAAGCTGGAGCTGGCCCCGGCTACCTATACTTCGCAGGCGCAGCAGGAGTGGGCCCTCAACTAATTCAGCACGCGCCTGCCGTGTACGCGGCAGGCACATACTAAATATCAACGCAGATACTCATTTTAAATTCGAATATTCCAGCGTTTATTTTTCTCCGCGATGCCGCGCCACCATGGCGCGGATGGCGTCGACCAGCGCTTGATTGCGCGGGGAGCTTTCCAGCGTTTGCCCCAGATTGTCCAGCGCGCTCAGCGCCTGCTGCGGCAAATGAATCTGCTTGGTGAAGACGTCGCGCGGACGGGGCCTGCCGACTTGCACTTTGATACGTATTACGTTAACCTGCCAGCCGCCCTTACATAAATGTGCTTGCAATTTGGGCAACTGTTGTTTCAGCTTGGCCGCCAATGCCGCGTTCGGCGTCGACAGCACCAATTGATCCGCATCGTATTGCAATACGTCGCACGCTTTGAACATTGCCGGTAACAGCGCAGCGCAATCCTTTTGCAATGCAGCCATCCGGGCTACCGTCGGCAACAGCGACGCCATACCATTATCGGATTGCAGAAAGTCCGTCGCGTACCTGGCGGTCGCGGCTTTGAAGCCGCCGCCGGCGCGGCCGGTATTGGAGCCGGCATGCAGGGGCCGGGAGGGGAGAGCTGGAGAGCGACGTAACATCTTTTCAAGATATCACAAGTCCTTCGCAATGGACGGGGCTTTGGGGAACAAAGGATGCAAATTATTTTGCTGCACCCGCGGCTTTCCCGCGTGCGGTCGCTGACGCTGAATTCCCGCCATGTCGTGCTGGCGCTGCTGTTGCTGATGGTTGCCGTGCTGGCCGCCGCGGCCCTGGTTGCCTATCTTTTTTTACGCCATGCCGCCGATTCCCCGTCGCCAATGCTGCACGATGTGGTGGAATCGCTGATGCGGCAGGATGACGACAGAAAAGAAAAATACCTGAAAGAAAACCTGGCCGTCATGGCCATCAAGCTCGGCCAAATGCAGGCCCAGCTGATGCGCCTGGACGCATTGGGCGAGCGGGTGCAGAGCTTGTCCGGCGTGCGGCCCGAAGAATTCAATTTCAAAGAGCCGCCCGGCGGCCAGGGCGGCGCCATCGGCAGCAGCGCGGCAACGATTCCGCATGCGTTGAACATGAGCCAGCTGCAACAGAGCCTGGACGCATTCGACGTCGATATCGGCCGGCGCGCCGATTATATGAACGTGGTGGAAACCGCGCTGATGAGCGACAAGATCAAAGCCAAGCTGCTGCCGACCAATCAACCGGTCAACGTGCGCTACAACTCGTCGAGTTTCGGCTGGCGCCTGGATCCGTTCACCGGCGGCAATGCATTTCATGAAGGCCTCGACTTCCCGGCGCCGATCGGCACCCCGATCTATGCGGCGGCGGCCGGCGTGGTGGTGGCGGCCGAATTTCATTATCAATACGGCAATATGCTGGATATCGATCACGGCAACGACATCATGACGCGTTATGCCCACGCGTCGAAGCTGTACGCCAAAGTCGGCGATATCGTCAAACGCGGCCAGCACATTGCCGATATCGGGACCACCGGCCGCTCGACCGGGCCGCATCTGCATTTCGAAGTCCGGATCAAGGGCGCGGCGCAGGATCCGCGCAAATTTCTCGCTTTGGGCTCCGGGGCGGCGCCGGCAATGGCCACGACTATTGCCGCGACTATTGCCGCGAAATAATATTTGTCGGCATTTACGCCCGGATCTCTATTGATTCCTACGGGATAAACCCAATCTGCTGCTGACGTTCGGCGCACTCCGACGCCGCTGTTCCCATATTGGGGACCCGGTCAGGTGTGGCGGCGCGGTGGCGCATGATAAAATCACGAGCTAATTGTCGAAAAAGCATGGTGTGGCGCGTTACGATGCGGTGCTTTCGCATATTTTAGGCAGGCTTTGGTTATATTCCGGTTTCGTATCGCGGTCGTCGCCGATTGCAATGCGGCGCTCTTCTTTCAAGTTTTTTTAGAATCCAAGCAAGCATGTCATTACTGACTCAGATTTTCGGTAGCCGCAACCAGCGACTGCTTAAGCAATACCAAAAAACAGTCCGCGAAATCAATGCGTTGGAACCGGTCGTCGAAAAGCTTTCGGATGCGCAACTGCAAGCCAAGACGCCCGAGCTGAAGGCGCGCGCGGCCGGCGGCGAAACGCTCGATGCGATCCTGCCGGAGGCATTTGCGGTCTGCCGCGAGGCCAGCAAGCGGGTCCTGAAAATGCGCCATTTCGATGTGCAGCTGGTGGGCGGCATGGTTTTGCATTACGGCAAGATCGCCGAAATGCGCACCGGCGAAGGCAAGACGCTGATGGCGACCTTGCCGGCTTATCTGAACGCGTTGTCGGGCAAGGGCGTGCACGTGGTGACGGTCAACGACTACCTCGCGCAACGCGATGCCGAATGGATGGGCCGCCTGTATAGCTGGCTGGGCCTGACCACCGGCGTCAATCTGTCGCAGATGGCGCACGACATCAAGCAAACCGCGTATGCGGCGGACATCACTTACGGCACCAATAACGAATTCGGTTTCGATTACCTGCGCGACAACATGGTGTTCGAGGCCGCCGACCGGGTGCAGCGCAGCCTCAATTTTGCGATCGTCGATGAAGTCGATTCGATCCTGATCGAGGAGGCGCGCACGCCGCTTATCATTTCCGGACAGGCAGAAAGCCATACGGATCTCTACCAGAATATCTATACCGTGCCGCCGCTGCTGACATTGCAGATCGGCGAAGAAACGCCGGACGGCAAAGGCAAGGTCGAAGTCCCCGGCGATTACACGCGCGACGACAAGGCGCATCAGGTGCTGCTGACCGAAGCCGGGCACGACAAGGCCGAGCGCATTCTGACCGAGATGGGACTGCTGGCCGAAGGCGGATCGCTGTACGACGCGGCGCACATTTCGCTGGTGCATCATTTGTACGCCGCGCTGCGCGCGCACACGCTGTATCACAAGGATCAGCATTATGTTGTGCAGAACGGCGAAGTCGTGATCGTCGACGAATTCACCGGCCGTCTGATGACCGGCCGCCGCTGGTCGGAAGGCTTGCACCAGGCGGTGGAAGCCAAGGAAGGCGTGGCGATCCAGAACGAAAACCAGACGCTGGCCTCGATTACCTTCCAGAATTATTTCCGCATGTACGCCAAGCTGTCCGGCATGACCGGCACGGCCGATACCGAAGCCTACGAATTCCAGGAAATTTACGGACTGGAAACGGTCGTGATTCCGCCGAACCGTCCCAGCGACCGCAAGGACAGGCAGGATCAGGTCTACAAGACCGCGCAGGAAAAATACCAGGCCATGCTGGTCGATATCAAGGATTGCTACGAGCGCGGGCAGCCGGTGCTGGTGGGCACGACCTCGATCGAGAATTCGGAATTGCTGTCCGGCATCCTGGACAAGGCCGGTTTGCCGCACAACGTGCTCAACGCCAAGCAGCATGAACGCGAAGCGCAGATCATCGCGCAGGCCGGCCGTCCGAAAATGATCACCATCGCCACCAACATGGCCGGCCGAGGCACCGACATCGTGCTGGGCGGCAACGTCGAGAAGCAGGTGCAGTTGATCGAGGCGGATCCGGCGCTGTCGGACGCCGACAAGCAGGCGCAGTCGCAAAAACTGCACGACGAATGGCAATCGCTGCACGATCACGTGGTGGCCGCCGGCGGCCTGCACATCGTCGGCACTGAACGCCATGAATCGCGCCGCGTCGACAATCAGTTGCGCGGCCGTTCCGGACGCCAGGGCGATCCCGGATCGTCGCGTTTCTATCTGTCGCTGGACGACGCGCTGCTGCGCATTTTCGCCGGCGACCGCGTGCGCGCCATCATGGACCGGCTGAAGATGCCGGAAGGCGAGCCGATCGAGGCCGGCATCGTGTCGCGTTCGATCGAGTCGGCGCAACGCAAGGTCGAGGCGCGCAATTTCGACATCCGCAAACAATTGCTGGAATACGACGACGTCTCCAACGATCAGCGCAAGGTGATTTATCAGCAGCGTAACGAATTGCTGGAATCGCAGGATATGTCGGAGATGATTACCTCTCTGCGCCAGGCCGTGTTCACCGAGGTGTTCTATACCTATGTGCCGCCCGAGTCGATCGAAGAGCAATGGGACATCCCGGGGCTGGAAGCCGCGCTGGCCAACGAGTGGCGACTGGAAGTGCCGCTGGTCGCGATGCTGGAGGAAGAACCCGATCTGAGCGACGAGGACCTGCTGGACCGTATCCTGGAGGCGGCCGATGGGACGTACGCCGCGAAAGCCCAGGCGGTCGGCGTGGAAGGCTTCCAGGGCTTCGAACGCAGCGTCACGCTGCAGGCGATCGACAGCCATTGGCGCGAACATCTGGCGGCGCTGGATTATCTGCGTCAGGGCATCCATCTGCGTGGTTATGCGCAGAAGAATCCGAAACAGGAATACAAGCGCGAAGCCTTCGAACTGTTTGCGCAAATGCTCGATCTGATCAAGAACGAAGTGATCAAGATCGTCATGACCGTACAGATCCAGAGCCGTGAGGAAATCGAAGCGGCCGAAGAGAAGCTGGCGCAACCGCATGTGGAAAACCTGCATTACCAGCATGCCGATTTCACACCGGGCGCCGAGGCGGAAGAATTGCTGGCGCCGACGGTTGTCAGCGAAGAACCGCGGCAAGCGCAGATCCATGCGGTGCCGAAGGTCGGCCGCAACGATCCATGTCCTTGCGGCAGCGGCAAGAAATACAAGCAGTGTCACGGCAGGCTGGCCTAACGGTCTGTCAGCTGTTCCGGCCGGACTTGGCCGTGCCACTGAAATACGCCAAGCAGGAAAGGGCGGCATCCCGGCGAGATCCGGGATGCCGCCCTTTTTTATTCGCCATATGCGGCTACAATAACGCGTTTTAGTTTCCGCCTTTCACTGTTTCTTTACCGTTTTCATTTCCTTCGGATAAATCAACGCCATGGCAGTCAATTCTCCCCTACCCATTCCCGCCAACCTACAGCCTGTCGCCGGCGTCGAACTGGGCCATGCCGAGGCCGGCGTGCGCAAGGCTAGCCGCAAGGATGTGCTGGTCATCAAACTGGCGCCGGCCGCGACGGTGGCGGGCGTGTTCACGCTAAATCGCTTTTGCGCGGCGCCGGTGCAGATCAGCCGGCAGCATCTGGCGCAAGCCACCGCCGCCGCGCCGATCCGCGCGCTGCTGATCAATACCGGCAATGCCAACGCCGGCACCGGCGCAGCCGGACTGGCCAATGCGCATGCGACCTGCGATGCGCTGGCCGCGCTGCTGGGCTGCGCATCGCAGCAGATTCTGCCGTTTTCCACCGGCGTGATTCTGGAACCGCTGCCGGTCGATCGCATTACCGCGGGGCTGCCGCAAGCGCTGTCCAATCTGCAGGCGGATAACTGGTTCAACGCAGCCGAAGCGATCATGACCACCGACACGCAACCGAAAGCCGCATCGCGTCGCGTGACGATCGCCGGCAAGACCGTCACGATGACCGGCATCAGCAAAGGCGCCGGCATGATCAGGCCGAATATGGCGACGATGCTGGGTTTTCTGGCGATCGATGCGGCCGTGGCGCAGCCGGTGCTCGATATCTTGGTCAAGCAGGCGGCGGACAAATCGTTCAACTGCATCACGATCGACGGCGATACGTCTACCAACGATTCGTTCATGCTGATCGCGACCGGCGGGGGCGAATTGCGCGTCGATGCGGTCGGAACGGCCGAGTATGCCGCGCTGGCCGAGGCGGTCACATCGATCGCGCAGGAACTGGCGCAAATGATCATCCGCGACGGTGAAGGCGCGACCAAATTCATCACAGTGACGGTGGAAGACGGCGCCAATGTCGAAGAATGCCGCAAGATCGCATATTCGATCGGCCATTCGCCGCTGGTGAAAACCGCCTTTTTCGCGTCCGACCCGAATCTGGGCCGCATTCTGGCCGCGATCGGCTATGCCGGCGTGGACGATCTGGACGTATCGAAATTGAATTTGTACCTGGACGACGTCTGGGTCGCCAAAGAGGGCGGACGCCATCCGGATTATCTGGAAGCCGACGGTCAACGCGTGATGCAGCAAAGCGAAATTACCGTGCGGGTAAAACTGGGGCGGGGCAATGCGAGCGTGACCATCTGGACCTGCGATCTGTCGCACGATTATGTCAGCATCAATGCTGATTACAGATCCTGATTCGGATCTTCCTTTCCTGACTGACCTTTATGACGCAATTAGACCAATTTTTGCAGCGCGCCGAGCTCTTGCTGGCGCGCATAGAATCCATTCTGCCGCCGGCCGCCGCGCAACCGGACTGGGACGCCGCGCCTGCCTTTCGCTGGCGCCGCCGCCACGGTCAAGGCGGATATCTGCAGGCGGTGACGCATATCGCGCCGATTGCATTGAGCGATTTGCATAACATCGGCCCTCAGAAAGAACAGATCGACCAGAATACCCGGCAGTTCGTCGAGGGCCGGCCCGCCAACAACGTGCTGCTGACCGGCGCGCGCGGCACCGGCAAATCGTCGCTGATCAAGGCTTGCCTGAATCGCTATCAGTCCCAAGGCTTGCGCCTGATCGAAGTGGATAAGGACGATCTGGCCGATTTGCCCGATATCGTCGATATCGTCGCCGGCCGGTCCGAGCGCTTCATCGTGTTTTGCGACGATCTGTCGTTCGAAGAGGGCGAAAGCGGATACAAGGCGTTGAAGGTGGCGCTGGACGGCAGCATCTCCGCGCAATCGGATAACGTGCTGATCTACGCGACCTCCAATCGGCGCCATCTGATGCCGGAACGGATGTCCGACAACAGTACCTATGTGCATACCGAAGACGGCGATCTGCATCCGGGCGAGACGGTGGAGGAAAAGATTTCGCTGTCAGAGCGTTTCGGATTGTGGGTCACCTTCTATCCGTTCCGCCAGGACGATTATCTGGATATCGTCGCGCATTGGCTGGGTCATTTCGGCTGTTCCGCGGAGGAGATCGAGGCCGCGCGCGGCGATGCATTGCGCTGGGCGCTGCAGCGCAGTTCCCGTTCCGGCCGCGTGGCCTGGCAATTCGCCAAGGATCACGCCGGCAAACGTTGAGCTAGTCCGATTCATCGAAGCAGATCCGGGAACGCGAATGAACCAAGCCCTAGCCGATATCCAGCCGCCATTGCCACCGCCGATCGACGTGGCGGTCGGCATCCTGATGCAGCCTAACGGCGACGTACTGATGGGGCAGCGGCCGGAAGGCAAGCCCTATGCCGGTTATTGGGAGTTCCCGGGCGGCAAGGTCGAAGCGGGCGAATCGATTTTCGCTGCGCTCAGACGCGAGTTCATCGAAGAGCTGGGCATCGACGTGCTGTCGGCCGAGCCCTGGTGCGGTGTGCAGCATGTCTATCCGCACGCGCATGTGCGGCTGCATTTCTATATCAGTCGTGAATGGCGCGGCGAACCGCAAAGCCTGGAAGGGCAGGCCTTCGCCTGGCAGGGCAAGGTCGGCGTCGCGCCGCTGTTGCCGGCGACGGTGCCGCTGATTCATTGGCTGGACGAAGTGCGGCGATCCTGAGCACGAATATTATTGCAGCGGCTTTTGATCGTCTTCCAGCTCGTCGGGAAGATTGACGGCGGGGATGGTGTATTTCTCTTCGGCCCAGGCGCCGAGATCGATTTGTTTGCAGCGGTCGGAACAAAACGGCCGGAATTTATTCTTCTCGGACCATTCCACTTTTGCGCCGCAGGTCGGGCAGTTGACTATCGTTGCCATAAAATTTCGTTTAATTCTGTTAATTCGCTAAAAGCCGCACAAGGTCAGTTCGAACGGTACATCGTTGTCGTACGGCCGGGGTTTCATATCGCCATCCTGCGAGGTATAGCGCACCCATATCATGTATTTATTGGCCGAGATTTCCGGAATCGCGCCCAATGCATCGTCGATCACCAGACGCAGCATCTGATAAACCTTGCCTTGCAGCATTTGTTGATAACTGCCGGCTTCGGCAGTGATCTTCACCGGCTGGCCGGACTCGCGCAGCAGTCGCAGCACCACGGTAATCGCATCGCATAAAGGGAGCAGCGGCGCGAACCAGTTCGAGATATCCCGATAACGCTGCTCGGCGGAGCGCTGCTGCCACGCGTAATACGACGGCAGATCGAATTCGCAGGCGCCGCCCGGGATGATGGTGCGGCCGCGGATGCTCATCAGCCATTCGTTGTCGCGGATGTTCTGGCCGGTTCTGCCTTGCGCCGCACCCAGCGCAACGCTGACGCGGTCGACTTCGCCCAGAATCGCATTGAGCATCTCGGGTTCGACATTGGGATTGGTTTGATACGCAAGCAGGGTTTGCTTTTGACGTTCCAGTTCCTGCAGCAGATCGGATTTGAGGTCTGCGCGCCCGGCAACCTCGAGAATTTCGAAAATCGTCGACAGGGCCACATGGTGCTGCAGCGGGTGTTCCTGTTGCAAGAAAAAGGCGAATTTCTCGAACAGGTCTTCCAGTCGCAGCAACGTGCGAATACGCTCATTGAAAGGGTATTCGTAGACGATCAAAATGCATCCCTTTAAAGTTAACCGGACAAACGTTAAACGTGATTCTGAACGATGCAAGCTAAAAATACAAACACTGATAGGACTTGTCTGAAAGTATTTGCATATAGCGGAACTTTACTGCCCATTAGCTGTTTGGCTGTCGGCCGGCAAGCCGGCAATACAGCGCATGCAAACGGTCGACCTGCGGCGCCAGCGCCGCGCTGTCGTCATCATCGTTTTCGATGACGTCGTCGGCGGCCTGCAGACGTTCCTCGCGCGAGCTTTGTGCTGCGATGATGGCTTTGACTTGTTCGACAGACAACTGATTGCGGCGCATGACGCGGGAGATCTGCGTATCTATCGAGCAATCGACGACCAGAATCCGGTCGGTACGCTGTTTCCAGCGCGCCGATTCGACCAATAACGGCACCACGAACATCAGATAAGGGCCTTTCGACAGCGACGCGATGCGTTCGGTTTCGCTACGGATCAGCGGATGCAGAATCGCTTCCAGCCGTTTGCGCGCGCCCGAGTCAGCAAACACCAACTCGCGCATCCGGTCCCGATCGAGCGCACCCTGCGCGGTAATGAAGCGCTCTCCGAAAGTCTGACGCAAGGCATCGATGGCGATGCCGTCCGGCGCCGATAAGCGGTGCGCGATCAAATCGGTATCTACAATCGCCGCTCCGCGCGCGGCGAACAGATCGGCAACGGTCGTCTTTCCGCTGCCGATGCCGCCGGTCAAGCCGATCGCCAATGGCGTAGCGGTCGCGTCCGTCATAGCGGCAAGGCCCAACGGAGATACGCATGCAAAATGGCCGGTCCGTACAGCAGCACGATCATGCCGCCGAGCGCCAGATGAGGGCCGAACGGCAGCATCGCGCCGCGCACGCGCCGGTTTGCCGATTGCAACGCCACGCCGGTGATCATGCCGGAAATCGACGCCAGCAACAGAATCAGCGGCAGCATGCTCATTCCCACCCACGCACCCAGCGCGGCCAGCAGCTTGAAGTCGCCATAGCCCATGCCTTCCTTGCCGGTGACCAAGCGATACAGCTGAAATATCGCCCACAAGCTTAGATAACCCGCCGCGGCGCCCAGCACGGCGTCGTCGAGCGGAACGATCAGGCCTGTGAGGTTAAGCAGCAAGCCGCACCATAGCAGCGGGAAGGTGAGATCGTCCGGCAGCAGCCCGGTTTCGGCGTCTATCCAGGCCATGGCCAGCAGGCAATAGCCGAAGAGCAGCGCCGCCAGCCCTGCCGCGCCGCTGCCGAAATGCCAGATCAACAGGGCGGACAAGCCCGCGGTTAGCGCTTCGACGATCGGATAGCGTATCGAAATGGGGGTATGGCAGCAGGCGCAGCGTCCGCGCAAAAACAGATAACTGAGGACCGGAATATTGTGACGCATCGCCAACGGCTGCCCGCAACCCGGGCATTGCGAGCGCGGCAGCATCAAATCGTAGCGGTCGACGTGCGGCGCCGGCTGGCCCGATTCTTCGGCGAGATAGTTGTCGTGCGCGCGTTGCATCATTTTCGGCAAACGATAAATGACGACATTCAGAAAACTGCCGATCAGCAGGCCGATAACCGCCGCGCAGCCCGTGGCCAGCCAGTTGCCGGGCGCGGCGGCATGCCAGAACGCTTGCATCAGACGACGGCGCCGAGCTGGAAAATCGGCAAATACATGGCCACCACCAGCGTGCCGATCAGGCCGCCCAGAATCACCATGATCAGCGGTTCGATGACGGACGACAGCGTGCCCACGGTCTGGTTGATCTCCGCCTCGTAAAAATCGGCGGCTTTGCTCAGCATCCGGTCCAGTGTGCCGGATTCTTCGCCGATGGCCGCCATTTGCGTCATCAGATTCGGAAAACGCTGCGTGCCGCCGATGGCGTGCGTCAGGCTGCGGCCATTGTTGAGGTCGCGCCGGATCTGCCGGCTGGCTTCCAGATACAGGGTATTGCCGGCGGTTTTGCCGACGATGTCCATGGCCGACACCAGCGGTACGCCGGCGGCGAACATGGTCGCCAGCGTGCGCGCCCAGCGCGCGATGCAGGCATGTTCGGCCAGGGGGCCGAAGACAGGAAGTTTAAGCAGGAATCCATCCATCATGCGCTGTATGGTAATGGAACGCTTCCAGTAATGAAAGCCGAGAGTGAGTCCTGCGACGCCGGTCCCCAGCATGGCCGGCCAATAGCGGACCAGGCGCTCCGACAGACCGATCACGATCAGCGTCGCCCACGGCAATTCGGCCCCGAAACTGGAGAAGACGTCGCGAAACGCCGGCACCACCCAGATCATGATGACGGCGGTCACCAGCAATGCCACCGCGACGATCGCGATCGGATAGATCAGCGCCGCGCGCACCCGGTTCGTCAGCGCCAGATGACGCTCCCTGTCGTCGGCCAGCCGGATCAGCAAGCTATCGAGCATGCCGGCCTGCTCGCCGGCGGCGACCAGGTTGCAAAACAGCGCGTCGAAATAGCGAGGAAATGCGGCCAGCGCCGCCGACAGGCTGCTGCCGGTCTCGATGTCGGTCCGGATGGCCTCGAGCAGACGCGCCGCGGCCGGACTGACTTGACTGTCGGCGAGGATTTGCAGCGTTTGCAGCAACGGGACACCGGCGTCGAGCATGGTCGCCAATTGCCGGGTCAGCACGGTGATGTCTTTGCCGGTAATGCGTTTGCCGCGCAGCCGGGACCACAACGTCGCCAGCGTCGAGCGCGCCGGCCCCACCCGTTCCACGCGAATGCCGCGGCGGCGCAAGGTGGCGCGCACCATTGCCGCGCCGCTGCTGCGCATCTCGCCGTGCACGCTGCGGCCGCTCGCATCGATTCCGCGCCATGCATATTGCCGATGGGTCGCCATGGGTTCAGCGATAGGTGCAGCCGAGCACTTCGTCGAGGCTGGTGACGCCGTCCCTGACTTTGCGCAGCCCGGCGTCGCGCAGACTGCCCACGCCTTGTCGGCGGGACTCGGCGTCGATCTGCCGCGTGCTGCCATGCGTCAGCAGCAGAGTTTCGATAGCGGCGGTCATCGGCAGCATTTGATAAATCGCCACGCGGCCCTGATAGCCGCTGCCATGGCAGGCGTCGCATCCGGCCGGCCGGAACGGCTGGAAGTCCGGCGTCAGCGCATGCTCGGAGAAACCCGCTTGCAGCAGCGCCGCGCGCGTCAATGGCGCCGCCTGCTTGCATGTGCATAAGCGCCGCACCAGCCGTTGCGCGACGATCAGCAACACGGACGCGGCGATATGAAATGCCGGGATGCCCATATTGGCGAGCCGCGTCAACGCGCCGGCGGCGTCATTGGTATGCAGTGTCGAAAACACCAGATGGCCGGTTTGCGCCGCTTTCAATGCGATGTCGGCGGTCTCCGAATCGCGGATTTCGCCGACCATGATGATGTCCGGATCCTGACGCAGAAATGCGCGCAGAGCGACCGGGAACGTCAGCCCGGCGCGTTCGTTGATCGTGACCTGGTTGATGCCGGGCAGATGGATCTCGGCCGGATCTTCGGCGCTGGCGATGTTGACGTGCGCCTTATTCAGCAGATTCAGGCAGGCATACAGCGTCCGGGTTTTGCCGGATCCGGTGGGCCCGGTCACCAGAATCATGCCGTGCGGACTGTGGATGGCTTCCGTCAGCAGAGCGCGTTGCTCCGTTTCCAGTCCCAGCGTGTCGATGCCGAGTTCGGTGCGGCCGGATTCGAGCAGCCGGATCACGATTTTTTCGCCGAACAGCGTGGGTAGCGTGGATACGCGGCAATCGACGGCGCGGCCGCCGGCGTCCGACAGGCGCAGGCGGCCATCCTGCGGTACTCTTTTTTCGGCGATGTCCAGATTGGAGATCACTTTGATGCGCGACGCCAGTTGATCGCGAATCGCCAGCGGCGGCTGGGCGATTTCGTGCAACACGCCGTCGACCCGGAAACGGATGCGGCAGAATTTCTCGAACGGTTCGACGTGAACGTCCGATGCGCGTTGAGCGACGGCGTCGTCCAGGATTTTTTGCAGGAAGCGGACCACCGGCGCATCGTCCACCGGATTGGCCGACGGCGCCGAATCGGCTGCGTCCGCCTCGAACGCATGCGTATCGTCGGGGCGCGCCAATCGGCGGATCAGCGCAAGCAATGCGCGGTGGTCGGCGACCACCGGCACCACGGTGAGCTGCGTCTGGAATTTAATTTTGTCCAATACCTGCAGATTGCTGGGATCGGAAACCGCGACGACAAGGCGTTTGCCGTTGACCGCCAGCGGCGCCAGATAATGGCTTTGCATCAACCGCGCATCGATCAGATCGGTGCGGCACAGGCCGGGGTCGCAAGCGTCGAGATTTTGCAATGCATAGCCGAATGTGTCGGCACAGAAGCGGGCCAGCGCGGCGCTGTCGATGACACCGGTCGCCAGGATCAGCTCGATGGCGGCGCGGTTCGCGGCCTGCCGGTCGATGGCGGCCGCTTGCCGCGGAGACAGCAGGCCGGCCTGCAGCAGCGCCCGCGTCAAGCCGGACGCGGGAACAGCGGAGGTCAAGCGGGCGGATGGCGAAGGAAAATCGTCCGGGACGATGCCCGGTGCGGAGGAAGGCGTCATCGTCGAGACGGCCGGCGGAACGACCGTAAAAAAGCGTGTCGGCCGATGATGCCAAGCGGCCAATCGTGTGTAAAGCCGTCCGCAGACTTTGTCAGTCGGGAGCTGCGGCGAAGGCTTTACGGCGATCGGTGTTAGTGATTGCGTTCGACCGCGAAAGCAGCCAGGTCGAGCATCGCGGTTTTATAGCGGCTGTCGGGCAGTTTATCGAGCGCCTTGGCGGCGCGTTGCGCCGCTTTTTCCGCCGCGCGCCGCGTATAGTCCAGCGCGCCGGAGCCGGTCACCGCCGTCAGAATTTCGTGGAAATGCTGTTCGTCGCCGTTTTCAATGCAACTGCGCACCAGTTCGCGTTGTGGCGCGCTGCCGTGCTGCATCAGGTAAATCAGCGGCAGCGTCGGCTTGCCTTCGCGTAAATCGTCGCCGACGTTCTTGCCGATCTCGGCGGCGTTGCCCGAATAGTCCAGCACGTCGTCGATCAGCTGGAACGCCGTGCCCAGCGAACCGCCGTATTCGCCGGCCGCGGCGACTTCGGCATCGGATGCGCCGCTGATCAGCGCGCCGATCTCGGCGGCTGCTTCGAACAAACGCGCGGTCTTGGAACGTATCACCTGCAGATAGGCGGTTTCATCGACGTCGGGGTTATGCATGTTCAGCAGCTGCAGCACTTCACCCTCGGCAATGACGTTGGTCGCATCGGCCAGGATCTGCATGACGCGGGCGTTGCCGACCGACACCATCATCTGGAAGGAACGCGAATACAGGAAATCGCCGACCAGCACCGAGGCGGCATTGCCGAACAGCGCGTTGGCCGTTTGCTTGCCGCGCCGCAACGACGATTCGTCGACGACGTCGTCGTGCAGCAAGGTGGCGGTATGAATGAATTCGACGACGGCGGCCAGTTCATGATGCGCCTCGCCTTTATAAGCGTACGCTTTGGCGACCATCAGCACCAGCGCCGGCCGAATGCGTTTGCCGCCGGCGCCGATGATGTATTCGGCGACTTGCTTGACCAGAGGCACCTCCGAATGCAGGCGGGCGCGAATGACAGCATCGACCGCCAGCATATCGGTGGCGATGAATTCTGTAATGGAATTTTTTGAAGAGGTGTGCAGAGCGGCGGACAAAACGTAACCTGTCTAAAATCGGAGAGTTGTTGCGATTATACGATGAGCGGCGCGTTCCCGTAGGGGTGCAATCGTTAACAGGCCGAGGCGGGGAATGGGCGCTGCGGCGGGTTTGCATCCCATACCCGTGAAAAGTTGTCATTGCGAAAACTAAATGGCGAAAAGTGTGGGGCAATCCCCACCGCTGTCAAGACTTTTGACCGCTCCGCTAAGTCTATGTATAATCACAGGTTTTCCCGATTCCGCGGGGGGTATTTGCCATGCAATTTCTCCGGCGCCAGGATGGAAGAAAAATCCTTTCAAATTTTCGATGAGGTTTCACATGTACGCGGTCATAAAAACCGGTGGCAAACAATATAAAGTTGTCGCTGGCGAAAAACTTAAAATAGAACAGATACCTGCAGACATTGGCTCCGAAATCACTTTAGATCAA
>JAQGLY010000041.1 GCA_028292625.1 Herbaspirillum sp. | reverse complement strand
TTGTCGATCGCGGTGATGCGCTCGAACTGCTCTTCGCTGAAATCCAGGCCTTCCCAGCTCAGGTCGGCGTAGCGCGGCGTCACGCCGAACAGGTGCTCGACCCCGCCTTGCTTGCCGTCGAGCCGGTCCAGCATCCATTTCAGCACGCGCATGTTGTCGCCGAAGCCAGGCCAGACGAATTTGCCGTCAGCGCCGGTGCGGAACCAGTTGACGCAGAAGATCTTCGGCAGCTCGGCCTTGTTTGGCTGCGCCAGCTTCTCGCCCAGTGTCAGCCAGTGCTGGAAGTAGTCGCTCATGTTGTAGCCGATGAACGGCAGCATGGCGAACGGATCGCGCCGGACCACGCCTTGCTGGCCGGCAGCGGCAGCGGTGGTTTCCGAACCCATGGTGGCAGCCATGTAGACGCCTTCCACCCAGTTGCGCGCTTCGGTCACCAGCGGCACGGTGGTGGAGCGGCGGCCGCCGAAAATGAAGGCCGAGATCGGCACGCCGGCCGGATCGTCCCAGGCGGCGTCGATCACCGGGTTCTGGGTCGCGGCGACGGTGAAGCGCGCGTTCGGATGGGCAGCCTTGGCGCCGGTTTCCTTGGCGATGGCCGGCGTCCAGTCCTTGCCCTGCCAGTCGATCAGGTGTTCCGGCGCGGTGCTGCTCATGCCTTCCCACCAGACGTCGCCATCGTCGGTCAGAGCGACGTTGGTGAAGATGGTGTTTTCGCGCAGCGAGGCCATGCAGTTGTAGTTGGTCTTGTCATTGGTGCCGGGCGCAACGCCGAAATAGCCGGCTTCCGGATTGATCGCATACAGCCTGCCGTCCGTGCCCGGCTTGATCCAGGCGATATCGTCGCCGATAGTGGTGACCTTCCAGCCGGCGAACGTCTTGGGCGGAATCAGCATGGCGAAATTGGTTTTGCCGCAGGCCGACGGGAACGCCGCCGCGACGTAATGCTTCTTGCCTTCCGGCGATTCGACACCCAGGATCAGCATGTGCTCAGCCAGCCAGCCTTGCGCGCGGCCCATGATCGACGCAATGCGCAGCGCAAAACACTTTTTGCCCAGCAGCGCATTGCCGCCGTAGCCGGAGCCGTACGACCAGATCTCGCGCGTTTCGGGAAAATGCACGATGTACTTGGTCGGATTGCACGGCCATGCCACGTCCTTCTGACCGGTTTCCAGCGGCGCGCCGACGGTATGCACGCAGGGCACGAATTCGCCGTCCGCGCCCAACACCTCGTACACTGCCCGGCCCATGCGCGTCATGATGCGCATGTTCACCACCACATATGGCGAATCCGACAATTCGACGCCGATATGCGCGATCGGCGAACCCAGCGGACCCATCGAGAACGGCACCACATACAAGGTGCGGCCGCGCATGCTGCCGGCGAACAGCCCGGTCATTATGTTGCGCATTTCGGCGGGCGCGACCCAGTTATTGGTCGGGCCGGCATCGGCTTCCTTTTCCGAGCAAATGAAAGTGCGGTCTTCGACGCGCGCCACATCGGACGGATCCGAACAGGCCAGATAGCTGTTCGGACGTTTGGCGGAATTCAGTTTTTTCATGGTGCCGGCAGCGACCATCTGCGCGCACAATCTATCGTATTCGGCCTGCGAGCCGTCGCACCAGTAAATATCGGATGCCTGCGTCAACGCCGCCATCTCCGCCACCCAGGCGATCAGTTTTTTGTGTTTGACGTATTCGGGAGCGTTCAATGCGGCAAAGCCGCCCATCACTGCCTGATTCATGGATAACCTCCAATTAACAATGAAATTTTTGACCGGAATGTTGGCCTGCGGACAGCTCGGCCCTCCCGGATATGCTTGAAACGGATGCGTGAAATCTGTGCGCCAAAGTGCGGAAAATAGGGAATGATTGTACACCCCACAACTACACGTTTGTAGCCGAAAAGTAGTTGATGAATGTAGTCGGATATGTCGAAAATCTCATCCTGTGTCAATTTTCTACGCCGTCACTACCGCTATGCTGAAAACACAAAATAGCCAGGAAGTTCCCGGTGCGAAAATAAATAAATCGCATATCTTTGCCCGCGTTATTTCTGGCGCTTATCATGCCCCGCAGGTTGTGCGGCGCAGCATGCCAAGCGAGCCGCCCGTGACGGTCGGTGCGAGAATCGAGCGGCCCAGAGCATGAAATATTGCGCTTATGGCGCACTGCATGGGGATGCCGTTTATGCGTCATACTGATACTTTCCGCATACATCATTCCCGCATTTTGACATCGGAACAATTATGAAAATCTCGATCCTCGACGATTACCAGGACGCCGTACGGCGTCTCGACTGCTTCAACCTGATGGACGGGCACGTCGTGAAAATATTCAACAATACCGCGCGCGGCGTCGGCCAGCTCGCGGTCCGGCTGGCGCCGTTCGACGCGCTGGTGCTGATCCGCGAACGCACTTCGCTGAACCGCGCGCTGTTGAACAAATTGCCCTCGCTGAAACTGATTTCGCAAACCGGCAAAGTGTCGGGACACATCGATGTCGCCGCCGCCACCGCCAACGGTGTCGCCATTACCGAAGGCATCGGCGATCCGACCGCCCCGGCCGAACTGACCTGGGCATTGATCATGGCGGCGGCTCGCCGGCTGCCGCAGTACATGCAGAATTTGAAGGATGGTCTGTGGCAAACCGCGTCACTGCAGCCGGCGCGCAACGGCCTCGGCGTCGCGCTCAAGGGACGCACTTTGGGCATCTGGGGCTATGGAAAAATCGGCCGGTTGATCGCCGGCTACGGACGCGCGTTCGGCATGGATGTCATGGTGTGGGGCCGTGCAGGCAGCCTCGCCGCGGCGCAAAAGGACGGTTGCCGCGTGGCCGCGACGCGCAACGAATTTTTCGAAGGGGCCGATGTGCTGTCGCTGCATCTGCGCCTGCTCGACGCCACCATAGGCATCGTGACGGCCGAGGATTTAATGCGGATGAAACCCAGCGCCATTCTGGTCAACACCAGCCGCGCCGAACTGATTGCCGCCGGCGCGCTGCAACAGGCGCTGCAGGCGGGGCGTCCCGGCTATGCGGCATTGGACGTGTTCGACAGCGAACCGCTGGCTGCCGGCGATCCGCTGCTGCGGATGGAAAACGTGCTGGCCACGCCGCATCTCGGTTATGTCGAACAGGACAGCTACGAAAAATATTTCCGCATCGCCTTTCAGAACGTTCTCGATTTCGCCGCCGGCCGGCCGCAGAACCTGCTTAATCCCTAGGGCCTGTTAACAACCTCCAGGTCATTTCGTCACGCTAAGCGGTAGCGCCGCTTCCCACGTCGACAATTGCGACGGCGGACGGGCGCTTTTATTGCCGGTCGCGCCGGTCTGCCACATGCCTGCCCAGCCCGGCGGCCATGGCAACGGCGGCCCGTCGTAAGGCGGCACGCCGTTGCGCACCGCGAATATCGGCAGATGTTGCGGCATCGGCTGTCCCGGCTCCCATCCCAGGCGAAACGCATAATTCGGCAACAAGGCCGCCGCCACATGCGCGAACCATTGCGTATGATCCTCATCTCTGCCGAGCGCCTGCGCCATGCCTTCCGGATCGCTGCGCGCCAGCGCCGCCGCCAAGGCTTGCGCATCGTCGCCGGGCCGGTCGCCCCAACCCATCACCGGATTGAAATTGTAGTCGGCGCCGGATCCGTACCAGCCTTCGCGCCACGGCCGGTCCACCCAGTTGCGCGGACCGGCGAACAAATGCCAGCGCCAATGCAGGCCCGACGCTTTCGGCCAGCTATACATGTACAGACGCTGATAACCGGCCTGGTGCAGCCGCGCCACCATCGCCATCAGGCGCGCATGCGGCATGCGCTCGGGCGGATCGCGCCGAAACCGGATCGGCGTGCCGTCGGAGTGTTCGACCTCGTCGGAAGATAAATTCAAATCCAGCGTATGCACTTCGCTGCCGAAGCGCGCAGCGATCCACCCCGTCAACAGATTGACGCTGGTCATCACGCCGTAACCGCGATAACGATGAAAAATAACGGTGCCTGGAGCGAGCGGCTTCATGGGTGGCCTTACTGGCAATTCCGAAAATAAATGCGTTGCGGTTAAATAATTGAATAATTCTACGCGAACTGCCGTGCTGCCGCAGCCGGTACATGCCCTACATTTGCAGGGATAGGGACTGCGCCCGGAATAGGGAAAAGCGGAAAAACAGTGTAAAAATACACAGAGGACACGGCAATAGCGGCACAAGGGGAATAGTTTTGATACTCTAGGGGATTGTTAAACAGGCCCGGAGTATCGGGACATCCGGTCTACCCCATGACGCTGCCCACCATCCAGCCTGCCCCTCCGCCGGCGCCGCTGCATATCATTGCAACCGGCGGCACGCTGGACAAGCATTACGACGAAATCGCCGGCGTGCTGCGCTTCGACGCCAGCCATTTGCCGGCGATGATCGCGCGAGCCCGCTTTACCGTCGTGCCGACGCTCGAAGAATTGCCGCTGCTCGATTCGCTCGACATGCAGGATATCGACCGGCGCCGCGTACTGGCTTCCTGCGAACATGCCGAGCAAGCGGCGATTGTGGTGATTCACGGCACCGACACCATGCACGAAACCGGTGAACTGCTGGGCCGGGCCAAAATGGCCAAGACCATCGTGCTGACAGGCGCGATGATCCCGTATGCGATAGACCAGTCCGACGCCCAGTTCAATCTGGGCTTTGCCTGCGGCGTCGCGCAGTTTCTGCCGCACGGGGTGTATATCGCAATGAACGGCCAGGTATTCGACTGGGACAGGGTCAGAAAAAACCGTGCCGCCGGCGTCTTCGAGCGCACATCCTAAGCGATCCCCATGGCATACGATCTCAGCGGAAAACTCGTCATCGGCATTTCCTCGCGCGCCCTGTTCGACCTGGAACTCGAAAACACCATCTATCAAGAGCAGGGCGTCGCCGCCTATGCCGCCTATCAGCGCGGGCACGAAAACGAAGCGCTGCTGCCCGGCACCGCGTTTCCGCTGATCAAGGCGCTGCTGCAACTCAACACCATGATTCCCGATCAGCATCTGGTCGAAGTCGTCATCATTTCGCGCAATTCGCCGGACACCGGCCTGCGCGCATTCAATGCGATCGCGGCGCATAAACTCGACATCACGCGCGCCGTATTTACCGGCGGCGAATCGATTGCGCGCTATCTGAAGGCGTTCAAGGTGGATTTGTTTCTGTCGCGCGACGCATCGGATGTGCAGGACGCGATCGACGGCGGCGTGGCCGCGGCGCAATTGTATGCGGCGCCGGCCGACTATGTTGCGCCCGACCATCAGATCCGCATTGCGTTCGACGGCGACGCGGTGCTGTTTTCGCCGGAATCCGAACGCATCTTCAAGGAAAAAGGCCTGGACGCGTTCGCGTCGCACGAACACCGCTACCGGCACAAGCCGATGGGGGAAGGCCCGTTTACCGAACTGCTGCGCAAGCTGTCCCATATCCAGCAGCAGTTTCGCGAACGTTCTCCAGATGACGATTGCCCGGTGCGCATCGCGATCGTCACCGCCCGCAACAGCCCGGCGCATTCGCGCGTGATTCACACCCTGCGCGCCTGGCACGTGGAGATCGACGAAGCGTTTTTTCTCGGTGGCCTGCCCAAAAACGACGTGCTGCTGGCGTTCGGCGCGCAGATTTTCTTCGACGATCAGCACGATCATGTGCAGCCGGCGTCGGCGCTGGTGCCGTCCGGCCGGGTGCCGTACAAGGGCGGCGATCTGAAGGCTAAACGGCTGCGCGTCCAGAAAATCGCGGAATGAAGGGCGGGTCTTATCGAGCACGGCGCGTTGCCGTCATCCCAGTTTTTCGTCCGCTGCCAATTCACGAATGATGCGAACGGTATCGATATCCGCTTCCTGGTACGCGCTGCGCCGGAAATCGTTGTAAAACTCCTCTTCACCGCTAGGATCGTCCGGTTGCTCGACATCGTATTCGAAACGCACGAACAAGGCTTCCGGTTCCGGCTCTTCGATGCGCATGCGCATGCTGGATGCGCCGATATCGCCCTGCGCCGGCACCTGGTAATGCACTTGCAGCAGAGGCAGGAAAGTGACCGTATCGCACACCACCACATTGCCGTAACGCAACTCGCGCGACACGCCGTCCGGCGTCTTGTCGAAGATGCGGCACTCGTCCAGATGCTCCATGAACAGCTTCGGCGCTTCGGCCCGCATTACCAGCCCCCGCCATAATTGCGCGCGCGTCAGCGAATCGACCAGCGGATTGAGCGGATCGTTGATTTGTATCAAATGACTGAATTTCATAAAGCCGGTCCAATTAAGATATGCGGAATTGTCCCACAAGATACGCACCCCCGCGACACTCGGCTCCGGCAAAATGCAGCTGAACCGGCCCGGAATCACGCCAAAATTGCCCAAAAAGGCGCCCATCCGGCATTCGCAGGCCCCGGGCCCGGCCCTGCTACAATGCACGGTTTTCCGACGCAGCTTACCCCACCCCCAAGACCGTTTTCAGATCGCGCCCAGCATGTCCTCCCCCTCTCCCACCGGTATGAATGCGCCGCAACGCGAAGCCGTCAAATACATGGACGGCCCGTGCCTGGTGCT
The DNA here is from genome assembly GCA_028292625.1 of Herbaspirillum sp. Lineage (GTDB taxonomy): Bacteria > Pseudomonadota > Gammaproteobacteria > Burkholderiales > Burkholderiaceae_D > Herbaspirillum. The sequence goes on along the minus strand of JAQGLY010000041.1, from coordinate 16,995 downwards.
GGCCGGCGCCGGTTCGGGCAAGACCCGGGTGATCACGCAGAAAATCGCCCATCTGGTCGAAAACTGCGGTTACGAGGCCCGCCATGTGGCCGCGCTGACGTTTACCAACAAGGCCGCGCTGGAAATGCAGGAGCGCATTTCCAAGCTGTTGAAGGAGCCGAAGCTGGCCAGGCACCTGACCGTCTCCACCTTTCATTCGCTGGGGGTCAAGATTCTGCGCCAGGAGGCGCAGCATCTGGGCTTGAAAGACCGCTTTTCAATCATGGACAGCGACGACTGCTTTTCCCTGGTGCAGGATTTGTCGGCCACCACCGACAAACAACTGATCCGGCGCATCCAGGGCGCGATGTCGCTGTGGAAAAACGGGCTGATCGATCCCGACACGGCGATCCGCAACGCCACCACCGAAGACGAGGCGCAGGCCGGGCGCGTCTATCGCAGCTACGTCGCCACGCTGTCGGCCTACCAGGCGGTCGATTTCGACGATCTGATCCGGCTGCCGGTGGAACTGTTCCGCCAGAATGAGGCGGTGCGCGACAAATGGCAGCGCCGCCTGCGCTATCTGCTGGTCGATGAATACCAGGACACCAATACCTGCCAGTACGAACTGGTCAAGCTGATGGTCACCGGCATCGGCAAGAAGCCGCTGTTTACCGCCGTCGGCGACGACGATCAGGCGATTTACGCGTGGCGCGGCGCGACCATCGAAAACCTGAAAACGCTGCAGGTCGATTTCCCCGATCTGAAGGTCATCAAGCTGGAGCAAAACTACCGCTCCACCACGCGCATCCTGCAAGCGGCCAACGCGGTCATCGCCAACAATCCGAAACTGTTCGAAAAATCGCTGTGGTCCGAACATGGACTGGGCGATCCAATCAAGGTGATGGCGATGGACGACGACGAGCAGGAAGCGGATCAGATCGCCATCATGCTGTCGGCGCATCGCTTCGAACGACGCGCCAAGTTTTCCGATTACGCGATTCTGTATCGCGGCAACCATCAGGCCCGCGTGATCGAAAAATCACTGCGGCGCGAACGCATTCCGTATGTCATGTCCGGCGGCCAGAGTTATTTCGACCGCGCGGAAATCAAGGACATCATCAGCTACCTGCGGCTGATCGCCAACCAGGACGACGATCCGGCCTTCATCCGCGCCGTCACCACGCCCAAGCGCGGTGTCGGCCAGGCCACGCTGGAAGTACTGGGCACCGTCGCCGGACAGTGGCAATGTTCGCTGTTCGAAGCGGTATACAAGGGCGGCATCGAAGCCAAGCTGGCGGATCGGCAGTTGTATCCGCTGCGCAAATTCTGCGATTTCATCAACAATCTCGAATCACGCGCCAGCCGCCCCGGGCCGTCCGGCAACGGCGAAAACGCGGCCGCGGTGCTGGATGACATGATGCAGGAAATCGACTACGAAACGTATTTGTACGATTCCTTCGACGACCGCGCCGCGCTGAGCAAATGGCAGAACGTCGTCGAATTCACCAGTTGGCTGAAAGAAAAAGGCAACGGCGGCAAGGACCGCGACGGCGATCTGAAAAATCTGCTGGAACTGACGCAAATGGTCGCGCTGATGACCATGCTCGAAGGCAAGGATGAAGATCCGGATGCGGTGCGGATGTCGACGCTGCATGCATCCAAGGGCCTGGAATTTCCGCATGTATTTCTGGTCGGCGTCGAAGAAGGCATTCTGCCGCACAAGGGCGATCCGGACGCGCCGGCCGAAACCATGGGCGCGCGCATCGAGGAAGAGCGCCGACTGATGTACGTCGGCATCACCCGCGCCCAGCGCTCGTTGCAGATCTCCTGGTGCAAGAAGCGCAAGCGCGCGCGCGAATATCAGCAATGCGACATCTCGCGCTTCATCAAGGAAATGCAACTGGACGTGGGCGACGCCGTTCCCACCGAAGCCGAGACCATCACGCCGCAAGCCCGGCTGGCCAATCTGAAGGCGCTGCTGCAGAGGCCGAAAGAAGCATGAACGACGCTGCCCCACTCCATCCCGCCCGCTCAAAGAACGCAGCCCGTTCGGTAGCCGTCATCGGCGGCGGCCCCGCCGGCCTGATGGCGGCGGAAGTGCTGGCGCAAGCCGGCGTGCAGGTGGACCTGTACGATGCGATGCCGTCGGTCGGCCGCAAGTTTCTGCTGGCCGGCAAAGGCGGCATGAACATTACGCACGCCGAGCCGTACATCGATTTCGTCACGCGCTACCGCGAACGGCGGCAGCACATCAAGCCACTGCTCGACCGTTTTCCGCCGGACGCATTGCGGGCCTGGATAGGCGCGCTCGGTATCGACACCTTTGTCGGCTCGTCGAATCGGGTTTTTCCCCGCGACATGAAGGCCGCACCGCTGCTGCGCACCTGGCTGCACCGCCTGCGCGAAAACGGCGTGCGTTTGCACATGCGGCATCGCTGGACCGGATGGGGCGACGACGGCATGTTGTGTTTCGCCACGCCGGCGGGGGAGACCCGCGTCCGCCGCGACGCCGTGATTCTGGCCTTGGGCGGCGGCAGCTGGGCGCGGCTGGGATCGGACGGCGCCTGGACCGGCCTGCTGCAACGGCATGGCGTCGACGTGGCGCCATTGCGGCCGGCCAATTGCGGCTTCGATGTCGCTTGGAGCGAACATTTCCGCACCCGCTTCGCCGGACAGCCGCTGAAATCGGTCGCCGTGACCTGCACCGACACCGACCGCAGCGTCGTGCACAAGCAGGGCGAATTCGTGATCGGCGAGCACGGCGTCGAAGGCAGCCTGATCTACGCGCTGTCGGCGGCCCTGCGCGACACCATCGCCGCCGACGGCAGCGCGCGCATCATGCTAGATCTGATGCCCGGCTGGAGCGCGCAACGCGTGCTGGAGCAGGTATCGCACCCGCGCGGCGCGCGCTCGCTGTCCAGCCACTTGCAAAGCAGGCTGTCGTTGCAAGGCGTGAAAACCGGCCTGTTGCGCGAACTGAGCGACGCCGCCGACTTCCATCATCCGGCCACGCTGGCCGCCCGCATCAAGGCCTTGCCGCTGACGCTGACCGCACCGCGCCCGCTGGACGAAGCGATCAGCAGCGCCGGCGGCGTCAGGTTCGAAGCGATGGATGCCGGCCTGATGCTGCATGCCATGCCCGGCGTGTTTTGCGCCGGCGAAATGCTGGACTGGGAAGCGCCGACCGGCGGCTATCTGCTGAGCGCTTGTTTCGCCACCGGTCGCGCGGCGGGCGCGGCGGCATTAGAATGGCTATCCGATAATGCACTGGCCGCCCCGGCCGCCCTGGATGGAGAACCGACGTGAATCCTGAAGACAGACTGATTGCCATTGAAAGCAAGATCGCCGAGCAGGAAGACCTGGTCGAATCGCTGAACCAGACCGTCTACCGCCAGCAACAGCAAATCGACCAGTTGGAAGAATTGTTATCCGCGCTGGTGCGCCGCATGAAGGACAGCGGCGCCGAATCCTCCGACGAGCAGCCGGGCGACGAAAGGCCGCCGCATTACTGATTGCCGGCGACCGCTTACCGCTCCGCCAATGGCCGCCGCACGCCGCATCGCCCATCTCGACATGGACGCCTTCTATGCATCGGTCGAATTGCTGCGCTATCCGGAATTGCGCGGCCAGCCGGTCGTCATCGGCGGCCGCCGCGCAGATGCGCCGCAACGCAATCCCGACGGCACGCACCGCTTCGCCAGACTGCGCGACTACGCCGGCCGCGGCGTAATCACCACCTCCACCTACGAAGCGCGCGCGCTGGGCGTATTCTCCGCAATGGGCACCATGAAGGCCGCCAAACTCGCGCCGGACGCGGTGCTGCTGCCGACCGACTTCGACGCCTATCGCCACTACTCGCGCCTGTTCAAGACCGCCGTGCGCGCGATCTGCCCGCTGGTCGAAGACCGCGGCATCGATGAAATCTACATCGACCTGAGCGACCATCCGGAAACCACGCTGGAGCTGGCGACCACGCTGAAACAAGCTGTGCGCGACGCCACCGGACTATCCTGCTCGATCGGCGTCGCGCCCAACAAGCTGCTGGCGAAGATTTGCTCGGAATTGGACAAACCCGACGGCATCACGATTCTCGGCATGGAGCATATCGCCACGCGCATCTGGCCGCTGGCGGTCAAGAAGATCAACGGCATCGGCCCGAAAGCCACCGCCAAACTGGCCGCGCTCGGCATCGAGACCATTGCCGATCTGGCGCAGGCCGACGCCAATTTGTTGCAGAGCAATTTCGGCCGCACCTATGCCGCGTGGCTGCAACAGGTCTCGCAGGGCCGCGACGACCGGCCCGTGGTCACCAGCGCCGAACCGAAATCGATCAGCCGCGAGACCACGTTCGAACGCGATCTGCACGCAGTGCAGGATCGCGACGCGCTGTCGGCTATTTTTACACGGCTGTGCACGGCGCTGGCCGCCGATCTGGCGCGCAAGGGCTACGTATGCCGCACCATCGGAATTAAATTGCGTTACGACGACTTCCGGACGGTGACGCGCGACGTGACGCTGACGGAACTGACCGCGGACGCGGCGCGCATACGGCGCGCCGCCGGCGAATGTTTGCGCCGCGTGCCGCTGGAGCGCCGCTTGCGGCTGTTGGGCGTGAGGGCCAGCGCGCTGATCGCCGCCGCCGATGCCGCACAGCAGCGGGACCAGCCGCAGCAATCGGAATTGCCGCTCGGCGAATGAGCGCCGAATCGTTTTAAAAAACCATAGCGACACCGTGTAGAATCAAACATTTTGCTCGGAACGCCATGTGGTTTAAGAACCTTCAGATCTACCGTCTTCCCGCGCCTTGGGCGATCACCCCGGAGCAACTCGAAACCGCTCTCGCGCCGCAAGCCTTCGCACCGTGTTCCAGTCTCGAGCTGCTAAGCCAGGGCTGGGTTTCGCCACGCAACAACGGCATGCTGGTGCATACCGTCAATCGTCAAATGATGATTCAGCTCGGCACCGAGAAAAAACTGCTGCCGTCCAGCGTCATCAACCAGGTGACCAAGGCGCGCGCCGCCGAAATCGAAGAACAGCAGGGATTCGCGCCGGGTCGCAAGCAGATGCGCGAACTGAAGGAAGACGTCACCGATGAATTGCTGCCGCGCGCGTTCAGCATTCGCAGCAGCACATGGACCTGGATCGATCCGGTCAATGGCTGGCTGGTGGTCGACGCCGGCAGTCCGGCGAAGGCGGAAGAAGTGTTGAAACTGCTGATCAAGGCGATCGACAAATTGCCGCTGGAGACGCTGCGCACCGTGCTGTCGCCGGTGACCGCGATGACCGGCTGGCTGCTCAGCGACGAAGCGCCGTCGGGATTCACCGTGGACCAGGACACCGAGCTGCGCTCCACCGGCGAAGGCAAGGCGACCGTGCGCTATGTGCGCCATACGCTGGAAGCCGACGACGTGCGCCGGCATATCGAAGCGGGCAAGCAATGCACGCGGCTGGCGATGACCTGGGCCGACAAGATTTCGTTTGTGCTGACAGAAGGCCTGGCGGTCAAGCGCATCGCGCCGCTGGACGTGCTCAAGGAAGATGCCGACGGCACCACCAAAAACGACGATGAGCGCTTCGATTCGGATGTGATGATGATGACCGGCGAACTGCATAAGCTGATGACGCAACTGATCGATGCGCTGGGCGGGCAGTTGAAGGAAAACGACGGGGCGGCGGCGAAGGTTTAAGTTACCGCGTTACGTTACACTTGACGCGATCGTTCGACGGTTGCCGATATACATGGCGCGCCGGCACGATCCCCTGGATTTGCCGGCGCGTTTTGCGTTGCCTGCGATGTTCCCTGCCGGACTATGACAGTCGATATGAAAAGCTCACGCGCACCGCTCGCTACCCTATACCTGGTGACGCCGGAACCCGGCGCGCGCTTCGCTGAGTTTGTTCGCCAATTGGAAAATTCACTGGCGGCAGGCATCCGGCTGGTGCAGTTCAGGGCGAAGACACTGGACCCGGCGTCGTATAAAGAATTGGCGACAGATGTCCTTGCCTGCTGTCGCCGGCACGACGCCCTGCTGTTGTTGAATGCGGCGCCTGAACTGGTTGACGAGCTGGGCGCGGACGGCGTTCATCTGGATGGAACCCGCCTGGCCGCCTGTCGAAATCGCCCGCTGGCTCCGGACAAACTGGTCTGTGCGGCCTGCCATACAGTGGAACAGTTGCGGCAGGCCGAAGCGATCTATGCGGATATGGTGACTTTATCGCCGGTGCTGGCAACGGCGAGTCATCCGGATGGGGAGCCGCTGGGGTGGAAAGGGTTTGCGGATCTGGCCAAGCATACGCGGCTGCCTGTCTATGCCTTGGGCGGAATGAGCCGGCAATTGCTGGCGTGCGCGCAGGAAAACGGTGCGTACGGGGTTGCCGGGATTCATGCTTTCTGGGATGGACTTCGATTTCACTAGCTGCTCAGCCATTCATATGCGCCTAATGTTGAGACAGCGGCATATCCTTTACCCCCGCATAAAAAACAATCAGGACAACGGGGCTGTCGCCGGTCATGCCACGATGAAGTTGGCCCACCATTTCAGGCAATACCTGCCGCTGCGTCAGCAATTTCCTCTCGCCGGTTTCTTTTTTCTCCACCGTCAGTTCACCGGACAGCACATAAGCGGCGTTCGGCATCGGATGGGTATGCCACTGTAATTCGGTATGCGCTGGAATGGTCATTTTCAGGACGGTCATTTCTGGCGTGCCGCCGGAGTATGGCGCGTAAGGCACGCCATCCCATGACGCGTTGGTGCGCACCAATGTTTCGATCTGAACGGCCGGCTTGTCTTCCGCTCCGACCGCGCCTGAACCGATTAGCAGCAATCCGGCCATCGCTGCTGCCGATAGAAAACCCTTGTACGCAGAAATAAACGCAAATAAAAATGCCCGCTTGCGCGGGCATTTTGTATTCTGGCGGAGCGGACGGGACTCTCCTACATCCTGCAGGCCGCCGAATCGCTTGCAAGCGATTCCCTTCTCGTCCCGCCGGGAGCCGCGCAGGCGGCTCCCTCCACTCCGCAGAATGTTATGCCCGCAAGCGGGCATAGAAATAAACGCAAATAAAAATGCCCGCTTGCGCGGGCATTTTGTATTCTGGCGGAGCGGACGGGACTCGAACCCGCGACCCCCGGCGTGACAGGCCGGTATTCTAACCAACTGAACTACCACTCCTAAAACAGCTGGTAATAACGCGCTTTCCGGCTTGCTGATTCAGCACTCTGCATTGCTTGCTACTACTCAAGGTTCGCTATTCTATACAAGCTGCTTGTTAAACTCCAGCATTTTTATATCATTCCGTATAAAAAATAAGCGCCGCTTGCAGTCCCTGTTTTTAAAGCTGTTTTAAGCTTTAAATTGTCCGTCGAAAGCGAATTCGGCAACCGATTTCCGGCTGTTCGGCGTTTCGCCGGCCTGCATGCGTTCCGGCAGTGTGCTCTTGTCGGCCAGCTTGCCGATCGCTAGCGCCACTTCCACCGTGTACCCAGCCGGAATGCCCAGTTCACTGACCGATTTTTCCTTGTCGAATCCTGCCATGCCGTGCGCGTGCCAGCCGGACAGACTGGCTTGCAGCGCCAGATAGGCCCAGGCAGCGCCGGTGTCGAAGGTGTGACACGGCGCGGGAGCTTCCTTGCCGTCGGGGCCGACGAAGGTGTCTTTCGAAATGACGATCATCAATACCGAGGCGTTTTTCGCCCAGCTTTGATTGAATGTGTTCAGCAGCCCCAACAGGCGATCCCAGTGCGCGGTGCCGCGGCGCGCATAGACGAAACGCCATGGCTGCGAATTGTATGACGACGGCGCCCAGCGGGCTGCTTCCAGAAAGGTGTGGACGGCAGCTTCGCTGATTTCCTCGCCGGAGAAGGCCCGTGGCGACCAGCGGTTGACGAATTGCAGATTGATCGGAAAATCGGCGACGCGGGATGTGGGTGACGACATGGCTACTCCAGGTGAGTGACAGATTCCGCATGGTAGCAGGGACGCCGGCCGATTGCATCATCGACCCTTTTCCGGCTTTTTCCTTGTTTCCGCTATGCCGCTTCGCCGGAAATGCCGTCCGTTTCGGCAAAACGCGGATCCATATGCGTCATCACGTCCAGTACATCGTGCTGCGCCATTACCCGCCGTTCCGCTTCCTCCAGGATTTCATGGCCTTGCGCCACGGTCAGCAGCGCATTGACTTCCAGGTGAACGTCGACGCTGATCAGATCGCCCATTTTTCGCGTGCGCATATCGTGCACGCCGAGGATGCCGGGGGTCTCGCGCAAGGTCCGTTCGATCGCTTCCGATTCGTCCACGGAGACGGCGCGATCCATCAGATCCTGCAGCGCGTCCCAGAAAAATTTGACGCCCATGCGCGTCACCATCAGGCCGACGATCAGCGCGGCGATCGGGTCCAGCATCGAAAATCCCAATAGATTGCCGCCTATGCCCAACGCCACCACCAGCGACGACGCCGCGTCCGAGCGGGCGTGCCAGGCGTTTGCCATCAGCATGCCGGAGCGCAAGCGCGTGGCGATCGCGAACATGTAGCGAAACAGGCTTTCTTTCACCACCAGCGCGGTCAACGCCACCCATAACGCCGAGGTGTGCACCGAGGGGCCGTCTTGCGGCGCCTGAATCTTTTGCAGGGCCGCCCATAGCATGCTGGCGCCGACCAGCAGCAGCAGACATCCCAGCAGCAATGAGGCGGCGTTTTCATAGCGGCGATGGCCGTAGGCGTGATCGGCGTCGGCCGCTTTCTTGCTGTGATGGCCGGCAAACAGGACGACGAAGTCGGAGATCAGGTCGGACAGCGAATGGATGCCGTCGGCAATCAGCGCCTGCGAGCCGCTGTAGATCCCCACCGCCACCTGGACGATGGTCAACGAGATATTCACCGCGACGCTGACCAGCGTGCTGCGCCGTCCAGCGTGGTCCGGATCGGCTTGATCGAGGACGGATGGAGGGATGGTCTTCATAGAGTTTTGGCGGCCGAAGTCAGGCTTATTTTCCAATGCAGAAGCGTGAAAAAATCACGCCCAGTAAATCGTCCGGCGTGAATCTTCCGGTGATGCTGCTGAGCCTCTCCTGCGCCAGGCGCAGTTCTTCGGCGAACAGTTCGAGTTTCTGATCGCCGCCGCGGTCGGGCGTTGCATGTTCGGCGGCGCGGTCCAGATGGCCGCCGGCCGCCTTGAGCGCGATCAGATGCCGTTCGCGGGCCAGATAGCGCGATTCGGTGGTTTGGCGCCACCCGGCCACGCGCAGCAATTCGGTGCGCAGCAAATCCATGCCGGTGCGCTCGGCGGCCGACAGATAGATGTGCGTGACGTCGGGCATGGCGTCGATGGCGGGTTTGTGTCCGGAGCGGTCGATCTTGTTCCAGATGCGGATGATCGGCACGCCGGATGGAAACCTGAGGGCGATTTTCTCATCGGCGCGGGTCGGTCCGCGATCGGCATCCATCATGTGCAGGATGACGTCGGCCTTCGCCACTTCGCCCCAGGTCCGTTCGATGCCGATGCGTTCGACTTCATCGGGGCCCGGGCCGGTATCGAAGTCCGCGCCGCCGCCTTCCCGTATGCCGGCGGTGTCGATGATATTCAGCGGCATGCCTTCGATCTGTATGGTCTGCGTTACCTTGTCGCGCGTGGTGCCGGCGATGGCGGTGACGATGGCGACATCGGCGCCGGCCAGGACATTGAGCAGCGAGGACTTGCCGACGTTCGGCTGACCCGCCAGCACCACGTTCAGGCCGTCGCGCAGCAACGCACCTTGCGCGGCTTGCGCGAACACCTGCGCCAGCGTGTCGCGGACGCGGGCCAGTTGGCCGCGTGCGTCGGATTGCTCGAGAAAATCGATTTCTTCTTCGGGAAAATCGAGCGTTGCTTCGACCAGCATGCGCAAGTCCGTGACTTGCCGCACCAGAGCGTGCACGACGCGGGAAAATTCGCCGGACAGCGATTCGGACGCCGATCTGGCCGCCGCTTCGGTCGATGCGTCGATCAGATCGGCCACTGCCTCGGCCTGCGCCAGATCGAGCTTGTCGTTCAGAAAAGCGCGCTGCGTGAATTCGCCGGGCTGCGCCATGCGCAAATCGATTTCCTGCCCGGCTTCCAGGCAGCGGGCCAGCAGCATTTGCAGCACGACCGGGCCACCGTGGCCTTGCAGTTCGAGCACGTCCTCGCCGGTGTACGAATGCGGCGCCTTGAAATAAATCGCCAGCCCCTGATCGATCACGCTGCCGTCGGCGCGCAAAAAAGGAAGATAGGTCGCGTAACGCGGCTGCATTTGCTCCGGCTGCTTGCCGCATACCGCGCTAATGACGGGCCATAGATTCTTGCCTGACAGGCGTACGACGCCGATACCGCCGCGCCCGGGGGCGGTGGCGATGGCAGCGATGGGGGATGCATCGAGACTCATGGATTTCTGTTTTTCGGTATGGTTTTAGAACGCATTTCGAATAATCGTATGCGCGAACGGTTATTCGAAATGAGTTTGAATATCAATTCGCTGACGTAAAAAAACCCGTGAGCAAATCATGCCACGGGCTTTTTGGTCGAACAAGAAACCCAACCCTTATTTGACCTTTTCTTTTTGCATTTTCTTGGTAATGACCCATTGCTGTGTGATCGACAACACATTATTGACCACCCAATACAACACCAGCCCGGACGGGAAGAAGAAGAACATGACCGAGAATGCGATCGGCATGAACATCATGACCTTGGCCTGGATCGGATCGGGCGGGGTCGGATTGAGCCTGGTCTGGATGAACATCGAGACCGCCATCAGCACCGGCAGGATGTAGAACGGATCGGGCGCGGCCAGATCGTGGATCCAGCCGATCCACGGCGCATTGCGCATTTCGACGCTGGCCAGCAGCACCCAGTACAGCGAAATAAAGACCGGAATCTGCACCACGATCGGCAGGCAGCCGCCGAGCGGGTTGATCTTTTCGGTTTTATACAGCTGCATCATCTCCTGATTCATCTTCTGCGTTTCGCCTTTGTTGCGATCGCGGATGGCTTGCATCTTCGGCGCAACGGCCTTCATTTTCGCCATGCTGCGGTAGCTGGTGGCCGACAGCGGGAAGAACAGCAATTTGATGAACATGGTCAGCAGGATGATGGTCCAGCCCCAGTTGCCGACCAGCGCATGGATATGCGTCATCAGCCAGAAGATCGGTTTGGCGATGATGGTCAGCCAGCCGTAGTCCTTGACCAGTTCCAGGCCGGGCGCGGTTTTTTCCAGCACGGCCGATTCCTGCGGGCCGGAATATAGATGCGCATCCAGCGTGACGCTGGCGCCGGGGGCGATGGCGCCCATCGGCAGCACGTTGCCCACCGCGTACAGATTGGCGGCGACTTTCTTGGTGAATATCTCGCGCTGCATGCCGGCCGGCGGAATGATCGCCGAGACGAAATAGTGTTGCACCAGCGCGATCCAGCCGTTGTCGGCCTTGGTGGCGTGTTGGTCGGCGGCGGTGCCGATTTTTTCGAAGGCGAGCTTCTGGAACTTGTCGGCGTCGGTGTAGACGGTAGGACCGGTGAAGGTGCTGTAGAAATGGGATTCGCCGCCCGGCTTGTTGCCGTCGCGCACCAATTGCAGGTACAGCGACGGCGTCACCGGCGCGTCGCCGACGTTGGTCACCGTATTCTTGAGGTCGATATTGTAGTCGCCGCGCTTGAAGGTGTAGGTCTTGGTCAGCTTGACGCCGCCCTGTTGCGATTCCAGCACCAGTTGCACCGAGTCGCCGTCGCCCAGCGTGCGCACGCCCGGTTGCGCGATGAAGCCGGAGCGGTGATTCGGGAACGGACCGCCGAGCAAACCGGATTGGGCCAGATAGGTATGATCAGGCGTGTCGTTGAACAGCACCAGGTTCTTGGTCGGATCGACCGTATCCTTGTGCTTAAGCAGTTCCAGACGTTTCAGTTCGCCGCCGATGGTATCGATGTCGGCTTTGACGACGTCAGTCGTGATGGTGATGGTTTGTCCCTGGACCGGCAGCGTATCGCCACCGGCTACCGCGCCGGCCGGCAGCGCGGATCCGTCCGGCTGCGCCGCCGCGGGCTGCGCCGGCGCATTGTTGGCGGCGGTCTTGGCTTGCTGCGTGGTATTCGGGAAGAACATGGATGGCTTGCCGTTATAGCGCATCCAGTTGTCCCAGAGGATCAACAATGACAATGCGAACACAGCCCAGAGTACGGTACGTTTGATGTCCATAAATTTATTGAGTACTAATTCACGAGTGACTACGGCCGTCGAGGGTATCGACGGCGGCAGATGAGATTGTCGGGGAGTGAATTTCAGGCGAGACTGCGGACGGCACCGGATCGCAGCCGCCCGGATGCCACGGATGACATTTGCACAGACGTTTGGTCGCCAGCACGCTGCCCTTCCAGGCGCCATGCACGGCAACGGCTTCCGCTGCATAGCTGGAACACGACGGATAAAAACGGCAGCGCTGACCCAGATACGGACTGATGCCCAACTGATAGGCACGGATCAGCCATAGCAACGGTTTTTTCAGCATGGCAGGCTCGCTGCCTGCGCCACACCGGCCATTTGCGGACCGGCGGCTTGCAGCAACTGCATCAGTTCGGCACGCAACGCCGTCTTCAGATTGGCGGTGACGGCCGGACCGCTTTTGACGTTGACCGGCTTGGACAAGCGGACGATGCAATCGACCGCGGGCAGCAGGCTTTTGCGGAACAGTTCCCGGGCCGCGCGTTTGACGGCGTTGCGCGTCACCGCGCGCGGCGCAAAACGTTTCGCGACGACGACGCCCAGACGGGCATGCGCAGACTGATTGGCGCGGGCGTACAGCACGAAATGTGCCGTGCGCTGGATAGGCCGCAAACGAAAAACGGATGAAAACTCATCCGTTTTAACGATCCGCCGGTCGCGCCCGTATGCCTGGGAAAGAAGTGCAAGATCCGACACGCAATCTTATCCGGCTCGTCTAGCTGTCATCAGACCGCGAACTATACGGCCAGACGTTTGCGGCCCTTGGAGCGGCGCGCATTGATTACTGCGCGGCCGCCGCGGGTTGCCATGCGTGCGCGAAAGCCGTGGGTGCGCTTGCGGCGTACGACTGAAGGTTGGTAAGTACGTTTCATGTTGGTCTCGCTAATCAGCTAAAGTAAATTGGAAATCCCCACATCGCTTGGACACCCGCGGGTCCGTGCAGATACGCAAACGCCAGTGCTCGATACCTTGTTCGATACCTGTCTGGCGCACATCTGCAAAAATCCGCGATCTCGCGCATGTTTTGTCTGCCACCGCGTCTAACCCGCGCTTCAGGGCGACAGCGCAATCCGAGAGACGGTGAACCTTGAATTAGAACGCATTTTCTACTTGCCTGTCAATGACTTACTGACTTTCCGGCACCGGCGGCAAGCGCTTGTCTATGAGACTTTAAACAACAGACTGGCCGGCGGCGGCGGAAAATGTTGCTAAAATTACAAATTCGGCGCCAGCCAGCGCTCGACATCCTGTTTATCCACGCCGCGCCGGCGCGCCATGTCGTCGACCTGATCCTGGCCGATCTTGCCGACCACGAAGTATTTCGATGCGGGATGCGCGAAGTACAGCCCGGACACCGACGCCCCCGGAAACATCGCAAACGATTCGGTCAGCGCCATGCCGATATCGTCGCATTGCAGCACCTCGAACAAGTCTTTCTTGACGGTGTGCTCGGGACAGGCCGGATAACCGGGAGCCGGGCGGATGCCCACGTATTTTTCGCCGATCATGTCGTTTTTGCTCAATTGCTCGGCGGCGGCATAGCCCCACAAATCCTTGCGCACCCGCTCATGCAGATATTCGGCAAACGCCTCGGCCAGCCGGTCAGCCAGCGATTTCAGCATGATCGACGAGTAATCGTCGTAGGCATCTTCAAACCGCTTTTCGTATTTTTCGATGCCAAGGCCGGCGGTCACCGCGAACAGCCCGATGTAATCGGCGATGCCGGACGACTTCGGCGCGATGAAATCGGCCAGGCATTGATTCGGCCGCGCGACGCCGTCGATCACCGGCTTTTCGGTCTGCTGGCGCACATTGTAATAAGTGAACGCCACCGTGCCGCGGGTGTCGTCCGTATAGACCTCGATGTCGTCGTCGTTGACCGTATTGGCCGGCAACAGCGCGATCACGCCGTTAGCCGTGAGCCAGCGGCCCTCGATGACTTTCTTCAGCAGCGCCTGGCCTTCCTCGAAGACTTTGGCGGCTTCCACGCCGACCACTTCGTCCTTCAGGATCGCCGGATACGGGCCGGCCAGATCCCAGGTCTGGAAGAACGGGCCCCAGTCGATGTATTCGGCCAGTGCGCCCAGATCGACGTTCTTGAACAGGCGGCGGCCAATGAATTTGGGTTTGACCGGCGCGAATTCCAGCCGGGTTTTATTCGCGCGGGCGGCCGCCAGCGGCAGCATCGGCGTGGCTTTCTTGCCGGCATGCTGTTCCCGGATGCGCGCGTAATCGGTGGCGATCTCGGCGATGTACTGATCGCGGCTTTCCGGCGTCAGCAGCGACTGCGCCACCGACACCGAACGCGACGCGTCCGGCACGTACACCACGGGGCCGTCGTAGTTCGGCGCGATCTTCACCGCGGTGTGCGCACGCGACGTGGTGGCGCCGCCGATGAGCAGCGGCATCTTCAGCCCGCGGAAATATTCGTCGCGCTGCATTTCCTTGGCGACGTGGGCCATTTCTTCCAGCGACGGCGTGATCAGGCCGGACAGCCCGATGATATCGGCATGCTCTTCCTTGGCTTTGGCCAGGATTTCCGAACAGGGCACCATCACGCCCATGTTCACCACTTCGAAGTTATTACATTGCAGCACCACCGATACGATGTTCTTGCCGATGTCGTGCACGTCGCCCTTGACGGTGGCGATCACGATCTTGCCCTTGGGCTTGCTGGCCACACCGGTCTGCTCTTGCAGCAGGCGCTTCTCTTCTTCGATGAACGGGATCAGATGCGCCACCGCCTGCTTCATCACGCGCGCCGATTTGACTACCTGCGGCAGGAACATCTTGCCCTGTCCGAACAGGTCGCCGACGATATTCATGCCGTCCATCAGCGGACCTTCGATCACATGAATCGGGCGGCCGCCGTTGCCCAGCAATTGCTGCCGCGCTTCTTCGGTGTCTTCGACGATCCATTGCGTAATGCCCTGCACCAGCGCATGCGCCAGCCGTTGCTGCACGGTGCCGGCGCGCCATTCCAGCGTGGCTTCTTCCTTTTTGTCGCCGGCCTTCAGGGTCGAGGCGATCTCGATCATGCGCTCGGTCGAATCGGGGCGGCGATTCAGCACCACGTCTTCGACCCGTTCGCGCAATTCGGCCGGCAGGTTGTCGTAGACGCCGACCATGCCTGCGTTGACGATGCCCATCGTCATGCCGGCCTGGATCGCGTGATACAAGAACACGGTATGAATCGCTTCGCGCGCGGGATCGTTGCCGCGGAAGCTGAAACTGACGTTGGACACGCCGCCGCTGATCTTGGCGTGCGGCAGATTTTCGCGGATCCAGCGGGTCGCGTTGATGAAATCGACCGCGTAGTTGTCGTGTTCTTCGATGCCGGTGGCGATGGCGAAAATGTTGGGATCGAAAATGATGTCTTCCGGCGGGAACCCGACGGTATCGACCAGCAGCCGGTATGCGCGCTCGCAGATCTCGATCTTGCGCTGAAAGGTATCGGCCTGGCCTTTTTCGTCGAACGCCATTACGATCACCGCGGCGCCGTAGCGTCGGCACAGCTTGGCATGATGCAGGAACGGCTCTTCGCCTTCCTTCATCGAAATCGAGTTGACGATGGACTTGCCCTGCACGCATTTGAGACCGGCTTCGATCACCGCCCATTTGGACGAATCGATCATCACCGGCACGCGCGCGATATCCGGTTCGGAGGCGATCAGGTTCAGGAAGCGCGTCATCGCGGCGACCGAATCGAGCATCGCTTCGTCCATATTGATGTCGATCACCTGCGCGCCGTTTTCCACTTGCTGGCGCGCCACCGACAGTGCCTCGTCGTACTGCTCGTTGAGGATCATCCGCGCAAACGCTTTGGAGCCGGTGACGTTGGTGCGTTCGCCGACGTTGACGAACAGCGACTGCGCGTCGACCACGAACGGCTCCAGCCCGGACAGGCGCATTTCATGCGTCGTCTCCGGCACTACGCGCGGAGCGATCTGCGCCACGGTGTCGGCAATCGCCTTGATGTGCGCCGGCGTGGTGCCGCAGCAACCGCCGGCGACGTTGACGAAACCGCTTTCGGCGAAATCCTTCAGCAGCGACGAGGTGACGTCCGGCGTCTCGTCGAAACCGGTATCGCTCATCGGATTGGGCAGCCCGGCGTTCGGGTAAATGCAGACAAAGGTGTCGGCGATCTTGGATAATTCTTCCGCATACGGCCGCATCAGCGCCGCGCCCAGCGCGCAGTTCAAACCGATCGTCAGCGGCTTGGCGTGACGCACGGAATTCCAGAAGGCGGGCACGGTCTGGCCCGACAGAATGCGGCCCGAGGCGTCGGTCACGGTGCCGGAAATCATGATGGGCAGGCGCTGTCCGGACTCTTCAAAGAAGGTGTCGATCGCAAACAGCGCGGCCTTGCAGTTGAGCGTATCGAAAATGGTTTCGACCAGCAGCACGTCGGCGCCCCCTTCGACCAGCGCGCGCGTCTGTTCCAGATAGGCGGCCACCAGTTGATCGAAGGTGACGTTGCGCGCCGCGGGATCGTTGACGTCGGGCGAAATCGACGCGGTCTTCGGCGTCGGGCCGAGCGCGCCGGCGACGAAGCGCGGCCGGTCGGGGGTCGAATACTTGTCGCAGGCCGCGCGCGCCAGTTTGGCCGACGCGAGATTCATTTCATAGACCAGCGACGCCATGTGGTAATCGTCTTGCGCCACCGAGGTCGCGCCGAAGGTATTGGTTTCGACCAGATCGGCGCCCGCGGCCAGATATTGTTCGTGGATTTCCTGGATGATCTGCGGCTGGGTCAGGCTTAGCAACTCGTTGTTGCCCTTGACA